>NZ_JBIRBB010000001.1:0-761386 GCF_044326295.1 Spongiactinospora sp. 9N601
CCCGGCGATACAGGCGCAGCCGCAGGCGGGCGTGACCCGCCACGCCTTCGAGGCCGGCCTCCTCGCACAGGCGGCGGATCAGCCACAGCCCGGCCACGCGACCGGGGGGTTCGCGTTCGGTGTCCAGGTCGGCGCCGGTCATGCTACCCGCGACATCAGCGACCTCCAGGTCAACGCCCGCTTCATCGCACCACGCGGTGAGGGTCACGCCTCCGCCGCCGTGTTGCAGCACGTTGGTGGCGATCACCAGATCCTCCAGCAGCTGCCCGCTCAGGCCCGCTTCGGTACCGAAGACGCGGACACGGCCGCGCAGCGCGGCCAGGTCACGGGTGATCGGCCACTGTGACCGGAAGTCGGAGATCACACGAAATCGCCACCTCTCGGAGGTGAGGCTGAATCACCCGCCGCCCTACTGCCCAGCCCCGGCCCTGCCATACCGATGAGCGTGTGGGCCCGGGAGGCCGGGGGAGGGCCTTGAGGCCGGGTCTGGCGAATCACCGCCGGGTGCTCAGCCGTCCCGGCCCGTCCCGGCGTAGCGGCAGGGGGAAGGAGGCATTGCGGTGATCGCATATATTCCCTACTATTTCTGTCGGTTTTACTTTAGCTGTCGGGAAAGAGGGAAATATGGGCAGCGAAGACCGGGGCGTGAGCAGGCGGGAGATCGCCGTCAAGGCCGGGGGTGTGGCAGCGGCGGCGGCCGCCGGGGTCGTGTTGCCCGCCGGGGCGGCCGATGCCGGGCCGCAGGAGCAGGAGTTTCGCGCCGCTCCGGGGAAGGGGCGGCCGGCGCGGCCCAACGTGCTGGTCATCCTCGGCGACGACCTGGGGTGGGCCGACCTCGGCTGCTACGGTTCGCCGCACATCCGCACCCCGAACCTGGACCGGCTGGCCCGCGAAGGGGTCCGCTTCACGAACGCCTACTCGGCCGCGGCGGTCTGCTCGCCCACCCGGTTCGCCCTCTACACCGGCCGCTACCCCGGGCGGCTGCGCGGCGGCCTTGAGGAGCCGATCGCCCGCCCCGGTGAGCAGCTCGGCATCCCGCCCGAGCACCCCACCCTCGCCTCCCTGCTCAAGGAGGCCGGGTACGCCACCGCCATGTTCGGCAAGTGGCACTGCGGGTTCCTGCCGTGGTACAGCCCGCTGAAGTCGGGCTGGGAGGTGTTCTTCGGCAACCTCTCCGGCGCCGTGGACTACTACTCCAAGATCTCCTCCACCGGAGTGGACCTGTACGAGGGCGAGGTCCAGGTCGAGTCGCTGGACTACTACACCGACACGATCGCCGACCGCGCCGCCGAGTACATCCGCCGCCGGCACGGCAAGCCGTGGCTGCTCAACCTCAACTTCACCACCCCGCACTGGCCCTGGGAGGCCCCCGGCGACCGCGAGACCAGTGCCGAGATCACGGCCAGGGTCAAGGCGGGCGACCAGGGCGCGCTCAACCACCGCGACGGCGGATCGCTCTCGACCTACCGCAAGATGGTCCAGAGCCTGGACTCCGCGGTCGGCCGCGTCCTGGCCGCGCTGCGCTCCTCGGGCGCCGAGCGCAACACGATCGTGCTGTTCAGCAGCGACAACGGCGGCGAGCGCTGGTCCTACCAGTGGCCGCTGAGCGGCGGCAAGGGCGGCCTGAACGAGGGCGGCATCCGGGTGCCCAACATCCTGCGCTGGCCCGCCGCGATCCACCGGGGCCAGGTCGGCCACGTCCCGGTGATCACCCACGACTGGACGGCGACGATCCTCGAAGCGGCGGGCGTACGGGCCTCGGGCGGCCACCCGCTCGACGGGCACAGCCTGCTGCCGTACCTGCTCGACGGGGCCCGGCCGCCACGGCGCGACCTGTTCTGGCGTACCAGGTCGGCCCGGGCACTGCGCCGCGGCGACTGGAAGTACCTGCGCACCGGCTCCGGCGAGGCGCTGTTCAACCTCGCGGCCGACGTGCGCGAACAGGCCGACCTCGCCAAACGCGACCCCGCCCTGCTGGCCGACCTGCGCACCGCCTGGGAGAACATCGACAAGGCCCTCCTCCCCTACCCCTCCTGACCCCCCGCGACAGCGGTCAGGGGACCGGTCGGAAGTACTGTGGGCGGGGGTCGATGATCCTGCTTTCGGCCGTGGTCGGCGCTGAGGTGGGGACGTACGTTGAGGCCCCATGTCACTCGAAGACCTCTCATCGGCCGCGCGTGCTCAGCAGGCCGCGCCGCCGCCCCGGCGGGCGCGGGTCGGTGCGCTCGATGTTCTGCGTGGGTTCGCGCTGTGCGGGATCCTGCCGGCCAATGTGGCGCCGATCGCCAACACCGGCGATGCCATGCGGGCCGTGACCGCCGGTCAGGGTGTGGACGTGCTCGGGCTGCTCGTCCATCAGCGGTTCTTCCCGATCTTCTCCCTGCTGTTCGGGATCGGGTTCTCGCTGCTGCTGGACTCGGCGGGCGACCGCGTCGAACGCCCGCGCATGCTCCTGCTGCGCAGGCTGCTGGTACTGCTGGTCATCGGGTCGGCGCACCTGTTCCTGCTGTGGCGCGGCGACATCCTGACCGTGTACGCCCTGGTCGGCCTGGTGGTCCTGCTGCCCTCGACGTGGCTGCCGCGCTGGGCCGTGGCCGGGCTCGGCGTGGCACTGGTCGCGACGTCGCTGATCATCCAGGGCGGGCACTACTCGCTGGTCCCGGGGTTGTTCCTGCTGGGCTCGGCGCTGACCAGGTACGGCGTGGTCGCCCGGATCGAACGCGCCACCTGGGGCCCCGTGGCGCTGTGCGCGGCGTTCGCCGCCGCGGCGGCGCCTTTCGTGGTGGCGCAGATGATGTCCGCCCACGACGCCCTGGTGTTCACCGTGGCGGGGCTGCTGCTGGCCGGCGCCTACGTGACCGGTGTGATCTCCCTGCTGCGCACGCCGCTGCGGCCGGTGCTCACCGCCGCGTTCGCGCCGCTCGGCAGGATGGCGCTCACCAACTACCTGAGCGCGACGGTCATCGTCAAGGTGCTCGCCCCGGCCTTCGGCGGCGCTGCCGCGGGCTGGCCGCCCGGGCGGATCGTGCTGTTCTCCTTCGTCGTCCTCGCCGCCCAGTGGGCGATCTCCACCGTGTGGTTGCGGAAGTTCCGGTACGGGCCGGTCGAATGGCTGTGGCGGTGGGCGACCTGGCTGCGCAGGCCGCCGCTGGCGCGGCGGCCGTGACCGCGCCCCGGGGCGGGCGGGCGCTCAGCGGCCCTTGGCGGACGCGCCCTGCTCGCCGGGCGTGGCGACCTCGATGCGCAGCCAGGACGGCAGCAGCCGCTGAACGCTCGCCAGCGCCATCACCCGCGAGACCGCCCCCGCGACGGTGAGGGCCCCGGCCACCCAGGGGATGGTGTCCGGGATGCCGGTCGCGGCCACGATGCCGGGCAGCGCGACACAGATGCCGACGAACGCCTGCAGGGCCGTGCGGATGGCGCGTTTGTTGTCGTCGCTCACACTGATCACCTCCGCCAGGGCGGCGACGGCCCTTCGTGGCCTTGCTCCTGCCCAAGGCCATGGTAACCGATGGTCACGATTACTTGACGGTTAGTAGTAGGTACGGCCACGGCCCCGGCGGGACGGTCAAGGGCCGGCCGGCTGGGCCAGCCGGCTGGACCGGCGCGCGATGGACTGGACGATCTCGCCGGTCCGCACGGCGGTCATGGACAGCAGCGAGGAGGCGATCCCGTGCGTGTCCTCGGTGGCTCCTTGCAGGTAGACGCCCCAGGTGTGATCAGGGTCGGTGGCGATGCGGTAGTCGCGCTCCACCATCGGCCCGCCGTCCTCGCGCAGCCGGCAGAACGCCCCCGCCTCGCCGAGCAGTTCCAGCGGGTCGCGCTCGCGGTAGCCGGTCGCGAAGACGATCGCGTCGGCCTCCAGGGCCGTCGTCTCCCCGGTGGGCAGGAAGCGGACGGTGGCCCGCACCGAGCCGGGGCCGGACTGTACCCCGGTCAGCCGGGAGGCGTTCATCACCCGCAGCCGCTCGCACCCGGCCACCTTCTCGGCGTAGGAGCGGCGGTAGAGCTCGTCGATGAGGTCGAGGTCCACCACGGAGTAGTTGGTGTTGCGCGAGTAGGCGAACAGCATCCGTTTCACGTCGTCGGGCGCGGCGTAGTAGTGGTCCACCGCCTCGGGGTCGAAGATGCGGTTGGCGAAGGAGCTGTCGTCGGCGGGCGAGTAGCCGTACCTGGTGAAGACCGCGCAGACCTCCGCCGTGGTGTGGGTGCGGTGCAGGTGTTCGACGGCCTCGGCGGCGCTCTGCCCCGCGCCGACCACGACGAACCTGCGCGGTTCGGGCCCGCGCAGCGCCGCCAGCCGGGTCAGCAGTTCCTCGGTGTGCCAGATCCGCTCGCCCTGCCGTACGCCCTCGGGCAGCACCGGGTCCAGGCCGACGGCGATCACGATGTTGCGGCTCAGGCAGGTGTGCAGCTCGCCGTCACGCTGCACGACCACCTCCAGCGTGCCGGAGTCGGCGGGCCGGACCGAGACGACCTCCGAGCCATAGCTCACCTGGTGCTCGAAGGCGGCGGCGGCCCACTCCAGGTAGTCGTGGAACTCCAGGCGGGTGGGGAACATGGTCTTGTGGTTGATGAAGTCGATCAGCCTGCCCCGGTCGTGCAGGTACGCCAGGAAGGAGTGCCTGCTCGTGGGATTGCGCAGGCTGACCAGGTCCTTCAGGAAGTGCACTTGCATGGTCGCGCCGTCGATGAGCATGCCCCGGTGCCAGCCGAACCGCGGCTGCTTCTCGAAGAAGACGGCGTTCACTCCCGAGCCGTACTGCTCTTCGAGTGCCACCGCGAGTGCGAGGTTGGACGGCCCGAAGCCGATGCCCACAACGTCATGGACCTGGCCATATAACGATTTCGACATGTTCGCCCTTCGTGAGGAACCCGCTGGGAGGCCGCCCCTTTCTTAGGCAAGGCTCACCTAACTTAGCAATCCTTTACCTTCATGTGAAGCGGCGGGTGAGGTCCTCGGCCAGGACCTTGATCAGGGCCTCCCGGCCGGGCACGAGGTGGAAGTGGTCGCCCGGGACGCGGTGCAGGGTGAAGTCCGCGCTGGTGTCGGCCTCCCACGCGGCGACCCGCCCGGCCTCCACCGTGTCGTCGTCCTCGGCGCTGAACGCCGTGATCGGCACCGGCAGCGGGGCGGCGGGCCCCCGCCGGTAGGTCTCGATCAGCCGGTAGTCGTTCCTGACGATGGCCAGGACGATCTCGCGAAGTTCGGGGTCGCCGAGCACGGCCGGGCTGGTCGCGCCCTGCGCGAGCAGGTCGGCGGCCAGGGCGTCGTCGCCGAGCAGGTGCCGCGTCTTGCCGGTCACCGGGCCGGGGGCCGGGCAGGCCGAGACGTACAGGGCGGTGGGCGCGGTGGCGGGGTCCGCGAGCAGCCTGCGGGCGGTCTCGTAGGCGACGGCCGCGCCCATGCTGTGGCCGAACAGCGCGATCGGCAGGTCACCCGCGGTCGCGGCCAGGGCGCCCGCGACGCCGTCCGCGAGCGGGCCGATGTCGGCGATCAGGTCCTCGGCCAGCCGGTCCTCCCGGCCGGGGTACTGCACGGCCCACACTTCGAGCCAGGGGGGCGCGGCCTGGCCCCAGCCGCGGAAGAAGCTCGCCGCGCCGCCGGCGTGCGGCAGGCAGATCAGGCGGGCCGTGGCCCCGGGCCGCCGGGTGTGGACGCGGATCCATGGACTGTCGGGCGGGGTACTGGGCGTCATGCCCCCCATGCTCCCCCATCCGCGCCGCGCCGCCCCGGAACGCCCGGCCGCGCGGGCGTCAGGTGACGGGGGTGTTCATGTCGGCCTGGATCTGCGCCGGGGTCAGCGCCCGGTCGTAGAGACGGACCTCATCGATCAGCCCGGTGAAGAAGTCGCCCCAGAACTCGTTCCCGCCGATGAACAGGTCCCACCCGGTCGAGACCCGGATGTCGCCGCTCACCGCCTGCGTCCCCGCCGGCACGCCGTTGACGTACAGCCGCAACGCCGTCCCGTCGTAGGTCGTCGCCAGATGCGACCACTCCCCCTCCGTCAGCGGGGACGAGCCGAACGTCTCGGTCTCCCCCGAGATGCTCACGATCGAGGAGGGACGCACGTTCGAGGTGGACCCGAACAGCCCGTACGACAGCCCGCTCGGATGCTCCTTCACCACCACCGTGTCGTACTCGTCGCCGACCGAGACCGGGCGCACCCACGCCTCCACCGTCATCGCGCCCGTCAGCCGCAGCGCCGCCGCGTCCGCCACCCGCACCCGGCTCGACGAACCGTCGAAGGACAGCGCCTGGCCGTGCCGCCCCGCCGTCCAGGAGGCGTTGTGCGCGGTCCCGGTGTGGCCGTTTCCGGAGGCGTCGGCGACGGACGTGCCGCTCCCCTCGTCCATGCCGTAGGCGGCGATCGGCCCGCTGGGCTGGGGAACGGTCTGGTAGGTGGCGGTATAGGTGGCCGCCGTCGCAGGCGCGGTCATGTTGTGGCTGGCCGCGCCGCCGTCGGACCAGGAGAGGAACCCCTGGTCGCCCTGCGGGGAGGGGGCCGAGACGGAGTTGCTCGAACCGACGATCACCGTCCGGGTGAACGGCGCGGGGATCTCCGCCCCGTTGAAGCCCAGCCGCAGTCCCGCGGGGGCGGTCCGGAAGGTCAGGTCCACCGTCTTGGGCTGGAGCAGGACGCTCTCGGTGTCGGTCAGGCCCTGGGCGTCCCGCACGGTCAGGCGCAGTTCGAGGTGGGAGGGATATTCGTGGTCGGGAGCCTGGAAGGTCCCGCTCTCACCGGTGAACGTGGTGATCTGGTGCTCATGGCAGGTGCCCGGGCAGTGGTGCAGGATCAGCGTCCAGGTCATCCGGGAGCCGGGGATCGTGCCGTCCTGGGCGTCGGTACCGGCGCCGGAATAGTTCACCGTCTCGCCGACCGCCCACGTCGCATCGGCGGTCGGCGCGTCGATCCGGGCGGTCGGGGCGCTGTTGTCCACGTTGATCGTGACCGTGGCGTCCCCCTGGCCGCCCCTGCCGTCGCTCACCCGCAGGCGGACCTCATAGGAGCCGGGCCGGGCGTAGGTGTGGGCGGGGGCGGCGGCGGTGGAGTCGTCGAGGTCGCCGTCGCCGTCCAGGTCCCAGGCGTACGTCAGCGGGTCGCCGTCGGCGTCGCTGGACCCGGCGGCGGAGAAGGCGACCGGCAGCGGCGCGGTGCCGGAGGTCCGGTCGGCGGCGATGACCGCGACCGGCGGGGTGTTGGCGTAGATGTAGCGCAGGATCCGGCCGTTGTTCAGGTCCACGGCGAACAGGTCGCCGCCCGGGCCGGACTCCAGCTCGACCACCGGGGTGGCGGAGTCGAAGGTGGCCACCGAGGCGGGCGCGGGCAGGCCGTTCGCGCCCTTGGGCATCACCCACACGCAGCCGCGGCTGTAGTCGGAGAAGAACAGCGCGCCGTCGTAGGAGTCGGGGTAGTCGCCGCCGTCGTAGAAGGCCACGCCGCTGGCCGAGGAGCCGCCGGGCGGGCACGGCTCGCCGGGCACGACGCGGGAGCCGTGCCGCCAGGCGAAGTACGGGGGCGAGTGCGCGCCCGCGCCGGCCGCGTAAAGGGTCTCGCACAGCGTCAGGTTGACGTTGTCGTAGCCGCCCTGCCGGTTCGGGCCCTCATAGCAGGGCCAGCCGAAGTTCTGGACCGAGCCGGTGGGGTCCACGACCCTGCCGATCTCCTCGTAGCCGTCCCAGCCGACCTCGCCGTACCAGATCTCATCGGTGCCCGGCCGGTTGGCGATGCGGAACGGGTTGCGCATGCCGTGGGCCACGACCCTGGCCAGGTTGGCGTCGGCGCTGCCGGCGTTCGGGTTGCCCGCCGCCGCCTGTCCGGTGTCGGGATCGATCCTGATCAGCGCGCCGTTCAGCCCGGCGGGGTCGGCGGTGGTCCGCACGTCCTGGGCGCGCAGCGCGCCGCCCTCGGCGTTGGGCGGGGTCAGCGCGGTACCGGCCGGGGACGGCGGGTCGCCGCACGGGTTGTCCGGGGTGATGTCGGAACGGGGGAAGTTGTCCTGGCCGTAGTCGGCGAAGGTAAAGCTCGCGCCGTCGCCCGCGGACGCGTACAGCGCGCCGTCCCTGCCGAACTCCAGGTCGCCGACCGAGTGGCTGGGGTACTGCTGGCACCAGTCGGTGATCAGCGGAGTCTCCGCGCCGGTGGCCGACAGCACCGACAGCCGTCCGCTGACCAGGCAGCCGTCGCTGGTCGGCCCGGGTGGCGTGGGGCACGGGTCGTCGCCGGCGCCGGGCGTGCCCCAGCGCGGGGCGGTGCCGCCGGGCGGCGCGTCGTAGGTGTACAGCACGTAGATGCGCGGGTCCTGCGGGAAGTCCGGGTGCAGGGCCATGCCCAGCAGCCCGCGGTCCCAGAAGTTGTGCACCTGGGTGCGCAGGTCGGCGAAGGTCTCCGGCGTGGTGTCGGCGAGCGAGTCGAAGACCTTGATCAGGCCGCTCTTCTCGGCGACGAAGACCCGCCCGTCGGCGGCGAACTCGACGTTGGTGGGCTGGATGAGGCCGCTGAGCGCGACCTGCTTTTCGAATTCGGCCGGCAGCGCGGCGGCGGGCCGGGCGGTGAGCACGATCAGGCCCGTCATCAGCAGCAGGACCGATAGGAGGGCATGGCGGACACGCGTCATGAGTTCTCCCGGAGGTGAGCTGGAACCGCCCGCGGCGCCCCCTGATCACCTCGGCGCCTTACAAGGTTTATCCGCCCCGAACCGTGCGATGCCAATCAGGTGACCACATGTGGTCATCGGCGGCGGCGTGGCGCGGCGGCGTCACAGACCGGGGCCGGTGAGGCGGCGGTCACCGTCGGTGGTGACCACGTAGACCTGCCAGGAGTGGTAGCGATAGAAGCTTCTGACGTCGCGTTTCATCTGTCCGGCGTGCAGCAGGACGGCGTTCACGTAGCGCGTGGAGTGGTTGTAGGCGAAAAGCGCCCTGCGGTAGTCGCGCGGGGCGCCGGAGGCGTGCAGGTAGTTGGCCGCGGCGAGGATGGCGTCGCCGGTGTCGTGGACGTCGCCGCCCATGCCGTACGCGGCCCAGGTGCCGGGCATGAACTGCATGGGGCCCTTGGCCCCGGTGTGGCTCGGCGAACGGACCCTGCCGAACTTGGTCTCCACGAACATCACGGCGGCGAGCACCTGCCAGGACACGCCGAACCTCCGCTCGGCCCGCTTGAAGTGGCGCAGCAGCGCCGCCGCGGGTTCCGGCTCGCGGACGCGGAACTTCGCGCCGCCCTTGAGCGGGCGCACCAGGGACAGCAGGTCGCGGGCGGCGGTGACGTCGTCCCTGGTCTGCCGGGCCAGCGGCGCGGCGAGGCGCGGGTAGGTGCGGTCGGCCAGGGCGGGCTTCCTGGCCAGGTGCCGCACGATCCGCTGCTGGCGCAGGGCGAGCAGCACCACCGCCTCGGGCGGGCGGCCCTCGTGGTCCCAGGCGTCGATGGCCGCGCGCAGCGCGCCGGCGGTGGTGGTGAGGTCGGCGGCGAGCCCGGCGGCGTCCTTGGGCAGCGGCGCACCGGCCGCGGGCGCCCCCGCCGCGTCCGTACCCCCGGTGGGGCCGGTGTCCCGGCCGCCGTCCGTGGGCGCGGCGTTATCGGCTCGGCCGGTCGGGGCCGTGGCGGGCGGGGTGCGGGCCGTCGTGTCGGAGGAGGCCGCGCCGCCGCACCCCGCGAGGACCGCCCCGGCCAGGACCGCGGCCAGCGCCGCCCGCAGCGCCCCGCCGTCCGCTCGCTGCTCGTTCATCCGCCCCAAGGTATCGAACCCGCTCACTCCACGACGGCGTCTTCCGGAGCGCTCCTGGCCAGGGCCGCCAGGGTGTCGAGGGCCGCCACCAGCGTGGGCACCGCCGGGGAGGCCAGGGCCAGCCGTACGGCGTTGGGGGCGTGTCCGGGCCCCGCGGCGAACGCCGCCCCCGGGGTCACCGCGATGCCCTGGCGCGCGGCGGCGGCCACGAACGTGTCGGCCCGCCACGGCTCGGGCAGCCGCCACCAGCAGTGGTAGGCGTGCGGGTCGGCCGACACCGCGAACCCCGCCAGCCGCTCGGCCGCGATCCGCTGCCTGGCCGCCGCGTCCCGCCGCTTGGCCGCCTCCAGGCGGGCGGTGACGCCCTCGCTCATCCACCGGGTCGCCGCGTCGAGGGCGAACGGCGAGGCGGCCCAGCCGCCGGAGCGAAGCGCCGAGGCCACCGGCCCGGCGAGCGCGGCGGGCGGCATGACGAACCCGACCGAAAGGCCCGGCGCGACCCGTTTGGACAGGCTGTCGACCACCACGACCCGGTCGGGCGCGGCGGCGGCCAGCGGCGGCAGGTCATCGCGGAGGAAGGCGTAGACGCCGTCCTCGATGGCGTGCAGGTCGTGGTCGTGCAGCAGCCGGGCCAGGTCGAGCCTGCGCCGCTCGGGGGCGGTGACGCCCAGCGGGTTGTGCAGCGCGGGCTGCAGGTAGAGGGCGCGCAGCGGCAGGGCGGCGCGCACCGCGCCGGGGACGAGCCCGTGTTCGTCCGTCGCCAGCGGGACCAGAGTGATGCCGAGCCGGGTCGCCACGCCTTTGACGATCGGATAGGTCAGCGCCTCCACACCGAGCCGTTCGCCGGCCGGCACCAGGGCGGCGACCGCGGCGGCGATGGCCTGCCGGCCGCTTCCGGCGAACAGCAGGTGGCGGGCCTCGGGGGCCCACCCGCCACGGGCGAGGGCCACGGCGGCGGCCTCGCGGGCGGCCGGGGTGCCGGCCACGCCCATCGGCCGCAGCGCGGCGGCCAGCGAGTCATGCCGCAGCATGCCGCCGAGCGCGGGCGCGAGAAGCTCGGGCTGCTCGGGCAGCACCGAGAAGTTGAGCTCCAGATCGACGCGCACCCCGGCGGGCTCGGCGAGCGCCGGATCGGCGCCCGCCCCGGCGGCGCGCACGAACGTGCCGCGCCCCACCTCGCCGACGGCGAGGCCGCGCCGGATCAGCTCGGCGTAGACGCGGGCGGCGGTGGAACCGGCCACGCGGTGCTCCCTGGCGAACCGGCGCTGCGGCGGCAGCCGGTCCCCCGGCCGCAGCTCGCCCGCCGCGATGCGGGCGGCCAGGGTGTCGGCGATGGCGCGGTAGTCCCGATGGTCGTCTGCCATGCCCTCCATTAGATTGCACCGAGAGCATTTTGGCAATTGCTCCGAGCTAGCGCACCGAATAGCATCGGAGCATGAGTGCTGGAAAGACCGCCGCGGTCAACGGGATCACCATCGCCTACGACGACGAGGGCGACGCCGGCGCGCCCGCGCTGGTGCTCGTCCACGGGCACCCGTTCGACCGGTCGATGTGGCGTCCGCAGATCGGCCGGTTCGCCGGCGAGGGCCTGCGCGTGATCGCGCCCGACCTGCGCGGCTACGGCCGCAGCACGGTCACCAGGGGGATCACGCCGCTGCCGGTGTTCGCCGCCGACATCGCCGCCCTGATGGACCATCTCGGCGTGCCCGCCGCCCTGCTCGCGGGCCTGTCCATGGGCGGTCAGATCGTGATGGAGTTCCATCGCTCCCACCCCGGCCGGGTCCGTGGCATGGTGCTCGCCGACACCACCGCCAGGGCCGAGACCCCGCAGGGCAGGTGGGAGCGCGCGATGACGGCCGACCGCCTGCTGCGCGAGGGCATGGACGGCTACGCGGCCGAGGTCCTGAACAAGATGATCTCCCCCGCCAACGTCGCGGGACTGCCCGGGGTGGCCGCGCACGTGCTGGCGATGATGCGCGGCACCGCGCCACAGGGCGCGGCGGCGGCCCTGCGCGGGCGCGCGGAACGACCCGACTACCTCGATTCCCTCGCCGGGGCCACGGTGCCCACGCTGGTGGTCGTCGGCGCGGACGACGAGTACACCCCGATCGCCGAGGCCCGGCTGATGCACGAGCGGATCCCCGGCGCCACGCTGGCGGTGATCGAGGGCGCGGCGCACCTGCCCAACCTGGAGCGGCCCGCCGAGTTCGACCGCGCACTGGCCGGCTTCGTGTCGCGGGCCGCGAGCGGATCCAGCCGGTAATTCGCACGAAGCTTCGACAGCGCATGCGACACGAGCCCCTGAGGGGTGCCTTCTGATCGCATGAGGCCCCGGATGGGTCCATAATCCCGGTGGTTCTTCGTTTCACCTCCGGCCGGAACGGCCCCATGGCCCCGGCGGCGGAGCCCGACGTCGCCCCCGAAGGAGACAGCCATGCGCGCAGCCCCCGCGCCGCCGTACCGGCCCCGGTGAACCACCCGGACTCCCGGCACGCGATGTCTTCCCGTTGCCGGTAGGCCGCCGACGGTTAACGATCAGCGGCTACACTCCCGCCGACCCTCCCCATCGAAGCGGAGCAAATGAACCACCACTCCCCCACCCGCCGCGCCTTCCTGGCCGGAGCGGCCGGCGGCCTCGTCGCCACCTCGGCCATGGGCGCTCCGGCCGCCGCCGCAGCGCCGGTCAGACGGCCCAACTTCGTGATCATCCTGGCCGACGACTTGGGCTGGGGCGAACTCGGCTGTTACGGCCAGAAGATGATCGAAACCCCCAATCTGGACCGGCTCGCGGCCGAGGGGGTCCGCTTCACCAGCGCCTACTCCGGCGCCCCGCTGTGCGCGCCGTCCCGGGCCTCGCTGCTCACCGGGCTGCACACCGGCCACTCCACCGTCCGGGAGAACCCCGAAGGGGGTCAGCAACTGTCCATGACGTCCGCCGACCTGACCTTCGGCGGGCTGCTCAAGCTGACCGGCTACCGTACGGCCTGCATCGGCAAGTGGGGCTTCGGGCCGGAGCAGTCGCATCAGCCCTCGCATCCCAACGCGCGCGGGTTCGGCGAGTTCTTCGGCTTCATCGGCCACCGCCACGCCCACCAGTACTGGCCGCACTATCTGTGGCACAACCGCGACACGGTCGACCTCGGCGGCAACGCCTACGCCCCCGACCTGTTCCTCGACCGCGCCAAGCGGTTCATCAAGGACGCGGCCGACTCCGACGACCCGTTCCTGCTGTACCTGCCCACCACGCTGCCGCACGCGCCGAGCGAGGTGCCCGGTACGGCCGGGCGGTACGAGAACAAGCCCTGGACGCGCGCCAACCGCAGGCACGCGGCGCAGGTCACCCGGCTCGACGCGCACGTGGGCGAGGTCATCCGGACGCTGCGCGAGTGCGGTGTCGCCGACTCCACGATCGTGCTGTTCACCGGCGACAACGGGCCGCACCGGGAGAAGGGCGTCACGCCCTGGCTGTTCGACGCCAATGGCCCGTTCCGTGCCGACAAAAGAGACCTTTACGAAGGCGGCATCCGCGTCCCGATGATCGCCTGGTCGCCGTCCCTGCTACGCGGCGGGGCGGTGGAAAGCGAGCCGGTGGCCTTCTGGGACGTGCTGCCGACCCTCGCCGACTTCGCCGGCGTCCCGGTGCCCGACCACCTGGACGGCCTGTCCATGCGCGGGCTGCTGACCGGGGCTGGCGGCTTCGCCGGGCACCCGCACCTGTTCTGGAACCGGCCGCGCAAGGTGCAGGCCGTACGCCGGGGGCACTGGAAGGCCGTGCGCTTCGCGCCGCGCATCGCGGGCGCGGGGCCGGGCGGGCGTCTTGAGCTTTACAATCTCAAGACCGACCGGGGCGAAAAGCACGACCTGGCGGGCGAGCGGCCCGAGCTGGCCGCCGAACTCGACGCCCTGATGGACGCCTCGGTGGCGCCCGACCCGCGCCTGCCGTACGGGATGCGGCTCGGCGGGCAGGTGGCGGCGCGCGGCGGCCGGACGCACGAGCTGGTGGTCACGCTGCACAACGGGTCCAAGGTGTCCTGGGACGACCTGCGGATCGACCTTTCGGTCCCGAAGGGCTGGCGGGTCAGCCGGAGCACCGCCCGGCGCGCGCTGGAGCCGGGCGCTTCGGCCAAGATCGTGTTCCGGGTCACGCCGCCCTCCCAGACCGCGCCGCCCCGGCGGTTCACCTCGACCGCGCGCTTCTCCGCGGGCGGTCGGCCGGTCCGCTTCCTGGCGCACCGCAAGATCGCCGTGGTGGCGGCCGGCGCGGACCGCTGACGCGGCAGGACTTCCAGCCGCCCCGGGCGCGACGCCCGGGGCGGTCCGGTATCTGCCGCCGGAGTCCCATCTGGACCGAAACCCACCCCCGGACTGGCGCACAAGCGGTGGGGATCGCAGACTGGAAGGTGACATCACTGGGCAATACGCATGGAGTGTGCCGTGCACGATCAGCAGACTCAAATGCCCGCACTGGTTCCCGCCCTGTCGCGGGGCCGACACCGAAATCCGCGTAAGGGCGCCTGCTTCATGGAACTGGCGTCCTACCTGGCGGGAGAGCGCTGGAGCGACCACCCGGCGTGCACGCACCCCCTGCTGGCCGCGATGGCTCGCCTCGTCAACGACTTCACCAGCGACGGGGCCAGGAACCAGCTCGCCCCGCTGATCCCGTCCGTCATCGGGCTCACCAGCGAGGACCTGCGCGTGGACGCCAGGCTCGCGCTGCGCGCCGCGACCACGGCGCTGCCCGTGGTGGCCGCCGACCTCCAGCTCGCCATGGCCGTCTCGGTACTCGCCGCCGAGCAGATCCTGGCCGAACTGGACGGCCGTACGGACGGTGAGCTGAGCGAGGAGAGCGAACGCGCCCTGGCACAGGCCCCGCTCGCCGCGGAGGGCGCGCGGAAACTACGCCGGGGCATCCGCGTCTCCACGCGCGGCTTCCGCCGCTTCGCCGCCCCGAACACCGTCCAGCTCGCCGCCCGCGGCATCGCCAACGCCTGCGTCGCCGACGCCGACACGCTGCTACGCGGCCTGCTCTCCGACGCCATCGCCGACTGCCGTGCCCTGATCGGCCCCCCTGCCCCGCGCCGCCGGACGGCCGTCCTCACCAACGCCTGACCCACTGGTCAGGGGGCCGGGGTTTCTGAGCCCCAGGGCCAGCGGGGGCGGGGGAGGCGGGTCATGACGTCGCGGACGGCCGCGACCGCCGGGGAGGCGACGCCGTCGGAGCGCCACCACAGGGCCACCACCCGCTCGCAGTGGGGGTCGGCGATCGGCACCAGCGTGACCCCCTCGATGTTGGCCGTGGTCATCGCCAGGCTGTTGGTGACGCCTGTGCCCATACCGTGGCGGACCAGGGCGACCAGCGTCTGCGGCTGGTTGGTCTGGGCGGTGATCGTGGGGGTGAGGCCGGCGTTGGCGAAGGCCAGGTTGGTCTCGTACTGCCGCCCGTTGCCCTCGCCGCTCTCGCCGATGCTGATCAGCGGCAGGGCGGCGATCTGGGCCAGCCGTACGTAGGGGCTGCGGGCCAGCGGGTGATCGTCGCGGAAGACCGCGACCAGGGGTTCGCGCCACAGCAGCCGGCTGGCCACCCCGTCGCTGCCGATCAGCGGCAGCAGCGGGCGCAGCACGAGGTCCAGGTCGCCGCTCGCCAGCGCGGCGCCCAGCGCCACGCTCGGTCCCTCGCGCAGCACGAGCCGCACCCGCGGGTGGTTGTCCCGCAGGGCCCGTACGGCGAGCGGGTAGAGGTAGGCGGCGGCGCTGGGATAGGCGCCGAGCCGTACCTCTCCGCGAACCGCGCCTCCCGTCATGTCCGCGAGGACGCCGAGCCGGCGCAGGATCTCCTCGGCGTGCGGAAGCAGCGCGCGCCCTTCGGGGGTGAGCACCGCCGGGTGCACCGACCGGTCCAGCAACTTGGTGCCCAGCTCCCGCTCCAGGTCGGCGACGTGGCTGCTGACCCGGGGCTGGGAGCGGTAGAGCGCCTTGGCCGCCGCCGAGAACCCGCCGTGGTGGGCCACCGCGACGAAGCTGACGATCCAGTCGATCCGGTAGTGGTAAACGCTCCTGAGGTCCATCAGCCGCTCCTTCGCCGATGGACACAGACCTTATACGGGCATTTTTCCGGAAATAAAGTCGAAAACCGGGTTTATCTCAGCGGATGAACTGATCGACGTACCCGGCCCCCAGCCCCACCCGCGCATAGTGCGCCCGGCACATGTCGATCTTGGTGAACGTGTCCTCGTACCCCACCTGCACCCCCTCCTCGTCCACGTACGCCATGGCCCCCGAGATGTTGAAGAAGGTGATCATCTCGTCGCAGTCGTCCGGCACCGCCAGCGTGTGGATCTCCCCCGGCGGCTCGTACACGAAGTGCCCCGCCTCGGCCACCCACGGGTGCTCGTAGTAGTGCCACTTCCCCTTGATCACGTACCCGAACACCGCCCCGGGATGCCGGTGCCGCGACACGATCCCCGACGCCGTCACCTTCAGCAGGTTGCACCACTGCCCGAGCACCGTGTTGAACATCAGCGGCCGAAACCACACGTTCGGCGCCTGCGGCACCCAGACCCGCTCGTCCGCGGGCAGCGCCGCCACCGCGATCTCCGGCGGCACCACCCCGGACTGGGCGATCACCGGTCCCCGCGCGCTCGTCGTCATCGCGTCCTCACTCCTTCTCGCTCCGGCCTTCTCGCTCTGGTCAGGCGGCGAGGTACCCGCCGTCCACCGGCAGGATCACCCCGGTGATGAACCGGGCGTCGGGGCCGCACAGGAAGGCCACCGCCCCCGCCACGTCCGACGGCTCGCCCCAGCGCCGCATCGGCGTCCGCTCCACGATGCGCCGCTCGCTTTCCGCGTTCTGGTGCAGGTCGGCGGTCAGCGCGGTACGGATCCAGCCGGGCGCGACCGCGTTGACCCTGATGCCCTCGGCCGCCCAGGCCACCGCCAGCGCCTTGGTGAGCTGCGACACGCCGCCCTTGCTCGCGGTGTAGGCCGGGACCAGCGGCCCGCCCAGGAAACTCAGCATCGACGCCACGTTCACGATGCACCCACCGGAGCGGGCCAGCAGCCCCCGGGCGGCGACGCACGCGCGCATGGCGCCGTTCAGGTTGATCTCGATCACCCGGGCGAAGACCTGGGGGTCGTACTCCGCGCCCCGCCGCAACACCCCGGCCGCGTTCACCAGCACGTCCAGCCGCGACAGCCCGGAAAGAAACCTCTCCAGGTCATCGCCGCTGGTGAGATCCAGCTCCACGGTGCGCGCGACGCCCGCGGCGGGCGAGTGCTCGGCGCGCAGCCCGGCGGCGATCACCTCCGCCCCCGAGGCGGCGAACCGCTCGGCGATCGCGGTACCGATCCCGCTGGTGCCCCCGACGACCACGACCGTACGGCCGGCGACCTGCCCGGCCCCGGCTGGATCCCGCCCGCTCTGCCCGCTCACTACCGTCCTTCCGCCGATCGCCCCGCTGGCAACGGGCACGATTCAACTCGCCGCCGGGCCGGCCGGTCACCGATCATGCGGTAGCGGGATGACGGTCATTCGGAAAGGGCGGGTGCGCGGGTCACCGCCTGGCGGGGCTCAGTCGATCATCGGGATGAGGTCGGCCACCGAGTCCACCACCAGCGAGGGCCGGAACGGGAAGCGGTCGATCTGCTGCCGCGGCGTCACCCCGGTCAGCACCAGGATGGTGAACAGGCCCGCCTCCATGCCGGAGACCACGTCGGTGTCCATCCGGTCGCCGATCATGGCGGTGGTCTCGCTGTGGCCGTCGATGGCGTTGATCGCGCTGCGCATCATCATCGGGTTGGGCTTGCCCACGAAGTACGGCTGGACGTCGGTCGCCCGGGTGATCATGGCGGCCACCGCCCCGCAGGCCGGCATCGACCCCTCCGCGGACGGCCCGATCGGGTCGGGGTTGGTCGCGATGAACCTGGCCCCCGACTCGATCAGCCGGATCGCCTTGGTGATCTGCTCGAAGCTGTAGTTGCGCGTCTCGCCGAGCACGACGTAGTCGGGGTCGATGTCGGTGAGCACGTAGCCGACCCGGTGCAGGGCCGTGGTCAGCCCCGACTCGCCGATCACGTACGCCGAGCCGTCCGGCCGCTGGTCGGCCAGGAACTGCGCGGTGGCCAGCGCCGAGGTGTAGATCGACTCCTCGGGCACGTCCAGGCCCGCCGCCCGCAGCCGCACCGCGAGGTCGCGCGGGGTGTATATCGAGTTGTTGGTGAGCACCAGAAAGCGCCTGCCCGAGTCGCGCAGCCTGCCGATGAACTCGGCCGCGCCGGGCACCGGCTGCCCTTCCTTGACAAGGACGCCGTCCATATCGGACAACCAGCACTCAATGGGTTTACGATCGCTCACTCGGCCATCCTACGCAGGCGGGTCCCCGCCCCTGGGCCGCCGCCCGCCATGGACGGATCTTCACCGTGCCTGGTCCTGGCCGTGCGGCCCCGGGGTGCGACAATGCAGTGCATGTCGCTTCTTGAGAACGCCAGGGAAATGGCCGGAGACCTGGCGCGGCTGCGCCAGGACCTGCACACCGAACCCGAACTGGGCCTGCACCTCCCGCGCACCCAGGACAAGGTGCTCGCCGCCCTCGACGGCCTGCCCCTGGAGATCACCACCGGTGACGCGCTCAGCTCGGTCACCGCCGTCCTGCGCGGCGGGCGGCCCGGCCCCGCCGTGCTGCTGCGCGGCGACATGGACGCGCTGCCGGTGACCGAGCGCACCGGCGTACCGTACTCCTCGCGCTTCCCCGAGCGGATGCACGCCTGCGGCCACGACCTGCACACCACGATGCTCGCCGGGGCCGCGCGGCTGCTGGCCGACCGCAGGCAGGACCTCGCCGGAGACGTGATCTTCATGTTCCAGCCCGGCGAGGAGGGCTGGGAGGGGGCCAAGGTCATGATCGACGAAGGCGTCCTCGACGCGGCGGGCGAGCGCCCGATCGCCGCCTACGGCCTGCATGTGCTCTCCACCGTGCTGCCCGGCGGCCTGTTCACCAGCCGGGGCGGGCCGATGCTCGCCGCCGCCGACGCCCTCACCGTCACCGTGCGCGGCAAAGGCGGGCACGGCTCCACTCCGCATCTGTCCGTGGACCCGATCCCGGCGGCCTGCCAGATGGTCACCGCGTTGCAGACCCTGGTCACCAGGGAGTTCGACGTGTTCGACCCGGTCGTGGTGACGGTCGGCGCGTTCCACGCGGGCACCGCCGGCAACATCATCCCCGACCAGGCGGTCTTGGAGCTCACTGTCCGCACCTTCAGCGACACCAACCGGGCGAAGATCCAGAAGCGGATCATCGAGCTGCTCATGGACACCGGCGCGGCGTACGGCCTGACGGTGGACGCCGCCTTCGGACGGGGCTACCCGGTGACGGTCAACGACCCCGAGGAGAGCGCCTTCGCCGGCGACGTGGTGGGCGACCTGCTCGGCGCGGACCGTTACCTGATCGCCCCACGGCCCATCACCGGCTCAGAGGACTTCTCCTACGTGCTGGAGGAGGTGCCGGGGGCGTTCATCGCGCTGGGGGCCTGCCCGCCGCACCTCGACCCGGCCACCGCCCCCTTCAACCACTCGGCCGAGGCGATGTTCGACGACGCCGTGCTCCCCGACGGGGCGGCGATCTACGCGGGCCTGGCCGAGCGCCGCCTGGCCATGGCGGAGTAAGGAGCAAAGAGCGTGGCGGCGGAGACGGACATGGACGCCTGGGTGGTGGCCCGCCCGGGGCCGATCGGCACCGGCCCGCTGGAACGCGTCCGGCTGCCCGTCCCCCGCCCCGGCCCGGACGAGGTGCTGGTCAAGGTGGAGGCGTGCGCGGTCTGCCGTACCGACCTGCACCTGGCCGAGGGCGACCTCCCGCCGCGCCGCCCCCGCACCGTTCCCGGCCACGAGGCCGTCGGCCGGGTGATCTCGGCCCCGCCGGGCACGTACCCCGCGGGCGCCAGGGTCGGCGTGGCCTGGCTGCGCTCGACCTGCGGCGCCTGCCGGTACTGCCGGCGCGGCCTGGAGAACCTGTGCCCCCACTCCGCCTACACCGGATGGGACGCCGACGGCGGCTACGCCGAGTACCTGACCGCCCCCGCCGACTACGTCTACCCGCTCCCCGGCGACCCGCCCGCGGCGCGGCTCGCGCCGCTGCTGTGCGCCGGGATCATCGGCTACCGCGCGCTGCTCCGCGCCGACCTGCCCGAGGGCGGCCGGCTGGGGATCTACGGATTCGGCGCGTCCGCGCACCTGACCGCCCAGGTCGCCATCGCCCAGGGCGCGACCGTGCACGTGCTGACCCGCTCCCCGGCGGCCAGGAGCCTGGCACTGGAGCTGGGCGCGGCCTCGGCGGGCGACGCCCGCGACGCGCCGCCCGAAGCTCTGGATGCCGCCATCCTGTTCGCGCCGGTGGGCGACCTGGTCCCGGTCGCGCTGGCGGCGCTCGACCGGGGCGGCGTGCTCGCCGTCGCGGGCATCCACCTCAGCGACATCCCCGGCCTCGACTACGACCGCCACCTGTTCCAGGAGCGCACGCTGCGCAGCGTGACCGCCAACACCCGGGCCGACGGCCGCGCCTACCTCGCCGCGGCCACCGCGCACCCGCCACGGGTGAGCACGGTGTCCTACCCGGCGGACGCGGCTGACCGCGCGCTCGCCGACCTGGCGGCCGACCGGATCAACGGCGTCGCGGTCCTGCACATGTCCTGAGCCGACTAAGGCGCGAGCGCCTCCAGGGCCTCCTCGGCGCGGCGCAGGGCGTCCGCGGGGTCCACGTCCGGCGCCCCGAACTCGCCGACGAAGTTGAGGTCGTGGAAGACCTCGGTGACACCGCTCGCGGCCAGGTCCGCGACGTCCTGGCGGATCTCCTCGTAGGAGCCGGTGAGCGGCCTGCGGCCCGGCTGCCCCGCCGGGCCGGGCGTGGTCACGCCGCGGCAGACGATCCGCAGGGACTCGGGGTCGCGCCCGGCCGCACGGGCCGCCTCCTTTACAATGTAGATTCGTTCTTTGATCCCCGACAGGTCCTCCTGGCTGGAGCTGACCCAGCCGTCGGCGAACCGCCCCGCACGGCGCAGCGCCACGTCCGCCATGCCGCCGAGCAGGATCGGCGGCGGCCCGGGGACCGGCTTGGGGTCCTGGTAGGAGGCGGGGACGCGGTAGAACTCCCCCTCGTGCTCGATCACCTCGTCGGTCCACAGCTTGCGCAGCAAGTCGAGGTACTCCTCCGCGCGCGCCCCGCGCCGCTCGAACGGCAGGCCCGAGGCGGCGAACTCCTCCTCCAGCCAGCCCAGCCCGAGCCCCGCCGTGAGCCGCCCCCCGGACACCGTCTGCAACGTGGCGAGCTGCTTGGCCAGCAGCGCGGGCGAGTAGAGGGGAAGGTTCAGCACGGCCACGCCCAGCCCGATCCGGCTGGTCACCCCCGCCAGGTAGGCCAGGGTGACCGTGGGGTCCTGCACGCTGCGGTAGATCGGCCCCATCGGATGCCCTACCGGGGTGAGCAGCCGCTGGAAGGTCCACACGTCGCTGTAGCCGAGTTCTTCCGCGCGAATGGCGATCCGCGCCATGTTGTCAGGGGTCGCCCACGCCCCAGAAACCGGCACTCCGTATCCGATTCTCATGTGGCCAATCTAGATTGGCCCGCATGCCTTCCCCACCGATGCCCCCGCTCGCGCGCCGTCTCGCCGAGATCGGCAGGGCGCACGCCGGACCGGATGCTCCGGCCGAACTCATCCCCACCAGACCGGACGTGATGATCGTGCGGGTGGGCGGGATCGTGGTCAAGGCCCATGCCCCCGGCATGGACGCCGCGCTTCTCGCGCCCCGGGTGGCGGCCTCGGCCCGGCTCGCCGGGATCATGCTGCCGCCCGCCGACACCGGCATCACCCAGGTGGAAGACCGGCTGGTGTCGGTGTGGCCCGCCGGGGAGCCGGTCGATTCCGGCGATCCGGACGCCGCGCCGTGGGAGGCGGCGGCCCGGCTGCTCGCCGCGCTGCACACCGTACCGGTCGCGGCCCTGCCGCCGCTGCCGTCCGCGGGCGGCCCCGGGCGGATGGCCAGGACCGTGGCCGCCCTGAACGGCGGCGGCCCCGAGGAGGACGTCGTGCGCGCGGCGGCGGCCTCGCTGCCCCCGGCCGCCTGGCGTACCGGGCTCGCGCACGGCGACTGGCATTTCGGCCAGTTGGTGCGCCATCCGCCGGAAGCGGGCGAATGGACGCTGATCGACGTGGACGACCTCGGCGTCGGCGACCAGGCGTGGGATCTGGCCCGCCCGGCCGCCTGGTTCGCCTGCGGGCTGCTCGACCCCGCCGCCTGGGACCGGTTCCTGACCGCCTACCTGGACGCCGGCGGCCCCGCGTTGGCCGGCGCGGCCGACCCCTGGGAACGCCTGGACGGACCGGCCAGGGCCTTGACCGTGCAGCTCGCCGCGGCGGCGCTGACCACCGCCAGGCGCGAGGGACGGCAGGTGGACGAAGTGGAACGAATGCTGCTGGACGCCTGCGCGCGGATCGCCGGAACGGATGTTCGCCCGCGCGAGCCGCACACGCAGTAGGTTGTGCTCAGAAAACCCTGGACCAAGGGCAAGGAGACCATTGATGCAGTGCCCTAAGTGCCGCGGCAACATGCGCACTTACGAACGCAACGGCGTGCACATCGAGCAGTGCGAGAACTGCCGCGGAATCTTCCTGGACTACGGCGAGCTGGAGACGCTGACCCGGCTTGAGTCGCAGTACTCCCAGCACGCCCCGCCCCCGCCGCCGCCGCCCGCGCATGGCGCGCCCGCCTGGGGCGCCCCGCACGGCGGATACCACCACGGGCACCGCCAGCGTAGCTGGGTGGGAATGCTCTTCTCCAGTTGACGATACGAGCGGCCCCCGGCCCGGCGGCCGGGGACCATTCGGACAGCGGTCCAGATAGCAGGCCCGGGGGCCGGGGGCATGGCCGCGCCGCCATGCCCCCGGCTCACTGTGGCCAGGGCTCCTCGGTCAGCTCACCCTCCGCGCCGACGCGCAACGTCCTGGTGATCCCGATCTCGCCGAGAAAGGCCAGGTCGTGGCTCGCCGCCACGAGAGCTCCCCGGTAGGCCGCCAGCGACTCCACCAGGCGGCGGACACTCGCCAGGTCCAGGTTGTTGGTCGGCTCGTCGAGCAGCAGCAGTTGCGGCGGCGGCTCGGCGCACAACAGCGCCGCGAGCACCGCACGGAACCGCTCGCCGCCGGACAGGGTGCCCGCGACCTGATCGGCCCGATCCCCCCGGAAGAGAAACCTGGCCAGCCGCGCCCTGATCGCGTTGTCGGTCGCGGCGGGCGCGAACCTCCGCACGTTCCCCAGCACGCTCAGCGAGTCGTCCAGCAGGTCCAGCCGCTGCGGCAGGTAACGCACCCCGGCCACGCCGGTGCTCACCGTCTCGACCGGCACGCCCCGGCCCGCCGCGCCGGGGGCGATCTCCCCCGCCACGGTCCGCAGCAGCGTGGTCTTGCCCGCGCCGTTCGGCCCGAGCAGCGCGATCCGCTCGGGTCCGCGCACCACCAGCTCCCGCGCGCCGGCGATGCCCAGGGTCAGCACGGTACGACCGGCAGGCACCTCGGTGCCCGGCAGGTCGATCCGGATCTCCGCGGTGTCCCTGACCGACTCCTCGGCCTCGGTGAGCCGGCGGCGGGCGTCGTCCAGCCGCTCGATGTGCGTGTTGCGGTGCTTGCCCGCGGACACCTGGGCCTGCCGCTTGCGCTCGCCCATCACGATCTTCGGCTCGCGCTTGTTCTCGCTCATCTTCTTGCCGTAGCGGGCCCTGCGGTCCAGCTTGGTCCTGGCCTCGATCAGCTCCCGCTGCTGGCGGCGCACGTCGGCCTCGGCCACCCGGACCATCCGCTCGGCGGCCTCCCGCTCGGCCGCCAGGACCTCCTCGTACGCCGACAGGTTGCCGCCGTAGATCCGGACCTCGCCGTCGGCGAGGTCGGCCACCCGGTCGACCAGGTCCAGCAGCTCGCGGTCGTGGCTGACGATCACCATGACCCCCGGCCAGGACGTGACGGCCGCATAGAGCCGCCGCCTGGCGTCGAGGTCCAGGTTGTTGGTCGGCTCGTCGAGCAGCAGCACGTCGGGGCGGCGCAGGAACTGCGCGGCCAGGCCCACCATGACGGTCTCGCCGCCGGACAGGGCGCCGACCGTGCGGTCCAGCTCGATCTCGGTGAGGCCGAGCCGGTCGAGTTCGGCGCGGGCGCGTTCTTCGACGTCCCAGTCGTCGCCGACGGCGGCGAAGTTCTCCTCGCCCACCTCGCCCCGCTCGATGGCGTGCAGCGCGCGCCGGGCGGCGCTGATCCCGAGCAGGTCCGAGACGGTGGCCGCGGTGCCGAGCGGCAGGTCCTGCGGGAGGTAGCCGACCTCGCCCGCCACGGTGACCGTGCCCGAGCGCGGGCGCAGCTCCCCGGCGATGATCTTCAGCAGGGTGGACTTGCCCGCGCCGTTGACGCCGATCAGGCCGGTGGCGCCGTCGCCCAGGGCGAGGTCGAGGCCGTCGAGCACCGGCGTGCCGTCCGGCCAGGCGAAGGAGATGTCATCACAGACGATGGCAAAGGACATAAGGCGGCTCCCCACGGTGGTATCTCCGGCATTCGGTACCTGCTGGACACCGCGGGCGGTACGCCCGGCGTAGAAGATCGCCGTCCGTTGTCGAGGGCGGTCATCTGAGGTCAGACGCGCACGGGCCACCAGAACGGGCCACCGGCGCGGTGTCCGGACCTCAGATCCTCAACGGGCTCCCCTTGGGACGGCAACAAAGCGGAAAAAGCTTACCCGATGTCACGGAGCACGGCAAGCGCCCGGGGTCGTTTGGCGAACGTGACCGGCCCGCGGGCGGTGAACGTCTCGCCGTCACAGGCCAGGCGCACCTTCCCGGAAGGGGTCGTGACGTGCAGGTTGTCGGCCTTCCACTGGTGGTAGTGCCGGGACAGGCCGAGCCGCCCGCCGATCACGCTGGTGAACGCGCGCAGCCGGGGCAGCCGCCCGGCGGCGGCCAGCAGCCGGATGTCCAGCACGCCGTCCTCCAGCCTGGCCCGCCGGGTGGGCGCGGCGCCGCGCACGTCGTAGCGGCAGTTGCCGACGAACAGCAGCCACGCCCGGTACGGCGTGCCGTCCACCTCCACCTCGACCGGCCGCGCCCCGCCGGCCAGCAGCTCGCCCAGCGCCCACAGCAGCGCGGGCCACTTGCCGATCCGGTGCTCGCGGGCCTCCCTGCGGTCCACCAGCGCCGGGTACAGGCCGAGGCCGGCGTTGTTGAGGAACACCCGGCCCGCCGCCTCGCCCACGTCCACCGTGACGGCCTGCCCGGACCGGTAGGCGGCCACCGCCTCCTGCGGCGTCTCGATGCCGAGCGTGCGCGCGAAGTGGTCGAAGCTGCCCGCGGGCACCACCAGCAGCGGGCGGCCGTGTTCCAGGGCCGCGGCGGCGGCCCGGCTCGCCGAGCCGTCGCCGCCCGCGACGGCGAGCACGGTGGCCCGCCCGGCGGCCTCCCGCATGACCGCGGCGATGTCGGCGTCCGGGCCGGGCGTCACGATGTCGGCGGCGGGCAGTCCGGCGCGCAGCGCGTCCGCGGTCTGCGCGGTCTCGGCCGAGGACGGGTTGATCACCGCGACCACCCCGGCCCCGCGTGGATCGAGGTCGAGCAGCGGCGCGGTCGCCGCCGCCCGCGCCCGCCCGGCCTCGGCGGCGTCCGGCCACAGCCGCCGGGTGAGCAGCCCGGTGGCGACCCCGATGCCCGCGCCGGCGAGCACGTCGCCGGGATAGTGGACACCGGTGTAGACGCGGGAGAAGCACACCGCCGCCGCCACCAGGGCGACCGGCACCGCCACCCGCGGCGGGGCCTCCATCGCCACGGCGGTGGCGAACGCGGCGGCCGACGCCGAGTGGCCCGACGGGAACGACGTGGACGTCGGCATGGCCAGTAGCCGGGCCAGCGGAAGCTCGATCCCGGACGGCCGGCGGCGGCCGAACGCCTGCTTGGTGGCGAGGTTGACCAGCGGGCTGGCCAGGCTGACCGCGAGCAGGCCCCGGGTCGCCGCCCGGCGCAGCCGGCGCCGCCCGCTCACCGCGAGCCCGGCCGCGAACCCGGCCCACAGCAGCGAGTTGTCCGCCGCCCGTGACAACGCGGGCAGCACCTGGTCCCCGGCCGGCCAATCCGCCTTCGCCACGGCGGCGAACAGCCGCCGGTCCAGCGCGCCGAGCCGGGACCTCGTCCGCGACACCCACCCCCGCCGGGAGGCCGGGACCGCCGAGAGCGCCGCTCCTGGGGAAAACGCCGCGATCATCCGATTCGTCCGCATGACCGACTTCTTCCCGACCGGCGGGCCGGTAAAGGTCAGCGGGCGGCCAGCCGGGAGCGGTAGACGGCGCGCGCCCTGTCGTAGAGCGCCACATGGTCGGCGAACTGCCCGGGCGCGGTCAGGCGGCCCTCCCGCCCGACCATCTCCTCCAGCCGGTCCAGCCAGTCCAGGCACCACCGCACGTCGTCCTCCCGCGCCACGTGCGCCCCGGCGAGATCGACGTAGACCGGGCTGGTGCAGGCGTAGACGTCGGCCCGCATCGCGCGGGGGTGCGGGCCGCCCTGGGCGATCGCCAGCACGTAGGTCGGCTCGGTCACGTCGAGCGTGACGGAAAGGCCGTCGGGGGGGCCTTCGGCGGCGGTGCCGCTCGCCGTGCGGATGGACAGCCGCTCGACCTCGGGGCCGATGGCCCGTACGGTGACCCTGATCTGCCCGCCGCGCTCGTCCAGATCGAGCGTGTCGCCGGGGCCGAGGCCCTCGACGTCGAGTTCCAGCCATGGGCCGGTGGTGGCGAAGGTACGGCCGGCGCGGATCGCCGCGGCGAAGGACCCGGCGCTCAGCGGCCCGTCCACCTTGGCGTAGACGCGCCCCCAGCCCGGCGGGGCGGACTGGCTGCCGCGCCGGGTGAAGGAGATCATCGTGTCGGTGCCCGCGGTGACGGCCAGCCGGTTGCCGGCGCCGATCAGCCTGCGGTAGACGGCCGCGGTGCCGGTCACCGAGGAGTGGTTGACCACGTCGAGCGCGTCGACCAGGCCGAGCGCGGCGTCGGCGACGATCTCCCTGGCCGCGCAGCAGCGCCCGGAGCCCAGCGCCCGCTCGGGGCCGTCGTGCTCGTGGGCCTGCTGGTGGAAGGGGTGGCTGTAGCCGAGGACCGCCCCCAGGTCGCGCAGTTCGGCGCAGCCGGCCTCGTTCGGCGGCCAGTCCGGGTCGCCCGCGAAACCGGTGTGGAACCTCTCGGGCGGGGCGCTCACCCCGAAGGCGAAGAGGTGGCCGAGCAGGTCGTTGCGGTACTCCACGCCCATCCTGGCGATGTGGCCGCCGTCCGACCACGGCAGGTCGCGCCCGGCCCAGTGCCGCAGCGCCTCGGCGTCGTAGACCCGGCCGGTGGCGATGTTGCCCGCCACCAGGTTGAGCACGTGCAGGTCCTCGCCGTGCTGGACGGCGGCGGCGTCGGCCGGGGTGCCGACCACGTCTCCCGCCCAGTTGAGGTGGACGTGCAGGTCGCCGCCGTACCAGCCGCGGGCCGCCGCGTCGTACAGCCGCGCCGGGGACATGTCCACCACCGTCTCCCGGCCGGGCGGGGGGATCACCACGGTCTCGGCCGTGCCGTACTCCATGCCCCGGGTCACCCGCAGGGTGAGCGGTTCGGCGGGCACGTCGAGCACGATGTCGTCGCCGTGGAAGTACGGCATGCGGTGGTAGTCGCGGCGGTGCGGCACGCCGTCGGGGTACCAGCCCTGGTCGTTGCCGCCGAGCACGCTCCACCGGCAGGGGAACCCGGCCCGCAGGCGCAGCCTGGCCGCCTCCGCCCGCCGGGTCAGCACGGCGAGCCCCACCCGGTCGCCGTCCACCTCCACGGTGGACTTCGAGGTGATCCGCACCATCCGCGCCCCGCCCGGCCGGATCTCGTGCCGCACGCCGTCCACGGTCACCGTGACCGGCCGGTCTCGCGAGGAGTCCAGCAGCAGGCTGGTGGCGAACGGCCGGCCGGGCAGCACCGCCTGCGGCATCGCCTCCACGAACACCCGCCCAGGGGAGATCCGCAGCGCGGCCATGTTGTCGAGGACCTCGCCGCGCAGGGCGTCGCGGACGATCTCGTCCATGTCGAGTTCGGCGATCCGGTCGTTCAGCTCGCTCTCCGGCGTGCCGGGGTGGGCGGCCAGGGCCAGTTTGCTCGCGACCCCCCAGAAGTCGTGCTTGCGGGTCAGGTACGGGTTCGTCAGCATTTGCTGGACGAACATGATCGGCGCCTCGCCCCAGGTGGGCCCGTGCTCGGCGAGCAGCGCCCGGTATTCGGCGAGCGACCGTGCCACGCGCTCGGGCAGCGGCGGATCCTGGTCCACGACGGCCTCCCGTGATCGGTTCGCTGGCAATCGTCACACGATGTCAGCGGACCGTGACCGGACCGGGGTGCGGAATCCCACCTCGTGAGTACGATGCTTGTCACCGTGGGAGGCGGAACCTCTCCGCCTGGAGAAGTCACCGGGTGAAGGCGGCCAGGATGCGGTCGGCGGCCAGCGCCGGGGTGAGCGTACCGGACAGGACCTCGCGTTCGACCTCGCCGGCGATGGCCGCGACGTCGGGGTGGTCGCGCAGCTCCGTCAGCAGCCGGTCGCGGACCAGCGTCCAGGTCCAGCCGACCTGCTGGCGGCGGCGGCGTCCGGCGACGTCCGAGCGCTCCTGGTGGGCGATGACCTTCGCCCACAGCTCATCGAGGCCGGCGCCGGTCATGCCGCTACAGGTCAGCACCGGTGGCGGCGGTCCCTCCCCGCGGAGCATGCGCAGCGCCCCGGCCAGTTCCCTGGCGGCCTTGCGCGCGGCCAGTTCGTGATCGCCGTCGGCCTTGTTCACCGCGATCACGTCGGCCAGCTCGACCACGCCCTTCTTGATGCCCTGCAACTGGTCGCCGGTGCGGGCCAGGGTGAGCAGCACGAAGGTGTCCACCATGTCGGCCACCGCGGTCTCGGACTGCCCGACGCCGACGGTCTCCACCAGCACGGTGTCGAACCCGGCCGCCTCGACCACCACCATGGCCTCCCGGGTCGCCTTGGCCACGCCGCCGAGCGTGCCCGCGGTGGGCGAGGGCCTGATGAAGGCGGCGGGGTCGGCGGCCAGGCGGGCCATGCGGGTCTTGTCGCCCAGGATGCTGCCGCCGCTGCGGCTGGAGGAGGGATCGACGGCGAGCACCGCGACGCGGTGCCCCTCGCCGGTCAGCCGCAGGCCGAGGGCGTCGATGAACGTCGACTTGCCCGCCCCCGGCACTCCGGAGATGCCCACCCTGCGGGCGTTGCCGGACAGCGGGGTCAGCTCGACCAGCAGCCGCTGGGCCAGCGCCCGGTGGTCGGGCCGGGCCGACTCGACGAGCGTGATGGCCCGCGCGATCCACGCCCGGGAGCCGTCCTTGACGCCCGCCACGTAGTCGTCAAGCGTCATGACCCAGCCGATGCGCCAGCTCGCCGAGCAGGCCGAGCGCGGCCTCGGAGATGACGGTGCCCGGCGGGAAGATGGCCGCCGCCCCCGCGGCGCGCAGCGCGTCGTGGTCGCCCGGCGGGATGACCCCGCCGACCACGATCATGATGTCCGCCCGGCCGGCCGCGGCCAGCGCGTCGCGCAGCGCGGGCACCAGCGTGAGGTGCCCCGCCGCCAGGGAGGAGACGCCCACGATGTGGACGTCGGCCTCGACCGCCTGGCGGGCCACCTCGTCGGGGGTCTGGAACAGCGGGCCCACATCGACGTCGAAGCCGAGGTCGGCGAACGCGGTGGCGATCACCTTCTGGCCCCGGTCGTGACCGTCCTGCCCCATCTTGGCCACCAGGATCCTGGGCCGCCTGCCCTCGGCGCGCTCGAACGCGGCGCACGCGGCACGGACCGCCTCGGTCGCGGTGCCCACCTCCTCGCGATACACCCCGCTGATGGTACGGACCTGACCCGCATGCCGGCCGAAGACCTTCTCCAGCGCGTCGGAGATCTCCCCCACGGTGGCCTTGGCCCGGGCGGCGTCCACCGCGAGCGCGAGCAGGTTGGCGGTGCCCGCCGCGCCCTCGGTCAGCGCGTCCAGCGCGGCCCGTACGGCCTGCGGGTCGCGTTCGGCGCGCAGCCGGGCCAGCTTGTCGAGCTGGCGGCGGCGCACCTCGGTGTTGTCCACCTTGAGGACCTCGATGTCCTCGTCGGAGGTCGCCCGGTAGAGGTTGACCCCGATCACCGGCTGGCGCCCGGAGTCGATCCGGGCCTGGGTGCGGGCGGCGGCCTCCTCGATGCGCAGCTTGGGCAGCCCGGCGTCGATCGCCTTGGCCATCCCGCCGGCCGCCTCCACCTCGGCGATGTGGCCCCACGCCCGGCGGGCCAGCTCGTGGGTGAGGCGCTCGACGTAGTAGGAGCCGCCCCAGGGGTCGATGACCCGGGTGGTGCCCGACTCCTGCTGGAGCAGGAGCTGGGTGTTGCGGGCGATCCTGGCCGAGAAGTCGCCGGGCAGCGCCAGCGCCTCGTCCAGGGCGTTGGTGTGCAGCGACTGGGTGTGGCCCTGGGTGGCGGCCATCGCCTCCACGCAGGTGCGGGCCACGTTGTTGAAGACGTCCTGGGCGGTGAGCGACCAGCCGGAGGTCTGGGAGTGCGTGCGCAGCGACAGCGACTTGGGGTTCTTCGCGCCGAAGCCCGAGACGAGCCCCGCCCACAGCAGCCGGGCGGCGCGCAGCTTGGCGACCTCCATGAAGAAGTTCATCCCGATGCACCAGAAGAAGGACAGGCGCGGGGCGAAGGCGTCCACGTCCAGCCCGGCGCCCACCCCGGCGCGGAGGTACTCCACACCGTCGGCCAGCGTGTAGGCCAGCTCCAGGTCGCAGGTGGCCCCGGCCTCCTGGATGTGGTAGCCGGAGATCGAGATCGAGTTGAACTTCGGCATCCGCTCGCTGGTGTAGGAGAAGATGTCGGAGATGATCCGCATCGAGGGGGCGGGCGGATAGATGTAGGTGTTGCGGACCATGAACTCCTTGAGGATGTCGTTCTGGATGGTCCCGGCCAGTTGCTCCGGGGCCACTCCCTGTTCCTCGGCGGCCACGATGTAGAGCGCGAGCACCGGGAGCACCGCGCCGTTCATGGTCATCGAGACGGTCATCCGGTCCAGCGGGATGCCGTCGAAGAGCTGCCGCATGTCGTAGATGGAGTCGATCGCCACGCCCGCCATGCCGACGTCGCCCGCCACCCGGGGATGGTCGGAGTCGTACCCCCGGTGGGTGGCCAGGTCGAAGGCGATGGACAGGCCCTTCTGACCGGCGGCCAGGTTGCGCCGGTAGAACGCGTTGGACTCCTCGGCGGTGGAGAAGCCCGCGTACTGGCGGATGGTCCAGGGCTGGTTGACGTACATCGTCGGGTACGGCCCGCGCACGAAGGGGGCCGACCCCGGGTAGGTGGAAAGGAAGTCGAGCCCGGCCAGGTCGGCGGCGGTGTAGAGCTGCTTCACGCCGATCCCCTCCGGGGTCTCCCAGAGCAGGTCGGCGGGGTCCTTGCCGGTCTCCTCGCGGACCGCGCCGGTCCACGCGGCCAGGTCGGCCGGCGTCGCGGGGACGTCCAGCTCGATCTTTGAGAAATCGGGTATCACCGGCTCACCTCCAGGTGGTCGAAGGTGGCGCGTAGCACGCCGAGCGCGTCGCACCCGGTGTAGATGGTGCCGTCCACGCCCTCGTACTCTCCCTTCCCCGCCAGCCAGATGCCCTGCGCGCCGGCGGCGCGCAGCGCGGCGGCCACCGGGGCGGCGTGCTCGCCGTACAGCTTGTCGCTCGCGCACAGGCAGGCGACGCGCGCGCCGCTGCGCGCGAAACCCGCGGCGATCGCGGCAGGGTCGGTGCCCGGGCCGCTCGCCGGGGTGGCGAACCCGCCCGCCTGGAACAGGTTCGCCGCGAACGTGGCCCGCGCGGTGTGCGCGGCCGGCGGCCCGATCGTGGCCAGGAAGACCGCGGGCCGCTCGGGCTGCGCGTCGGCGAGGTCGCGCAGCGCCTCGAAGTCCTGGGCGTATCGGATCCTGGGCAGCCCGCCCGCGCGGACCTCCGGGGCGGGCGGGCGTACCGGCCGCCGCTCGGCGAGGTCGGGGAACTCGCTGACACCGGTGATCGGGTCGCGGCGGTGCGCGATGTCGCGCCTGCGCCGCTCCCAGGTGCGCGCCAGCCGGTCGGCCACCAGCCCGGACCGCAGCGCCCCGGCCATCCCGCCGGCGCGCTCGATCTCCTGGAACCACGCCCAGGCGGCGCGCGCGAGGTCGGCGGTCAGCCGCTCGGCGTACCAGGAGCCGCCCGCCGGGTCGGCGACCCTGGCGGCGTGCGCCTCCTGCTGGAGCAGCGACTGGGTGTTGCGGGCGATGCGGCGGGAGAAGTCGTCGGGCAGGCCGAGGCAGGTGTCGAAGGGCAGCACCGTCACCGCGTCCGCGCCGCCGACGCCCGCCGCGAAGCAGGCCAGCGTGGTGCGCAGCATGTTCACCCACGGGTCGCGGGCCGTCATCATCGCCGGCGAGGTGACCGCGTGCTGCCGCTGACCTGCGGCTCCGCCGGCCCCGGTGGCCCGGGCCACCCGGTCCCACATCAGCCGGGCGGCGCGCAGCTTGGCGATGGTCGCGAACTGGTCGGCGGTGGCCGCGTAGCGGAACTCCAGTTGCCCGAACGCGTCATCCACGCTCAGCCCGGCCTCGGTGAGCGTGCGCAGATAGGCCACGCCGGTGGCCAGGGCGCAGGCCAGTTCCTCGGCGTCGGAGCCGCCCGCCTCGTGGTAGGCGGTGACGTCCACGGTGATCGCGCGCAGCCCCGGGCGATCGGAGACGCAGCGCGCGGCCAGCTCGGCGGCCACCCGCAGGCCCTCGGCCACGGTGCTCTCCGAGGCGTCGCCGGTGCGCGCGGCCAGGCCCAGCGGGTCGGCCCCGAGGTTGCCGCTGACGCCGCCTGAGAGCGCGAACAGCGCCTCGGCGGCCTCCCGGGTGTCGGCCCCGGCGTCCAGCACGACGGGGGCCAGGTCGAGGTAGACGCCGTCGAGCACGCGCGGCAGGTCGCCCGGCCGGATGCCGCCGGGGGTCAGGGTGAGCCAGACCGAGGTGACGCCGTTCTCCAGGTCGGTCAGGACCGCCGCGGAGTCGGCCGTGCGGTGGCGCTGCCGGATGTCCCAGCCGGGCAGCGGCCGGCCGCCCCTGGTGTACGGCGAGGCGCCGGGGACGCCCTGCTCGCCGGGCGCGTCTGCGGCGTCGTACAGGGGCAGCACCGTGACGCCGTCATGGGTCGTGGACGCGAGCGCCTGCTCCGGATCATCGGTCTCCACGCCCGACCTGCGGAGCACCGCGAGCGCGGTCGCACGCCAATCCTCCCGTGTCACGGGCGGGAAGCCCGCCGCGAGCGGCGGTTCCACGGACGTGTACTCCTGCGGTGGCACCGTCATGTTGGGATGGTAATCGGTGGCCGATCCACGGCTCGCGGGGGGCGGCGATGTCAGGGGTCGGGCAGGGGTGCGCCAGGGGCCGGGCAGGGGTCGCGGCCCCCGGTGGCCGCCCTCAGGTGATGGGCTTCTCCCAGGCGGCGACCCAGGTGGCCTTGTCGACGGCGCCGGTGGCCGAGAGGTCCTTCTCGCGCTGGAAGGACTCGCAGACCTCGCGGGAGCGCGGGCCGTAGGCGCCGTCCACGTCGAGGCTCCAGCCGCGCGCGCGCATCCGGGCCTGCCAGGTGCGGACGTCGTCACCGCGCATGATCGGCGGGTACTTCAGCACCCGGCCCGGCCACGGCGGGGCCTTCTCGTCCGGCGGGTCGGGCTCACCGCCCGAACCGGGGCGCGGCGCGCCCTTCTTGACCCAGGCGTACAGCTTGTCGCCGGGGCAACTGGTGGCGTAGCCGTCGCGGTGCCCCTTGATCTCCTTGCCCGCGCCGCCCTTGTCACGCAGGTGGTCGATGGCGTCGAGGATGGCGTGCAGCATGTCGTCGGGCGGCGTCACCAGCCCGGAGCTGCCGACCAGGCCGAGCACCGCGTAGTGGCCGGAGTTGAGCCCGGGCCCGTTGGCCGCGGGCAGGTGCCCGGGGCCGCGCCCGACGAACACCTTGCGGTGCGGGCAGGCCACCATGCTGTAGCCGATATCCATCCATCCGTTGCCGTCCATATGCTGCTTTTGGATGGAACGCACCACGCCGGTGCACTTGTCGTGATCGTCGACGATGGCGGGGTCGACACGGCCTCCGGTGTAGTGGACCTTGACGCCCTTGGTGGAGCTCAGCGCGGTATACGAGCCGCGGGCCTTGCGGGCGCCCCATTCCTTACGAGACACGAGATCGATGGGCACGGGGGTCTCCATATGCGATTGAGGGACAACTCAGCGTAACCCTTTTCGGTCCTCTGCATCGATGTTTCCCGAAGAAAGCTATACCGGGCTCATACCGAACCCGATGGACACACGCGGCCCCGGCACCGCCGAGGCCGGCGTCCGGCCGGGCTGCTCGGTCATGAGATCGGCCGGGTCGATGCTCCGCACGCTCTCGACGGTACTCCCGGCCGGCCCGGCGCGTGCGGGCATCGAACCAGCACCATCGGTAACGTATGCCGCATGCCAGTCCCCCTCACCCCAGACGATCCGCCGTCCCTCGGCGAGTTCCGGCTGGCCGGACGGTTGGGCGAGGGCGGCCAGGGCGTCGTCTACCTCGCGCACGACCCGTCCGGCCGGGAGGTCGCGGTCAAACTGCTCAGCCGGGTCGATCCGGAGTCGCGCGCCCGCCTCGCGCGGGAGCTGGCGGCGTTGTCCAGCGTCGCGTCCTTCTGCACGGCGCGGCTGCTGACGGCCGACGTGGGCGGGCGCCAGCCGTACCTGGTGAGCGAGTACGTCGCGGGCCCGGCGCTGGACCGGCGGGTCGCCGAGCGCGGCCCGCTGCGCGACGGCGACCTCGAACGGCTGGCGGTGGGCACGGCCACCGCGCTGGCCGCGGTACACGCCGCCGGGGTCGTCCACCGCGACTTCAAGCCCGCCAACGTGCTGCTCGGCCCGGACGGCCCGCGCGTGGTCGACTTCGGCATCGCGCGGGCGGAGGGGGCCTCCACGCTCACCTCGGGGCTGATCGGCACCCCCGCCTACCTGTCCCCCGAGCAGATCGCCGGTTCCCCGGCCACGCAGGCGTCGGACGTGTTCGCGTGGGCCTCCACGGTGCTGTTCGCGGCGACGGGCGCGCCGCCGTTCGGGGCCGACACCGTGCCCGCCGTACTGCACAGGATCCTCAGCCACGAGCCGGACCTTTCGGTGTTGCCGCCGCGGCTGCGCGGGCTCGTCGGGGCCTGCCTGAGCAAGGCCCCAGAGGCCCGCCCCACCGCGCGCGACCTGATGGTCGGCCTGGTCAATCCGTCCGGGGGCGGATCCACCGCGGCGCCGCTGCCCCGGGATGTGGCGGAGCGGGGCGCGCGGATCGCGGCCGGGGCGACCGATCCGAGCCGGCGATCCGCGCTGACCACCCGCGCGCCGGGCGACCGGCGCAGGCGCGGGCCGCTCCTGGCGGGCGTCGCGGTGGCCACCGCCCTGCTGGTGGCCGGCGGCGCCGTCGCCTGGCTCACCACCCGCCCGGACACCGTCACAGAACGGTCCATCCCGATCGCCGAACCGTCCCGGCAGGAGAGCACGGAGGCCGGCGAGCCCCAGACGGGCCAGACCGGTGTTCCGGGCGAGCGCGTCACCGGCCCGGCCGAGATCCCCGACGCGGTCGAGGGCACCTGGGGCGGGCGCATCGTCCCCAACATCACTCTCGGCCTGCGCGAGCACGACGTGCAGGTGACCCTGGAGTCGGGCGATGCCGTCGGGAAGTGGACGGAGGCCGACACCGGTTGCACCGGCAGGCTCACCGCCCTCGGGTCCACCCGCTCGGCCGTCACCATGTCGCTGACCGACGCCGGCCAGTGCGTCCCGGGCACCCTCACCCTGACCAGGAAGGGCGACCGGCTCGGCTACCACTGGAGCGACGGCATCGGCTTCGGGTCGGTCTACACCGGGTGGCTGACCAGGCGATGATTCCGGCAGGTCCGGGAGTGGATACGTAAACCATCCGATGTGCCACGAACAGCACGAAACCACAATCGGCGGGGTGGTCACCCTGTTGCCTGCCGATCTGAGCCGCGTCGTGCTGCACCGCTTCCCCGCCGTGCTGCCGAGCACGGTGGGGACCGCCGAGTACCTCGATCCGTTCGGCAACGGCGGCGCGGCCCACCCCTTCCGGCGCTGGGAGTCGGAGGAGCGGGAGATCGGCTTTCCCGCGACCGAGCTGGTGCCCTCCTGGTCCGCGGTGACCCCGCCGGGCACCTGGCTCACGGTCGAGCTGCGCGGCAGGACGGCCGGCGGCGGGCTCACCAAGTGGTACGTCATGGGCCGGTGGGCGCACGGCGAGGAGACCATCCACCGCACCTCGCTGCCCGGCCAGGGTGACGAGGACGCCGACGTGGCCGTGGACACGCTGGTGGCGCGGCGTCCGTGGGTGGCGTTCCGGCTGCGCCTGACGCTGCACGGCCAGGGCGAGGCGGCCGTGACGGCGGCCGGGGTGATGGCCTCCGCCGTACGGCCGCGCGGCGCGCGCACGGCCGGACCTCGCCCCGACGGCGTGCGGGGTGTGGAGCTGGCGGTACCCCGGCGGTCGCAGAAGGTGCACGCCGGCCACTACCCGCAGTGGGACGGCGGCGGCGACTCCTGGTGCAGCCCGGCCGCCGTGACGATGGTGCTGGAGTACTGGGGGCGCGGCCCCGGCCCCGAGGAGCTGGCGTGGGTGCGGCCGGGCGACCCGTGCCCCGCCGTGGACCACGCCGCCAGGCACATGTACGACCACAGCTACCAGGGCACCGGCAACTGGCCGTTCGGCGTCGCCTACGCCTGCCGGTACGGCATGGCGGGCTTCGTCACCCGGCTGCGCTCGATGGCCGAGCTGGCCCGCCTGATCGCGGCCGGCATCCCGGTGATCACCTCCCAGTCGTTCAAGGAGCACGAGCTGCCCGGCTCCGGCTACTCCACCAGCGGCCACCTGATGGTCGTGACCGGCTTCACCGGCGACGGCGACGTCGTCGCCAACGATCCCGCCGCCCCGCACGACGAGACGGTGCGGCGGGTCTATCCGCGGTCCGCGTTCGAGAACGTGTGGCTGCGCGGCTCCAGCGGGGGAATCGTCTACGTCGTGCATCCGCCGGAGGTCCCCCTGCCCCCTTCCGACGGTAACTGGTGACCATGTCCGAGCCTGCCACGCTGTCCTCCATCAGCCCCGCCGACGTCGCCCGCGTGGACGACCGCCCGCAATGGGTGGAGATCCACGGCGGCGAGGTCTGGTGGGACGAACCCCGCCCGCACGAGGGCGGGCGCCGCTGTGTGGTCCGCCGTGGCCCTGACGGGCGGACCAGGGACGTCCTGCCGCCGGGCTGGAACGCCCGCAACCGGGTGATCGAGTACGGCGGCCGGTCCTGGCGGCCCACCGGCGACGGCGAGATCGTCTTCACCAACTGGGCCGACCAGCGGATCTACCGCCACTCCGGGCGGGGCACGCCCGTGCCGCTGACCCCGGAGGGCCCGCACCGCTACGCCGACCTGTACCTGCCGCCCGGCCGCGCCGAGGTCTGGGCGGTACGCGAGACGCACGACGGGACCGGCCGTGAGGGCGTCCGCAGGGACCTGGTGGCGGTCCCGCTGCGGCCGGGCGGCGAGGTCCGCCCGATCCTGCGGGCCCAGCACTTCCTGATGAACCCGCGTCTTTCGCCCGACGGCCGCACCCTGGCCTGGATCGGCTGGGACCACCCCCGCATGCCGTGGGACGGCACCGAACTGTGCGTCGCCCCGCTCGGCGAAGACGGCACGGCCGGACCGTACCGGGTCATCGCGGGCGGACCGGAGGAGTCGGTCATCCAGGCCGAATGGCGCGACCCCGGCAACCTGTACGCGATCACCGACCCCGACGGCTGGTGGAACGTCCACCTGGTCGGCCTGGACGGCGACCCGCCGCGCAACCTCGCCCCGCTCCCCCTGGAGTTCGGCGACGCCCCCTGGAAGCTGGGCAACACGTGGTTCGCCCTGGCCGGGGACCGGCTGGTGGCGATGTACGGCACCGCCGACGGCAGGCACCTCGGCCTGCTCGACCCGGAGACCGGCGAGATCACCGAGATCGGCGGGACCGCGACCTACTGGGCGCCCACGATCGCGGCGGACGCCACCCGCGCGGTGGGGGTGGCGGCCTCGCCGTACACGCCCTTCGAGGTGACCGAGGTGGGCCTGCGCGACGGCGCGCGCTCGGTCCTCTCGCCCGGCAAGCGGCTGCCCGCGCGGGCCCTGCTGCCCACCCCCGAGGCCGTCACCATCGAGGGGGTGCACGCGCATGTCTACCCGCCGCGCGGCGCGGCGGCCGGCCGCGCACCGTACGTGCTGTTCGTGCACGGCGGCCCGACCGGGGTCAGCCCGCTCACGCTGGACCTGGAGATCGCCTACTTCACCAGCCGCGGGATCGGCGTCGCCGACGTCAACTACGGCGGCTCCACCGGCTACGGGCGCGCCTACCGGGAACGGCTGCGCGACCAGTGGGGCGTGGTGGACGTACGCGACTGCGCGCGGGTGGCGGCCGGCCTGGTGGCGAGCGGCCGGGCCGACGCGTCGCGCATCGCGATCAGGGGCGGCAGCGCGGGCGGCTGGACGGCGCTGGCCGCGCTCGTGCACAGCGACGTCTTCTGCGGCGCGGTCGCCCACTACGCGATCACCGACCCGGAGAGCTGGGCCGCCGAGACGCACGACTTCGAGTCCCGCTACCTGGACGGGCTGATCGGGCCGCTGCCCGCCACCCGCGGGCGCTACCTCGCCCGCTCCCCGCTGCTGCACGCCGCCCGGGCCTCGGGCCCCGCGCTGCTGCTGCACGGCCTTGAGGACGCCATCGTGGACCCCGCGCAGGCCGAGCGCTTCGTACGCGAGCTCGACCGGCACGGCACCCCGTGGGCCTACCGGACCTTCCCCGGGGAGCAGCACGGCTGGCGGCGGGAGGAGACCATCGTCGCGGTGCTGGAGGCGGAGCTGGCCTTCTACGGCCTGGTGTTCGGCGTCCCGACGCCCGGGGTGCCTCCCCTTGAGCTGAACCGTCCGGCCACTCCGAGAGGGTAGGGACGGGCCACAGCGGGCATGCCCGGCAGTGACCCCGCCCCCCGGCGACGAACGACGGCACAACGGACGAGGAGTGGTCACCCGCAATGAGCGAGGTCGCGCAGATCTGTTCCGATCTCATCAGGATCGACACGACCAACCCGGGCGGCGGTGAGCGGCCCGCCGCCGAGTACGTGGCCGGGCTGCTGGCCGACGCGGGCCTTGAGCCGGAGGTGTTCGAGTCCGCGCCCGGCCGGGCCAACGTGGTGGCGCGGGTGCCCGGCGACTCGCCGGAGGCGCTGCTCGTCCACGGGCACCTGGACGTCGTGCCCGCCGATCCGCTGGAGTGGCGGGTCCACCCGTTCTCCGGGGAGATCCAGGACGGCTGCGTGCACGGGCGCGGCGCGGTGGACATGAAGGGCTCGCTGTCCATGACGCTCGCCGCGGTCCGCGGCTGGGCCCGGCGCGGCGTGCGGCCCAGGCGCGACGTGGTGCTGGCGTTCCTGGCCGATGAGGAGGCCACCGGCGAGTACGGCTCGGGGTACATGGTCGAGCACCACGCCGAGCTGTTCGAGGGCTGCACCGAGGCGATCAGCGAGTCGGGGGGCTTCAGCGTGCAGGTCCCCGGCGACGCGGGGACGCGGGTGTACCCGGTGGCGGTCGGCGAGCGCGGCACGGCCTGGATGAAGGTGACCGCGCGGGGAGTGGCCGGGCACGGTTCCAAGCCCGCCGTGGACAACGCGGTGGCCGAGCTGTCCCGGGCCATGGTCCGGCTGGCCGACCACCGCTGGCCGGTACGGCTGACGCCCGCCGTGGCCGCGCTGATCACCGCCCTGTCGCAGGTGCTCGGCGAGCCGATCGACCTGGACCGGCTGGAGGAGGAGGCGGTCCGGCTGGGCCGGGTCGGCGCGCTGTTCAAGGCCCAGATCCGCAACTCCGCCAACCCGACCATGCTGAACGCCGGCTACAAGGTCAACGTGATCCCCGGCGCGGCGGAGGGCCACGTGGACGGGCGGTTCCTGCCCGGCTACCGGGAGGAGCTGCTGGAGACCGTGGACAAGCTGCTCGGCCCCAAGGTGACCCGCGAGTTCGTCAACCTGTCCGGCGCGCCGTCCGCGCCCTACCCCGCGCCGTTCTTCGACCGGATGTGCGCCGCGCTGGTCGCGGAGGACCCGGCCGCCCGGCCGGTCCCCTACGTCATGAGCGGCGGCACCGACGCCAAGTCCTTCTCCCGGATCGGCATTCCCAGCTACGGTTTCGCGCCGCTGCTGCTGGACCCGGCCTTGGACTACTTCGGGATGTTCCACGGCGTGGACGAGCGGGTGCCGGTCGCGGGGCTGGAGTTCGGGGTGCGGGTGCTGGACCGGCTGCTCACCTGAGGGCCCGGCTACATCCTTCGATGCGGCGGATTCATCCGGGGCGCCGCCGCGCCCACCACAGCGCCGCGGCGGCCCATCCCACCGCCAGCAGCAGGAAGACCAGCGCCGCCGTCCGGAAGGCGCCGGAGGCGCCCGCCGCCCGGCCGGCCCCCTCGGCGGCGGTGTAGACGCTCCGGCCGCCGATCTCCGCGCCGAGCGCCTTGACCGTGTACTCCGCGTCGGGGTAGCGGCCGGCCCGCTGGACGGTCCCGGCCGCGTCGGCGGGCAGTTCCAGCCGTACCGGCGTGCCCCGCGGCACCCCGCCCGGAGGCGGGCGTTCCAGCCGGAACGTCAGGTTCTGCGGGAACTCGGCCAGCGTCAGGGCGAACACGACCACCCTCGTGGTGCGGTTGCCGCTGCCCGCCTGGTCGGTGAAGGTGTGGTACTTCACCGCCGTCCCGCGCACCTGCTGCACGGCAGGGGGGTCGGCCGCCCGCTCCCGGCGCGCGGCCTGGTCGTTGAGGAACAACGCCATCCCGGCGAGCACCAGCACCGGGACGAGCCGCGCACGCCACGGGAAACCCGATCTCATCGGGTCTTCATACCACGAAGGGCTCAGCGCAGACGGGGGTCCAGGGCGTCGCGCGCCACGTCGCCGAGCATCAGGAAGCCGAGCACAGTGGCGGTGAGGAAGAGCGAGGGGAAGATCAGCAGGTGCGGGTGCCCGGTGAAGAACGACCGGGCCGCGTTGAGCTGCAACCCCCACGAGACCTCCGGGTACTGCAGGCCGACGCCGAGATAGTCCAGGGTGGCCTCGCCCGCGATGACGTTGCCGACGTTGAGCATCGCCAGCACGAACACGGGGGCGATGGCGTTGGGCAGGATGTGCTTGATCATGATGCGCAGATGGCTCGCGCCGAGCATGCGGGCCGCCGCGACGAAGTCCATCCCGCGTACCGCGATGACCTGCGCGCGCATCAGCCGGGTCATGGTGGTCCAGCCCAGTACGACCAGGACCAGGGTCATCGCCCACACGCCGTGGCCGGGGAAGGCCACCAGGATCACGGTGGCGCCGAGCACGAACGGGATGCCGAAGAAGACGTCCGTGATCCGGGAGATCAGGGCGTCGGCCCAGCCGCCGAAGTAGCCGCCGAGCAGGCCGAGCACGACCGCGATGAGCAGCGCGAAGATCGTGACGGCCAGGCCGATCAGGATGGAGGCCCGCGCGCCGTGCACGATCTGCGACCAGTAGTCACAGCCTTGCAGGTCGTAGCCGAAAAGCGCGCCCTCCTGCGGCGGGCGCTTGGACATGCGCAGGTCACAGCCGCGCTGCGGGCTGCCGAGGGCGGCGAACGGGCCGGGGAACAGCGCCATCCCTACCGCGATCAGCAAGATCGCCGCTGACAGCCAGAAGACGACCCTGCGGCGCAACTCGTACCACGCGTCCCACCACAGGGAGCCGCGCGCCGCCGGGGCGGGGGCCTGGGCGGCGGTGCCGAGGTCAAGCACGGGCGATCCTCGGGTCGAGCACGCCGTACAGCAGGTCCACCACCAGGTTCACCGCGATGAAGATCATGACGAGTACGGTGACCGCCCCCACCACGACAGGGCCCTCCTGGAGCTGGATGGACTGGAACACCTGCTGGCCGATGCCGGGCAGGTTGAAGATCCCCTCGGTGACCACCGCGCCCGCCATCAGGTTGCCGAAGTCGACCCCGAGGAAGGTCACCACCGGGATCAGCGAGTTGCGCAGCGCGTGCCTGCCGATCACCCGGCGTCTTCGCATCCCCTTGGCCGTGGCGGTGCGCACGTAGTCGGCCCGCAGGTTCTCCGCCAGGCTGGTACGGGTCAGCCGGGCGACGTAGGCCAGGCTGAAGGAGGCCAGCACCATGGCCGGCAGCAGGTAGCTGCCCGGCCAGCCCTGCTCGGTGCCCGCGGTGGGGAACAGCCCCAGGTTGAGGCCGAGCACGATCTGCGCGGCGTAGCCCACCACGAACACCGGCACCGCGATCACGAAGGTGGTGCCCGCCAGCACCGCCGTGTCGGCGATGCCGCCCCTGCGCAGCGCCGCCACCACGCCCAGCAGCACGCCGACGGCCAGCTCCAGGACCCAGGCGGTGACGGCGAGCTGGGCCGTCACCTCCCAGCGGCCCGCCAGCATGTCGGAGACCTGCTGCCCGGTGAACGACTGGCCGAGATCGCCGCGCAGCAGCCCGAACATGTAGAGGCCGTACTGGACGATCAGCGGGTCGTTCAGGTGGTAGCGCTCGCGCAGGGTGTGCAGCGTCTCGTCGGAGATCGGCTTGTCACCGGCCAGCGCCAGGATGGGGTCTCCGGGCAGCGCGAACACCATCGCGTAGATCAGGAAGGTGGTCGCGAAGAAGACCGGTACGGCCTGCAACAGGCGCTGCGCGGCGTATCTCATCGGCTGGGTTCTCTACCGGCGTTCTCTGGCGGCGGGCAGGGTCACTTGACGGTGATCGTGTCGAGGTTCGGGCTGTAGGCGTCGATCCGCACGTTGGTGATCTTCTCGGAGTGGCCGGCCTGGTCCTGCCAGTTCCACAGCGGGGCCATCGGCATCTCGGCCAGGGCCAGGTCCTCGGCCTTCTGGTAGAGCGGGATGCTGGCCTCCATCGTGGGCGCCGAGTTGGCCTGCTTGATCAGGTCCAGGAACTCGGGGCTCTTCCAGCCCATCCGGTTCTCCGCGCCCCACATCGACTCCAGGTAGTTCTGCGGGCTCGGGTAGTCCATCACCCAGTTGTTGCGGAAGGGCCCGTCCTGCTTGTGGGCGCGCAGGGTGGCCAGGTAGTCCGCGGACGGGATCTTGCGGAACTTGATGTCGGTGATGCCGAGGTTCTGCTTGAGCTGGTTGGCGACCGCGGTCATCCACTGCTCGTAGCTGGGGTCGGCGTTGGAGAAGTACAGGTTGAGGGTGCCGGTGAAGCCGCCGGCCTTGTCGTACAGCGCCTTGGCCTTGGCCGGGTCGTAGGTGCAGCTCTCCCCGCAGGCGGTGGCCCGGTAGCCGGGCACCAGCGGGGCGACCAGGGAGGACATCGGCTTGAAGGCGCCGCTGAAGACCGCGTCCACGATCGCCTGCCGGTCGATCGCCATGGAGATCGCCTTGCGCAGGTCGGCGCTGGCGAACCGCTTGTCGTAGACGGGGAAGCCGAGGTAGTCCATGGTCCCGCCGGGGGTGGACACGAACCGGTCGCCGAGCAGGGTCTTGGCCTCCGAGGCGCTGGCCGGCGGGATCGTCTGGAGCAGGTCCACGTTGCCGGCGCGCAGGTCGGTGTAGGCGGTCTCGCGGTTGGCGTAGATCTTGAAGTCCACGCCCGCGGACTTGGCGGGGCGCGGGCCCGCGTAGCCGTCGAACCGCTTGGTCTTGATCAGCCTGTTGCGCTCCCACTTGCCGTCCAGCATGAACGGCCCGTTGCCGATCGGGGCGGTGTCGTAGCCCGCCGGGTTCTGCAGGGCGGCCTTGGGCATCGGGGCGAAGCCGGTGTAGGCCAGCATGATCGGGAACTGGCTGAACGGGGCGGTGAGGGTGACCTCCAGCGTGGTGGGGTCCACCACCGCAAGGCCGCTGAGCTTGTCGGTCTGCGGCTTGGGGGCCTCCTCCGAGCCCTCGGGGGCCTCGGGGTTGAGCTTGTCGTAGCCCTCGACGCCGGCGAAGTAATAGTTGTTGGTCCAGGCGTTGGGGCCGTAGGCGGCGGCGTTCCAGGCATCGGCGAAGCTCTCGGCGGTGACCGCCTCGCCGTTGTGGAACTTCTGCCCCGGCCTGATCTTGATCGTCCAGACCTTCTGGTCGTCGCTGGTGATCGACTCGGCGGCGCGCATCTGCGGCTTGCCGTCGGGGCCGATGACCACGAGGGTGTCGAAGAGCGCCCCCAGCACGGCGATCGAGTAGCTGCTGGAGGTGTTGCCCGGGGTCAGGTGGTCGGGCTCGGTGAGGGCGACGGAGAACCGCTTCGGCGCGTCTCCGCTCTGCCCGCCGGGTGTGCTGTTCCCTCCGCCTCCGCACGCGCTGAGCGCCAGGAGCGCGGAAAGGACGGCGGCGGCGCCTCGCGTCCTCATCAAGACCGTCACGTTATGTCCGCCTCTCCGTGTCTCCGGCGTGATGCCGGAGAGGGTAAATATCTGTTCAGGGCGAGACATCGGAAGGTTTACGTATTCCCGCGCTTTCTCCGCTCGGGCACGCTTGAGCCCAGGGTACGGCTTGGCGGGAGGAGGCGGGGTGGAGGCGGAGCAGATCACGCTGAGCCCGCGTCATCTCCACGCCTTCGCCGAGGTGGGATTCCAGGTCGCCGGACGCCGCGGCGCGCAGGGCGCGATGGCCGCCCTGCGGCGGGTCATCCCGATGGACGCCTACGAGTTCGTCGCCTTCGACCCGGCCACCGGCCGCCACCAGAGCCTGATCGCCGACGGCTACGCCCGGGTCGACTCCGACGCCGCCGAGGAGTACGCCCGGCTCGACCCCTACCGCACGGCCATGGCCAACCGCGAGCCGCTGCTGATGGGCGCCCCCGGCACCGAGCGCTACTACCGGCGCCACCTGGAGCCGTACGGCTGGCGGGCCGGCCTGACCACGCCGCTGTTCCTGGACGAGGGCCGCTACACCGGCCTGCTGCACCTCAGCGCCCGCGATCCCGGCGCGTTCTGCGCGCGGGCCGCCGCGCTGGTCAACGCGGTCTCGCCCACCCTCGCGCACGTGACCGACCTGCGGCGGTGCCTGATCGAGACGGGCGGGCTGCCGCCGGGCTTTCACGCGATGTCCTTCGACCGGACCGGCACGCGCCGCGAGGTGGCCGGGCTGCCGCCGTCCGAGGCGATCGCGGCGGCTCCCGGGATGGCCGCGCTGGCCAGGGAGTTCATCGACTCGCGGGAGCTGAGCCGGCGCGGCCTCTGGCCGGACGCCGAGGGGCGCTGGCGGGAGGTGCGGCTGATGCGGGCGGGAGTGGGCTTCCAGGGCGCGATCCAGGGGGCCCTGATCGCCGAACGGCCGTGCGCCCTGCCCTATGACCTGACCGGGCGGGAGGTGGACGTGCTCACCCGGGTCGCCGGCGGCGACTCCAACCCGCAGATCGCCGCCTTCCTGGTCCTCAGCGTGCGGACCGTCACCACGCACCTGGAGCACATCTTCGCCAAGCTCGGCTGCGACAGCCGTACCAGGCTGACCACCAAGGTCCTGGCCGAAGGGCTGTGCCGGCTCGACGTCCCGGCGGGCTAGCCGAGGTACCGCCTGCCGTTCGGCGGCGCGGCGGAGACGCCGGCGAGGTCGAGGGCGAGCTCGAACCACACCCGGTTCGCGCCGGCCTCGCGGATCACGCCCCACCTGCGGGCCAGCGCGTCCAGCAGCGGCAGCCCGCGGCCTCCGGTGGCGTGGGCGGCGGCCCCGCACGTGCACGGCGGGGCGAGGGAGCCGTCGTCCTGGACGCAGACCCGCACCGTGCCGGCGGAGTAGCTGACCCTGAGGGTGAACGTCCCGCCCCGGCCGGAGTCGGAGTGGACGACCGCGTTGGTGGCGACCTCGCTGGTGAGCAGGACGCAGTCGTCGTGCAGCGGATGGTCCACGCCCAGCGCGCGGGACACCAGGCGGCGCGCCCTGGCGATCTGGTCGGCCGTCCCGGCCAGGCGGAACACCCTGTCCTTGTCGGCGTCCGTCCCCGCCTCGTCGTCGGCGCCTGTGTCCTTGCTCGATTCGCGTCCGCCGTCCATCGTGACCCTCCCGATCGCCCCCGTCGTACGAGGAGCCGTCCTCCTAAGGACGCCGGGCCGGGCGGCCTCGATGTCACCGGAAAGTAGGAATACGATCACCGGGAGGTTAGCCGGGCGCGCGACGGGCCGCGCGATTCGTGGGTACCGGCGGACGGACCCCCCTCCGGCGAACGCTAGTCTGCGAGTGTCCGCGAAGTGGCGCGGCCCGCGCCGTGCGCGGGCCGCGGCGAGAAGGGGATACGCGTCGTGAGCAGGCTGGAAGCGGTCTGGGTGATGCCGTATGACCGGCCGGGGGCGGCCGTGGTCACGGGTGCCTTCGACATCCTGCACGTTGGTCATGTCCGGTTCCTGCGCGCGGTGCGCGACCGCGGGCTGCCGCTGCTGGTCGGCGTGGAGGACGACGCCAGGGTGTCCTACTGGAAGGGCCCTGACCGGCCGCTGCACACCGCCGCCGAGCGCGCCGAGGTGCTGGCCGCGCTGCGCTTCGTGGACGGGGTGTTCATCGTCACCGGGCCGCCGGAGCTGAACAAGCCCGCCGAGTACATCAAGCTGTTCGCCCCGATGCACCCGGGCGCGCTCGCGCACACGGCCGGCGACCCCCACGCCGAAGGCCGCTGCGCGGCGGCCGACGTACTCGCCGCCGAATGCTGGGAACTGACCGCCATCCCCGGCCGCTCCACCACCCGCATCCTCAACGCCGTCACCACTCCCCCACCCACCCCCTGACCCCACCCCCACCCTCGGAAGCCCGGCCGACACGCCCCAACGTGCAGGCCCTCGCCCGAGGTCCCCACCCCTACCGCACCGACGGACGTTACCGCCGACCCGCCTTCGGCACCGCCCGCATCCGTGCCGCCCCGCCGGAAACGATCACCTGCTCGCGTCAGCCCTGCCGTGCCGGTGACCATACGTAGGGCGTGGTGGTGGTCGCGCGGTGAAAGCCCAGTCGCCGCAGGATCGGGGCGCTGTCGCTGGAGGCGTCCACGTGCAGGAATGTGACGCCACGGGCCACGGCGAGTTCGGCGCGGGCGGCGACCAGCGCGCGGTAGATGCCCCGGCCGCGCCATGCGGGCAAGGTGGAACCGCCCCACAGGCCGGCGAACTCGGTGCCCTCACGGAAATCCAGCCAGGCCGCGCAGACCACCTCACCACCGGCTTCGGCGACCATCACGACGATCTGGTCCGGAGCCGCCGCCACACGCGCGATCAGGTCATGGCCGAGCCGACTCCAGTCCTGCCCCCAGACGGTCGATTCCATGGCGGCGACGCGGTGCATGTCGGCGTCGGCGGTGACCCGCCGCAGCGTGACGCCGTCCGGCGGCGCCGGCGCCGCGGTCATGTCCCCCGCGAGGCCGATGAGGACGGTCTCCTCCTCTTCCGGGACGAAGCCCGCGGCGCGCAGCCGCTCGGTGAGGTCGCCCGGCCGATCGTGCCCGTGGACCTTCCATTCGACCGCCTCACCGCGTGCCGCGAAGCGGTCACGCTGTCGCGCGATCAGCCGGTCGAGTTCGGTGCCGCGTACGCCGACGTCGCGTGGCGCGCTGACGAAGCCTCGGTACTGACCGACGATCCGCACCAACGGGCCGTCCTGCTCGCAGGTGACCCCCTTGGGCAGGTGCGGAGGCGCCCCCCGCATCTGCCGGTCATAGGCCGCGAGCCGATTGTCGATGTCTGTCACGGCACATGACAGTACGAGGCATGACAACCACTTTTCCGCTCAGCGGACCACGGCCACGGGGCGGGAGATGTTGTGGAGGACGCCGTGGCCGACGGAGCCGAGCACGGCCCGTGCCACCTCGCCTCGCCTGCGGGCGCCGACCACGACCAGGTCCGCCGACTCCCCCGCCGCTGAGATGGCGGTCACCGGGTGGCCGCCGGTCACCGTGTCCAGGATCTCCAGGTCGGGGTGGCGCGCCCGCCAGCCGGCGACGGCCTTCTCCACCACCGCGGTCTCGGCCTCCAGCGCCGATTCGCCGATGTCCGGGTAGTAGGTCATCAGGCCCGGTGAGACGGGCGGCTGCCAGGCGTGTACCACGCGCAGCCGGGCCCCTCGCTTCCGGGCCTGCGCCGCGGCGTAGGCGAAGGACACCTCCGAGTGCGGGGACAGATCGAAGCCGACCACGATCTCGCCGGTGGGTGGGCCGGGGGGCTCGCGTACCACGACGACCGGGATCTCGGCGTTGGCCGTCACGCTGAGGCTGACCGAGCCGAGCAGCAGCCCGGTCAGGCCGCCCCGGCCGCGGCTGCCGATCACGATCTCGCTCGCCCCGGCGGCCTCATCCAGCAGGATCGGCGCCGCCGGGCCGGCCAGGGCCTGGCTCGTGACCTGCACGCCGGGGGCGCGGTCCCGCACGGCCCGCTCGGCGTCGCGCAGGACGTTCGCCGCCTCCTCCGACAGCGCGTCCGCGAGCCCGGCGACCTCGGCGTACGGCGCGGCGAGACCCTGCGGGCCGACCACGTGCAACACCCGCAGGTCACGTCCCCAGAGCGCCGCCTCGTCCGCCGCCCACCGCACCGCCGCCGAGGCCGGCTCCGAACCGTCGGTCGCCACCAGGATCCATTCGCTCATGATCTGGCCCCTGCCCTGGGCCTGGCACTTGACACCGGCACCCTGCGGTCCTGGCTATTGCGAAATATGCGATATAAAGTTAATTGTCGCCACAAATAGGATTCTTTATCCGCGAACCCATATGAGCGGCGGGACGAGGGAACGCGCGTGACTGCGAGACGCTGGGCAGGCGAGAACGGCGTCGAGGTCGAGACAACGATCTTGAACGGCCGCGAGGTGTACCGGCTGAGCAAGGACGGCTACTTCGTCGCCTACTGCGCCACGATGGACGACGTCGCCGCCATCGTCCCACCCTCCGGCCTCATCGAGATCGTCGAACTCATCCCCGAGCCAGAAGAACCCCCCTCCGGCGAGTCCCCCTAGTCGCGGTTCTTGCGTTTGCGGGGGCGGCCACCGACGCCGCCGAAGAGGGCGAGGCCCTTGACGGTGATGACGGGGGCGGCGGGATCGGGGTGGGAGGAGCCGCGGACGTCGAAGCCGCCGAAGATGCCGCTGCCCTCCGAGCGGACCTCGACGCCCTCGGGGACGCGGAGCTCCACGCCGCCGAACACGGCGAAGATGCGGATCTCGACCTCGCGTGACTCGAAGACCGCCTCGCTGAGGTCGAGTTCGATGCCGCCGAAGACGGCCGTTCCGAACAGGCGGCGGCGTACTCGCCAGTTGCCCTTGCGGTGGGCACCGCCGAAGACGGCGACCACGTTGTCCTGTTCGGTGCCGCTCGCCGGGGCGTAGGAGAAGGGGGCGCCGCCCGGGGCGGGGGCCGGGCCGCGCTCCGGGCCGAGTTGCAGGTCGCGGGTGAGGACTTCCAACTCGCCGAGTGTCTTGGCGGTGTAGAGGTCGTCCAGGCGTTCGGAGTATTCGTCGTGGCTCAACTGCCCGGTGGCCATGGCCTCGCCGAGCATCGCGGCCACCTGCTCCCTGTTGCTGTCAGAGGCGCGCACCTGCGACGACCCGTCGCCGCGCTCGGGGAGATTCTGCATGCTGGTCACGATAGTACGTGTCCGCCCGCTATTGCACCGAGCCAGGCCGGAGGGAGGCGCACAGAGCGTTGTTCTAGGATTCCGGGTAGCCCGGAACCCAGCGGAGAAGATGAGGCGCGTGACGCAGACCGAGCAGCCCCCGGCGTTCTTCACCGAGCGCGACGGGGAGTTGATCCCCTCCCCGGCCGCGCAGAGCCCGTGGTCGGCCGACTTGCTGCACGGGAGGCTGATCGGCGGGCTCGCGGCCCGCGCCGTGGAGCGCGGCCATCTCACGGACGGCCTGCGGGCGGCGCGTGTGACGGTCGATCTGTTCCGCGGCTCGCCGCTGGTCCCGTTGCGGGTGGAGTCGCGCACGGTGCGCGACGGCCGCCGGATACGCGTCGTGGACGTGGAGATCTCCTCGGCGCGGGGCGCGATCGGGCGGGCCTCGGTGGTGCTGCTGCGCGGTGGCGGGACGATGCCCGGCGAGGTCGCCGTCGTACCGCCCCGCGAGATGCCGCCGCCGGGGGACCTGATCGCGGGGGCGGGGCCGGTGACCGGCTGGACTCCGCCGTTCGACCTGCACTGGCGGCTCGCCGACAACGGTGACGGCGACGCCCGCCGGGTGGCCTGGACCCGCGAGATCCACCCGCTGGTGGCGGGCGAGCCGGTCTCGCCGCTGGTCCGCGCCGCGCTGGCCGCCGACTTCGCCAGCCCGCTCAGCAACTTCGGCCCCGAAGGGCTCTACTACATCAACGCCGACTACACCCTCACCCTCTCCAGGCCGCCGCTCGGCGAGCTGGTCGGCCTGGAGGTCACCGGCCGGCTGAGCGAGGAGGGCGTCTCGACCGGGGTCTGTGTGGTCCACGACGAGTCCGGGCCGATCGGCCACTGCGTGGTCACCGCGCTGGCCAATCCTCGGATGGGCGACTGAGCCCGCCGGTCTGCGCGGGCCTTCCCCGGACGGGGCCCGCGATGTGATGGACTCGGAGGTATGAGTCCCAAAAGCCGCGGACGCCCGGAGGGGCGAGGCAGACAGAGACGACCACAGCGCACCGTGGCCCGGTTGCGCCTGTCGGAACAGATCGTGCTCGACGCTCGCGGCCTGGCCGGGGACGACGCCGACGCGCTGGCCGCGGAGGTCTGGGCGAGCCGCCGGCTCGGCGAGGTGTGGCTGGCCGCGCCGCCCGGCGAGACCGAGCCGGAGCACCTGATCTGCACCGAGGTCGCGGGGCGGGCGACGGCCCGGCCCTCGGTTCCGGCGATGGCGGCCGTGGCCGCGCTGGCGCGCGTCGCGCCCGCGAGCGAGCGGGAGATGCTGACCCAGGCGACCGACATCCTGTCGGCGTCCCAGCCGCGACCGGAATGGGCGGACACGCCCGCCTGGGAGCCGACCGGCGCGTTCCGTGGCACCGACGTCTGGCGGCGCGAGCGCGTGCTGTTCGTCGACTACGACGCGGGGCCGCGCCCGCACACGCTGATGGCCGTCATCGTGGACGAGGCCGAGCCGGTGATCGCCGCGCTGCGGCTGGTGGAGCCGGGAGCGCACGAGGAGTGGGAGCGGCTGCGCGGGCCGGACGATCCGCCGATGCCGGTCCGCCCGGCGGAGCCGGCCGCCGTGCTGGCGGAGCTGGCGCTGGCGATGCGGGAGACCGACATGGCGTGGCCGCACCAGGAGGAGGGCGGCTACGCCGAGCTGCGCGCGCTGGCCTGGACCCGAGGCCGCGCTCACCTGCCCGCCTGGCCCGACTGGGCGCCCACCCCCGCCGCCGAGCGGGAGGACCTGACCGCGGAGTTCGTACGGCACAGCGGCCTGCCCGACGACGACGTGACGCATTCCCTGGCCGGGCTGTTCCTCGACTACGGCGACGGCTACATCCGCCCCGGCCCGCTCGCGTGGAGCCCCGGCAGGGTGGCGCTGTTCCTGGCCGACTTCCTGCCGCGCAAGGTGATGCTCGACGCCGCGCAGCGCGAGCGGCTGCCCGAGGCGCTGCGGCACTGGGTGCGCTTCGCGCTCACCCGCACGGGTATGGAACCGCGCTGGATCGAACCGGTGGTGGAGGCGGTGAGCACCTATCACGCCGTGTTCGAGAAGGCGTTCGACGACGAATCGGTGTGGGGCCCGGCGAAGCGGATCGTGTCCGGCCACCAGGAGCAATAAAAGCGACTTGCCGCCACATGAATAGCGTTGTCCACCATTAGCGGCGCGGCCTGCGCCACGCTTTCCCGGAGGCTCCCACCTGCGCGCGGGTTGTTTCCGGGGCGCGGCGCGGGCCACCGCGAGCGGGCGGCAGATCACCTGAAAAAGATTCACAATTCGCCGCGGATCACAACCTTATAGCACGGCTCAAGATTCCACCACAAATGTCGGCCGGGGGGATATCTTTTCTTCTGAAGGCGGCGGCTGAACGGCGGTTCAGAAGGCGGTGGCATGCGACGGCTGGGCACATCGGGGCCGATGGTGCTCATGTTCCTCATCCTGGCCCTCGGCGCGCCCGCGCGGGCGGACTCCACCGATCCCGACGAGGCCGACCGGCTGCTCGTCTACTGCCTCGGCGCGCGCCAGCGGGCCGACCTCGCCGCCGCCGCGACCACCCTCGGGCTGGTGTCCCCCGGGTCCGCGCCTGACGAGGTACGGCTGGCCGGGCGGCCGCTCACCCTGGAGCGGTGGCGGATGGTGCGCCCCGACGACTTCGACCGGGCGTGCCGGGCGCTGGCCACGGCCGAGCCGGACATGCGCGGCCCGGAGAGCCCGGGTCCGCTGACCGCGATGCTCTCGGTGCTCATCCCCGTCGTCGCGGGCGCGCTGCTGACGCTGGCCACCACCGAGTGGCGGGCCGCCGCCGGCGCGGGCGCCCAGACCGGGAACGAGCTGTTCGCGGCGTCCACCGCGTTCGCCGCCGCGCACGCGGCCTTCCTGGCCGGCTGGCGGCGCGGCGACGCGGAGGTCGCCGCGCTGGAGGCGGCCCGCGAGACGCTGGCCGCCAAGATCGGCAACGCCGCGCTCGCCCGCCCCGCCTGGACCGAACCGGCGCGGCTGCTCGCCATGCTCGGCGGGCTGACCGCCCGCTCCGCGAACGACTGGAGGAAGGTGCCGATGGAACGCCGGGCGCAGATCGCCAGGCGGGAGGCCGAGAGCGCGGCCACCTTCACCGCACGGACGGCGGCGATGGCGGTCCGGCTCAGAAGACCCTGGCTGCGGCACTCGGCGATGCGGCGGCCCGCCACCCCGGGTGCCGCGTCATGACCCGCGAGTGGTGCAACCCGTTCCACCCCACGGGCGAGGCGGGCAGCGCGTGGGACGCGCCGCTGCGGATCTGGCAGATGCAGCGGCGCAAGGACCTGTTCGTCTTCCTGGACGACACCCACCGGCAGTACGTCCAGTTCACCGAGATGCTCAAGGAGCGGGACCGCCGGCCGCTGCGCGGCCACGTGGTGTACGTCGCCGGCCGGGCCGGCGCCGGGAAGACCAGTTTTATCGAACATTGCGTCTATCACATTCTCCGCAATCCCCCGCAGGAGTCCGACGACCGGGGTGAATTAACCGATTCCACGGTAAGAATCGTCGATCTCGCCGGTTCCCCGGCCCCTTCCGATCATTCCGACGCCGCCCGCGCCGCCTTCTGCCAGCATGTTTACAACGACACCCTGGAACAGGTGGCGGGAGACGATAACGGCCTGTGGCTGAGCGACGATGAATGGGCCGAGCTGGAGGGCCTCACCTTCAAGAACGGCTTCTTCAAGCTGCGATCGACCCTGCAGAAGCGGGCCGCGGTGGTGGTGATCATCCTGCCGCCGCAGGTGCCGCTCGCCTGGGTCAAGGACTTCGTGGCGGTGGCCTGGCCTCGGGTGACCTTCCTGATCGAGGGCGGCGACATCACCAAGCCCGCGTTCGACTCGGTCGTCGGCACGGCGCAGAACCGCACGACCTTCTTCGCCAGGGTCGGCCTGCTCCAGGACGGCGACGTCGCGAAGTTCGTGCGCTCCCGCCGGGAACGCACCGACCTGCCGCATCGATTTCCCGAGATCCCGGCGCCCACCCTCAACTACATCATCCAGAACATGAGCTATATGCCCGAGCCGGTCATCAGGGTTTTCGACAACCTCTTCAAGATCCTCATCGACGCCGCGATAGAAGAGAATGTCGAGAAGGTAGACGAGAACTTTTTCCACCGGGTGTTATACAAGAGGATAATGTCCTGGAACCATCTGGTGCGGACACCACGGAAGGACGAGGCATGAGCATGTCCGCAGGCGAAGGCGAGGGTGGGCACATGCTCCTGCCGGTCACCTTCACCACCCGCCTCGCCGACCAGGAGAGCCTGCACGACCTCACCGTGGCGACCCCGGCGGTCCGAAGCGCTCTCCAGTACGTCGCGGCCTATCTGGGCGGCCCGCCGCCCACCTCCCCCGCCGAGGCGGGCCGGGCCATGGCCATCGTGGGCGGCTACGGCAGTGGCAAGACCCACCTGGCGATCCGGATCAAGGAGACGGCGGCGGAGGTGCCGGGGGCGGAGTCCAAGATCCTCGCCATCGACGCCTCCCAGCGGCGCTTCAGCTACCTGTACCGCAACACGATCTTGGACATGCTCGGCAAGGCCGACGTCCGCGACCTGGTGACCGACTACTTCTCCGAGGTCGTGGCCAGTTCGCTGGACGAGATACAGATCTTCCGCGAGGTCGCCGCCGGGCTGCGGGAGCGCGCCATCGACCCGGAGAAGGTCGTCGCGAGCCTCCACCTGTCCGGGCCCGCCTTGCAGGCCGACCTGAAACGCCGGTTGCGCACCGAGGTGGAGTACGCGAAGTTCGGGCGGGCGCTCGCGCTGCTGGCCACCGACGAGTACGCCGACGCGGTGTGGGAGTGGCTGAGCGGCGAGCCGCCCGGAGAGGAGCTGCGCGCCCTCGGCGTGCACGACCGGATCTCCAGCGATCTCGACGCCTACGACGCGCTCAGCGTGCTGACCTTCCTCTACAGCAGGAAGAACCGCCGGGTCGTGCTCATCATCGACGAGTACGAGAAGCTGCTCGGCCATCCCGGCGAATGGAACATCAGCGCGGTCAACGCCTTCGAGCAGCTCATCAAGGTCTTCATCAGCGTCGGCGGGCTGCTGGTGTTCTGCGGCATGCCGGAGAGCCTGTCCAAGCTGCCGCAGAGCGTCCACCAGCGGATCGGCGTCGCCCGGCTGGATCCGTTCACCCCCGAGGAGACCCTTGACCTGCTGCGCAGGCGGCGCCGCCCCGGCCAGCCGGACATCTCGCTGGAGATCGCCGGCTACATCCGGTCGCTCAGCGGCGGCCTGCCCCGGATGAGCCTCACCCTCTACCGGCGCGCGGCCGACCTCGCCGAGGAGGAGCGGTCGGGCGCGATCACGCCGGCGATCGTGCGCTCCGCCGTACGCCGGCACTACGAGCGCGCCGGGCTCGACTACGTCGGCGGGACGATCCGCCGGCTGATCGAGGCCGGCGGCTGGGACTTCCACGCCGATGTGATGCTGGGCGAGAACACCACCGTCGACTTCTGGATCACCCGCGGCGAGGGCGGCGCGGGCGTGGCCGTGCTGATCACCCGCTCGCTGCTGCGCGCCGAGGACGTGGACACGCTGCGCGGGCAGATCGAGGCGGTGCGGGTGGCGACGCCGTCCGCCGAGGTCATCGTGGTGGTCAACGGATATGTGTCGGCGACCCTCCAGGGCGAGGTCTCGCACCTGATCGGGCGGCAGCCGCTGGTCTTCGACGAGAGCCGGTTCGGCGGCGACTTCCGCGCGGTGATGCACAACGCGGTCCGCCGGCTCGACCGCAGCGAGCGCGGGTACACCCTGGAGAGCCTGAGCCGCAATCTCGAACGCCTCAGCCTGCAACAGTCGGCCACGCAGAGCATGCTGGAGGCGCTCAGCGGCAGCGTGGGCAGCCTGCACTCCTCGATCGCCGCGCCGCAGGCCGGGCACGACGAGGACACGGCCGCCGAACGCCTGCTGCCGCCCCGGGTGGCCGAGCACTTCGAGCGGGCGCTGGTCGCGGTGAGCACGCTCGGCGGCATCGACGCCGAGCTGCGCGCGGCCTTCGCCGACCCCGGCACCGCGGGCACCCGGCTGCGCAGGCGGCTGGCCTCCCGCGAGCTGTTCGAGGCGGTCGGCGTGGCCGTACTCCTGCGCAAGCTGGTCGAGACCTTCCGCTCCCGGGTCGCCGACTACATCCAGAACGTGCAGCTCGCCAGCGGCCACCGGCCGGTGGTCTCCCGCACCCAGGAGGAGGAGCTGCGGCTGATCTGCCGCACCTACGAGGCCACCGCGGAGGCGCTGCCGCTGCTCCGCCTGGAAAGCCTCGCCCTGACCGCCCCCACCGCGGGCCAGTCCGGCCCGGTCGAGCTGGCCACCCGCTCGCGCCGGCGCAGCGAGGCGGTCGGCGCGCTCAGCGGGCTGAGCCAGCGGGTCTTCGACACCGTCACCGCCGCGCTGCGCGGCTAGCCCGCCGCGAAAGACTCAGACCCCGGCCACCGCCCCGGCCAGGGCGCGGCCGATGCGGGCCGTGGTGGTGGTGACCGCGCAGCGCTGCGCGGCGTACCGGATCGCCATCTCGTGATGCTCCAGGGAGAAGTCGGCCACCGCGTCGGCCACCACGAAGGGCCGCACGTCCCGCATGAACGCCTCGCACGCCGTCATCAGCACGCCGATGTGGGCGTAGACGCCGCACACGATGAGCTGGTCGCGGCCCAGTTCGGTCATCAACTCGGCCAGGCCGGTGCGCTGGTAGGCGCTGTAGCGCCACTTGGTGAGCAGTACGTCGCCGGGGCGCGGGGCCAGTTCGGCGACGATCGCGGCCTCCTCGGGGTCGGGGCCGATGCCGTCCCCCCAGAAGTCCAGCAGCAGGCCGCGCTCCTCGGAGCTCTGCCCGCCGGGCTGCGCGGAGTACACCACGGGCACGCCGAGGCCCCCGCACAGCTCGCGCAGCGCGAGCACGTTGGCCATCAGCTCCACCAGCGGCGAAGCGCCGGGCGTGAAGGCGCGCAGGAAGTAGTTCTGCATGTCGTGGACCAGCAGGACGGCGCGACCGGCGTCGGGTTCCCAGGCCACGCGGTTGGCGGGGGTCTCGGCCGGCATCGGGTACGGGGCGATGGCCGGAATTGCCATGGTCGTCATGTCCTTTCGCGGAGGTGGCGCTTGCTGACCTTGCCGACGGCGGTGGCGGGCAGGGTCTCGGCGAACGCGAACTGGTCGGGGATCTTGTAGCCGGCCAGGCCGCGCTCACGCAGGAACGCGCGGAGTTCGGCGTCGGTGACCGCGGCGCGGGCCACGATGTGGGCGCGGGTGCGTTCGCCCAGGTAGGCGTCGGGGACGGCCACGACGGAGGCGTCGTGGACGGCGGGGTGGGCGAGCAGGTGGTTCTCGACCTCCGCGGCGGCGATCTTCTCCCCGCCCCGGTTGATCTGGTCCTTGGCGCGTCCCTCCACGACCAGGTACCCGCCGGGGGTGACCCGGACGATGTCACCGGTCCGGTAGAAGCCGTCGGAGGTGAAGGCCGTCGCGTTGTGCTCGGCGGCGCGGTAGTAGCCGCGGATGGTGTACGGCCCGCGGGTGAGCAGGTGGCCGGGCTCGCCGTCGGGGACCGGGGCGTCCTGGTCGTCCACCACGCGGATCTCGTCGTCCGGCGATATCGGGCGGCCCTGCGTGGTGAGCGCGATCTCCAGGGGGTCGTCCGGCCGGGTGTAGTTGACCAGGCCCTCGGCCATGCCGAACACCTGCTGCAAGACGCAGTCGAACACCCCGCCGACCCTGCGGGCCGCCTCCTCGGTGAACTTGGCCCCGCCCACCTGGAGGATCTCCAGGCTGGACAGGTCGTGCCGGGTACGGCCGGCCGAGTCCGCCCACAGCAGCGCCATCGGCGGCACCAGGCCGGTGATCGTCACCCGCTCGGCCTCGATCAGCGGGAAGCAGACGTCGGGCCCGGGGTGCGGGGCGAGGACCGACGTGCCGCCCACCGACATGGTGCCGAACACGCCGGGCGAGCTCATCGGGAAGTTGTGCGCGGCGGGCAGCGCGCACAGGTAGACCGACCGCTCGGAAAGGCCGCAGATCTCCGCGCTGGCCCGGAAGCTGTAGATGTAGTCGTCGTGGGTGCGCGGGATCAGTTTGGGCACGCCGGTGCTGCCGCCGGACAACTGCAGGAAGGCGACGTCGCCGGGCCCGGGGCCGGGCCGCGGCGGGAGGGGGTCGGCGGCGCGGAGTTCGTCCAGGGCGAGGAACGGCCCGGGGTCGCCGTCCACGAGCACGTTGGGCACCTTCAGCCCGGCGGCCAGTTCCCTGTGGTCGAAGCCGGCGTGCCTGTCGGGCGCGATGTACGCCACGGCCTCGGTGAACTCGCAGAAGTAGCCGATCTCCGCCGCCCGGTGGGCGGGCAGCGCGAAGACCGGCAGGGCCCCGATCCGGAACAGGGCGAAGCACACCTCGTAGAACGACGGCCGGTTGGGCAGGTGGACCACGACCCGGTCGCCGGGGCGGACCCCGAGGCGGGTCAGGCCGGCGGCGAGCCGGTCGGCGCGCTCGTCGAGCCGCCGGTAGCTCCACCGCTCGCCGTCGCCGGCCAGGGCGGTCCGCTCGCCGTGCGCGGCGGCGAGGTCGCGGAGCATCCCGCCGAAGGTCTCCCCGCGCCAGTACCCGGCGGCGCGGTACCTGGCGGCGAACTCCGGCGGGTAGGGAACGACGTCCATCGCGGTCCTCTCACTCCCCCGTGGAGGCGGCCAGGGCGGCCCGTTCGTCGAGGCCGAGGGCGTGCATCAGGGTGCGGAACTTGGCGGTGGTCTCGGCGAGTTCGTCCTCCGGCACCGAGCCGGGCACGATGCCGCCGCCCGCGAACAGCCGTATCCCGTCCTCGCTCAGTTCGGCGCAGCGGATGGTGACGGCCCACTCGCCGTCGCCCGACGCGTCGCACCAGCCCACCATGCCGGTGTAGAAGCCCCGGTCGAAGGGCTCGATCTCGGCGATGGCGGCGCGGGCGTCCGCGGTCGGGGTACCGCACACCGCGGGCGTGGGGTGCATGGCCACGGCCAGGGCGAGCGCGGTGGTGTCGGGGTCGGCGAGCCGTCCGGTGATCCGGCTGGACAGGTGCCACATGGTCGAGGTGCAGCTCAGCGAGGGTTCGTCGGGCACGCTGAGGGCCCGGCAGAACGGCGCCAGGGCGTCGGCCACCGCCTGGGTCACCAGGGCGTGCTCACGCTGGTCCTTGGCAGAGCAGAGCAGGGCCGCGGCGCGCCGCCGGTCTTCGGCGGGGTCGGCGCTGCGCGCGGCCGAGCCCGCCATCGGACCGGCCACGACGATCGGCCCGGTACGCGAGACCAGCAGTTCCGGGCTCGCGCCGACCAGCGTGCGGCGGCCGGGCAGCGGGACGGCGAAGACGTGCCCGTCGGGGTCGCGGGCGGCCAGGCGGGCCACCATGGTGGTGACGTCCGGCGGGTCGGGATGGGACAGTTCCAGCGATCGGGCCAGCACGACCTTGTCCAACCGGCCCTGGTCCAGCAGGCGCAGGGCCCGCCGTACCCCCGCGAGGTGATCGTCGGGGCCGGGGACGGGGGTGACCCGCCACGGCCGGGGCTGGCCGTCCGGGGTCACCGGACGGGCGATGAAGGGATCGGCCCACCGGACCCGCTCGGGCATCACGAGGTGGGCGGAGGCGGGGTCATCGAACGGCACGGCGCCGAGAACGAGCCTGCCCTGGAGCCGTACCTGCTCCGAAAGGGCACGCAGGGTGCCCGCCGGGCCGACCACGTCGCCGACGCCCTGCGCCAGCAGGGTGTGCTGCGGCGAGGAGAACAGCGAGGAATGACCGGGACGATACTCGCCGAGCAACTCGGACGCGGTGACCGGCTCATAGGAGATGGTCAAGGTCTGACCCTTTCGGGGGTCTGGGGGAACGGCCTGCGCGTCGGCGGTGGCCGACCCATGGCCGTTGATCAACTAAGGTAAGGCATACCTAATCTTTAGTGATAAATCGCCTATGTCAAGCCCCCGGCAAAGTGTCGTGCTTCACAAGATTTCACCTCTTGACTTCGGGGCCGGTCCCGTGAATGTTAGGTAAGGCTTGCCTTACCTTAGCTATATTCCTTTCAGCCCGCGAAGGTGGCGATCGAACGTGTCGTTGACCCCCGAACGCGTCCGCGAGGACGTGGCCGAAGTGCTGTCCGCGCCCGCCGCCGACATCCCGGAGGACGAGAACCTGCTCGACCGCGGCCTCGACTCGATCCGGGTGATGACCCTGGTCGAACGCTGGCGCGCGGCCGGGGTCGAGACCACGTTCGTCGAGCTGGCCGAACGGCCCACCCTGTCGGATTGGTACCGGCTGGTCGGCGGGCGGCGGGAGCAGGCCCGATGACGACGCCCGCCCGCGCCTAGGCCCCGCAGCAGGAACAGCAGGAAGAGGTCTCGTTGTCCCCCTCCACAGAGGTGCTCCCGCTCACCGGAGGCCAGCTCGGCGTCTGGTACGCCCAGCGGCTCGATCCGGCCGACCCCCGCTACAACGTGGGTCACTACGTCGAGCTCACCGGCCGGATGGACCCGGCCCTGTTCGAGCGCGCGGTGCGAACCACCGTCGGCGAGGCGCAGGCACTGCACGTGCGGATCATGGACGCCCCCGGCGGGCCGTGGCAGGCGCTCGAAGCGGATCGCGGCGGGTGGCCGCTGCCGGTGCTGGAGCTGCCGCGCGGGCAGGCGCTCGCGGCCATGCGGGCGGACCTGGCCCGGCCGGTGGACCCGGTCGACGGCCCGCTGTTCGCCGGGGCCCTCTACCGGACCGGGCCGGAGTCCTGGCTGTGGTACATGCGCTACCACCACATCGCGGTGGACGGCTACACCGTCGCGATGATCGCCAAGCGGGTGGCGGCCGTCTACACCGCCCTCGCCGCCGGCCGCGACCCCGGTGACGGCCCGTTCGGGCCGTTCACGGCGATCCCCGGCCAGGAGCGGGAGTACCGGGCGTCGGAGCGGTACGAGCGCGACCGCGAGTGGTGGGCCGCCAAACTGGCCGGAGCGCCGCAGGTTCCGGTGCTCGCGCCCGGCGAACCGGCCTACGGCTTCGTCCGGCACACGGCGTCCTTCCCCGGCGACGCACTGCTGCGCGTGGCCAAGGAGGCGGGCGCGACCTGGGCCGACGCGGTCACCGCGGTCACCGCGGCCTATGTCCACCGGATGACCGGCCTCACCGACATCGTGCTCGGCATGCCGTTCGCGGGGCGGTTCGGCGGCCCGGCGATGCGCTCGCCGGGCATGGCGGTCAACGTACTTCCGCTGCGGCTCGCCGCCGGGCCGGACGACACCTTCGCGACGCTCATCCGCCGGGCCGCCGCCGAGATCGCCGAGGCCCGCGCGCACCAGCGCTACCGCGGCGAGGACCTCCAGCGCGACCTCGGCCGCACCGAGCCCGGGCGGCGGCTGCACGGCCCTTCGGTCAACGTCAAGGCGTTCGACTACGAGCTGTCGTTCGCGGGCGTGCCCGGCGTGGTCCGCAACCTGGCCGCGGGGCCGGTGGACGACCTGGAGTTCTCCTTCTACAAGTCCCCCGGCGACGAGCTGACCCTCGAACTGGACGGCAACGCCGGCACCTGCTCCGAGGACGACCTGGCCGCGCACGGCGAGCGGTTCGCGGCCTTCGCCGCCGCGCTCGCGGGCGACCCCGCCCGGCCGCTGGCCGGCGTACCGCTGGCCACCGCCGGGGAGCGGGAGCGGGCCATCGCGGACGCCTCGGGCGGCGACGCCGCCCCCGGGCCTTCGATCGCCGCGGCGTTCCGCGCCCAGGCCCGGCTGACGCCCGCCGCCGTGGCGGTGCGCGACGGCGCGGGCGCGCTGACCTTCGCCGAACTGGACGAGACCTCCGACCGGCTGGCCGGACTGCTCGCCGGGCGCGGCGCGGGCCCCGAGCGGATCGTGGCCCTGGACCTGCCGCGCGGCACCGGCATGATCGTCGCGCAGCTCGCCGCGCTGAAGTCGGGCGCGGCCCAGCTCACGCTGACCGAGGACCTGCCCGCCGACCGGCGGGCGGTGATGCTCGCCGACGCCGCGCCCGTGCTCGTCGTCACGCCCGGCACGCTCACCGAGGCCGAGGCGGCCGGATCCGCGGCTGCCGTGCCGCCCGCCGACCCGCCGCCCGCGTCCCTGGCGTACGTGCTCTACACCTCAGGGTCCACCGGCACGCCGAAGGCCGTCGCCGTCACCCACGGCTCGCTGTCGGCCCTGTGGCGGCACCACAACGCCGGGCTGCACGCCGCAGGCGCGCGGCGCAGGGTGGCGCACTCCTACGCGCTGTCCTTCGACTCGGCCTGGGAGCCGTTCCTGTGGCTGGTGTCGGGGCACGAGCTGGTCATCCTGGACGAGCACCAACGCCGCGACCCCGCCTGCTACACCGGGGTGGACGTGATCGACGTGACGCCCTCGCTGGCCGTCCGCCTGGCCGAGGCCGGCGTGCTGGAAGGGCCGGGGCGGCCGGGGCTGGTACTGCTCGGCGGCGAGGCCGTCCCCGAGGGGCTGTGGCGGCGGCTGCGCGAGATCCCCGGGCTGGCCGCCCGCAACGTGTACGGCCCGACCGAGTTCACCGTGGACGCCCTGACCGCCGACCTGGCCGACGGCCCCACACCGGTCATCGGCCGCCCGGTGACCGGGGCCCGCGCGTACGTGCTGGACGGGCGGCTCGCCCCGGTGCCGCCTGGCGTGACCGGCGAGCTGTACCTGGCCGGAACCGGCCTGGCCCGGGGCTACCTGAACGACCCCGGCCGTACCGCCGCGCGGTTCGCCGCCGACCCCTTCCGCCCGGGCGAGCGCATGTACCGCACCGGCGACCTGGCCAGGCGGCGGCCGGACGGCGCGCTCGAATACCTCGGCCGCGCCGACGACCAGGTCAAGGTACGCGGCCACCGCATCGAGCCGGGCGAGGTCGAGGCCGCCCTGGCACGGGTGCCCGGCGTGACCGGCGCAGCCGCCGCGCTGCGCGACGGGCTGCTGGTCGGCTACGTCACCGGCGCGGGGCTCGACCCCGCCGAGATACGCGGCGCGCTCGCCGCCGGGCTGCCCGCCGCGCTGGTGCCCGCCGCCGTCGTGGCGATCGGCGAACTTCCGCTCACCCCGCACGGGAAGCTGGACCGCGCCGCACTGCCCGCCCCCGAGTTCACCGCCGGGGGCCGCGCGCCGCGCGACGAGGTGGAGGCCGCGCTGTGCGGGGTCGCCGCCGAAGTCCTCGGCCTGCCCGGCGTCGGCATCGACGACAACTTCTTCGAGCTGGGCGGGGACAGCATCCTGTCCATCCAGATGTGCGGCAGGGCGCGCAAGGCGGGCCTGCTGATCACGCCCAGGCAGGTGTTCGAGCGGCGTACCGTGGCGGCGCTGGCGGCCGTCGCCGAGGCGGTGCCCGCCCGCCAGGCCGACGACGGCACCGGCGTCGTCCCGGTGACCCCGCCGGTGGCCTGGCTGCGCGAGGCGGCCGGGCCCGGCCGCACGCCGCCCGCCTACACGCACTCCGTCACCCTGGACGTCCCGGCCGGCCTCGGCGAGGACCGCCTCGCCGGAGCCGTGCGGGCGCTGCTGGCCGCGCACGACGCGCTGCGCGCCCGGCTGCTGCCCGACTGGTCGCTGCTGGTCCCGCCGCCGCACGAGGCGCGCCCCCGCGACCTCGTCGGCCCGCCCGGCCTGATCGACCCGGCCGCCGGGCGGATGGCCGCCTTCACCCTCGGACCCGGGCGGCTCACCGTGACCGTCCACCACCTGGCCGTGGACGGCGTGTCGTGGCGCATCCTGCTGCCGGACCTGCGCGCCGCGCTGGCGGGCCGGCCGCTGGAGCCGGCCGGCACCTCGCTGCGCACCTGGGCCCGGACGCTCGCCGAGCGGGACTTCGCCGGCGAGGAGGCGTACTGGGCCGCGCTGCTCGACCGGCCCGCCCCGCCGGTTCCCACGACGGCGGCGGGTGGTGATCCCGATGCCACGCTGGTCACCCACGCCCCCGCCGATCTCACCCGCGACCTGCTGGCCGCCGCCGCCCGCTGCCGGGCCAGGCCGGACGAACTGCTGCTCGCCGCGCTGGCCCTGACCGTCGGCGGTGAGGACCTGCTGGTCCAGGCCGAAGGACACGGCCGCGACCTGGACGACCGGCTGGACCTGAGCCGGACGGTCGGCTGGTTCACCGCGGAGCACCCGGTGCGGGCGGACCTGACCGGCGCGGCCACCCCCGATCAGGTGCTTCGCCGGGTCAAGGAGGCCGTGCGCGGCGTCCCGTCGCGCGGCGTCGGCTACGGGGTGCTGCGGCACCTGCGCGGCCGGCTGCGCGGGCTCGCCGAGCCGCGGATCCTGTTCAACTACCTCGGGCGGTTCGCCGCCGGGGCGGCCTTCTCGGCCGCGGGAGAGCCCGCCACGCCGTACGCGCTCACGGTCAACGCCTTCCTGCACGACGAGCCGGACGGGCCGCGCCTGGCCGTCCACTGGGCCTCCCCGGACGGGACGGCCGACCTCGCCGGCGTCACCGGGCGGTGGGCCGCCGCGCTCGCCGCCGTGGCCGCGGCCCCCGGCGCGCTGATCCCCTCCGATCTGCCGCTGGTGTCCCTCACCCAGGACCAGATCGACCGCCTGCCGCCGGGCACCGCGGACGTCCTGCCGCTGTCGCCGCTCCAGGAAGGGCTGCTGTTCCACGCCGCCCACGACGAGACCGACGTCTACACCTCGGTCACCTGGCTGGACGTGGACGGCCCCGCGGGCGGGCTGCGCTCCCGGATGGAGGCGCTGCTGGCCAGGCACGACGCGCTGCGCGCCGCGTTCGTGACCGGCGACCTGGACCGGCCGGTGCAGGTCGTCCCGGCCCAGGTGGAGCTGCCCTGGCGGGAGGTGGACCTGAGCGACGCGCCCGAGCGCCTGGCCGACCTGGAACGCGAGGAGCTGGCCCGCCGCTTCGACGTGAGCGCGCCGCCGCTGGTGCGCTGTGTCCTGGTACGGCAGGCCCCCGGCCGCCACCGGCTGCTGATCGTGAGCCATCACCTGGTGGCGGACGGCTGGTCCACCCCGCTCATCGTGCGCGAGCTGGTGTCCGGGGCGCCCGCGACGGCCGCCCCGCCGTACCGGCGCTACCTCGCCTGGCTCGCCGGGCGGGACCGGGCGGCCGACGCCGAGGCGTGGCGGGCGGCGCTGGCCGGGCTTGCGTCCCCCACGCTGCTCGGCGGAGGAGGCCGGGCCCGCACTCCGGCCACCCCCGCCGACCTGCGGGTCCGCCTGCCGAAGGGTGTCGCGGACGGCCTGCGGGAGCTGGCCCGCGCGCACGGGCTGACGCTGAACACGATCTTCCAGTACGCCTGGGGCCTGCTGCTGGCCCGGCTCACCGGGCGCGACGACGTCGTGTTCGGCGCGACCGTCTCCGGCCGCCCCGCCGAACTGGACGGCGTCGAGGGCATGATCGGCCTGTTCAGCAACACCGTGCCGGTGCGGGTGCGGATCGCCCCGGGCGAGCCTGTTGGGGCGGCGCTCGCCCGGGTGCAGGCCGAGCAGGCCCGCCTGCTCGGCCACCAGTTCCTCGGGCTGGCCGAGATCCAGGCGCTCACCGGGATGAACCCGCTGTTCGACACGCTGCTGGTGTTCGAGAACTACCCCGCGGGCACCGCGGAGTCCGGCGACCTGCGCGTCACCGGCGCGGGCAACCGGGGCTACACCCACTACGCGCTGACCCTGCTCGCGCTGCCCGCGGGCGACCCGGTGCTCGGGCTGGGCGGCGACGATCTCGGGCTGGTGCTGGAGTACCGGGCGGACCTGTACGACCGGGAGCGCGCCCAGGCGTTCGCCGACCGGCTGGCCCTGGTCCTCGCGGGCATCGCCGCGGGCGAGCCGGCCGGCCGGATCGGCGTGCTGCTGCCCGGGGAGCGCGAGCGGCTGCTCGGCGAGTGGATCGACACCGCCGCCGAGGTGCCCGGCGGCACCGTGGCCGACGTGTTCGAGGCCACGGCGTCGGCGACGCCGGAGGCCACCGCGCTGGTCACCGAGGACGGCTCGCTGACCTTCGCCGAGCTGAACCGCCGGGCCAACCGGGTCGCCCACGCCCTGATCGCGCTCGGGGCCGGGCCGGAACGCCTGGTCGCGCTGGCCCTGCCGCGCACCGCCGACCTGGTGGTGGCGCTGCTGGCGGTGCTCAAGACCGGGGCCGCGTACCTGCCGGTGGACCTGGACTATCCGGAGGAACGGCGGCGGCTCATGCTCGCCGACGCCGATCCGCTGCTGGTCTTGACCAAGCTGCCCGGCACCGACGAGGGCGAGACCGCCGATCCCGCGGTGGCCAGGGACCCGCGGCACCGGGCGGCGGTCATCTACACCTCCGGCTCGACCGGCCGCCCCAAGGGCGTGCAGATCGAGCACGCCGGGCTGATGAACCTCTACCGCGACCACAGGGACACGATCTTCGCCGACGCCGTGGCCGCCGCGGGGGGCCGCCGGCTGCGCGCCGCGCACACCGCGTCCTTCTCCTTCGACTCCTCCTGGGAGCAGTTGCTGTGGCTGCTGTGCGGTCATGAGCTGCACCTGTTCGGCGAGGAGACCCGGCGCGACGCGGAGGCCACGGTCGAGCTGGTGCGGCGGCACCGGATCGACACACTGGACGTGACGCCGTCGTTCGCCGCGCAGCTCGTGGAGTACGGCCTGCTGTCCGGCCCGCACGTCCCGCGGCTCGTGCTGCTCGGCGGCGAGGCCGTGCCGAAGGCGCTGTGGCGGCGGCTGCGGGAGACCTCCGGACTCCTCACGCACGACTTCTACGGGCCGACGGAGTTCACCGTGGACGCGTTCGGCTCGCGACTGGCCGCGAGCGAGGACCCGGTGATCGGCCGGCCGATCGCCAACACCCGGGCCTACGTCCTGGACGGCGGGCTGCGCCCGGTCCCGCCCGGCGTGCCCGGGGAGCTGTACCTCGCGGGAACCGGGATCGCCAGAGGCTACCTGAACCGGCCGGGCCTGACCGCCGCCCGGTTCGTGGCCGACCCCTTCGGCGGCGGCGAGCGCATGTACCGCACCGGCGACGTGGCCAGGTGGCGGGCCGACGGCACGATGGAGTTCCTGGGCCGCGCCGACGACCAGGTCAAGCTGCGCGGCTACCGGATCGAGCCGGGCGAGGTCGAGGCGGCGCTGCTCGCGCTGCCCGGCGTCACGCGGGCGGCGGTGGTCGTGGCGGACGACCGGCTGGTGGCCTACGTCGTCTCGGCCTCCGAGATCGACCCGGGGACGCTGGGGCTGCCGCCGTACATGGTCCCGGCGGTGGTCCGGATGGACGAGTTGCCGATCAACGTGCACGGCAAGCTGGACCGGGCCGCGCTGCCCGCGCCCCAGGCGGCCACGGCGAGCAGGGCCGCGCGGGACGAGCGCGAGGAGATCGTCCGCGGGGTGTTCGCCGACCTGCTCGGCGTGCCGGGGATCGGCCCCGGCGATGACTTCTTCGGCCTCGGCGGGCACTCGCTGCTGGCCGCCCGCGCGGTCAACCGGCTGCGCAGGCTGCTCGGCGCGCCGGTCGGGATCAGGGACCTGTTCGAGTCGCGTACGGCGGCACGGCTGACCTCCCGCCTGGGCCGGGGGTCCGCCGGGAGCGGGGCGGCGGCCATCGTCCCGGTGGCCCGGCCATCGCGGGTGCCGCTGTCGGACGCGCAGCGCCGGCTGTGGTTCCTGTTCAAGCTGGAGGGCCCGAGCCCGGTCTACAACATCCCGCTGCGGCTGCGGCTGCGGCCGGGGGTGGAGGAGGCGGCGCTGCGGGCCGCGTTCGCCGACGTGACGGCCCGGCACGAGGTCCTGCGCACGGTCTACCCCGACGAGGGCGGCACGCCGTACCAGCGGGTCACCGACGCCGTCCCGCCGTTCGAGACGGCCGATGCCGGTGCCGGGGAGCTGCCCGCCGCGCTGGCCCGCGCCGAGGCGCACGCCTTCGACCTGGCCGCCGAACCGCCGCTGCGGGCGACCCTGTTCCGCAGGCCCGGCGGCGCGGCCACGCTGTCGGCGGTCTTCCACCACATCGCCTCCGACCAGTGGTCGGAGGGGGTCTTCCTGCGCGACCTGGCCACGGCGTACGAGGCCAGGAGGCAGGGCCGCGCCCCCGCGTGGGACCGGCCGCCGGTCCAGTACGCCGACTATGCCCTGTGGCGGGCCGGGCAGGACACCACGGCGCTGACGGAGTTCTGGCGGGAGGCGCTCGCCGGAATCCCCGCCGAACTCCCGCTGACCGCCGACCGGCCGCGCCCGCAGGTCCCGTCCTACCGGGGCGGCACCGTGCGGCGACGCCTGCCCGGCGAGGTCCATCAGGGCGTCGCCGCCCTGGCCCGGTCCACCGGCACGACCCCCTTCATGGTCCTTCAGGCCGCCGTCGCCGTGCTGCTGTGCCGCCTCGGTGGCGGCACCGACGTCCCGCTCGGCGTACCGGTCGCCGGGCGCCCCGACGACGCGCTCGACGACGCCATGGGCTGCTTCGTCAACACGCTCGTGCTGCGCGCCGACGTGAGCGGCGACCCGGCCTTCACCGAACTGCTGGAACGGGTGCGCGAGACCGAGCTGGCCGCGCTGGCCCACCAGGACCTGCCCTTCGAGAAGCTGGTCGAGATCGCCGCGCCCGCCAGGTCCCTGGCGCGCCACCCGCTCTTCCAGGTGCTCACGCAGTACCACCGCGCGGGCGGGCCGTCCCCGCTCGGCGAGGTGGAACCCGACCTCAGCGTGCACGCCCGGTTCGACCTGGCCTTCACCGCCGTGGACGACAGCGAGGCCACCCACCTGTCGGTCATCCACGCCCGCGACCTGTACGACGAGGAGACCGCCGGGCTGCTCGCCGACCGGCTGATCCACCTGCTGCGCCAGGTGACCGCCGATCCCGGGCTGCGGGCCGGCGCCGTCGACGTGCTGTCCCCTGCCGAGCGGGACCTGATCGCCCAGGTCGGCGCGACCGCGCGGGATGTGCCGGAGGGCACGGTCGGCCGGCTCATCGCCGCGCGGGCCGCGCGCGCCCCGGCCGCGACGGCCATCGTCGCGCCTGACGGCCTCACGCTGACCTACGCGGAGCTGGAACGCAGGGCCGGGCGGGTGGCGCGGGCCCTGGCCGAGGCGGGCGCGGGGCCGGAGACCATCGTGGCCATCGCGATCCCGCGATCGGCCGAGCTCATGACCGCGCTGCTCGCGGTGCTGAAGACGGGGGCGGCCTACCTGCCGATCGACGCCGAGCTGCCCGCCGCGCGCCGGGAGTTCATGCTGGCCGACGCCAGGCCCGTGCTGGTCCTCACCGCCGAGGACGTGCGCGCGGCGTGGGAGTCCGGGGAGGCGTCCTTCGAGGATCGGTCCGGTCCGGCCCACCCGGCGTACGTGATCTACACCTCGGGCTCGACCGGCGCTCCGAAGGCCGTCGTCGTCGAGCACCGGGCGATCGTCAACCGGCTGGCCTGGACTCAGGCCGAGTACGGGCTGACCTCCGATGACCGGGTGCTGCAGAAGACCCCGGCGAGCTTCGACGTGTCGGTGTGGGAGTTCTTCTGGCCGCTGTGCGCGGGGGCGGCGGTGGTGCTCGCCCCGCCCGGCGCGCACCGCGACCCGGCCGAGCTGACCCGGCTGATCCGGGAGCACGCCGTCACCACGGCGCACTTCGTGCCGTCCATGCTGCGCGGGTTCCTCACCGACCCCGGCGTGCCCGGCTGCTCGGGGCTGCGCCGGGTGCTCTGCTCCGGCGAGGCGCTGCCCGCCGATCTGGCCGCCGCCTTCCGCGCGGCCCTGGACGTGCCGCTGCACAACCTGTACGGGCCGACCGAGGCGGCGGTGGACGTGTCGGCGCAGCCGTACGAGGGTGACCCCGGCGGGCCCGGCGTGCCGATCGGGCGGCCGGTGTGGAACACCCGCCTGTACGTGCTGGACGCCGCGCTGCGGCAGGTGCCGGTGGGCGTGCCGGGCGAGCTGTACATCTCCGGCCGCCAGCTCGCCCGGGGCTACCTGAACCGGCCCGGCCTGACCGCCACGCGGTTCGTCGCCGACCCGTTCGGCGGCGGCGAGCGCATGTACCGCACCGGTGACCTGGTCCGGATGCGCCGTGACGGCGCGCTTGAGTTCCTGGCCAGGACCGACGACCAGGTGAAGATCCGCGGGCACCGGATCGAGCTGGGCGAGGTGGAGACCGCGCTGCGCGCCCTGCCGGGCGTCCGCGACGCCGCCGCGGCGGCGGTGGACGGCCGGCTGATCGGCTACATCGTGGCCGCCGGCGCGGACCCGGCCGCGCTGCGCCAGGAGTTGACGACCCGGCTGCCCGCGCCCGCCGTACCCGCCGTGATCCTCTCCCTGGACACCCTCCCGCTCACCACCAGCGGCAAACTCGATCGCCGCGCCCTCCCCACACCCCCCGCCACATCACCCGCCACCAGGGTGGAGGGCGCGGGGAATCCGTTCGTGGCGGCGTTCGCGGAGATCCTCGGGCTGGAATCGGTCGGCCCCGACGACGACTTCTTCGGGCTCGGTGGCGACAGCATCATGTCGATCTCCCTGGTCGCGCGTATCCGGGACGCCGGGCTGGAGATCACCGCCAAGGAGGTGTTCGAGCACCCGACCCCGGCCGGTCTGGCCGCCGTCGCCCGTGGGCGGCAGGCCCCCGCCGAGAGCCCCGGCGAGAGCACCGCCGAGCCGCTGGAGGGCCCGGTCCCGCTGCTGCCCGTGGTCCACTGGCTGCGCGAGCAGGGCGTCCCGGTGCGGGACTTCCACCAGGCGCGGCTGCTCCAGGTGCCCCCCGGCCTGGGCGCGGAGGCGGTGGCCGCCGCCTTCGACGCGCTCCAGCGCCGCCACGACGCGCTGCGGCTGCGGCTGTCCCGGCCGCATCCGGCCGTCTGGTCGGCCGAGATCGCCGACCCGGTGCCCGCCGAGGTGCGCCGGGTGAGCGGCCTGGCCGACCTCGCCGGCGAATACCGCGCGGCGGTGGACCGGCTCGACCCCGGCGCGGGCCGCATGCTCCAGGTCGTCTGGTTCGACCTCGGCGACGCGCCCGGACGGCTGCTGGTGGTGGCCCACCACCTGGTGGTGGACGGGGTGTCCTGGCGGGTACTGCTGCCGGAGCTGGCCACCCTGCTGCGCGGCGGGACGCTCACCCCCGTTCCCGTGCCGTACGCCCGCTGGGCCCGCCGCCTCACCGCCGAGGCCCAGGAGCCCGCCGCACTCGCCGAACTCGACCACTGGCTCTCCACCCTCGCCCCCGGCGCCCACCACCTCCCACCCTCCACGGACGCGCGGACGCCCGCCGTGCGGGAGAGCGCCGTGGGCACCGCGACGACCCGTGGGCTGCTGGGCTCGCGGGCCGGGATGAACGCGTTCCTGCTCACCGCCCTCGCCCTGGCCCTGCCCGCCGATGGCCCGCTGGTCGTGGACCTGGAGGGGCACGGGCGCGGGCACGACCGGCTGGACCTGTCGCGCACGGTCGGGTGGCTGACCGCGGTGCATCCGGTCCGCGTGGACTCCGGAGGCGCGCGCGAACCGCTGGCCGCGCTCAGGCGGATCAGGGAGGACCTGGCCACGGTGCCGCGCGGCGGCCTCGGGTACGGCCTGCTGCGCCACCTCAACCCGCAGACCTCCGCCCTGCTCGCCGCCGCCCCCCGCCCGGAGATCCTGTTCAACTACCTGGGCCGGTTCGCCGCGGGCCGGGCCGAGGACTTCGGCGTCGCCGCCGAGCCGCTGCCCGCCGACCCGGTCGCCTCGCCGTACCGGCTGGAGGTGGACGCCGTCACCCACGACCTCCCCGAAGGCCCCGAACTGCGCGTCACCTTCACCTCCACCGCCCTGGCCGAACCCGAGCTGACGGCCCTGGCCGGACGCTTCCATGAGGCACTCGCCGAACTGGCGGCCGGCATCGCCGGCGGCGACCCGCTCACCCCCTCGGACCTGCCGCTCGTCTCGATCACCCAGGAGCGGATCGACGCGCTGCCGCCGGGGACCGCCGACGTGCTGCCGCTCGCCCCGCTACAGGAGGGGCTGCTGTTCCACGCGGGCGCGGACGAGGGCGGGCTGGACGTCTACACCGTGCAGAACGTCCTGGCCCTGCGGCGCGCGCTCGACCCCGACCGGCTGCGCGCGGCCTGGCGCGGGCTCACCGAGCGGCACCCCAACCTACGCGCCGGGTTCCGGCACGACGGGTTCGACCGGCCGGTGCAGTTCGTGCCGCGCGCCGCCGAGCTGCCGCTGACCGTCGTGGACCTCACCGGCCTCGCGGGCGAACCGGCCGGCGACGCGCCGGAGGCGGGCATCGACCTGGACTTCGTCGCCGACCCGGCGCAGCGGGCCGCCGTGGCCCGCCTGCTGGCCGCCGACCGGGCCACGCGCTTCGCCCTGGACCGGCCCCCGCTGGTCAGGTTCACCCTGGTCGAGCTGGCCGAGGACCGCTGCCTGCTGGTCATGATCCACCACCACATCCTGTGGGACGGGTGGTCGGAGGGCCTGTTCCTGCGCGAGCTGTTCGCGTTGTACGAGGGCGAGGAGCCGGGACCCGCCGCGCCGTACCGGGACTATCTGGCCTGGCTGTCGCGGCAGGACGAGGACGCCGCCAGGCAGGCGTGGCGCACCGCGCTCGACGGGCTCGCCGAGCCCACCCTGCTGGCCCCCGACGACGGCGCGGGCGGCCTGACCGCCGTCATCCCCGAGGCGGTGCTCGCCGAACCGCCCGCCGAGCTGGGCCGGGCCCTGCTCGCCCGGGCCCGCGCGAACCGGCTCACCCTGCACACGCTGCTGGCCGCCGCCTGGGGCATGGTCCTGGCCGGGGCCACCGGCCGCTCCGACGTGGTGTTCGGCGCGACGGTCTCCGGGCGGCCCGCCGACATCCCCGGCGTCGAGTCCACCATCGGGCTGTTCCTCAACACCGTGCCGGTGCGCGTGGCGCTCGACCCCGACGAGCCGCTGCTCGGCCTGCTCACCCGCCTGCAACGGGCCAGGGCGGACGTGCTGCCGCACGACCACCTCGGGCTGGGCGAGATCCAGCGGACCGCCGGGCTCGGCCGGCTCTTCGACACGCTGTACGTGCTGCGCAACTTCGGCGCGGACGAGGAGGAGCGGGCCCGGATCACCGAGAGGTACGGCATCGCCGCCATGGACGGCGTGGACGGCACGCACTACCCGCTGACCCTCGTGGTCACCCCCGACGATCCGCTGCGGGTGTCGCTGGCCTTCCGCCCGGACGTGTTCGACCGGCCGCTGGCCGAGGCGATGCTGGCCCGGTACGTGCGGCTGCTCGAACAGATCGCGGCCGACGTCTCGCTACCGGTGGGCCGGCTGGACCCGCTCGGCCCGGACGAGCGGCGGCTGCTGCTGACCGACTGGAACGACACCGCGAACCCGCTGCCCGCCAGGACGGTCGCCGGGCTGCTCGAAGAGCAGGCGGCCCGCACGCCGCGGGAGGTGGCGCTGGTCTTCGGCGCCGAGCGGCACACCTTCGCCGAACTCAACGCCCGCGCCAACCGCATCGCCCGCATGCTGGTGGCCAGGGGGGCGCACCCGGAGCAGGTGGTGGCGCTCGCGCTGCCCCGCTCGGCCGACATGGTGGCGGCGCTGTTCGCGGTGCTCAAGACCGGCGCGGCGTACCTGCCGCTGGACCTGGACCTGCCCCCGGCCCGCGCCGAGGAGATGATCGCCGAGACCCGCCCGGTGTGCGTGCTCACCCCCGCCGAGCTGCGCGACCTCGACCACCTGCCGGGCGATGACCTGGGCCTTGAGTTCCCGCTGAGCCACCCGGCCTACGTGATCTACACCTCGGGGTCCACCGGGCGGCCGAAGGGCGTCGTGGTGCCGTACGCGGGGCTGACCAACATGCAGTTCAACCACCGGGCGGAGATCTTCGGGCCGGTCGTGGCGGACGCCGGGCGGCGGCTGCGGATCGCGCACACGGTCTCCTTCTCCTTCGACATGTCGTGGGAGGAGCTGCTGTGGCTGGTGGAGGGGCACGAGGTGCACGTCCTCTCCGAGGAGATGCGCCGCGACCCGCAGGCGCTCACCGCGTACTGCGCCGACCACGCCATCGACGTGGTCAACGTGACCCCCTCCTACGCGCAGCAGCTCATCGAGCACGGCCTGCTCGACGGGCACGTGCCACCGCTGGTGCTGCTCGGCGGCGAGGCCGTCGGCCAGGCCCTGTGGGACCGGCTGCGCACCACCGAGGGCACGCTCGGCTACAACCTGTACGGCCCGACCGAGTACACCATCAACACCCTGGGCGGCGGCACCGCCGACAGCGTCACGCCCATCGTCGGGCGGCCGATCTGGAACACCCGCGTCTACGTGCTCGACGACCGGCTCCGCCCGGTGCCGGTGGGCGTGGCGGGCGAGCTGTACGTCACCGGCGCCGGGCTGGCCCGCGGCTACCTGCACCGGCCCGGCCTGACCGCCGGGCGGTTCGTGGCCGATCCCTTCGGCGACGGCGAGCGGATGTACCGCACCGGCGATGTGGTCCGGTGGCGGGCCGACGGCAACCTGGACTTCCTGGGCCGCGCCGACGACCAGGTGAAGATCCGCGGGCACCGGGTGGAGCCCGGCGAGGTCGAGGCCGCGCTGAGCACGGAACCCGGCGTCGGGCAGGTCGCGGTGGTCGCCACGCCCGGCCCGGTGCCCCGCCTGGTGGCCTACGTCGTACCGGCCGGGGACGGCCCGGGCGACCTGGCGGCGGCGCTGCGCGAGCGGCTGCCCGCGTACATGGTGCCCTCGGCGTTCGTGACGCTGCCCGCCCTGCCCCTCACCGGCAACGGCAAGCTGGACCGCAAGGCGCTTCCGGCCCCCGGCTTCGCCGCCCGGGCCCGCGACCGGTCCCGCCGCGCGCCGCGCGACGGGCGCGAGGCCGCGCTGTGCCGGCTCTTCGCCGACGTGCTCGAACTGCCCGACGTCGGCCCCGAGGAGGGCTTCTTCGACCTCGGCGGCCACTCGCTGCTGGCCATGCGGCTGGCCGCGAGGATCAGGGCGGAGCTGGGGGCGCCGCTCAAGCTGTCCGCGCTGATGTCCGCGCAGACCCCCGCCGAACTGGCGCGGCGGCTGGACACGGGCGGCGTGGGCGGGTTCGAGCCGGTCATCGCGCTGCGCCCCGGCGGGGACCTGCCGCCGCTGTTCTGCGCGCACCCGCCCGCCGGGTTCGCCTGGCTGTACGGCGGGCTCGCCCCCCACCTGGATCCGCGCAGGCCGATCCACGGCCTCCAGGCCCCTCAGTTGTCCGGCCTGGACTTCCGCCCGGAGAGCCTGCGCGAGCTGGGCCGCGACTACGCGGCGCGGATCGCCGAGGTGCAACCGCGCGGCCCCTATCACCTGCTCGGCTGGTCCTTCGGCGGCCAGGTCGCCTACGCCGTGGCCACCGCCCTGCGCGAACGCGGTCAGGACGTCGCCTTCCTCGGCGTCCTGGACACCTTCCCCATGGACGACGGCCAGGAGCCCCGGCCCGGCGCGGCCGAACTGGACCGGCTGAGCAGGGCGGAGACCGAGGACTTCCTGGCCGGGCTGCGCGAGTCGGCCGCGTTCTCGCCACTGCTCGCCGAGTTCGACGCGGCCACGGTCGAACGCCTCGCCCGCGTCCACCGCGGCTGCATGGAACTGCTGCTCAGCGCCACCTACGCCCCCTACGACGGCGATCTGCTGGTCGTCACGGCCGTCCGGGACCGCGCCGAGACCGGTGACCATCTGACCTGGTCGCGGCACGTGTCCGGGGCCGTGATCAATCACGACGTGGACTTCACCCACGCCGAACTGCTCACCCCGCGCGCGCTCGCGGTGATCGGCCCCATCGTGAACCGCGCGCTGCACCCAGAAGATCCACAAGATGAGGAGACCACCCGATGACCAACCCCTTCGACGACGAAGAGGCGCAGTTCCTGGTCCTGCTGAACACCGAGGGGCAGTACTCGCTGTGGCCGGTGTTCGCCGACACGCCCGGCGGCTGGGAGCAGGTCCACGGCCCGTCGTCGCGGGCGGACGCGCTCGCCTTCGTGGAAGAGCACTGGACCGACATGCGCCCGGCGAGCCTCATCGCCGAGATGGGCGGCTGAGGCTTGCGCGCTGTCCCCCCGCCCGGGGCCGCCGGGCCCGACCCGCGGGCCCTGCTGCGCCGCTGCCTTCGGCCGCGGTGGCGACCGCTCGCCGCGGGCTCGGCCGCCGCCCTGGTCCGCCAGGTGGCGCTGCTGTCGCTGCCGCTGTGCGCGCAGCGGGCGATCGACGACGGGATCACCCGCGGGGACCTGGGCGTCACCGCCTGGTGGGCGGTCGCGGTCGTGGCGGTCTCGGCCGTGCAGTGGGCCGGGCTGGCCGGCTGGCAGTGGTGGGCCAACTCCGCCGACGCCGAGGCGGGGGCCTACCTGCGCACCCGGCTGGCGGACCGGCTGGCCGTCCTCGGCGACGGCGACGTCCCCGGCGGGCGGGGGGACCTGGCGCTGCGCGCGACCAGGGACACGGACCTGGTGCGGATCTGGGTCCACGGGCTGCCCACCTGGGTGGTCATCGCCACCACGTTCGCGTTCGTGCTGCCCGCCCTGGCCGCGCTGGATCCGCTGCTGCTCTGGGTCACGCTGGCCTGCCTGCCGCCGCTGGTCCTGGTCAACGTCTGGTTCCCGCGCCGGTTCGCGCCGGCGCTGGACGCGCTGTCCGGCGCGCACGCGGCCCGCGCCGACGCCGTGGCGGACCTGCTGGCCGCCGCGTCCTCGGTGCGCGGCCTGGGCGGCGGGCAGGTGCTGGTGCGCCGCCACCACACGGCGAGCGCCGCGGTGGCGGCGGCCACGATGCGCGCGGCGCGCGTGTCGGCGGCCTGGTCGGCCGCCGGGCCGCTGATCCCCCGGCTGGCCATCGTCGCGGGGGTCGGCCTGGGCGGTACGGCGGTGCTGTCCGGCGACCTCACCGTCGGCGGGCTCGTCGCCTTCACCTCCTGGATGGTCACGGTGACGATCGCGGTGCGGGTGGCGGTGGACCGGTTCGCCGACCGGGGCCAGGCGCTGGTGGCCGCGCGGCGGATCGCCGAGATCCTGGCCGTGCGTCCCGCCCTGCCCGACCCGCCGGACCCGGTCCCGCTGCCCGAGCGCGGCGCGCTGGAGTTCGACGGTGTGCTCGCCCTTCCCGACGGGCGGCCGGGCGGGCGGGTGTCGGTCACGGTCGGCCCCGGTGAGATCGTGGCGGTGACCGGGCCGACCGGGTCGGGCAAGTCGGTGCTGCTGCGGCTGCTGGCCCGCCGCTCGACCGCCCTTTCCGGCGGCGTCCGCTACGGCGGGGTCGAGCTGACCGCGGCCGGGGCCGAGGAGTGCGCGCGCCGCCTGGTGCTGGTGCCGCAGCGGCCGGTACTGGTGTCCGGCACGATCGGCGACAACCTGCGGCTCGGCCGCGACCTTCCCGACGCCGAACTCACCCGGGCCTGCCGCGCCGCCGCCATCGACCTGCCGCTGGACGCCGAGGCGGGCGAGCGGGGCGGCGCGCTGTCCGGCGGCCAGGTGCAGCGCCTCGCGCTGGCCCGCGCGCTGCTGGCCCGCCCGTCGGTGCTGCTCCTGGACGATGTCACCTCCGCCCTCGATCCGCTGATCGAGCGCCGCCTGCTGGCCGGGCTGCGCGCCTGGTCGCCCGGCATGACGATCGTGCTCGCCACCCACCGCGAGGCCGTGGCCGCCGCCGCGGACCGGGTGCTGGAACTGACCGGCCCTTCCGCCGCCGGCCCGGTGGAGCGGGACCTTGCGCAGGAGGAGGTACGGCATGGCTGAGGTGCCCGCACTCACCGAGGCCCCGGACACCCGGGGCCTGCTGCGCCGCGCCGGGCCGTTCCTGCGCCCGCACCGCGGCAGGCTGGCCGGGGCGCTGGGGCTGAGCCTCGTGGAGAGCGCGGCGCTGGTGGGCATCGCCCCCGCCGTCGGCGCGGCGGTGGACGCGCTGCTCGCCCGGGACGGCGGCGCCTTCGCGGCGGCGGTGGCCCTGCTGGCCGCCATGGTCATCGGCGTTGCCGTGATCGGCGGCCTGGCCGCCACCACCCTGGCGGACGCGGGCGAGCGGATCGTCCGGGACCTGCGCGAACGCGTCGCCGAACGGCTGGCCACGGCCCCGCTGCGCTTCCTGGAGGCGCACCGCGGCGGGGCGCTGCTCCAGCGCGCCACCGGCGAGGTCGCCGAGCTGGCGATGTTCGTCAGGGAGGCGCTGCCCGGCCTGGTCAGCGCCACGCTGACCCTCGGGCTCACGGTCGTGCTGCTGCTCGGCTACTCCTGGGAGCTGACCCTCGCCGTCACCGCCGTGTTCCTGCCCCCCGCCCTGCTGATCACCCGGTGGTTCGCCCGGCGGGCCGGAACGGTGTTCGGCGCGCACGCCGAGGCCGAGGCGGTCATGGCCGCGACGTTCACCGAGACGCTGGAGGCCAGGGAGGACCTCCGGTCCACCGGCGGGCTGCCCGCCTGGATGGCCCGGTTCGCCCGGGACAACGCGGCGGCCGTGGCCGCGCAGCGCCGTACCGCAGCGGTGGAGAACCGGGTCGGTTCGATCTCCCTGGTGGAGGGGGCGGCGCTGGGCCTGCTGCTGGTGGCCGGCGCGTGGCTGGCCGCGGGCGGGCACATGAGCGTCGGCGCGGTCGTGGTGTTCGTCCTGGCCGCGCGGAACCTGTTCGAGGGCTTCGGCGACCTGTCGCAGCTCGCCGGGGAGGTGCAGACCATGCGCACGGGCCTGGCCCGGCTGCTGGACCTGCTGACCGCGGCGGCCTCCCCCTCGCGCGGCGACCGCACGCTGCCCGCGCGGGGCGAACTCGCCGCCGAGGACGTGGTCTTCCGCTACGAGGCGGGCGAACCGGCGCTGCACGGCGTGTCGGTGCGCTGCGCCGAGGACGACCACGCCGGCCTGGTCGGCGAGACCGGGTCGGGCAAGACCACCCTGTCGAAGCTCCTCGCCGGCCTGTACGAACCTGACGGCGGGCGGGTCACCTTCGGCGGGATCGACCTGCGCGAGGTACCCGAGGAGGAGGTCCGCGCGCGGATCGCGCTGGTGCCGCAGGACGTGCGCACCGTGGCCGGTTCGGTCGGCGACAACCTCGCCCTGGCCCCCGGGGAACCGGACCGGGCGCGGATGCTGGCCGCGTTCGAGGCGCTGGGGCTCGCGGAGTTCGCCGCGGGCCTGCCGCACGGGCTGGACACCCCCGCCTCGGACCTGTCCGGCGGGGAACGGCAGATCATCGGCCTGGTCAGGGCGGTGCTCGCCGACCCGGCCGTACTGATCCTCGACGAGGCCACCGCCGATGTGGACCCGGTCACCGCCCGCCGGATGGAGACCGCGCTCGCCCGGCTGCGGAAGGACCGCGCCCTGCTCGTCATCGCCCACCGCCCCGCCACCGTCGAACTGCTGCCGCGCCTGATCAGGCTGCACGCCGGCGCGGTGGCCGGGCCCTGACCCCATGCCGCACACGAATCAAGGAGAAAGACACATGTTCGTCCACAGAGCCGTCGCCGGCCTGCTGGCGGCGGGGGCGATGCTCCTCGCCGCCGCCTGCGGCTCCTCCGGCTCCGGCGGCACCGGGGCCGCCGGAGACACGGCCGCGCCCACCGGCACGGCGGGCGACTCCGCGGCCACCCGGGTGGTGCAGGCGGCCAACGGGCCGGTCACCGTCCCCGCCCGGCCCCAGCGGGTGGTCTCGCTGCTCAACACCACCGCCGCGGTGCTCGAACTCGGCATCACGCCGGTCGGCGTGCTCCAGGAGGTCGAGGCCGACTACGCGCCCGCCGACTGGGCCAAGGTGAAGGCCATCCCGGTGGTCGGCGCGGATGAGACCTCCATCAACTACGAGCGGCTCGCGCAGTTGCAGCCGGACCTCATCATCAGCACCCAGCGCCGGGCCGAGGACTTCGGCTACGACAAGCTGTCGGCCATCGCGCCGACCGCGTTCTTCGTGACCGAGAACCCCGCCGAGGTCCGCGACGCGCTGCCGAAGATCGCCGACACGGTGGGCAAGGCCGACGTGTCCGCGCAAAAGGCCGCCGCCTACACCAAGCTGGTCGCCGACATCAAGGACCGGCACGCCGAGGTCCTGCGCAAGACGACCTGGGACTACGTGGAGGGCGGCCCGGAGGGCTTCGTGGCCAACTCGCCGGTGTCCTGGCCGGGGCTGTTCATGGAGCAGGCCGGGCTGACCTTCTCCAAGGTCGCCACCAAGGAGCGGGCCAACCGCGGCGTGCGCCTGTCCTACGAGCAGATCTCCACGCTGTCGGGCACCGGCGCCATCCTGTACGGCGCGACGCCCGACGGCCAGGCCGAGGCCGCCACGCGCAAGCTGCTCGACCAGAACGCCTTCAAGCTGCTGCCCGCCGCCAAGGCCGGGCACGTCTACCCGATCAAGTACGGCTACCAGTACAGCTACACGGGGGTCACCGAGATCCTCAACCAGATCGACGCCGTCCTTTCCAAGCTCGCCGCCTAGGGGTTTCGCATGTCCGACGACACGTACGTCGAGTATCCGCTCAAGCCACGGCTGCTCACGGTCAGCCGGGTGGCCCGGCTCGGCCCGGTGACCGTCCGGGTCACCCTCACCGGCCCCGACCTGGAAGGCTTCCAGCAGGGCGCGCCCGCCGACCACGTCAAGCTCTGCTTTCCCGAGCCGGGGGCCGAGCTGCCGGTCATGCCGCTGATCGGGCCGGACGGGCTGGAGCCGCCGCCCCCCGGCGCGCCCCGGCCGATCTTCCGCGACTACACGATCCGCTACCACCGTCCCGAGGCGCGGGAACTCGACATCGACCTGGTGATCCACGGGCACGGCCCCGGTTCGCACTGGGCCGCGAACGTCGAGCCCGGCAAGCGGATCGGGGTCATCGGGCCGCGCGGCTCGATCCTGGTGCCGCTCGACCTGGACTGGTACCTGCTCGGCGCGGACGAGACCGCGCTGCCCGCGCTCGGCCGGTGGCTGGAGGCCCTGCCGGCGGGGGCCAGGGCCATCGCGTTCGCCGAGGTGCCCGACGCCCGTGAGGAGCAGCGGATCGACAGCGCCGCCGACGTCACGCTGACCTGGCTGCACCGCAACGGCGCCGCCCCGGGCACCGGCGACCTGCTGGAGAAGGCGATCCGCGGGGTGGAACGACCGGCGGGCGAGGGGTTCGTGTGGGTCGCCGGGGAGGCGGGGGCGCTCAAGCCGATCCGCCGCTACGTGCGCCAGGAGTTCGGGCTGCCGCCGGACCGCATCGACGTGGACGGGTACTGGAAGCGCGGCGTGGAGAACCTCGACCACCACGAGGAAGACGACGAGGACTGACACCCGGTGACCACACCGCCGACCGCATGGGCCTGCCTGCCCCCAGGGCACGGTCCCCAATGACCGCCACGACCCCCCGCCTCCCCGGCCCCCCGACGACCGGGAAACCCCCGGCCGGAATCGTGGAGCCACCGGCCGGGCCCCTGCCGCGGCCCTACTCGCGCGGCGACGGCCCACCGGTACGCCCACCACAGCCCTCGGCGACCGGAGGTGGGGCGCCGCCGTGCCTGCGGTGGTCGTGGGCGCCCGGCGGCGAGATACCGCTGCCCGGGGGGTACCGCGGATGACCGCCGGGCATCTGGCGCAGGCGCCGCCCGCGGCCGGGGGTGGCGGGGCGCGGCGTGCCGTGCGGCCGGCCGCGATCCGGGCCGGGGGCGCGCTGCTGGCCGCGGGGCTGCTGGTCCTCGCGGCGCTGGCCAGTCTGGCGATCGGCTCGAAGGCCATCCCGCCCGGCGACGTGCTGCGGCTCCTGCTCCACCCGGACGGCACCGACGCGGCCTTCGTCGTCCACGACATGCGGGTGCCGCGCACGCTGCTCGGGATCGGCGTCGGCGCGGCGCTGGCCCTGGCCGGCGCGCTGATGCAGGCGCTGACCCGCAACCCGCTGGCCGACCCCGGCATCCTCGGCGTGGAGGCGGGGGCGGTGGTCGCCATCGCCGTCGCCGTCGGCCCCTTCGGGCTGCACAACCTGCCCGGGTTCATCTGGTTCTCCTTCGCCGGGTCGGCCGCCGCCGCCACGGTCGTCTACCTGATCGGCTCGACCGGGCGGGGCGGCGTCACCCCGGTACGGCTGGCGCTCGCCGGCATGGCGGTCAGCGCCGCGCTCGCCTCCTCCACGCAGGCGCTCGTCCTGGTCGATCCGGAGGCGTTCGAGCGGTTCCGGCACTGGGGAACGGGCGCGCTCAGCGGGCACGACCTGTCGGTCGCCGTCCAGGTCGCGCCGTTCATGGCGGTGGGCACCGCCCTCGCGCTCAGCCTCGGCAGGCCGCTCAACCTGCTGGCCCTCGGCGACGACGCCGGGCGGGCGCTCGGCGCGCGGCCCGGCCGTACCCGGCTGCTCGGCGCGATCGCCGTCACGCTGCTGTGCGGCGCGGCCACCGCCGCGGCGGGCCCGATCGGCTTCGTGGGCCTGGTCGTGGCGCACGCCGCCCGCCTGCTCGTCGGCCCCGACAACCGCTGGTCGCTGCTGTACGCCGCGCTGCTCGGCCCGGTGCTCGTACTGGTCTCCGACATCACCGGACGGCTCGTGCTGTGGCCCGCCGAGTTGGAGGCCGGGGTGGTCACCGCGCTGGTCGGCATGCCGGTCTTCATCGCGCTGGCCCGCAGGCGAAGGCTGGCCCGGCTGTGAGCGCCCCGGCGCGCTCCCGCCGCGCCTTCATCACGCTGCGCCCGCCCGGCGGGGTGGTGCTGCGCGCTGAACGCCGCTCGGTGCTCACCGCCGCCGCCGTCGCGGCGCTGCTCGTGGCCGCCTTCGTGGTCGCGGTCGGTACCGGCACCTACCAGATCTCCCCGCCCGACGTACTGCGGGTCCTGGCCGGGCAGGGGACGACCGCGCACGAGTTCGTCGTGCTGACCCTGCGGCTGCCCCGGGTGCTCACCGCCGTGCTGACCGGCGCGGCGCTCGCCCTGGCGGGCGCGGTCTTCCAGAGCCTGACCAGGAACCCCATGGGCAGCCCCGACGTCATCGGGTTCACCACGGGAGCCTCGACCGGGGCGCTGCTCCAGATCATCGTGATCGGCGGCGGCGCCGCGGCCGTCGCGGGCGGCGCGCTCGCCGGCGGGCTGCTCACCTCGCTGGCCGTCTACCTGCTGGCCTTCCGCAACGGCGTGCAGGGCTACCGGCTGATCCTCGTCGGCATCGCGGTGAACGGCGGGCTCGTGGCGCTCAACGTCTACCTGATCGCCCGCGCCGAGTTCGCCGACGCGCACGTGGCCGTCACCTGGATGACCGGCAACCTCAACGGGCGGACCTGGGGGCAGGTCCACCTGCTCGTGGCGACACTGGCCGTACTGGTCCCGGTCACGCTGCTCGCCGGACGGCGGCTGGCCCTGCTGGAACTGGGCGACGAGCTCGCCGCGGCCCTCGGGATCTCGGTGGAGCGCGCCCGGCTCACGCTCATGGTCCTGGCCGTCGGGCTCACCGCGATGGCGACCGTCGCCGCCGGGCCCGTCCCGTTCGTGGCCCTCGCCGCGCCGCAGCTCGCCTTCCGCCTGGCCCGCCCGTCCGGGCCGGTACTGGTGACCTCGGCCCTGATGGGGGCGTTGCTGCTGGTCTGCGCCGACCTCGTGGCCCAGCGGCTGCTGGCCCCCGTGCAGCTCCCCGTCGGGGTGATGACCGGGTCGCTCGGCGGCGCGTACCTGGCCTGGCTGCTGATCTCTGAGTGGAGACGCTGAAGGAGTATTGATCATGAAAGGTGTCGAGGGGCGGATCGCCCTGGTGTCCGGGGCAGCGGGAGGGATCGGGGCGGCGGTGTGCGCCGCGCTGGCGGGGGCGGGGGCGAAGGTCGCCGCCGCCGACACCCAGGCGTCGGCGCAGCCCGGGGTCGCCTCCTACCTCCTCGACGTGCGCGACGCCCGCGCGGTGGAGGAGACGGTCACCGCGGTCGAACGCGACCTGGGGCCCATCGAGATCCTGGTCAACGTCGCGGGGGTGCTGCGGGCGGCCTCGGTACGCGAGACCGACGACGAGACCTGGCGGTTGTCGTTCGCGGTCAACGCCGACGGGGTGTTCAACCTGTCGCGGGCGGTCACCCGGCACATGGCCGGGCGGCGCTCGGGCGTCGTGGTCACGGTCGGCTCCAACGCCGCCTCGGTGCCGCGGATCGGCATGGCGGCGTACGCGGCCTCCAAGGCGGCGGCCGTGATGTTCACCCGCTGCCTGGGGCTGGAACTGGCGGGGCACGGCGTGCGCTGCAACGTGGTGTCCCCCGGCTCCACCGACACCCCGATGCTCCGCGGGCTGCCCGGCGGCGAGGAACCGGGGGCGTTCGATGCGGTGCTGGCGGGCGACCCGGCCGCCTTCCGCGTCGGCGTGCCGCTCGGCCGGGTCGCGCTGCCGGAGGACGTCGCCGAGGCCGTGCTCTTCCTGGCCTCCGACCACGCCCGGCACATCACCATGCACGAACTGCTGGTGGACGGCGGAGCCAGCCTCCGCGCCTGACCATCGGGCCGGGTTAGAAGGCGGTTAACCCGGATACATGGGCTCGAAAGGTATGGATCAGCGAGGAGGAGGACATCATGCGGCACGACCAATTCATCGGGCAGGTCCAGGCCCGAGCCCGGTTGCCCGACCGCGCGCACGCCGAACGCGCCTGCCGGGCCACGCTGGAGACCTTGGGCGAACGAGTGCCCGAAGGGCTGGCCGACAACCTCGCCGCGCAACTGCCGCACGAGATCGGGGAGAACCTCAGACGCACCGAGGTCCACGGCGGCATGGGCAGCGGGATGGGCTTCGACCGGCATGAGTTCATCCGCCGCGTGGCCGACCGGGCGGGCGTCAAGGAAACGCAGGCCGCCTACCTCGTACGGGTCGTGATGGAGGTCGCGGGCGAGGCCACCACGGGACGCGTGCTGGACAAGGTCGGCGAAAGCCTCCCGGCCGACATCCGCCCTTTGGTCCTCTCCGGCAGCCGCGGCTCCATCGACTGACCACCGCCGACTGGCCGGGGGCCTCGGCGGGTAACCGATGATCGCCAGCCACAGCACCGATTCACGGGACCGGCCGGCTGCTCCGATTTACCGATCCGGCAGTGCCCGGTGTCCTGGGTGCCCAGCAGCGGAGCGTAGAACGCGCCCTCGCCCACCTGCGCCGGCTTCGTCCGGGAGATACACGACGGCTTCCGCAGTGATCTTCACTGAGCCTTTTTCATCCTCAAGCTCCCTGGTCAGGGGCGGTAAGCGAGATGCCGTACCCGCATGACCAGGCGTCCTGCCGGGCTATCAGACCCGCCCCCAGCTCGACGGAGGCACCCCTGACCTGGTGCAAGCAGCCGGTTGAAAAGGGTTCACTGCATGTGAGAGCAGTCGGCGGATTCAGGGTTTCGCGTGATGGCGATCACGTCGTCGAGCCGGTCGCGTACCGCGAGCAGGTCGATGATCCGCTGGTCGATGCGGACACGCTCGGCCGTGAGCTGGTCCAAAAGTGCCGGCTCCGCCTCACCCGAGTCCACGCAAGGCAGCACCTGGCGGACCACTCTGCTCGGAAGACCCGCGGCATACAGTTGCTGGATCAGCCGGACCCGGCCGACGGCGGTGTCGGGGTAATGCCGCTGACCGCCAGGGCTGCGATCGGCCTGGAGCAGATCCTGTTCCTCGTAGTAGCGCAGCGCCCGGACGCTCACTCCCGCCTTCGCGGCGACCTCACCGATGCGCATCGGTCCTCCTCCGTCCGGGCGGTCAGCCCGATTTGCACCTGACGCCAACGTCAGGTTCTAGCGTAGTGCGCGTCGGCGCTCGCCGAACATTCACCTACGCGGAAGGCAGAACGTCATGCGCGCAGTCCGGTATCACGAGTACGGCGGCGTGGAGACCCTCGTGGTCGAGCAGGTGCCGGACCCGCATCCCGGGCCCGGCGAGATCCGTGTCCGCGTCGCGGCAGCCGCCGTCAATCCCATCGACTGGAAGGTGCGTTCCGGTGCGGCGCGCGAGGTGCTTCCCGTGGACCTGCCCGCCATTCCCGGGCGTGACGCCGCCGGCGTGGTCGATGAGATCGGGGCGGGCGTACAGGGGGTGAGCATCGGCGACCGTGTCTTCGGGCTGGGCGGCGTGACCGGCGCGACGGCGGAGCTGGCCGTGCTCTCGGCCTGGGCCCACGCGCCCACCACCTGGACCGACGAGCAGGCCGCCGGCGCCGGTCTGGTGTCCGTGACCGCATTGGGCGGGCTGAAGGCGCTCGGTCCGCTGCGTGGGCGCACCCTTCTCATCGAGGGCGCGGCAGGAGGCGTGGGCAGTACCGCGGTCGAGATCGCGGTGGCTGCGGGCGCAACCGTGATCGGGACGGCCGGCGAACGCAACCACGAGTTCCTGGCCTCCCTCGGAGCCGTTCCCACCACCTACGGCACCGGCCTCGCGGAGCGCCTCGCCCCTCTGGCTCCGGACGGTGTCGACATCGCGCTCGACACCGCGGCCTCCGGCTCCCTGACCGACCTCATCGCGATCGTGGGCGACGCCGCTCGTGTTTCGACGGTCGCCGACCACGCCAACGCGCAGCGCCTGGGCGTGCATCTGGCCAACGCGGAGAACGACTCCACGCTCCTCGCCGCAGCGGGCGAACTCGGCCGGCAGGGCCGCTACACACCGCGCATCGACCGGACGTACCCCATCGAGCAGATCGCGGAAGCGCACGCATACGCCGAGCGCGGACACACGCGGGGAAAGATCGTGGTCTGCATCTGAGCTTGTCCTGCCGTCCGGGGCCTCCCGGCGGCTTCGGCCGCAGGACAGAGCCGGTCTGACCTGGCCTCTGCCGAACCTCCGCCGAACCTCCGCCGAACCTCCGCCGAACCTCCGCCGAACCTCCGCCGACCGGGAACGCCTCGCTCGCCGATCAGGGTTCGATGACCACCTTGATCACTCCGGACTTCCGGTCGGCGGCGACGCGGAACGCCTCGGCGGCATCCTCAAGCGGAAACCGGTGCGTGATGATCGTCTCTGTCAGCTCCGGCCGGTCGGCCAGCATGGACGCGACCTCCACGGTCTCACGGATGCCATGGTGACGTCCGTAGGCCATGCTGTTCACATAGGTGAGCTCCTTGGTGAGACTCAGCGCGCCCGGGACCTGCATGGTGTCGCTGTACACCCCCAGGGACACCACCCGGCCTCCCGGGCGAGCGGCTTCGGCGGCATCGACCAGGCTCGACTCGCCCCCCGCGGCATCGATCACCACGTCGTACGAACCCGTGGGCCGTCCAATGCCCAGTCGCTCGGCGGCGGCCCGCTGGTGATCGTGGCGCACCTTCAGGTCCGCATCCCGCCCCTGCCACTGGAGGGTCGCCCCCGCCAGCAGCCCGATCGCGCCACCTCCGATGATCAAGACCCGCTCCTCCGGCAGCACCTGTGCCCGCCGTACCCCGTGCCAGGCCACCGCGCCCGGCTCGATCAAGCAGGCGTCCTTGACGTGCAACCCGGAAGGCAGAGGCAGCAAGGTGTACTCCGGGACCACGACCGCTTCCGCCATCCCGCCGTCGCTAAAGACTCCGAGATTGCCGTGGCCGGGTTCGGTACACCGCTGGACGTTGCCGGCGCGGCACTCCTCGCAGCGACCGCCGTAGATGGTGGGCTCGACGAAATAGGGGTGACCGTCGGTGGCGACTCCGGCGAACTCGTGGCCGTATATGTAGCCGGTGACGCCGCGCGCGGCGAAGTTGACATCGGTCCCGCAGATCCCCGCGCTGACGACCGAGAGCCGAACCCCGTCGCCATCGGGCTCCTCCACGTCGACCGTACGAATACCGTCCTCAGTGTTCATCACCGCACGCATGGACTATCGCTCTCCTTAACAGCTCGCCGACGTTGCACTCTGCGGCCGAGCGATGTCCAAACGCCAGTCCATTTACTGTTCGATAGCGCGTTTTCGGCCGGCGTCCTCGCCGAGCGCCGCGCGGAGGTCTGCGGCGGCGGGCGAGCTTCGATACTCCGGCGGAACGGTCTGCAGGACGAGTAGGGCGGTGTAGGTGACGGTGTTGGTCCGGTGGCCGGGCACCACACCATCGATGATCTCCGTCGCCGCGACCAGCCCTTCCTTGATCCCACCGTTCGCCACCGTGGCCAACGCCCCATGCAGCCGGGCGGCGGCACGGTACTGGTAGTCCTTATGGCTGAACACCGTTGTCCTGGCCTGCGCCGAACGGGATTCATCGCCGACCGTCGCATAGACCAGGCTGGCGGTCCACTCGGCGGGGCAGGCGTCGCTCCAGTAGGACGGCATCACGCTGGGCACGGGGAGTTCGGCCCCGCCGACCAGAGCCTCGGCCTGACGGAGCGCCGCAAATGCCTCGTCGTGACGCTGGAGTACGGCGGCGGCCCGGGCCTGCGCGCAGAGCACGAAGACCAGACCCCAGCTCGGCACCCCATTGGCGATCCCATGGGCGGCGCGGGTCAGCTCCAACACGACACCGGGAGATCGCTGACCGTAGAGGGCATTACCTGCCTCGGTCGCCCGGATCCCGATCGCCAAGTGCTGGTCGTTCGACGCGTCGGCCACCTGCCGGGCCGTACGCCACCACCGCAGGGAGGCTTCGTGCTCGCTCAACCGCCCCAGCGCATTCGCGTACAAGGCCGCCAGAGCAGCCTGAATCCTGAGCAGATCTTCCCAGCGTGCCGGAGAAGACCACTGGCGCTGCCTCGACAGGGCGTCCAGCTCGACGCCGATCGCATCCCGAACCTTGTCAACAGGCCGCGTACATAGCCAATACCGCAGGTCTCCGCAGGTACGCTCCCACTCCTCCACACTGCGACCGTTATCGTCCCGGTCCAGCGAGAGAAGCCGCCGCACCCGCTCATGATCGTCCATTGCGGTCACACCGACACCGAGTGCGGCGGCCTGAATAAGACGGCGGCGCTCCATATCCTCATCATTTCCGCCATCACGCTTTTCACCATTCCGGCGAAGTGACGAGTCCGTACCAAGGTAGCGCTCAGACATCCATCCCGAGGGTCGCACGAAGTTCTACGGCGGCGGGTGAGGCTTTGTGCTCCGGTGGTACAGCGTTCAGCACGATCAGGGCGGTGTGGGTCACCACATTGGTGCGATGACCGGGGGGCGCGGCGCCGATGATCTCCGTCGCGGCGGTCAGCCCTTCCTTGATCCCGCCGTTCGCCACCGTGCAGAGCGCCGTGTGCAGCCGCGCGGCGGCTCGATGCTGATAGTCCCAGTTGTTGGCGATCACCATGCCAGTGGCCCGCGCCGCACGGTCCTCATCACCCGCCCCGGCGTAGACCATGCTGGACGTCCACTCCGTGGCCTGGCCCCCATTCCAATACGAGGGCATCACGCTTGGCGCGGGGAGTTCGGCACCGCCGGCCAAGTCCTCGGCCTTGCGTAGCGCGGCCAATGCCTCGTCATGACGCTGGAGTACGGTCGCCGCCCGGGCCTGCCCGCACAGTACATAGACCAGACCCCAGCTCGGCACCCCTTTGGCGAGCCCATGAGCCGTCCGGGTCAGCTCCAACACCACGCCGGAAGATCGCTGGCCATAGAGGGCATTCCCGGCCTCGGTCGCCCGGATCCCGATCGCCAAGTACTGATCCTTCGACGCGTCGGCCGCCCGGCGGGCCGTACGCCACCAACGCAAAGCGGCCTCATGCTCGCTCAGCCGCCCCAGTGCGTTTGCATACAGGGCTGCGAGAGCCGCCTGAATCCTGAGCAGATCCTCCCTGCGCGCCGGGGAAGCTCGCTGACGTTCCCTAAGCAGGGCGTCCAGCTCGATGCCGATCGCTTGCTGAATCCTGGCGGCGGGCCGTACACGCAGCCCGTGCAGCAGGTCTTCGCAGGTACTCTCCCACTCCTCCACGCTGCGACTGTCATCGTCCTGGTCCAGCGAGAGAAGTTGCCGTACCCGCTCATGATTTTCCATCGCGGTCAGACCGACACCCACTGCGGCGGCCTGAATAAGACGGCGGCGCTCCATATCTTCATAATCACCGTTTTCGTGATTTTTACCGCCTTTGCGAGCTTGATTCCTTAAATCAGCCGCAGCCTCACGGAGCCGGATCAACTCGCCCTTGGCCTCGTACAGCGCGTCCAGCCGGGCAACGGTGTCCCGTGGCGGAATCCGCAACCCTTGTTCATACCGCCACAGCACGCTGTGGTGAGTCCGAACCCCCTGGGCCACCTCGCGCAGGGTGGTGTCGCCACGGTGGCGACGCAGTTCGTCGGCCAGCAACCGGGCGACATCAGGCGAATTCTGGTCAGGCATGCCGCGCCTCCTGTCGCCAATCCTGTCGCCGGACCATCCGGCGACAGGTAACCGTTGGTGTGCGGAGAGTCACGGGACCACTATGACAGGGCAGCCAGCGCTGCACGGGATCTCCGGCTCAGATCACCCCACACGCCGGTCCCGGCCGGCTCTTCCCACCGGCCACAGATCCCGTGGCCATGGCCTCGGACCGTCGTGCCCCGGGGCCATGGCCGCCACTTCGCTCCCCGAGTCCGCGCGACTCACCGCACGAGGAGACCCGCGATGAACCAGCCGTGCGCTCACCGCCGCCCGCTCAGCGAGACCCTGCTGCTGGTCTGGGAGGTCCGCGAGCCCGGCCACCATGTGTCCGGCGTGACCGACGACCCGGCGAACGCCCTGGTCAACCTCGTCCAGGAACTACGCGCCTGCCTGGGCGAGGCCCGCGCCATCATGCGCCCGGCCCGCCTGCACCCCAACGGCCGCCCGGAGTACGCCTACGGGCCGATCCTGATCCACCTGCACCGCGACCCGGCCACCGGCAAGGTCAAACACCTCTGACGCCCGGTGACACGAGTCGGCGTGGGTCTGTACGGCCGCATGCCAGGGGGCGTCCCGGGGTTCGGAGCATAGGGCAGCGGCGCGCTTCGGTACGGCCTCCAGCGTGTTCGATGACTCGATACAAACCGCACAGCGCTGCCGCGCGATTCAGGCCGCCTCCCCCAACACACCCCGGGAATTCACCTCACACACAGCGCCGCCACAGCGGTTCAGTACCTTGTGCGGGGCGGGCCCCGGGGTTAGCGGCGGGACCGGCCCACGAGCGGTCATTCACCGCCGCCTCCGCGGAAAGTGACATACCCGGCGGAACCCCTACCGGACCGCCATGTTGATCCAGTACTCCGGACTCCCTTCTTGAGGTCGGAGGGGCCACGCCAGAAACCGCTAGAGAAGTGATGGATCCGGTGTGCGGCGGTGGGTGCGCTTGGGCTCGCTGGTGATCACGAGGGCGTCGTTCTTCACGGCGACCTTGACGACCTGACCCGGGCGCAGCTCGCCGTAAAGGATCTTCTCCGACAGGGTGTCCTCCAGCTCGCGCTGGATGGTCCGCCGCAGCGGCCGGGCGCCCATCGCCGGGTCGTAGCCCCGGTCGGCCAGCAACTGCTTGGCGTCCTTGGTGACCCGCAGCCCGAGGTCGCGGTCCTTCAGCCGCTCGGCGAGCCCGTCGAGCATCAGGTCCACGATCTGCAGCACCCAGTCTCTGGTGAGCTGGCGGAACACCACCGTGTCATCCACCCGGTTCAGGAACTCCGGCCGGAAGTGCTGCTTCAGCTCCTCCTGCACCTTCGACTTCATCCGGTCGTAGTTGCTCTCCGCGTCGTTGTTACGCGCGAACCCGACCCCGATGCCCTTGGAGATGTCCCGCGTGCCCAGGTTGGTGGTCATGATGATCACCGTGTTCTTGAAGTCGACCACCCGGCCCTGAGCGTCGGTCAGCCGGCCGTCCTCCAGAATCTGCAACAACGAGTTGAAGATGTCCGGATGCGCCTTCTCGATCTCATCGAACAACACCACCGAGAACGGCTTGCGCCGCACCTTCTCGGTGAGCTGGCCACCCTCCTCATACCCGACATAACCCGGAGGAGAGCCGAACAGCCGCGAGACCGTGTGCTTCTCCATGAACTCCGACATGTCCAGCATGATCAGCGCGTCCTCGTCACCGAACAGGAACTCCGCCAGCGCCTTGGACAACTCGGTCTTCCCCACACCGGACGGACCGGCGAAGATGAACGACCCACCCGGACGCCGCGGGTCCTTCAACCCGGCGCGCGTCCGCCGGATCGACCGCGACAGGCCCTTGATCGCATCGTCCTGCCCGATGATCCGCTTGTGCAGCTCATCTTCCATCCGCAGCAGCCGCTGGGACTCCTCCTCGGTGAGCTTGAACACCGGGATGCCGGTGGCCGTCGCCAGAACCTCGGCGATCAGCTCCTCGGTGACCTCGGCCACCACGTCCATGTCGCCGGCCTTCCACTCCTCCTCGCGCCGCTCGCGCCCCCGCTGAAGCTCGTTCTCCCGATCGCGCAGCGCGGCGGCCTTCTCGAAGTCCTGCGCGTCGATCGCGGACTCCTTGTCGTAACGGACGTTAGCGATCTTCTCGTCGTACTCCCGCAGCTCCGGCGGCGCGGTCATCCGCCGGATGCGCATCCGCGAACCCGCCTCGTCGATCAGGTCGATCGCCTTGTCCGGCAGGAACCGGTCGCTGATATAGCGGTCGGCGAACCGTGCCGCCGCCTCCACCGCGCCGTCGGTGATGATCACGCGGTGATGGGCCTCGTAGCGGTCGCGCAGCCCTTTGAGGATCTCGATCGTGTGACCCAGCCCCGGCTCCGCGACCGGAATGCGCTGGAACCGGCGCTCCAGCGCCGCGTCCTTCTCCAGATATTTCCGGTATTCGTCGAGCGTGGTGGCACCGATGGTCTGGAGCTCGCCGCGGGCCAGCATCGGCTTGAGGATGCTGGCGGCGTCGATCGCGCCCTCCGCGGCGCCCGCGCCGACCAGGGTGTGCAGCTCGTCGATGAACAGGATGATGTCACCGCGGGTGCGGATCTCCTTGAGCACCTTCTTCAGGCGCTCCTCGAAGTCACCGCGGTAACGTGACCCGGCCACCAGGGCGCCCAGGTCGAGGGTGTAGAGCTGCTTGTCCTTCAGCGTCTCGGGCACCTCGCCCTTGACGATCTTCTGGGACAGCCCCTCGACCACGGCGGTCTTGCCCACGCCGGGCTCGCCCACCAGGACCGGGTTGTTCTTGGTACGGCGGGACAGCACCTGCATGACCCGCTCGATCTCCTTCTCGCGCCCGATGACCGGGTCGAGCTTGCCCTCGCGGGCGGCCTGGGTCAGGTTGCGGCCGAACTGGTCGAGCACCGCGGATGAGGCCGGGACGGACTCCTCCCTGCCTCCGGCGCCGGCCGGGTCGCCGGCCTGGAGGCCGTGCAGCAGGCGGAGCACCTGCTCGCGTACCGCGCCGAGATCGGCGCCCAGCCTGACCAGCACCTGCACGGCCACGCCGTCGCCCTCGCGGATCAGCCCGAGCAGCATGTGCTCGGTGCCGATGTAGCTGTGGCCCAGTTGCAAAGCCTCACGGAGCGACAGCTCAAGGACCTTCTTGGCGCGCGGGGTGAACGGAACGTGCCCCGACGGCGCCGACCGGCCCTTGCCGATCATCTCCTCGACCTGCCGCCGGACGACTTCATGGCCCAGGCCGAGGCCGTCCAGCGCCTTGGCGGCGACGCCTTCGCCCTCGCGGATCAGCCCGAGCAACATGTGCTCGGTGCCGATGCAACTGTGGTTGAGCGCCCTGGCCTCCTCGTGGGCCAGGACGACGACCCGCCGTGCGCGATCGGTGAACCTTTCGAACATCACACCTCCTGAGGGGGCACTGCGGACGGCCCGCTGTCGCGGGTGAGGACGACGAGATCGTCGGGATCGGCGACGATGGCCGTCTGGGAGCGGTCAGGATGCACCCGGTAGGCGAGCGGCGGGCCGGTCAGGCCCCACATCGCACCCACGATCGTCGCCCCGGACCCGGCGCGCGGGCCGTTGGTGATCCGCACGCGGGTGCCGGGGGCGTGGCCGTCTTCGGCGACCACGAGCAGCGCGTCGAGGATCTGCCGCGCGCCGGTGAACGGCAGCTCCGCCCAGCGGGCCGGATCGTGCGGGGCGATGGCCGCCGCCAGCCGTGCGGCCTCGTCGCGGGTGCGAAAGCCGCGGTGGGCGGCCCCGGCCAGGATCGCCGCGGCGGCCCGGTGGCGCAGTGTGGCCGGCTCGGCGTCGAGCGCCAGCCGGACCATGCGGTCGATCAGCGCGCACATCGTGTCGACCGCGGTCTCCTCGCCCAGCTCGGCCGTCCAGGCCAGCTCGCCGGGCGCGGGCACGATGGACCGCGTCTCGGCGGCGACGGTGAAGTAGGCCAAGGCGAGCACGTCTTCGCGGGCCTCGCCGTGGTAGAGCGGGCCCACGCCGGTGCCGCTGTCGCCGCGGGCCGGCGGGAACCGCTCGACCAGGTGCCTGGCCCGGCCGCGGGGCAGGTCCGCGGCCATCCGGGCGTCTTGCACCCGCTGGTGGAAGGTGCGCCGGGCGCGGCGGCCGATCAGGCGGCGCCGCCGCCCGTCGGTGCCCGCCGGGTAGATCGTGCGGCCACGGCTGGCCGGTGTCTCGCACTGGCCGGGCCAGGCCTCGGGCCAGCGCGCAGCCACCGAATAGGGGACGCCCGACATCGCGGCGCGGGCCCTGATGGCGCGTCTGCGCGCCCTGCCGGGCACGGCTCTTCGCCGCCGATCCCCGCACGGGTCGTGCTGGTCGTCGCTCACCATGTGCCGATCGTCGGCCATCATGCCCTCCGACGGGCCCCACGCATCCCACCGATCGGGGCGGCACGATCAGGCCGCGCAACTGCCGGCGCGCACTGAGTCGGGGACTCTTGGCCTTCGTATGCGAACCGGCGTGGGCGATCGCAATGGGCGCCGGCGGGTGCTCCGCCTGCCCATAACTTTAGGGGCGCGCCGGATGCGGCGGGCAAGATTCAGCCAGCAGCCGAACCGGGCGTGACGGCCCCGGCGACCGGGCACCTCTACCTTTTGGCGCCCACCCGCACCTGGCTGATCTTTTCCGCCATGCGCTCCTGCCCTGCGGCGTCGAGCCGTTCCCAGAGCGTGTTCGCGATCAGGTGCAGCAGGTTCACGGTGAGGATGGCGGGGGCGATCACGGCGACCGCGTCCGGCACGCTGGGCAGCAGCGCCAGCGCCAGCATGATCGCGGTGATGCCGTTCTGCTGGCCGAGGGCGAGATAGACCCGCTCGACCCCGGTCAGGCCGCGCGCCGGGATCAGCCCGCCGATGATGACCTGCGCGGCGTACGCGGCCACGCCGAGCAGCGCGCCGCGCACCGGCTCGACGCCGCCGGGCAGCAGCATCCCCAGCGCGAAGGCCGCGACCAGGAAGGCGACGGACAGCACCCGGCCGAGCGCGCGTTCGATGCCGGGCCGCAGGAACAGCCCGATCAGCGCGATGCCGAGCACCAGGAACTGCTGCACCGCCACCACCAGAGCGGCCAGCAGCACGGCCACACCGGTGATCCGCCTGGTCGGCGGGTCGTGCAGGACCGGCCAGTCGTACCGGCCCGCCGCCCACTTCGCCACCGCCCAGCCGAGCAGCACCACCCCGGCCAGCAGAGCGTTGCCCCAGGTGGTCGTCAGGTACGCGCCCACACCGCCGCGCCCGCCGAGCAACATCGCGGTGAAGTAGACGGTCAGCAGCGCGGTGATCGGATCGTCGAACGACGCCCACGCGAGCAGCAGGTTCTTCGCCCGCGCCGACATGCGCGAGCTGCCGATCAGGGCGGCCACCGACAGCGGGTCGATCTGCGCGACCGCCACACCGAGCAGCAGTGCCTCCGCCCGCGGCCAGGAGAGGTACATCACCCCGCCGATCAGGACCGCCTTCAGCAGCACCCCGACGGTGACCGCGAGCACCACCGTGCGCAGATCCTTGGTGACCTCGCGGGAGATGCCATGGGCACTGCTGTAGAGGCCGATCGAGAGCAGGGCGGTCACCGCGTACATGTAGAGCGGCGACCCGACGGACTGCGCGACGCCCGGCACCGCGCCGGCCGACGCCGCGCCCGCGGCGACCACGGTGACGGCCACCGCGAGCCGGGCCGCGGCGGGCGAGAGCCGCGGGCGCGCCCTGGGCCGCCGCAGGCCGGAACGGACCTCGTCAAAAGGGTGGTCCTCAGGGTGGCGTTTCATCCAGCACCCGCTCCACGTCGGGCAGCAGTTCGCGCATCCGGTCCTCGGCGTGCGGCACCAATGGCTGGAACAGGGTGACGCCGAGCAGGAAGGCGCCGCTGCGGTTCAAGGGGTAGACGAAGATCGCGCCGGACTCCACGTCCAGCACCACGCGCCGGAACGGCTCGTGGGTGAACCTCCACAGGGCGTGCGTCAGCTCCGCGAGGTCGCGCTGCAGCCGCCGGGCCACCTCCAGGTACTGCTTGCGCCGCAGGTCCCTGGTCAGCCGGTGGAACCAGGAGTCCAGGGCAGGGTTGTCGAAGACGTCGGCGGAGAAGCGGAACTCCCAGTCGACGTGGAGGGCCACGTAGTGCAGGTCGCCCGCGGTGAGCCGGGGAACGCAGACCTCGCGCAGCGCGCGGGCGGCGGCCTCGCCCAGCAGCTCGCCGCGCGCGAGGTAGGGCGTGACCGGCTCGGCCAGCCCGGCGGGCTCCGCCTCGATGTCGCCGCCGGGCATCCGGCCGGGCTGGTTGAACGCCAGCTTCCTGATCCGGGTCGCCAGCGCGGACATCTTCCGGTCCATGGACTCCACGGCGGTGGTGTCCAGTGTCGCCCCCACGATGTACTCGCCGGAGTAGACCCAGTCGCAGTGGATGGCCCCGTCGGAGGTCTCCACGACCGTGCGGATGAGGTCGCCGGTCTCCAGGTCGGCGAGCAGCCGGTCCATCCGCTCGACGTTGATGACGAACTCATGGAACGCGTTCTCGTAGCCCTCGCGTACCGCCTCGGCGTCGCGTTCGCCGAACCGGCCGGGCATCGTGTGGAACAGGTCCGCGGAGAAGCCGTGGAAGCCGTGGTCGAAGTAGCTCACGGTGTGCAGGCCCTGCGGATCGCGGAACTCGTCCTCGCACAACGCGATGATGTTCTCGTAGGCGGCGCCGCCGTACGAGGAGCGCCGGATCACGCACGCGGGCGGGTCCTCCTTCGCGGTCATCTCCGTCCTTTCCGTCAGTGCCGCTCAGTACGGCATGACCTCGATGTCGATGTCACGCCGGCGACTGGGGTCGCGCCGTCCCCCGAGGCCCTCTCTGCGCAGGTCGGCGAGGTTGCGCTCACAGATCCGCACATGCGGATGGCCAGGTCCGTAGAAGTACAGCAGGCGTTCCAGGGCGGTCGCCATCCGGTCGACGGCCAGATTCCTGTCCCTGGGGGCGAGGCTGTTGGCGTGGTTGACCTCGGCGGCGAGCGTCAGGGGGTGGCGTGGGCCGAGCCGGTCGGCCAGCACCGCACAGCTTTCCGCGCCCAGCCGCGCCGCCTCCTCCGCATCGCCCGCGGCGCGCAGGTAGGCGCCCAGGTTGGCCTGCAGCGCGTAGCCATGGGGGTGGTCGCGGCCGAACACGTCGCGAAAGCCGGCCAACGCCCGCTGGGCACGGATAACGGCCCCCGCGTGGTCGCCCTCGGCGTGCAGGTCGGCGGCGACGGCGGCGGAGCACAGCACGGTCGCCGCGTGCCGTTCGCCGACCACCTCGCACAGCTCCTCCAGCGCCTCGGTGTCGCGGCTCAGCGCCTCGAAGGAACGGCCGAGCCTGCGTTCGCACACCGCGATTCCGCACTCGATCCGCAGGAGCAGCAGGCTGCGCGGGCCCGCCGCCTTGACCTGGACCGGCGCGAGCAGCCCGAGGCCGCGCCGCAGCAGGTCGAGAGAGCCTGCCGCGTCGCCGAGCTCGCGCATGAAGTAGGCCAGGTTGCAGCCGGTCCCCCAGGCGGCGGGGGAGGTCTCGCCGTACAGGGACAGCCGGTCGAGGTGGCAGCGCCGGGCCAGCTCCTCCGCCTCGTACGGCTTGCCGGCCAGCGAGGCGGAGACCGCGAGGTTGTTCAGGGCCCGCCCGGTGTGCGGGCTCTGCGCGCCGAGCAGCCGCTCGAAGCCGGACCAGGCGGCGCTGCTGCGCAGGTAGGCCAGCCCGAAGTCGCCCTTGGCGCGTAGGTCCGCGCCGTGCGCCATGGCGGCGTCGAGCGCCCTTACCGACTTTTCGCCGCGGCGCACCAGCATGCGGAGCGCGGCCTCGCCGTGCCGGGCCGCGGCGGTGTGGTCGCCCAGCTCGCGAAGCACATTGGCGAGCTGCACGCGCAGCTCGGGGATCAGCGAGGGGTCGGGACTCGCGCTCCATTCGGCCAGGGCCTGCTCGCCGAGCCGCCGGGCCCGCCGCCAGGCGCTGTAGTCCTGGAGCTGGTACAGATGGCGCACCTGGCCGATCACCCAGCGGCGCACCGGCAGGTGCGGGCACTTGACCGCGCCGCTGGTGAGCACATGCCGATTGAGTTCGGCGAGCCTGCGGGCGCGCAGGTCGTCGGGCCCTTCGTTCTCGGCGGGGGCGAACCGGGCCAGGCCGTGCAGGACCTCCTCCCGTCGGCGCTCCAGGGTCGGGCCGCGCATGGACGCCAGGACGGTGTCGCGGATCAGCCGGTGGGTGCGCAGCGCACCGGCGCGGCCGTGCTCGATCCTGACCAGGCCGTACCCGCGCAGGCTCTCCATCGTCACGTCGATGTCGAGCGGGTCGGCGAACGGCCCGCCCTCGCCGTACAGCTCGCCCAGGAAGGCGGGCGAGCGCAGCAGGTCGAGGGAGGCCCCGTCAAGGCTGAGGAACGAGGACGCCTGCATGAGCCACAGCTCGGCCGGGTCGAGGGCGGCGAGGGCGGCGCCCACCATCGCCTCGTGCGAGGCGATCGGATCGGGGGTGGTCCCGGGCTCGGCGCGGGCGCCGCGGTCCGCCTCCAGGCCCGCCATGACCCTGCCGTAGGTGAAGCGCAGCTCGGCGACGGCCTGGGCGGCGCGGTCGCGCAGCGGCACGCGGGCGCGGCCCGGATCACTCGCCGCCCTGGCCAGCCAGGCCCGCGCCATCTCCATCGCGAGCGGCATCCCGCCGAGCATGCCGGCCACCTGGAGGGCGTCGTCGGTGGTGATGTGCGGGTCGCCGCGGCGCAGCAGCGCGGCGCTCTCCATCGGGGACAGCGGGCCGACCTGCACATGGGAGGGGCGGTCGGCGGGAGGCCGCGTGCGGGTGGTGAAGATGACGTGCCCGCCCTCGTCGGGGACCAGGCCGGGCAGTTCCTCGTCCTGGCCGAAGTCGTCGTAGACGAGCAGCCACCGCGGCTCGGCGGCGGCGGTCAGATAGCGCAGCACCGCGGCCACCGCGTCGCCGCCCTCGGACAGCTCCAGCCGGTGGGCCAGGGCGCTCAGGCCCTCGCGGGCCTTGTCCTCGTTGCGGGCCTGGATCCACCAGACGATGTCGTAGCCGCCGAGGAAGCGCTCGGCGTACTCCAGCGCCAGCTCGCTCTTGCCCGCTCCCGGGCCGCCGTGTATCACGCAGCGCCCGTCGGGCGAGTCGAGCATCCGGTCGCGTAACTGGAGGAGCAGCCGCTCCCGGCCGACGAAGTCGCGCTCGGCGGAGGGCAGGTTGTGGGTCGTGGGCAGGCGCGGGAAGCGCGTGCCGCCGGCGCCGACGGGCAGCGGGTCGCGGATGCGCAGCCGCCGGCGCAGGTCGGCCTTGATGTCGGCCTCCTCCTCGCCCCGGAGGTCCAGCTCCTGCACGCCTTCGGGGGGGCCGGCGAGCGTGTGGTCGTCCACCCTGACGAAGACCAGGCCGCCCTCGGCGTGTTCGCCCCCGCCGTCGCGCCACAGGCCGACCAGCGCGTCGAGCCGGTCGCTTTCGTCCAGGCTCATCCGGGTGGGCGAGACCACCAGGACGAGGGTGTCGTCGCTCAGGCCGTCGGGGGCCTCGTCGGCGAGGCCGCGCAGCGGGATCTCCCTGACCCGCAGGCCGGCCCCGGCGATCTGGGCGGCCAGCCACTCCCCCCACGCGCGGTAGCGGGCGGTGTAGACGACCGAGACGCGGCGTACGCCGGTGACCAGCCCGCCGGTGATCCGCCCGGCCACGCCCTCGTAAGCGTCGCGCAGGCCGCCGCCGCCCGCGGGCTCGCTGAGCACGGCGAGCGCGTCGGTGAAGTAGTGGTCGCCGCTGTAGGGGATCTCCACGTCGGTGTCGATGACCAGCTCGGACTCCCCCAGTTCCTCGCGCAGCCGCCGCCGGGCCGCCGCAAGCTGCGCGGTGCGGCTCCGGTCGACCATCATCGGCAGCGGGAGCACCCGCGCGACGCCGCCCGTCGTGCCGATCTGGGCGACGGCGTCGGCGACCTCGGCGATGGCCGACGGGCTCAGCGGGAAGCCGATGACGGCGATGTCGGACAGCATCGCCGACCAGCGCAGCGCCGCGGCGCCCGTCCGGGTGGGGACCCGGACCAGCACGTAGTCGTATCCGCTGTCGCGCAGCCGCTTGCGCACGGTGGCCGGCTCGCCCCATCCGGCGGGGCCCGCGGCCTCGTCGTCCACGGTGACGGCGAGGTCGAGGCAGCCGCCCTGATCGGTGAGCGGGCCGAGGTCGAGGCGGATCGGCGCGGCGCCGGGCTCGGGGGCGGCCGGCTGGAACCTCAGCAGATAGCGCCGCAGCGCCGGTGCGGAGGGCCCGGTGTCGGCCACCAGGACGCGTTTTCCCGCGGTCGCGAGAATGACGGCGACGTTGGCCAGCGTCATGGTGCTGCCGATGCCCCCGCGCAGCGAATGGAAGGTGATGATGATTCCGGGCTGATTGGATCCGCCGTTCATCGCCGCCCCATTTGGCTACCAACGGACGGCGACAGCCGCCCGGCCCCCACTCTGCCACATTCGGGCGCACCCGGATACGGTTGTTCGCCAAGCGCGGCGCGGCGCGGAGTTACCCGGAACGGGCATCAGTCATGCGTTTCATCCGAGCCGTCCATGCCGGACTCGAAGCCGGAGCAGTACAGCTCGGGCGGCTCCTGGGCGTCCCGGTAGAGGCGGCGCAGCGCGATGGCGAGCGCGCCGTCCCGCGGCAGGGAGTCGAGGGCCGCCGGATCGATGCCACCGATGTCGATCAGGTCGGACCGAAGTTCGTCGCCGTTTTCCGCCGCGTCAGTCACAGCCGCTGCTTCCTCCGATTAACTCGGGCAATACGGTGTTATATCCCATATCACCGGATAACTCCGATCAATGTTCTTATATTAACGAGCCGCTTCCCAGGCGACCACATCCCTGTATGATCCTAGACATTCCATATTCCTCCTCATGTGAGGTGCGGATCATGCCACCCGCCCCGCCGGACCTTTTCCGACCGGCCGACCGGCCCGGGGGCGAGGGCGGGCGCACGATCGATGCGGCGCGGCCATGGCCTGATTCGGGCGACGTGGCGGCGCTGCTGGCCGGAGGCTGGCGGCCACGGCCCTTCCGCACGTTCGTGCTGAAGATCCACAGCCGGTGCGACCTGGCCTGCGACTACTGCTACGTCTACTCCGGGCCGGACCGCTCCTGGCGCGACCGGCCCAGGATGATGTCCGCCGCGGTGGCGGCGCAGGCAGCGGCGCGGATCGCCGAGCACGCCACCGGTCACGGACTGCGGCGCGTCCAGGTGGTGCTGCACGGCGGCGAGCCGCTGCTGTGCCCGCCCGGGCACATGGCCACGCTGGTGCGGGAGATCCGGGCCGCCGTCCGCGCGCCCGTACGCGCGTCGGTGACCGTCCAGACCAACGGCGTACGCCTGGACGAGACGTACCTGCGGCTGTTCAAGGACCTCGGGGTCGGCGTCGGCGTCAGCCTGGACGGCCCCGCGCCGGTCCACGACGGGCGCCGGCGCACCGCCGCGGGCCGGGGCAGCCACGCACCGGTTGCGGCGGCCCTGCGGCGGCTGGGCGGCACGGCGTACCGCCCGCTGTTCAGCGGGCTGCTGTGCACGATCGACGTGCGCGCCGACCCGCTCACCGTCTACCGGGAGCTGCTGCGCCACGCCCCGCCCGTGGTGGACTTCCTGCTGCCGCACGCCAACTGGTCCGCTCCCCCTCCCGGAGACGACGGGCGCGGCACACCGTACGCGGACTGGCTCACCGCGATCTTCGAGGAGTGGTACGGCGCCGCGCCGCGCCCCACCTCCATCCGGCTCTTCGACGAGATCATCCACCTGCTGCTCGGCGGGCACGCCGGTACCGAAGGGCTGGGGCTCACGCCCGTGGGGGTCGCCGTCGTGGAGACCGATGGCACGATCGAGCAGACCGACGCGCTCAAGTCCGTCCACGACGGCGCCGCGCGCACCGGGCTGCACGTGGCCCGCGACCCGTTCGACACGGCGCTGCTGGTGCCCGGGATCGCCGCCAGGCAGATCGGCGCGGCGGCCCTCGCCCCGGGCTGCCGGGCCTGCCCGGTGGGCCGGGTTTGCGGGGGCGGCCACTACGCGCACCGCTACCGGGAGGGCACGGGCTTCGCCAACCCGTCGGTGTACTGCCGCGATCTCTACCGGCTCATCGGGCACATCCGCACCCGCGTGTCCGGCGACATCGCGGCCCTCCGCGCCCCCGGCGCGTGAGCGTGGCGCAGGGGCACCGGCTGGCGCGGCGGACGCTGGTGGCCATGGCGCGCGGGGAGGACGGGGCCGCCGCCCTGCGGGAGCTGGCCCCCGTGCGGCTCAGCAAGCATCTGCTGCTGCTCACCGCGGTGGTGGACCAGGCCGCCGAGCGCGGTCACCCGGAGGCACGGCGGGCCGCTTCGGCGTTGTCCGCGCTGCACACCGTACGGCGGGCCGCCCCCATTGCCGCCGAGACGGTCCTGCGCAACCCCGCCGTGGGTTCGTGGGCCCTGACGACGCTGCACGAGATGATCCACGGCCGCCCGGACGCGCGCCCCGGACACCTGGCGGCCATCACCGCCGGCGCGGCGGCGCTCGGCCACGTCCCGGCCGAACTGGAGCTGACGGCGGGCCCCGAGGGCCTGACAATCCCCGGACTCGGCAGGGCCGGGCTCCCGCCCGGACCCGTGACCTTCCGGGCGAACGGCCCCGGCGGCGAACCGGCCCGGCTGTCCGCGGGCCGCCACCACGTCGCGCTGCCGCCCGACCCCTACCAGGACTCCCCCCACTGGCAGGGCCTGCGCCGCCTGCCGCTGGGCGCCCCCGGGCACCGGATGAACCTGCTCGCCGACGACCTCGACCCGCATCGCTTCCCCGGCGCCCTGGAACGCCTCCCCCGGCTCCCCCTCGCCGAGTTGCGCACCTGGCACGAACGCCTCCAGGCGGGCTGGCTGCTCCTGTCCCGCCACCACGGCTGGGCGGCGGCCGAGTGCGCGGAGGCGTTCACCGTGCTGGTCCCGCTGGCCGCCCCGCCGTCCGGCTACCGCAGCGCGACCTCGCGGGCCGCCTGCGGCTGCCTGGCCATGTCCGCGCCGCCCGGGCCGGTGCAGGTCGCCGAGGCACTGGCGCACGAGGTGCAGCACGTCAAGCTGGCCGCGCTGATGGACATGTTCGACCTGATCGAGCGGGGCCCCGCGGCGGACGGCTTCTACGCCCCCTGGCGGCCCGACCCGCGCCCGGCCGGTGGCCTCCTCCAGGGGGCGTACGCCCACCTCGGCATCGCCCGCTTCTGGCGGCGGCAGCGGGAACTGGAGCGCGATCCCGGCGCGGCCTTCGACGCGCACGCCGGTTATGCCCGGTGGCGGGACGCGGCGGCGGAGGTGTCGGAGGTCCTGCTCGGCTCGGGGCGGCTCACCGCGGTCGGCACGGAGTTCGTCAGCGAGATGCGCGCCGTACTGGACTCCTGGCGGGACGATCCGGTGCCCGCGGACGCGCTGCGGCACGCCCGGCGTACGGCCTCCCGGCACCGCGCCCGCTGGCTGAGCAAGCACGCCTGAAGCCCCCTCGCGGGACCGGCGAGCGTAAAAACCGAGATTTCCCGAGGCCGCAACGATTGAGCCCGGCCGAAGCGGGCAGGGCGGGTCGGGTACCTCAATCAAGTTGACGAGGAGTCATAGTGCTCACGCTGACCGACAACGCCGTCCAGGTGATCCGCGACCTGACCGCGCAGTCGAGCGGTTCGCAGGACACGGGGATCCGCATCGCCTCCCAGGCCGACCAGGCGGGTTCGCTGGTCCTGTCGATCTCTGAAGGCCCGGCCACCCAGGACCAGGTCATCGAGGTCGAAGGCGCTCGCGTGTTCCTGGACCCGGTTGCGGCCGACGCCCTGGACACCAAGTCCCTCGACGCCGACGTGGACGCCCAGGGCAGTCCTTCCTTCCGCCTCGCGGAACAGGGATGACGCGCTGACGAACGGGCCGGGATGAACCGGCCCGGCGACACATAACGGTCTCCACACCGGCGATTCGCGAGGATCAACCGATCGGCCGATGCCATCGACCGGACGATCGGCCCGCTGGACGATACCGCCCGGCCGCTGCGCGCGGGATGCTCAGCGGTATGAGGATTCTGGTACTGGCGGGCGCGCTCACCGCGGTGGCCGCCCTGGCGTCCTGCGGGGTCGAACTGGACGCCAAGGAGCGGCACGACGTGCGCGACTTCCCGTTCGACAGCCGGACTCAGGCACTGACCATCAAATCGGGCGTCCGGGTCAATGTGGTCCCGGGCACGGGGTCGTCCCTGCGGGTCGAGCGGTGGGTGCGCGGCAAGGCCGCCGGGGAGGGCATGGCCACCTGGTCGCTGCGCGGCGGCACGCTCACTCTCGCCGCCGACTGCAACATGGTCTTCGGCGACTGCGGCGCGCGTTACGTGGTGCGCGTCCCCGGCACGCCCAAGCTGAACGTGGACGTCAGCGACGACGACGTACGCGTCACCGGCCTGACGGGCGAGCTCAACATCACCACCCACTCGGGGAACATCCACGTCGAGAGCGCCACGGGCACGGTGCGGATGAACAGCGCCGACGGCGACCTGACCATGGTCAAGGCCCGCTCGGGCGTCGTACGCGCCCGCACCGGCAGCGGCGACATCGACCTGTCCTTCGCCGCGCCACCGGCCGAGGTCCGCGCGCTGTCCACCCACGGCAGGGTCGTCACGACGGTCCCCGAGGTCGACGGCTCCTACCGGGTCAAGGCGACCTCACGGCACGGCACACCGCGCTCAGATGTGCGCGACGCACCGCGCAGCGAGCGCAGCCTGGTACTCCGCAGCGTCTCCGAGGACGTCCGCGTCCGCAAGGGCCCGCCCGCCGCAGCCTGACCGGGCCGCACGGCTACCCGACCGCAACGCACGCTCGGCCAACGAGGATGCACAACGGAACCCACCGCGATACGCGGGCGGCGGCGGGGGTGCGCGGGGGGCTGGGGGCTCGTACGCTTGGCGCGAGGTGAGGCGTCGTGCGCAGGCGGCTGCTGGTGATCGTCATCGCGCTGGTCTCCGGGCTGGTGGCCGCGCTCGGGCTGCCGCTCGCCATCACCGGGGCCGAGCAGACCTCGCAGGCGGTGTTCATCAGCCGGGCCGATGACACCGGCCGGTTCGCCGACGCCGCCGAGTCGGCCCTGTCCACCGGCCGGGTCCGGCGGCTTGAGGCCGACCTGCGCCGCTACGACGAGCTCTACGACAGCCCGGCGTTCGTCGTGGACGCCGACCGCAAGGTCTTCGCCGCCTCGCGCCCGGCGGTCGCGGTCGACGACCCCGAGGTGGCCCGCCCGCTGCAAAGGGGGCTCGCGGGCCGGCCGCCGCAGCGCCCGCACGTACTGTGGCCGTGGGACGGCCGGCCCTACGTCGTGGTGGAGCCGGTGGTCAGGGACAACCGCGTGCTCGGCGCGGCGGTGACCGTCTCCCCCACCGGCGCGGCGCGCGGCGAGCTGGCCGTACGGCTGGGCTACCTCGCCGCGGGCGGGCTGCTCGCGCTCGTCATCGTGGCCCTCGCGGTGGCCGTGCCGCTGGTCCGGTGGGTGCTGCGCCCGGTCCACGACCTCGACGAGGCCGCGCACGCCGTCGGCTCCGGCTCGCTGGCCGCGCACGTCTCCGACCGCGCCGGCCCGCCCGAGTTGCGCAGGCTCGCGGCCAGCTTCAACGCCATGGCCGACGCCCTGGCCGCCGCGGCGCGGGCGCAGCGGGAGTTCGTCGCCAACGCCTCCCACCAGTTGCGCAACCCGCTGACGGCACTGCGGCTGCGGCTGGAGAACGCCAAGGCGTTCGCCGCCGACGAGCACGGCCGCGAGGACCTCAGCCGCGCGCTGGAGGAGACCGACCGGCTCGGAGTGACCGTGGACGGCCTGCTGCGCCTGGCCAGGGCCGAGGCCCTCGACGCCGGGCCGGAGCCGGTCGACGTCTCCGCCGAGGTACGGCGGCGCGCCGAAGCCTGGCGGGCCGCCTACCGGAGCGCGGCGACCCCGCTCACCGTGGACGCCCCCGATCGGGTCACCGCGCTGTGCCTGCCCGACCTGCCGGGCCACGCCCTCGACGTGCTGCTGGACAACGCGCTGAAGTTCGGCGGCGGCGCCCCCGTGGAGGTGTCGGTCGGCACCGAGAACGGCGAGCCCGGCGCGGGCTGGGTCACGATCGCCGTGCGCGACCGCGGCGACGGGCTGACCGAAGAGGAGTTCACGCAGGCCGGGGGCCGCTTCTGGCGCAGCCCCCGGCACCAGAACACGCCCGGCACCGGCCTCGGCCTGGCCGGCGCCCGCACGCTCGCGCAGCGCAGCGGAGGGTCGCTGGAGCTGACGCCGCTGCGGCCACGCGGATTGCAGGCGCTGCTCCGGCTGCCGCTCAGCGATGCTGCTGCCGATACCACCGGGCCGCCCCCGGATGCAGGTCCAGCGGATAGGTCATGATCGCCGCGCCCGGGTCCAGGCGGCGCGCCTCGTCGTGCACCTCGGCGAGCCGGGGCTGTTCCTCGAACAGGGTCCTGGTGAGCCAGTAGGCGACGGGTTCGGGCAGGTCGCGGTGAACGACGAGGTAGTTGGGCACGCTCACGGTGCCCACCTCGTCCGCCAGGCCGTACACCGAGGCGGGCACGGTCGTCTCGGTGTACAGCTCGCCGTACTGCCGGGTGAGCCTGCCCGCGACCCGGCCGAGGTCGATGAGCCGCACGGCGGTCGAGGCGCGCAGGCCGGTGATGCCCTCGCTGGGCAGGCCGCCGCTCCAGAAGAAGGCGTCCAGCTCGCCCAGCTCCAGGGCGCGCGCGGAGGGGCTGATCTCCTGGTGGTCGAGCACGACGTCGTCGTACAGCCCGGCGAGCCGCAGGACGCGCTCGCTGACGACCGCGGTGCCCGAGCCCTTGGCGCCGATCGACACCCGCCGCCCGGCGAGGTCGGCCAGGGTGCGTATCGGGCCGTTGGCGCGTACGACGAGCTGCACGTAGTTGTCGTACAGCCGGGCCAGGGCGACGAGGGGGCGCCCGCCGGGGAACGCGCCCCGGCCGGTGAGGGCGTCGGCGGCGATGTCGGCGAGCACGAATCCGGCCTCGGCCTTGCCCGCGGTGATGAGCTCGATGTTCTCGACGCTGCCGACGGTGGCGATCGGCTCGGCCGCCGTCTCCGGGAAGCGCTGCCTGACCAGGTGCGCCAGCGCACCGCCGTACAGGGCGTAGACGCCCCCGGCGCTGCCGGACGCGATGCGGACCGGGCCCCGTGGCGCGGCGGGCAGGCCGGTGTTCGCGCACGCGGTGACGATCGCGGTCAGTACGGCGAGCACGACCGCCGTACGCCACCGGGGGATGCGGGCCTGCGCCACCGGCACGGTCGCCTTCAGTCGCCGGGGCAGGGCAGCCGGTATCCGATGCTGCGCACCGTCTCGATCAGCGGGGGCTCGCCGAGCTTGGCGCGCAGCGTCGCGATGTGGACGTCCAGGGTGCGGCCGGTCCCCTGCCCGATCGCGTCCCATCCCTCCAGGAACAGCCGCTTGCGCGGTACCACGGCACCGGCCGCGCGGGCCAGGCACAGCAGCAGGTCGAACTCCTTGGGCGCCAGCCCGATCGGCCGGTCGTCCCTGGTCACAGTGCGGATGGCCGGATCGATCCGCAGGCCGCCGAGCACGATCGGCGCCTCCGGCCGGGGGCGCACCCGGCGCATCACCGCCTCCATGCGGGCGCACAGCTCCGCGAGGGAGAACGGCTTGACCACGTAGTCGTCGGCGCCCGCGTGCAGGCCCGCGATCCGGTGGTGGGTCTCCCCGAGGCAGGTCACCGCGATGATGCCCATGTCGGCCGCCTTCGCGCGCAACCTGCGGCACAGGTCCACGCCTTTGGCGTCGGGGAGGTTGAGGTCCAGCAGCACCAGGTCGGCCGGGGGCGCGGCCAGCGCCTCGGCCGCGCTGTGCGCGGGGACCACCTGCAAACCGAGGCGGCGCAGCCCGGAGACGAGAGCCTCGGCCACCCCGCGATCGTCTTCGACGACCAGCACGCGCGTCCGCCCCGGTGGGGCGCTCCCTTGCATAGGGGCATGGTAAGCCGCGGGAAGCGCCGCCACCCAGGGCGTGGCGCGGATTTGATGGCCGCTTAACACTGGACTTCTGCGGCCCTCCCCCGGGGACCGGGCGCGCGCCCTGGCGTCTTCGTTAAGCGCCCATCAAGAAACCCCGCCACGCCTTCTGAGGTGACCCAGGTCACGCCTACGTTTCCGGCAACCGGTGCGACCGCGCCGGCCGGCCGCGACGCGGCCTGGACAGCCGGGAGGCAGCCGTGACGTTTCCCCAGCACGAAAAGGCCGGTCCCGCCCCAGCTGGGCCCTCCGGCCCCGCACCCCCCAGCGAACAGCCCGAGGTCCCCCCGACGGTGGGGGCGCAGGATGGGGAGCGGGTGGCACGGCGGCTCGGCGGGGGGCCGGCGCGGGTGGTGTCGGTGGTCGCGTTCGGCGTGTCGGTGTACGCGCTGTACGTGGTCTTCAGCCCGGTGCCGGTGCTGCCGTACCGGATGAGCTTCCTGGCACTCGTCCTGCCGCTCACCTTCCTGGTCTACCGTCCCCGGGTACGCCCCGCGCACGCCGGCATCGCCCGCCCGGGCGTGGCCGACTGGGCGCTGGCCGCCGCGTCCGCCGTGGTGTGCGCCTATCCGCTGCTGTCGTTCGACGAGTTCATCCGGCGCACCTTCGACCCCGCCACGCTCGACCTGGTGATGGCCGGCGCGTGCGTGCTGCTGGTGCTGGAGGCCACCCGCCGCACGGTCGGGCTCGCCCTCCCCGTCATCTGCGTGATGTTCCTCGGCTACGCCCTGCTCGGCGGCAACCTGCCGATCGACTCGCTGCTCGGCCATCCCGGCTACGGCCTGGACCGCGTCCTTGTGCAGCTCTACATGGGCACCGAGGGCCTGTTCGGCGTCCCTCTGGACGTGGCGGCGACCTACATCGTGCTGTTCACGATCTACGGCGCGGTGCTGGAGCACTCCGGCGCCGGGGCGTTCTTCGTGGAGATCTCGTTCGCGGCCTTCCGCCGCTCGACCGCCGCCCCCGGCCGTACCGTGACACTGGCCGGTTTCCTGATGGGCACGGTCTCCGGGTCCGGCACCGCGACGGCCGTGTCGCTGGGCAGCGTGGCCTGGCCGATCCTGCGGCGGGCCGGCTACCCGCCCGCGCAGGGCGGCGGGGTGCTCGCCGCGGCCGGGATCGGCGCGTTGCTCTCCCCGCCCACGCTGGGCGCGGCGGCCTTCATCATCGCCGAGTATCTCCAGGTCTCCTACGTGACGGTGCTGCTGTACGCGGTCGTGCCCACGATCCTCTACTACCTGGGGATCATCCTCGCCGTCGAGATCGACGCCCGCAGGTACGGCACCCGCTCGGTCGCCGTGGACCTGCCCTCCGCCTGGCGGCTGCTGGCCAGGTCCGGCTACCACTTCTCCTCGCTGATCGCGATCGTGGTGCTGATGATGGCAGGCGTCTCGCCGTTCCGCGCCGTCGTCTACGCCACCGTCATGGCCGCCGTGCTGTCGTTCCTGGACCGCCGCCGCAGGCTCGGGCCGCGCCGCCTCGCCCAGGCGCTGACCGAGGGGACGGTCGGCGTGCTGCCGGTCGCGGCCACGACGGCCGCGGCCGGGATCATCGTCGCGGTGGTCACGCTGACCGGGCTGGGGCTGAAGACCTCGCGCATCATCGTGGACCTGGCGGGCGGCGTCCCCGCGCTGACGGCCGTTCTGGCGGCGGTGGCCGTACTGCTGCTCGGGCTCGCCGTACCGGTGACCGCGTCGTTCATCATCGCCGCGGTGGTCATCGGGCCCGCACTCCAGTCACTGGGCGTGTCGCCGGAGGCGACGAACATGTTCGTCTTCTACTACGCGGTGCTGTCGGAGGTCACGCCGCCGACCGCGCTGGCGGCGGTCGCCGCGGCGGCCGTGACCGGTGCCAACGCCTTCTCGACCATGATGCAGACCTGGAAGTACACGCTTCCCGCGTTCCTCGTGCCGTTCGCCTTCGTGCTCGCCCCCGCCGGGGAGGCGCTGCTGTGGCGGGCCCCGCTGCCCGCCGTGCTGGTGGCGCTCGCGCTCTCGGCCGTCGCCGTGGCCGCGCTGGCGGCGGCGACCGGCGGGTGGCTGATCGGCCCGGCCCGGTGGCCGGAGCGGGTGCTGTGCGCGCTCGCGGCGGTCTTCCTGCTGTACCTCGAATCGGCGAGCGCGGCCATCGGCCTGGCGCTGCTGGGCCTCGCCGTACTGATCCACCTCACGCTCCGGCGTGCCCACCACGACCAGAAGGGACAATGATGAAACTCTCATTCCGCCCGCCGATGCTGATCGCCGCGGTGATCGCCCTCCTCGTGACCGGCTGCGGCAGTACAGGCGGCACGGGTGGCACGGGCGGCGCCGCCCTCTACAAGGGCGGCCGGCTGTCCATCGCCACCGGTAACACCACCGGCGTCTACTATCAGCTCGGCGGCGGGTACGCCGACCTGGTCGGCAGGTTCGTGCCGGGCTACCAGGCCACCGCGGAGACGACCGCGGCCTCGGTCGAGAACATCCAGCGGGTCGCGCGCGGCGACTCCGACATCGCCTTCACCCTGGCCGACGCCGCCGCGGACGCCGTGCAGGGCAAGAACGGGTTCTCCGGCCCGCAGCCCATCCGCGCCCTGGCCCGCCTCTACGCCAACCACACGCACGTCATCGCCCGGACCGACGCCGGGATCGGCTCGGTGGCCGCGATGCGCGGCAAGCGGGTCTCCATCGGCTCGCCCAACTCCGGCACCGAGGTCATCGCGCGGCGGCTGCTCACCGCCGCCGGGATCGACCCGCGGACCGGCATCGCGGCCCAGTCGCTGTCGCTGCCCGAGACGGTGCAGGGCATGAAGGACGGCACCCTGGACGCGTTCTTCTGGTCCGGCGGGCTGCCCACCGGCGGCGTCACCGACCTGACCGTCAGCATGGGGGACAAGGTCCGCTTCGTGCCGCTGGACGACCTGCTGCCCCGGCTGCGCGCGCAGTACGGGGAGGTCTACCAGGCCGCGCCGCTGAAGAAGGAGGTCTACGACACGCCCGCCGACGTGCCGGGCATCGCCGTGCCGAACCTGCTGATCGTCTCCACCGAGATGCCGGACGCCCTGGCCACCAGCCTGACGGCGCTGCTCTTCGACCACCGGGCCGACCTGACCAAGGTGCACCCCGAGGCGGCGAACATCGTCAGGGCGGAGGCGCAGAAGACCACGCCGGTGCCGCTGCACCCGGGGGCCGAGCGGTACTTCGCCAAGCCGTGACCGCACTCCGGCGGAGCCCGGAAATGAAAAACCCGGACCGCTGCTCACGATCCGGGTGACCGTCGGGACGGCCGGATTCGAACCGGCGACCTCTTGACCCCCAGTCAAGTGCCCTAACCAAACTAGGCCACGTCCCGCCGCGCGGTGCGGAGGTGTTCCCCCTGGCGCGCGTTAGAAACCCTACCACGGGCGGCGGAGCACCCGATCTGGCTCGCGCCCACCAGGGCGCGGGCCACCGGCGGGCCCGCCCGCGTACCGTCCCTGAGCAGGGAACTTGAGATCGGGAAGGTTCGCTATATTGGGAGCGGTTTTGCGGGGTCGCGGGCAAGGACGAGAGGCGAGCGTGGCGGGGCGCAGGGCGCAGATCGACCGGCAGGAGTTGGCCCGGCTCGTCGCCGAGGGCTGGACGGTGCGCCGGATCGCCGAGCACTTCGGGGTCTCGGAGTCGGGCGTGCTCCAGGCCAAGCGGGCCGCGGGGCTGGCCAGGCCGACCCTCGACCACCGGGCCGCGATCCCGTGGACGGTCAAACGCGAGCACGTGCAGTCCGGCCCCGCCACCAACCTGCGCAACCTCTCGGCCGTCGCGCAGGGCGGCAGCGTACCGCCGGAGAAGGTGAACACGGCGCTGCGCTGGGCGCAGCGCCTCATCGACGCGGGCTCCGACGTCTCCTACGACCCCGAGGCGGGTTTCACCGAGGTGCCCGCCTCGCCCGAGGACTCGCACATCGCGGGCGTCCTGGCCCGCGCGAGACAGGCCCTTTCCGGTGGCACGCGGGGCGCCTGAACTGTGCGTTGGGTCAGGCGGGTCCGTCGCGGTACAGGTGGTGGTGCGGGCGGGTCGGGTCCTCGCCGCGCGGCTCCTCCACCGGTGCCTGCCTGCGGTCGTGGACATGGACGTGGTGCGGGTCGCTCTCCGGCGCGGGATCCGTGGTGTAGACGATGTCCGGCTCCACCATCTCGACGCTTTCTTCACCTGGCTTGCGGGTGTACATACGGGTGATGACTCCGGCGACGACGCCCACTCCCATGAGGATCCAGCCGATCATCTGAAGATCGATGCCAGGAACGTCCCAGCGGACGGCAAAGGCGAGCACCGCCCCTATCGCAATGAAGGTCAGCGCGGCTCCAAAGCCCATCGCGGACTCCCTCCTACTTCGACGCGCGAACCCTCTACCCCTCGATCGATTGATTACGCGCCCGTGACCTCCCCGTGACCTGACCCGGTTTCGACCCTCCACCCCAGGGCAGTGCGCCGGACGAAGGCAGAAATCGACCCGGAGGCAGGACATGTCCACCGAGACCTTGATCTGGGTGGCCGTCGTCGTCGCCGTGGTGGTGGCGATCGTCGCAGTCGGCTACGTCGTACTGCAGCACCAGCGCCGGCACCGTCTGCGCGAACGCTTCGGCCCCGAATACGAACGGACCATCACCGAGCGCGAGAGCAGGCGCGACGCCGAGCGGGAGCTGCGCGCCCGCGAAGAACGCGTCGCCGAACTGGACATTCGTCCACTCACTCCGGAGGCCCGTCAGGGATATGCCGCGAAGTGGGCCGAGGTGCAGGAACGCTTCGTCGACTCCCCCGGATTCGCGGTGACGGCGGCCGACCAGCTCGTCACCTCCGTGATGCGGGATCGGGGCTACCCGACCGAGCGGTTCGAGCAGCGGCTTTCCGACCTTTCGGTCACGCACGGCCGCACCCTCGACCACTACCGCGAGGCACACGAGATCAGCGGCAGGGCCGCCAAGCAGAGGGCGTCCACGGAGGAGCTTCGCCAGGCGATGGTGCACTACCGGGCGTTGTTCGACGAACTGCTCTCAGAAGACGGCCGGCAGGCGACCGGGAACCCGGAGGGCACCGCGGACCGGCCCCGCGTACCGACCCAGCAGCGACGGCCCCAGCAGGAGCAGCCGAGCGCGGCGGGCGGTCGTTCCGGCGGCCATTCCGAAGGCCGGGGGCACGCCGAGCCGGACGACTTCATCGCCGAGCGCACGGCCAACCGCGAATCACGAGGACGGTGAACGATCGTGGAAAGGCGATACGACGACAGGAACGCCCCGCTCGTGGGCGACGAGAAGGAAGACCCGCTGGTGCCCAGGCAGCGTGACGACCTCCCGCCGGAGGCCGCCGAGCGGGCCAGGCGGGAAGAGGGCCCGGGGCCGGTGTACCGGCCCGAGGCGGACGCCGGAGGTCTGCCCGGGGACGCCCCGGGCGAGGTCCGCCAGGGCGTCGAGCCGGAGACCCAGGTCCCACCGGGCCGATTCGAGGCCCCCGGCCGCGAGGAGACCGCGGGTGAGGACACGGGGGTGCCGGTGCCCGGGGAGGAGCCGCGGCCCGGGGCGCACGCGATGGGCCCGGCGGACACGTCCGGGCAGGACGGTGAGATCCCCGAGCCCGCGGAACCGGGAGAGCACGGCCAGCCCGCCGCCGGGCTGACCGCCGCCGACCTGTTCGGGCAGGACGCCGCGGAGATCCAGCGGCGCTGGCGCGACGTGCAGGCGACCTTCGTGGACGACCCCCGGCTGGCCGTGGAGCGGGCGGACGGGCTGTTCGGCGAGGTGGTCGCGGCGATGCGGGAGGCGCTCGACTCGCGCGCCGACCGGCTGCACGAACAGTGGACGAACACCGCCGAATCCGACACCGAGCGGCTCCGGCTGGCGCTGCGCGACTACCGCGCCACGCTCGAACACCTGCTCCACCTGACCGACCAGAAATAGAGGTGACCCCGTGTTGGCAGTCGTCGCCGCCATCGTCTTCGGGCTCGGCCTGTTGCTCGACCTCGTCGGGGTCGAGCTCGGAGCGGGCATCAACGCGACCACGTTCATGCTGCTCGGCCTGCTCCTGCTGGCCCTGCACCAGGCGGGCGTGGGTACGGCGGGCGCCCGGAGCTGGGGCGGAAACTGGCGTGGCCGCGCCAGGCGCTGACCCCAGGCGAAGGACCCGCGAAAGGGCCGCCCTTCCATCGAGGAAGGGCGGCCCTTTCGGATGTCATCGGACGTCATCGGGCGTCAGGTCGGGGGCAGGTCACCGTTGAGGCGGCCGGCGTGGACGGTGGACCGGGCCGCGAACTCGAACTCGGCGCGCGGCCGGGACATCGCGCCGAAGGAGACGATCTCCCTGCGGAAGAACAGCGCGAGCGTCCAGTCGCTCAGCACCCGGACCTTCTTGTTGACCGTCGGGACCCGCGACAGGTGGTAGCTCCGGTGGACGAACCAGGCGAGCGGGCCGTGCAGTTTGTGCCCGTAGATCTGGGCGACGCCCTTGTGCAGCCCCAGGCTCGCCACCGATCCGGCGTACGCGTGCCGGTAGTCGGCGAGCGGGGTGCCGCGCAGGGTGGCGATGATGTTGCCGGCCAGCCGCCGCGCCTGCCGAACGGCGTGCTGGGCGTTCGGCGCGCAGTACTCCCCCGGCCTGGTGAGGTCCGGTACGGCCGCGCAGTCGCCCGCGCTGAAGACGTCGTTCCTGCCCTCCACGTTGAGCCGCGGGGTGACCTTGAGCCGGTCCTTGTCGTCCACCGGCAGGTCGGTGGCGCGCATCAGCGGGTGCGGCCGTACGCCCGCCGTCCACACCAGCGTGCCGGACGGGAACCGGCCGCCGTCGCTGAGCACGATGTCGCCGTGCTCGGCGGTGTCCACGCGGGTGTCCAGGCGGACGTCGATGCCACGGGCGCGAAGCTGCTCCAGCGTCCAGCGGCCCATCTCCTCGCCGACCTCCGGCAGGATGCGGCCGGTGGCCTCGACCAGCACCCAGCGCATGTCCGCGCGGCTGATGCCGGGGTAGTAGCGGCAGGCGTATCCGGCCATGTCCTCCAGTTCGGCCAGCGCTTCCACGCCGGCGAATCCCGCTCCGACGAAGACGAACGTGAGCGCCCGCCGGCGGACGTCCGCCCGGCGGGTGGAGGCGGCCAGGTCGAGCTGGCCCAGGACGTGGTTGCGCAGGTGGATGGCCTCTTCGACGGTCTTGAAGCCGATGCCGTTCTCGGCCAGGCCCGGTATGGGCAGGATGCGGGAGACCGAGCCGGGCGAGACGACGAGGATGTCGTAGCCGATCTCGTAGGACTCCCCTCCGGCCGGCCGGAACTCCACCGACCGCCTGGCGCTGTCGACGCGCACGACCCAGCCGTTGAGGATCCTGCACCGCGACAGCACCCGCCGCAGCGGCACCACCACATGGCGCGGTTCGAGGCTGCCGGCCGCCGCCTCGGGCAGGAACGGCTGGTAGGTCATGTAGGAGTCGGAGTCGAGAACGGTGATCTCGGCCTCCCCCGGGCGCAGCCGGCGTTGCAGGCGCATCGCGGTGTTCAGCCCGACGTACCCGCCTCCGATGATCAGGATGCGGGGCGGGGAACCGCCGGGCGTCCTAGGTCCTCGCGCCATGCAGCACCTCCTCCCGCATCGCGCGGCGTTCACGCTCTGTGGTGCCCGCCCAGATCCCGCCCGACTGGCCGGACTCCACCGCGAAGCGCAGGCACGGCCCGTGTACCGGGCAGTCCGCGCAGATTCGGCGGGCGGCCTTGAGCTGTTCCGGCGAGGGAATGGAGCCGATCGGGAAGAACAGTTCCGGATCGGCGTCCCTGCAGGCTGCGTGCTCTATCCAGCTACCCATGTGCTTCGTCACGCTGACGCAGCTAACCGTGAGTGACCCGGTTAAACCTTGAAGCTCATCGTCACGGTGGTGCCGGACGCGCCGGTCGCGAAGTCGATGCCGGAGCTGAGCCTGCGGGCGACCCACAGGCCCATCCCGCTGGTGGCGTAGGGTCCGGGCGGGGTCGCGCCGGGGCTCGCGCCGTCGAGCGGCCAGTGGCCCTCGTCGTGGACTTCGACCACGAGGTGGTCGCCGGCGCACCAGACGCGCATGGTGGCCCGGCCGTTCCCATGGGTGACGGCGTTGGTGGCGACCTCGTTGACGGCGAGGAGGAGTTCGCCCACCCGGTCATCGGGCATGCCCTGGCGATGGGCGTAGGCGGCGGCGAAATCGCGTGCGCCGGGCAGCCCGGGCAGCCCGAAGGCGATCTGCTCGGCCGCACCCTCGTTGAGCGGCCTTTCATGAGGACGTGAATCCTCGTTCACCCGGGATCGCCTCCCACCTGCGAGGCGGGCGCCGCCTGCGCCCTCTACCTGCGTCATCCTGCTTCTGACCGCCGTGTGCTCTCACCTCCGCCCTCAGGATCGTTGGGTGCCCTGTTTGCGGCAGATTACTCGGTCGCATGGCCGGAAGTGCGGCAAGGGGCGGGTCAAGGCCGATCCTGCCCGGCGAGCAGTTCGCCGCGCAGCCGGTCGAGCACCTTGCGCAGGATGCGCGAAACGTGCATCTGTGAGATGTCGAACTCGGCCGCGATCTCCGCCTGGGTCATGTTGCCGAAGAACCGCAGCAGCAGGATCTTCTTCTCCCTGGCGGGCAGTTCGTCGATCAGCGGTTTGACCGCCTCGCGGTCCACGAGGCTGCTCAGTTCATCGCCCTCTTCCGGGATCACGTCGCCGAGCGCGGCGGCGTCATCGTCGGTGCCCAGCGGGGCGTCCAGGGAGAGGGTGCTGTAGGCGGCGGAGGCGTCCAGGGTGAGCAGGACGTCCTCTTCTGAGATGTTCATACGGGTGGCCAGTTCCGGCACCGTCGGCGACCTGCCCAGTTCCTGGCTCAGGTCGGCGACGAGGCGGTTGAGCTCGGAGCGGCGTTCCTGGTAGAGGCGGGGTACGCGGATGGCCCAGGTGCGGTCTCTGAAATGGCGCTTGACCTCGCCGGTCATGGTCACCACGGCGTAGCCGCGGAAGGCGTGACCGAGGGCCGGGTCGAAGCCGTTGACGGCCTTCATCAGGCCGACGTAGGCGGCCTGGAGCAGATCCTCCAGCGGCTCGCCGCGATAACGGTAGCGACGGGCGATCTCCATGGCCAGGGGCCTGTGCATCTCCACGATCCGCTCGCGAAGCCGTTCCCGAAGCGCCGGATCGATCCGGGGGGCGGCGGCCTCTGCCAGCAGTTCCTCAGCGGTCAGCTCGGTGATGTCGCGCGCGTGAACGGTCATCGCTCGCTCCTCGATATGGACAGCGGGCGCGCGGCCGGCAAGGAGCTCTGGGAAGAGGAAGGGCCCATGGGCGGGCCGTCGGGCCGGCCCATCCGGACACGCTCGCCTCGCGCGAAGTCGAAGACGAGGCCCGCTGCTGGACCTCGGGTGATGCATTCCCGCTTCGTCAAGCGTACGCCACACTTCGGGGTGACAGTAAGGTTGCTCTTGGCCCGCGCGAGCGGCGCTGGCGCCATGCGCCATGGACCGGATGGCGAGGAGACGCACGGGTGGGCATGTCGGGCAACATGCCGGGCGATCTGGATGGCGTCCCGGCCCTCTCACTCACCGCCCGCACGGTGGGCGACATCGCGGTGGTGGAGATCCACGGCACTCTGGACGCCACGACGCGCGAGCAGTTCGCCACGTTCCTGGCCGACACCGCGGCGCGGCACCGCGAGGGCATGATCCTCGACCTGGGCGGCGTGTCGTTCATGGACTCCCGGGCCCTGGGCCTGATCGTCCACTACTGGCAGGCGAGCACGGCGGCCGGGACGCGCTTCGCGCTCGTCGGGGTCCAGTACTCCCGGTCCAAGGTGATGTGGGTCACCGGCCTGGCCGGTCGCCTGCCGCTGTACGACTCGCTGGACGACGCGCTCGCCGGGCTGCGGGAGGGCTGAGCGCGCGGGTCAGCTCGCCGGGCGCTCGTTGCGCTGGTGCTCGCTCACCAGCAGCCTGGCCAGCTCCACCACCTTGATCTGGTGGTGCTGGGAGACCCGGCGCAGCTCGTCGAAGGCGGCCTCGGCCGAACACCCGCTGGCCTGCATGATGATGCCCTTGGCCTGGTCGATCACCGCCCGCCCGGCCAGCGCCTCGTGCATCTGCGCGGCGTCGGTGCGCACCTCGTCGAAGTCCCAGACGTTGCGCAGGGCGACCGTCACCTGTTCGGCGAGCATGCCGGCGAGCGGGGCCACGGCGTTGGCGGGGAAGGCGCCGGGGCGCACGGAGTACAGGGCGACGACGAGCATCGCCGACTCCACGGTGATCGGGATCACCAGCACCGAGCGGACCCCGCAGCGGGTGGCCATTCCCGCGTACCGTGCCCACCTGCGGTCGCTGAGCACGTCGGGGACCAGCACGGGCGCGCCGGTGGACCTGGCCTCCCTGGCGGGGCTCTCGTTCAGGGCGTCCTCGCTCTCGGCGAGCACGATGAGCTCGCTGTGCGAGGCCGACAGCAGGACGCGCTCGGACCGCCACAGCTCCGCGGACCCGCCCGAGCATCCGGAGATGCCGCGTACCAGGGTCTCGGTCAGCCCGCGCAGCACGCTTTCGCTGGATGTGTCGTCGCTCACCCTGGCCAGCGCCGCCAGTTCGCCGGCGAGCGCCGGGCTGATCAAACCTGAGCCGTCCAACGAGCGCGACCTCCTTCCCGGTGTGCCTACATTAATCCCAGCATCGAAGCGCTCGGCCAAGTGTCGTAGCGTCTATGAAGAAGGATCCTTCAGCGGCAAGGATGTGCTTTGACGGAACTGGGTGCCCTTACCTCGCTTGAGCACGCGGTGGCGGACCTCGCCGCACGCGTCACATCCCTGCGCGAAGCCAGGTCCACCTACCCCAAGGACCTGGGCACCACACTCGACGCCGCCCTCGCGGAGCTGGACACCGCGGCCGAGCTGCTCGGCACGGCGCTCGGCGAGCTGCGCAGGAAGCAGCGGCGCGGCGGCGAGCGGGACGGCGGGACGCTGCGCGAGCAGAAGCTCATGCGGCAGATCTTCCGCTCCCTGCCGATCCCCACGGTGGTCATGGACAGCGCGGGCGTGGTCCGCAGGATCAACGCGGAGACGGCGCGGCTGCTGGGCAGCCCCGCGGGCTACCTGATCGGCCGGCCGTTCCCGCTGCTGGTGGACGTGGCGCGGCGGGCGGCGTTCCGTTCGCACCTGAGCGCCGTGCAGCAGAGCGGTCAGCCGGCCTCCTTCCAGACCAGGCTGGCCCACCAGGGCCGGGCGCACACGGTCCAGCTCGCGCTGACCCGGCTGTCCCTGCCGGGCGAGCCGCAGGACATGGTGGTGGCGGTCGCGCTGCCGACGGAGATCCAGCTTCCCGAGCGGCCGGCCGGCCGGGTCGAGATGTCGGACGCGGCCCTGCTGATGGCCTCGGCCCGGCGCAAGGAGCTGCTGGCCCGGATGACCCGCCTGCTGCTGGACGTGGAGAGCCTGCGCGAGCCGGTCGCGCTGTCGCGGGCGGCGCGGCTGCTGGCCGCCGAGTCGGCCGACTGGGTGCTGATCGACGTGGTGCGCGACGGCGTACCGGTACGCGTCACGGTGCTGGGCCCGGCCGAGCAGCCGGTGGGCGACCGGCTGCGGGTGGCCGAGCGGCTGGACCCGGCGGCGGCGCCGGTCGTGGCGCAGGTGCTCGCCCAGGGGTCCGGTGTGGTCCAGGAGATGGTGGAGGACGAGAAGTCGCTGGGCCTCACCCCGGACGGCACGCCGCTGCTGCGCACGCTCGGGGCGGGGTCGCTGATGTGCGTGCCCATCCAGACCGATCAGGCCGCCGAGGGCGCGGTGACGCTGCTGCGGCTCGGCGAGCACGAGCCGTTCACCCTGGCCGACCTGGGGCTGATGGAGGAGATCGGCACGCATCTGGGGCTGGCGCTGCGCGCCCAGCGGGCCTTCCAGTCCAGGAGCGATGCCGCCGAGGCGCTGCGCAGCAGCGTGGTGCCCAGGAGCCTGCCGGACATCCCGGGGTTCGAGGCGGCGGCGATCTACCATTCCGGGTCCGGGCCGGTGACCGTGGGCGCGGAGTTCTACGACGTGTTCCCGGTCAGGGACGGCTGGGGGATCGCGCTGGGCGGGGCCTGCGGCAAGGGCGAGACGGCGGCGTCGGTGAGCGCCCTGGTCAGGAACGGCCTGCGGGTGCTCGGCGGGTTCGAGTCCGATCCGGCCGAGGCGATCCGCAAGGTGAACCAGGCGCTGGTGATGCAGGGCAGCGGCATGTTCGTGATGGCGCTGACCGGCTTCGTGCCCGCTGCCGATCCGGGGCGGAAGATCCGCATCGCCTCCGCCGGGCACCATCCCGCGGCGCTGCTGCGGCCCGACGGCAGCGTCCGTTTCCTGGCGGGCGGCGGCGTGCCGCTGGGCATCGACGACGACGCCGATCTGGCCGCCGAGGACCTGGAGCTGACGCCCGGTGAGACGCTGGTCTTCTACTCCGACGGGCTGGTAGCGTCACGAGATGAGCACGGCGAGCCGTACGGCGAGAGCCGGCTCGCAGACGTGCTCGGCCGATGCGTCGCTCAGTCTCCGGCGACGCTGGTCAAGACCGTCGAGGAAGACCGCAGCGCGTTCTCCGGCGGCCGGTTCTACGACGAGATCGTGATCTTGGCGCTGCGGGTCGCCTGACGAGCCCTCGATGAGGTGACTCATCCCCGGAAAACACTACCGAGCGGGGGGTGGACTAAGATGACGATCTTCTACGGAACCGAGACGATCCACGGCGCGGGCGGCCTGCCCGAGCGCCAGAGGAGAGCGAGCATGGGCGTGGAATACGAGGGTGCGCTCTTTCGCATCCACTCCACGCCGCACCCGCCGCTGCTGCGCGTCGAGGGCGAGATCGACGCCAACTCCGCCGCCCGCTTCCTGGCCGCGCTGCGCGGGGCGGCCCGGTCCTTGGGCGGTGACATCACGCTCGACCTCGGCGAGTTGTCCTTCATCGACCTCGGCGGGCTGCGCGCGATCGTCGAGGTGGCCGGGGAGATCGGCGCGGAGGGCCGCAACCTGGTGCTCTCGCCGGTGGCCCCGCACGTCCGCCAGCTCATCCAGATCATCGGCTGGGACACCGCGCCGGGCCTGAGCCTGCCCGCGGACGAGATCCGGCCGTAAAAACTGTCCGTAGATAACCGACATATACCGCCGAACCCGGCGGATCCGAGGTTTGCATATCGTCCGGTGCCGGGTATGGTCATGAACGTCTGAGGTGCTTAAGACACAGGCACACCTGACGGATTCCTAGGGCTGTTCTCAATCGGCCCGGCTCCCCGAGGTGTGCCGTGAACATAGCAATCGTCGCTTCCGACGCAGTGTCCGCAGGTGCCGTAGACGACTCCGACCGCGCCGCCCAGCGCGCGCATCTGCTGGCCGTGGCCCGCGAGCTCGGCCGCAGCCACCATGTCACGATCTACGGCAGGCTCGACTCGCCCGAGCGCCGTCCCAAGGCCCGTCTGGCCCACGGCGTGACCCTTGAACTCCTGCCCGCGGGCCCGCCCGAGGAACTCTCCGAGGAGGGCGTCCTGCGCTACGCCGGCGACCTCGGCGCGGAGCTGACCCGGCGGTGGGACGCCGAGCGGCCCGATGTCATCCACGCGCACTCCTGGGCCGGTGGGCTGGCCGCGCTCGCCGGGGCCGACGGTCTCAACGTGCCGGTCGCCCAGACGCTGCCCCGGCTGCGCCCGCTGCCCCGCCCCGCCCGCAAGGCGGCGACCGCCAAGGCGGGCGGCGGCACAGGCGGCGACAACGCCACCCGGGTACGGCTGGCCCGCGCCATCGGCCGTACCGCCAGCGCCGTCATCGCCGGCTGCGGCGACGAGGAGGCCGAGCTGATCCGCCTCGGCGTGCCGCGCAGGAGCATCACCGTGGTCCCCTGCGGGCTCGACGTCGAGCGCTTCCGCAGACACGGCCCGTCCGCCCAGCGCGGCAAGCGGCCCCGGCTGCTGCACGTCGGCCCGCTCGGCCCGGAGGGCGGTGCGGCCACCGCCATCCGCGCCCTGGAAGGCGTCCCGGAGGCCGAACTCGTGCTCGCGGGCGGCCCGCCCGCCGACGCGCTCGCCCAGGACCCCGACGCCGACCACCTGCGGCTGCTGGCCAAGGAGACCGGCGTGGACGGCCGGGTCACCTTCCTCGGCCAGGTGCCGTCCGCGACGGTGGCCAAGCTGATGCGCAGCGCCGACGTGGTGCTCACGCTGCCCGACGACGCCAGCGCCGGAGTGGTCGCCCTGGAGGCCATGGCCTGCGGTGTGCCGGTCATCGCCTCCGCCGTGGGCGCCCACCTGGACTCCGTCCTGGACGGGGTGACCGGGATGCTGGTCCCGCCCCGCCGCCCGGCGCTCACCGCCAGGCTGGCGCGCGAGCTGCTGACCGACCCGACCAAGCGTTCCGCGCTGGGGTTCGCCGGTGCCGACCGGGTGCGCTCGCGTTACTCCTACGAGCGGATCAGCCAGGAACTGCTGCGGGTCTACGCCGAGACGATGGGCGAGCCGGAGGTGCCCGCCCTGACCTGACACACTCGCACCGAAATGCCACATCGCCGGAACATGCCCCTCCCGTAACGGGCCGGAGTCTGACAGGCTTGCTCCCACGGGAGGCGGCATGGATTCCAGCGACGCGCGGCATCTGGCGCGGGAGTTACGCGATCTACTTTCCAGCGCGAACCAGCGGCTGCGGGAGGAACGACCGGACGCTCCGGTCGTCTCCCGCGTAACCGGCCACCTCGGCTGCCCGCTCACCGAGGTGATCAGCGTGAGCGAGACCTTTCCCCGCTGGGAGCACGCCAACCTCCAGCGCGGCGTGGACGCCTACCTGGACCGCTACTCCCCCGGCGCCGAGTGGTTCGGCATCGCGGGCGAGAGCCGGCACGGCTACGACTACGCCGACATGCTGACCATGATGTCGCGTGGCTGGGATCGGTTCGATCTGGGGGCGGTCGGCTACGCCACCGCGGCGATCGGGCCGCGCGACACCATGGAGGTGGTGAGCGCCGGGCTGGTCTGCGCGCACGCCCCCGACGGCACGCCACTGGTGATCGGCCTGCGGACCTGGCTGGAGCACGGGCCGCCGCAGTGCCGGATCGAAGTGCTCGCCGCCTCCCGGGACGGCGCGCGGGCGGCCAGGGACGAGATCACCCGCCTGATGCACGAGCACGACGTGTTCCGCGGGCGGATCCTCTCCTTCGCCTGGACCGAGCACCGCGGCAACGAGCTGCTCAGTTTCCTGCCCCGGCCGCAGATCGCGGCCGATGAGGTGGTCCTGCCCGCCGGGCTGCTCGGCGTGGTGGAACGGCACGTCATCGAGGTCGGCGAGCTGGCCGCGCGGCTGCGCGCGCACGGCCGGCACCTCAAGCGCGGCCTGCTGCTGCACGGTCCGCCGGGCAGCGGCAAGACCCACACCGTGCGCTACCTGATGGGCCGGATGACCGGCTGCACGGTGATCGTCTTGACCGGCATGGCGATCCGCCACATCGAGCAGGCCGCGGCGCTGGCCAGGCGGCTCCAGCCGGCGATGGTGGTGCTGGAGGACGTCGACCTGGTGGCGATGGACCGCTCGTTCAACCCCGAGGGCAACCCGCTGCTGTTCATGCTGCTCGACGCGATGGACGGCGTCGGGTCCGATGCCGACGTGGCGTTCGTGCTCACCACCAACCGGGCGGACGTGCTGGAACGCGCGCTCGCCGACCGGCCGGGCCGGATCGACCTGGCCGTGGAGATCCCCAAGCCGGACACCGCGGGCCGGGCGGCCCTGCTGCGGCTCTACTCCCGCGGCCAGCGGCCCGCCTTCGACTCCGACGCGATCGTGTCCCGCACCGAGGGCGCGACCGCGTCGTTCTTCAAGGAGCTGCTGCGCCGCGCGGTGCTACGGACGATCATGGCGGGAGACGACGCGAGCGTCCTGACCGACGCCCACCTGTCCGCCGCGCTGTCGGAGATGCTGGCCGAACGGCAGGCGCTGACCCGCGCGCTGCTCGGGTCCGGGCCGGGCGAGGCCGACCCCGCGCGGGAGACGCCGCACGTGCCGATGGCGGCGCGGGCGGGCGGCCACGGCAGCAGCTTCGTGGTGTACGGCGAGGCCGACGACTGACCCCACCGGCCCGGCTCAGGCGGCCATCCGCGCGGCCTTGAGCGCGAGGTGCAGCCGCAGCCGCGTCTCGCCGTCCGACAGGTCGGCCGCGACCGCGCGCTCGGCCTTGGACAGGCGGTAGTAGAGGGTCTGCCGGTGTACGCCGAGCTCCGCCGCGGCCTGCTGGGCGTGGCCGCCCTGGTCGAGATAGACCTCCACGGTGTGCGCCAGCTCCGGGTCGGTGAGCAGGTCGGCGGCCTCGGCGGCCAGCTCGGCCAGGTCGGCGGCGGGCAGCCTGGCGAGCATCCGGTAGACGCCGAGGTCGGGCCAGGCGGCGACCGGCCCGAACCGCTCGACCCGCTCGGCGACCCGCAGCGCCTGCCTCGCCTCCCGCCAGCTTCGCCACGCGTCGGCCGGGTCCCTCCTCGGGCCGCCGACGCCTGCGGGGGTGCGGTACATCGCGTGGGCCCGCGCGGCGACCTCGGCCGCCAGGGGGGCGGGTACCAGCAGGGCGACCGGGTCTCCCGGCTCGGCCAGCACGCCGCGCGGCAGCGTCCACAGCGCGGTCGTCCGGTCGGGGGCGGCGCGCACCGCGACGGCCGCCACCGGGCCCTCGATGTCGAGCCTGGCCAGCGCGGCGGCCCTGCGCTCCGGATCGGCCGACAGCAGCTCGCGCAGGCCGCGGCCCAGCTCCTGGCGGTTGCGCGCCTCCAGGGCCAGCAGGCCGGCGGCGTCTTCGGCCAGCGGGGCGATCCGCGCCAGCATCGCGTCGGGGACGCCGCCGCCATCCGCCGGGTCGAGCAGCCACAGGTAGCCATAGGTCACCCCGGCGCGGCGCAGCGGGACGCACACCCGGGCCAGTACGCCGAGCGCGTCGTCGGCGGGGATGCGGATCGGGCCGGGCGCGGTGGCGATGCCGTACCCCTCGAAGTAGGCGCGTACCTCGTCGGTGGCCCGGCGGCGCAGAATAGAGTCACGGCGGACGGCGTCGATGTCGCCGCTCTGCGCCGCGTAGGCCAGGAGCTGGAAGGCCCGGTCCTCCAGGGTCGCCGACGCGCCGAGCACCCGCGCGACCTCGTCCACGGTTTCCTGGAGCTCCACCTCCTCATCGTACATTTGTATGAAGCACCCGGTGCGCTTGTCCATGGTGCCGGGCGGAACCACCTTCATAGCCTTGGGGACATGCTCGGTTCACTGCTTCTGGCCGGCTCGCGCAGCCGGCTCGTACGGCGCGCCGTCTCCGGTTTCCCGCCGAGCCGCCGGGTCGTCGGGCGGTTCGTGGCCGGTGACGACACGGCGGCGGCGGTCGCGGCCGCGCGGCGGCTGACCGGCGCCGGTCTCACCGTGACCATCGACCACCTCGGCGAGGAGACCCACGACGCGGGGGCGGCGGCGCAGGCCGCCAAGGCGTACGTCATCCTGCTGGACGCCCTCGCCGGGCTCGGCGAAGGCCGCGGGGCGGAGGTGTCGGTCAAGCTGTCCGCCGTCGGCCAGGCCCTCGGCCCGGACGGCGACGCCATCGCACTGGACCACGCCAGGGAGATCTGCTCCGCGGCCCGCGCCGCCGGTACGACGGTCACCCTGGACATGGAGGACCACACCACGGTCGACTCCACCCTCGGCATCCTGCGCGAGCTGCGCGCCGACTTTCCCGGCACCGGCGTCGCCGTGCAGTCCTACCTGTTCCGCACCGAGGCCGACTGCCGCGACCTGGCCGGGGAGGGCTCGCGGGTGCGCCTGGTGAAGGGCGCCTACGCCGAGCCGCCCTCGGTCGCCCACCAGAAGAAGGACGACGTCGATCGGGCGTACGTGCGATGCCTGCGGATCCTCATGGCGGGGAAGGGGTATCCCATGGTGGCCACGCACGACGATCGGCTGATCTCGATCAGCGAGTCGCTCGCCGCCCGCTTCGGCCGTGAGCGCGGCGATTACGAGTACCAGATGCTGTACGGCATCCGGACCGACCGGCAGGCGGCGCTGGCGGGGGCGGGGCACACCGTCCGGGTCTACGTGCCCTACGGCGACGACTGGTACGGCTACTTCATGCGCAGGCTCGCCGAGCGCCCGGCCAACCTGGCCTTCTTCCTGCGCTCGCTCACGTCCAAGTGAAGAGGTTCCACCATCATGGATGCGATCAGCAACGTCCCGGTCCCGGCCAACGAGCCGGTGTACGGCTACGCGCCGGGCAGCCCCGAGCGCGCCGCGCTGGAAAGCCGGCTCAAGGAGCTCGGCGGCACGCGGCTCGACATGACCATGACCATCGGCGGTGAGCGGCGGATGGGCGGCGGCGCCGAGATCGAGGCGGTGCAGCCGCACAACCGGGCCGCGGTGCTCGGCCGGCTGGCCGAGGCGACTCCGTCCGACGTGCGGGCGGCCATCGACGCGGCCACCGAGGCGGCCCCGGCGTGGCGGGCGCTGTCCTTCGACGACCGCGCCGCCGTCCTGCTCAGGGCGGCCGACCTGCTGGCCGGGCCGTGGCGGCAGACGCTCAACGCGGCCACCATGCTGGCCCAGTCCAAGACCGCCTACCAGGCGGAGATCGACGCGGCCTGCGAGCTGATCGACTTCTTCCGGTTCAACGTCGCGTACGCGCGGGCCCTGCTGGCCGAGCAGCCGATCTCCTCTCCCGGGGTGTGGAACCGGATGGAGTACCGGCCGCTCGAAGGGTTCGTGCTGGCGATCACGCCGTTCAACTTCACCTCCATCGCGGCGAACCTGCCGACCGCCCCGGCCCTGATGGGCAACGTCGTCGTCTGGAAGCCCTCGCCGACCCAGCAGTTCTCCGCGCACTTCATCATGCGCCTGCTGGAGGAGGCCGGCCTGCCGCCGGGCGTGATCAACCTGGTCACCGGCAACGGCGCGGCCGTCTCGGAGGTCGCGCTGCGCGACCCGCGGCTGGCGGGCATCCACTTCACCGGTTCCACCGCCACCTTCCAGCACCTGTGGTCCACGGTGGGCGCGGGCATCACCGGCTACCACGGCTACCCGCGCCTGGTGGGCGAGACGGGCGGCAAGGACTTCGTGGTGGCCCACCCCTCCGCCGACCCCGCCGTGCTCTCCACGGCGCTGATCAGGGGTGCCTTCGAGTACCAGGGGCAGAAGTGCTCGGCCGCCTCGCGCGCGTACGTGCCGCGCTCGGTGTGGGGCCGGATCCGCGACGACTTCGTCTCGACCGCGGAGTCGCTGACGATCGGCGACGTGGCCACCGACCTGTCGCTGTTCATGGGCGCGGTGATCGACGAGCGGGCGTTCGCCAAGCACAAGGCCGCCATCGACCGGGCCCGCGCCGCGGACTCGGTGAACGTGCTCACCGGCTCCTACGACGACTCCACCGGCTACTTCGTGCGGCCCACGGTGCTGGAGTGCGCCGACCCCACCGACGAGATCTTCGTCAAGGAGTACTTCGGCCCGATCCTGGCCGTGCACGTCTATGACGACGCCGACTACGACACCATGCTGGACCAGATGGAGGGCGTCGCGCCGTACGCGCTGACCGGGGCGGTCATCGCCCAGGACCGCCGGGCCGTCGCGGCCACCGCCGAGCGGCTGCGCTTCGCCGCGGGCAACTTCTACATCAACGACAAGCCGACCGGCGCGGTCGTCGGCCAGCAGCCCTTCGGCGGCGCCCGCGCCTCGGGCACCAACGACAAGGCCGGCTCCATCTTCAACCTGATCCGCTGGGTGAACGCCCGCGCGATCAAGGAGAACCTGATCCCGCCGACCGACCACCGCTACCCGCACATGGGGTGATATTCCACAAGATGCCCCGGCGCCCTCAACCGGGCACTGGGGCATCGAAGCGCGTTGGCGCCGGTCACCTTTCGTCCGCCATTCCGTACATGCGGCCACGCGCACGGCGCGCGAAGGCGGGAACCCCTGCTCTGTCCAGAGCATCCACAATGTCCAGGGGGGTCATGGGTGGACGGCGTTTTCCGGACGCCATCCGGGCCAGCACATCCATCACCTCATGAGGACTCTGACTCAGCAGTGAACACAGGTAGGTGTCGGGTTCGGCAACGGTCACCCCGTGGCGGCCAAGGAAGGCTGCCGGGAAATCCGCAGTGTTCCACGTGACCAGAGTATGGGCACGGCCCGCGATGGCGGCGGCCATGTGATGACGATCGTCGAGATCGGGGCCTTCTCCATCTGATCGACCAGATGCTTGTAACCTCCATGGTGTCGAGTGCGCTGACCTCGCTATCCGCACATGGGGTGAGAGTCGCCCGCCGCCAGTGCCGTCAGGCGCAGGTGCAGGTCGGCGGCCTGGCGGGTGAATCCGGTCAGCCCGGCCCGCAGCCGGGGGTGGGTGGCCAGTTTCTCGATGAGGTGGGCCGCGCGGGGTAGTTCGGTGCGGGCCGGGTCCGCGGCGAGGTCGGCGGTGGCGGCGTCGAGCAGGGCGCGTACCGCGGCCTCGGAGACGGTCCGCAGCCGGGCGGAGGCGTCCGGGTCGCGCGGGGAGAGGAAGTGCCAGAACGCGGGCGGCGGGACGATCGGTGTGCCCCGCGCGGCGAGCCGGGCGGCGGGCGGCACCCAGCGGTCGCCGGTGCCCGCCGCGACCTGCCAGTGCGCCGCCTCGCCCGTCTGGTCCACCAGCCACACCAGCGTGTCGCCGGCCAGCACGCCCATGCCGTGGCGGCCCGCGTGCGGGAGTTCGATCAGGCCCCAGGGCACCGCGCCCGCCCGGCCGCGCGGCTCGGCCCTGCGGCCGTCCACGCCCTCGATGACGTAGCGGCCCTCGGTGTGCCCGTTCGCGCCGTCGCCGGTCCGCCTGCTGACCCGAAAGCCCACCAGCGTGCCGTCCGTGCCGAGCGGGGTCCGCCGCACCCCTTCGGGCAGGGGGGCGAGCGTACACGCCTCGACGGCCCAGGCGCGGCCCGCCGGGAGCGGGGCGCGTTCCAGGAAGCCGGGCAGCGAGGCCCGGCCCAGCTCGCCGGTGGCGGGGTCCAGCTCGCGTAGTTCCGGGCGCCACGCCTCCGGCTGGCACCAGTACGTCACGCCGTCGCACAGCAGCCGCGGGGTGTCGGCCAGGCGCGGCTCGCCAGGGCGCAGCGCCCGCCTTCCGGTGACCCGCGCGCCGGAGGCGTCGAGGAACGCGAAGCCGTACCCGGACCTCGGCCGCAGCGCGCCGCCCACGCGGGGCACCGGGCCGGGGGGCGTCCGGGCCGGGCCCGCCGTCCAGTAGCCGCGTGCCGTGCGGTGGTCGTCCCAGACCACCAGGAACTCCCCCGCCGAGTAGACCACGGTGAAGGACTCGGCCGTGGCGGGCAGCCGCAGGTCGTGTTCGGCGATCCGGCCGGCCGGGCCGACCGCGACCGCGCGGTGCCGGTCGTAGACGGTGAGCACCGGCCAGCTCGGGGTGATCTCGGCGTCAGGGCCGAGTTCGTCGGCGGCGGCGTCCAGGTCGTCCCAGCCCAGCTCGTCCAGGATGCCCGCGCGCAGGGTGCGGGTGAGGGTGACCGCCACGTCCGCTCCCTCGATGGCCTCGCGGACGCCCTCGGGCATCGCCGCCATGCCCGCCGCGCCCGGCGGCAGCCCGCTGGAGAGGCGCTGCACGGCCTCGCGGGCGTCGGCCAGCCCGCCCCGGGCGATCTCGCCCGCCTCGGCGGCCACCCAGTCCCTGACCAGCGGGCGCAGCGCCGCCACGTCCAGCAGCGCGCCGACCCCGTGCCGGGCGGCGAACGCGCCCACCGCGGCGCTCAGCAGCCGGGCGTGGCGCGGGTCGGCGCCGATGGCGGCCAGGTCGCGCTGCCGGTGTTCCAGCCAGCGGCCCAGGTCGATGGTGTGACCGGGGGCGGGGTCGGCCACCGGGAACCCGGCGGCCAGGCAGGCGTCCAGCAGGTCGGCGTCGATGATGCCGGAACGCAGGGAGCCGGCCGGGCGTACCGGCTCCTCGCCCGGCTCCAGCCGGGTGACGAGGGCGAGCAGGAGGGGCGGGGTGCGGCCGGTGCGCCTGCCCCGCTCCAGGTGGGCCGCCATGCGGGTGAGCCAGCCCGCGGCCTCCGCACCGGCCAGGTCGGTGAGCGCGCCGGTCTCGTCGAGCAGGGCGAGCCACCACTCGTCCATGTCGGCGTCGGGGAACAGGTGGAGCAGGGCGTGCCGCGGTTCGGAGAACCGCTTGGCCAGCCGCACCAGCCGGGCCCGGTTGGCCTTCCAGAACGCGGCGGAGGCGTGGCGGGTCGCGGGGGCGCGCAGCAGCAGGGCGAACGCGCGGCGCTCCGCCTCCACCGGGTCCAGCCCCGCGGCCTTGGCCATCGCGCGGACCTGCCGGGGCAGCGCGGGCCAGGGCGGCAGGCCGCCCCCGGTGTAGCCGGCGACCAGCTCCAGCAACTCGGCGTAGGCGCGGGCGGGGGCATGGCGCTCGGCCAGCCCGGCCGCGTACCCGGCGACGGCCTTGGCGGGCAGCGCCCCGGCGAGCGCGAACCGCAGGTACGCCGCGCGCCGGACGTCCTCCGCCACCACCAGCCCGTGCTCCTCCTCGGCCCGCCTGGCACGCAGGAACATCGCGCCGGCCCGCTGCGGCCACCCGGCGTCCAGACAGTGCCCGGCCACCTGCTCCCAGAAGACGGGCACCTCGGCGACATCGAGACCACGAGCGATGACCTCGGCCCGCTCGGCCACCACGGCGGCCCGCACACCGCCCCGCCGTACCAGAGGCGCCACCCCGGCCGCCGCCACCACACCCCCGCCCGTCCGCGGCTCGTGCCGTGTGGCCGGTGGAGGCGGGGTGAAGCCGAGCGTGGCCATTTCGTGGTCCGTGGCCGGCTCGCGGGCTTGTGTCGTGGGTATCACGACGACCCGGCCGGCGCCGAGGTTCGGGTGGTGGTACGTGCGGGCCCTGAGCGGGTCAGTCGGCATCGCTCACCCGGCCCGCGTGCAGGAGTTCGGCCATGCGCAGTCCTTCCGACCAGGCGATGGGCCCGACGCGGGGCAGTGGGATGGGCTCGCCGGAGTCGCCGGTCCAGATCAGTTCGCCGGTCCAGGCCGCGGCCTCGGGCGGGCCCGCGCCGAGCCAGAACCAGGCCCGCACCCACGTCCCGTCCTCGGCGACCGCGCAGGTGGCGTACCCGCCGGACAGGGCGAACCCGAGCCGGGCCGCGCGCCCCGTGGCCTGGCGGAGTTCGGCGAATCTGGCGTCGGAGTAGGCGTGGCAGGCCGTCCCGGTCACGTCGTCCGGCTTGCCGTGCAGGGTGCGGGCGAGTTGCGGTACGCCCTGGGTGAGGCCGAGCTTGGCGGCCAGTTCGCGGGCCCCGGCGAGGTCACCGAGGGTGAGCGGGTGGGCGATCCGCAGCTCGGCGCCGGGCGCGACGCAGCGGGATTCGCCGTCCAGGCTCACCGTGCCGATCCGGCCGGCGTCGTCGATCCCGGTGAGCAGCGCCACCCGGCCGCCCACCGCCACCACCAGGCCGGTGAGCGCGTCCCGCCAGGCGGGGTCGGGCCACAGCCCGCGCAGCAGGCCGGCGGGCACGGGCCGCGCGCCGAGCATCCACCGCTCCACCTCGGCGCGGCACCCGGCCGCGTGCCGCTGGAGATGATCGCGCAACGCGGTCAGCTCCTCGGCGGCCCGGCTCTCCCTGACCGCCTTGGGCACCGCCTTGCGCGGCCTGCCGTCGCCGTCGCGGCAGATCAGCCGGTCGCCGTCCAGCGCCAGCTCATGACCGGCGGTGGCGGGGACCCACACGTGCTCGTCGCCTGTCCCGGGGGCATGCGGCATGCCGCACATCCTGTCACGCGAGCACCACGGGTAACAGGGATCACACCTGTCGCACGCTCAGTCGCCGGACTTGGCGGCCTCCGCCTCGTCCATCGCGGCGGCCTCCTCCGGGGTGGGCGCGCTGCCGCCGAGGTGGCGGGGCTGCCACCAGACCCCTGGCGGGATCTCCGGGTAGGTGCGCTGGGCGCGGTCGAGGAGTTCGGTCAGCCGGGCGCTCAGCTCGTCGGTACGGGCCGCCATGTCGTCGCCGCGCTTGGGGTGGATGGGCTCGCCCACCAGGATCGTGATGGGGACGTGCCGCTGCAGCAGGTTGCGCGGACGGCCCTTGGTCCACAGCCGCTGGGTGCCCCACAGCCCGACCGGGATCATCGGCACGCCGGTGGCCGCGGCCATCCTGATCGCACCGTTCTTGATCTCCTTGACCGTGAACGACCTGCTGATCGTGCCCTCCGCGAACACCCCGACGACCTCGCCCGCCTTGAGCGCGCGCAGCGAGGCCGCGTAGGAGCCCGCGCCCGCCGCGCGATCGACCGGGATGTGGTGCATGCCGCGCATCAGCGGCCCGGAGATCCGGTGGTCGAAGACCTCTTTCTTGGCCAGGAACCGGACCAGCCGCCGCGACCGGCGGGCCCCCATGCCGGCGAAGATGAAGTCGAGATAGCTGATGTGGTTGCTCACCAGCACCGCGCCGCCCTGCCGGGGCACGTGGTCCGCGCCCTCGATGTGGAGCTTGAGGTCGAGGGCGCGGAACAGGGTCATCGCCGTCAAGATGACCGGCGGATACACGATCTCCGACATGGAGCAACCGTAACCTACGGCAACGTATCCGCGGGCACACGGCAGGCAGGGTCAGCGGGGCGTCACCGTGGTCGGCAGGGTGGTGAAGCCCCGGACGTTGCCCATGTGGGAGCGGCGCAGCCCGGAGGGGTCGATCTCGTAGTCCGCGACGGCGGCGACCAGCTCCTCCAGGGCGATCCGGGCCTCCATGCGGCCGAGGCTCGCGCCCATGCAGTAGTGCCGGCCGCCGCTGAAGCTCACCAGTTCGCTGGTGTCCCTGCTCAGGTCGTAGCGGTCGGGGTCGGGAAAGACGCGCGGGTCGCGGTTGGCCGCGGCGATGATGAGCCACATGCGCGACCCGGCGGGGACGCGCGTGCCGTGCAGTTCGGTGTCCTCGGTCAGCAGGCGGGCGACGCCGACCGCGGGCGGGTCGTAGCGCAGGCTCTCCTCGATCCAGCCGGGCACGTCACCGCCGAACGCGATCTTCCGCTGATCGGGGTGCCGCCAGGCCCAGTACCAGGCGTGGCCGAGCAGGTTGGTGGTGGTCTCGCTGCCGGCCGCCAGCAGGACGAACAGGATCGGCACGATCTGCTCGTCGGGCAGACTCGCGGTGAGCACCGAGATCATGTCGTCGGCGGGCTCGGCCCGGCGGCGCGCGATCAGCCCGCTGTAGTACTCCAGCAGCGCGGCCCCCGCCGCCGCGCCGTCGGCGGTGACCTCCTGGGTGCGGTCCTCGCGGTGCAGCGAGCGGGCGGCCAGCCTGCGCACCTCGTCGCGGTCGGACTCCGGCACGCCGACCAGCTCGGAGACGACGTCGAGGGGGACGCGGGCGGCGAAGTCCTCGATGAAGTCGAACGCGCCGCGCTCCAGCGCCTCCGCGAGGTGGCGGCGGGCGATCTCACGGACGCGCGGCTCCATGGCGGCGACGCGGCGGGCGGTGAAGCCCCGGGAGACCGGCGTGCGCAGCTCCGTGTGCCTGGGCGGGTCCATCGCGACGAAGGACAGCGCGGCCGAGGCGTCGGGGCCCCACGGCGGCCGGTCCAGCAGCGGGCCGTGTGAACTGGAGTAGCGGGCATGGTCGGCCAGCGCCGCCGTCACGTCGGCGTGCCTGCTCAGCGCCCAGAAGTCGTCCTCTTCGTTGTGGTAGAGAGGCGCTTCTTCCAGGAGGCCGGCATAGGCCGGAAACGGGTCGTCGTGGATCGCGTAATCGAACGGGCTGTACTTTACCCCCATGTGCACTACTCCCTAGCGAAAAAGCGCATCGACCAGGCGAGCCTAGCCGGGCATCTCCAGAGATGCGATACTTGACAAGCCCGCTGACCACATGATGTCAAATCGACCAGGGGACGGCGAGGCCCGCACGGAGGCCCTACCGGGCCGGGGCTCCGGGCCCGCCGCCCGCCGAATCGGATGACGTGGTCTCCTCACCCGGCCGTATTCCATTCTTCACGCAGAATGGAATAGAGGATCTGGTCGTGCCATTCTCCCATCCGCCACTGCGCCCGGCGGATGACCCCTTCGCGCTGGAATCCGATTTTTTCGAGCACGCGCTGCTCGGCGAGGTTCTTCACGTCCGTGCCCGCTTGGATGCGGTGTACGGGCGTGTGCGCGAACAGATAGCCGACGAGGTCGCGCTGGGCGGCGGTCCCGACGCCCTTGCCGCGGAACGCCGAAATGATCAGGATGCCGAACTCCCAGCTCCACGAGGTGGCCCGCGGGCCCCAGAAGCGCTTGTTCCAGCTCACCCAGCCGGCGAAGGCGCCGTCGGCCTCGACGATCAGCCCGTCGTCGTCGGGGCCCAGGTAGCCGCCGGCCGCGACCTTCTCCCTGATGTGCTGAAGGTTGCGGTGGCCGAACCACTGGAGTTCGCCGGTGCCTTCCGGCGAGGAGAGGACCTCTTCCATACGCGCCACATCCGATTCCCGCAGCGGACGTAGTTCGACGTTCATCGGGATGGATTCACTCCTTGTCGAAACGACACGGCCCGGCGGGTCGCCGCCCGCCGGGCCTTGGGGGGTTTCCGCGATTTCAGCGGCTTCAGCGGTTTCAGTGGCCGCGGAACGCCTCCTCCAGCCACCAGGCCGCCGGGCCTGAGGCGATCTTCGCGTGGACGAGCAGCGGGCGGTCGCGCGGGCCCGTCACCCATTCGGCCAGGGCGGCGAGGTCGGCGGGCTCGCGTACGGTGACCCCCGCGCAGCCATGGCCGCGGGCGATGGCGGCCAGGTCGGTGGGCGGGAAGGTCACGGTGTCGAGCGGGTGGCCCTCGGGGCCGAAGTGGTGCACCTCCGCGCCGTACGCCTCGTCGTCGTAGACGACGATCACCATCGGCAGGCCGAGGCGCACCACCGTCTCCAGCTCCGAAAGGCCCATCAGCGCGCCGCCGTCGCCGAGCGCCGCGACCGGCAGCCGGTGCGGCTGGGCCAGGGCCGCCCCGATCGCCGTGGCGAGGCCCAGGCCGACGGCCTGGAACGCCTGGGTGAAGCAGAATCCCCGCTCGTCCGGCACCGAAAGGTACATCGACGGATAGCCCATGAAATTTCCTGAATCAACGGCGACCACCCGTTCCCGGGGCAGCATGTCGTCCAGTTCCGCCGTCAGGGTCCGCGGGTCGATCCGCCCGTCGCCACCGGCGTCCTTGTACGGCACGTCGCGCCAGTGGATCTCCCGCTCGATCCGCTCGGCCAGCCCCGGCGACCGGTACCCGGGCCGCGCCCCCGGCAGGCGCGCGGCGGTGAGCGTCGCGGTCTCGCGGACGTCGCCCACGACGCCGAGATCGACGCCGCGGTGCCGGCCGATGGCGGCCCGCTCGATGTCCACCTGGACGACCGTCGTGCGCGGGCCGATCAGCGCGCCGTGCCGGGTGGTCCACATGTTCAGGCCGCAGCCCCAGGACACCAGCAGGTCGGCCCCGCGGATCAGTTCGGCGGCGAGGGGCGAGGCGAAGCCGCCGCTGACGTCGAGGTCCCACGGGTCGCCCCGGAACAGGCCCCTGGCCACCGCGGAGGTGGACAGCAGCGCCCCGGTCCGGCCGGCCAGCGCGACCAGGGCGTCGCGGGCGTGCCGCGCGCCCCGCCCGGCCACGAACACCGGGCGGCGCGCCGCGGCCAGCGCGTCCGCCAGCGCGGCGACCTGATCCGGGCACGGCGGTGCGTCGTCGGGCGGAGGGCCGGGCGCCGGTGGCGCGGCCTGCCGTACGGGCAGCGCCTGGACGTCCAGCGGCAGGTTGAGCAGCACCGTACGGCGGTCGCGCAGCGCCAGGCGGGCGGCCTGCGCCGCGTCGGCCACCGCCGACTCCGCCGACCGGACCCGCGCCGCGACCGCCCCCACCGCCGCCACCATGGCCGCCTGGTCGATGTGGAAGTTGGAGGCGGCCTCGGTGGCCTCCCCGGCCAGCACCAGCAGCGGAGTGCGGCTCTTGGCCGCCTCGGCGATGCCGGTCATCGCGTTGGTCAGCCCCGGCCCCTGGTGGACGCTGAGCACGCCCAGGCCGCCGCCGACCCGGGCGTAGGCGTCGGCCATGGTCGCCGCGCCGCCCTCGTGCCGCGCCGCGACGTAGCGGGCCCCCGCCGCCACCAGGGCGTTCGTCACATGGAAGTTGCCGCTGCCCACCACGCCGAAGACGGTGTCCACGCCCAGCCCGGCGAGCGCCCGCCCGACGGCCTCGGCGACGATCAACGCGACTCCCCCGCGCCGCCCGCGGACTCCACCAGCGCCAGGACGCGTACCGGGCTGCCGGACCCGCCGGTGATGGGCAGCGGCGGGGCCACCACGACCGAACCGGTGGCCGGCAGCCGGTCCAGGTTGCGAAGCTGGGTCAGGCCGTACTTGCCCGCGCCGAGCAGGAACGAATGGCACGGGAAGGGCGGATCGAAGGAGTGCGCCGCGCCCGCGTCGGTGCCGACGGTCTCCACGCCAAGCCCGCCGATCGGCGTCCGCTCGGCCAGCCACCTGGCGCACTCGGCGGAGATGCCCGGCGCGTGCCCGCCGTTCAGGAACGCCTCCTGGTCACCGGCCCGGACGTCCCAGCCGGTCCGGTAGAGCAGCCAGCCGCCCTCGGGCAGCGGGCCGTGCTGCTTCTCCCAGGCGGCGACGTGGTCGATCTGGAGCAGGAAGTCGGGGTCGCGGGCGGCCTCGGCGGAGAAGTCCAGGACCACGGCGGGGGCGATCAGCCGGTTCACCGGCACCTGGGAGACGTCCTGGCCGTCCTTGGCGGTGACCCAGTGGACGGGCGCGTCGAAGTGGGTGCCGGTGTGCTCGCCGGTGTGGATGTCGTTCCAGTACCACGCGGGACCGCGGTCGTCGTAGCGGCTGATCTCCTCCAGCCGGAAACCGATCGTGTTGGCGAACGGCTCGGGCAGCCGCAGCACCGGCGTCGCGGGCGAAAGGGGCGCGGTGAGGTCGATCACCTCTACCCCGCCGTCGCCGATGGCCTCTACCAGGCTCTTGAGTACCGACATCGCCGCCTCCTTGCGCGGAACGTTCCGATACGCACATCGTGACACGGTTGCGCGATGACGCCTGCGGGCACAGGGTGGTCGGTGAGGCAGCATCCCCGGACGAGGGAGCCCGATGAAAAAGATCATCAATGCCGTGGACACCGTGGTGACCGACGCGCTCACCGGCCTCGCCGCCGCCCACCCCGAGTTGCGCGTCGACCTGGACACCCGCGTCGTCTACCGCGCGAACGCCCCGAGGCCGGGCAAGGTGGGCCTGGTCTCCGGCGGCGGTTCGGGCCACGAGCCGCTGCACGCCGGGTTCGTGGGATACGGCATGCTCGACGCGGCCTGCCCAGGAGAGATCTTCACCTCCCCCGTGCCCGACCAGATCGTCGAGGCCACGACCGCGGTCAGCGGCGGCGCGGGCGTGCTGCACATCGTCAAGAACTACACGGGCGACGTGCTCAACTTCGAGATGGCCGCCGAGTTGTGCGCCGACGAGGGCGTCGAGGTCGCCCGCGTGCTGGTCGATGACGACGTGGCGGTACGCGACTCGCTCTACACCGCCGGGCGCAGGGGCACCGGCGCGACGCTGTTCGTGGAGAAGATCGCCGGGGCGCTGGCCGAGGAGGGCGCGCCGCTCGCCGAGGTGGCCGCGATCGGGAACGAGGTCAACGCGCGCAGCCGCTCGTTCGGGGTGGCGCTGTCGTCCTGTACCACGCCCGCCGCCGGCAAGCCGACCTTCGAGCTGGCCGAGGGCGAGGTCGAACTGGGCATCGGCATCCACGGCGAGCCGGGCCGCTCCCGCGCGCCCGCGGGCACCGCCCGGGAGCTGGTGCGGGTGGCGATGGACGCCCTCCAGGCCCACCTGCCGCTGTCGGGCGACACGCTGGTGCTGGTCAACGGCATGGGCGGCACCCCGTTGATCGAGCTGTACATCGCCTTCGCGGAGGTGGACGCCTACCTGCGCGAGCACGGCGCGACCGCGGCCCGCAGCCTGGTCGGAAACTACGTGACAAGCCTGGACATGCAGGGCTTCTCGGTCAGCGTCTGCACGCTGACCGACGAACTCACCCGGTTGTGGGACGCGCCCGTGCGGACGCCCGGGCTGCGCTGGGGACTCTGAGGAGGCGCGCCGGTGAACACGGCGTTCATCACCGACTGGATCGATGAGATCACCCGGCTGGTCGCCGCCGAACGCGAGCACCTGACCGCCCTGGACGCGGCGATCGGCGACGCCGACCACGGGGCCAACCTGGATCGCGGCTTCACCGCGGTGCGCACGGCGCTGTCCGCCCGGCCGCCGGGCACGCCCGGCGGCGCGCTCGTACTGCTCGGCGGCACCCTGATCCGCAAGGTCGGCGGGGCGTCCGGCCCCCTGTTCGGGACCTTCTTCCGGCAGGCGGGCAAGACCCTCGGCGACTCCCCCGAGGTGAGCCCGGCCGAACTGGCGGCGGCGCTCGCGGACGGGCTCGCCGCGGTACGCGCGCTCGGGTCGGCGGAGGAGGGCGACAAGACCATGGTCGACGCCCTGATCCCGGCGGTACGGGCCCTGGAGCAGGCGGTCCAGGACGGCGCGGGCAGGCGCAAGGCGTTCGACGCGGCGGCCCGCGCGGCCGAGGAGGGGGCCAGGGCCACGGTCCCGCTGCGCGCCCGCAAGGGCCGGGCCAGCTACCTCGGCGAACGCAGCATGGGCCATCTCGACCCCGGTGCGGCCTCCAGCGCCCTGATCATGCGCGCCCTGCACATCTCGGCGAGCGGTTCGCGATGAGCGCGGCGAGCGTGCCCATGGTGGGGATCGTGCTGGTGTCGCACAGCGCGGGGCTGGCGGAGGCGGCGGCGGCGATGGCCGCGCAGATCTGCGGCGGCGAGGTCACGGTGGCCGCGGCCGGAGGCGACGAGGACGGCGGGCTGGGCACCAGCGCCGACCGCATCGCCGCCGCGATCGAGAAGGCGGACCGGGGCGGCGGCGTGGTGCTCATCCCCGACCTCGGAAGCTCGGTCCTGACCGCGCGGCTGATGGAGGAGCGCGGCTCCGTCGTGGTGGCCGACGCCCCGTTCGTGGAGGGCGCGGTGGCCGCGGCGGCCACGGCGGGCGGCGGGGGCGCGCTCGCCGACGTCCTGGCGGCGGCCGAGGAGGCCCGGGGCTTCCGCAAGCTCTGACCGCCGGTCTCCTGGGGCCGGGGACATATTGATCAAATTGCCGGCCGGATTCGGCGAACAAACCCGCCATCGCCCGCGTCGAACCATATGTAAGCCGGCAGGGGGTGAGAGTGACCTACAGGGGGCGATTCGGATGGCCGAGCGGGAGCCGACCGGTTCGGATGGGTTCACCGGGGGACGGGGGAGTCCCTCCCGGAAGCAGACGGGGGACCGGCTGCGAGCACACCAACGGCGATCGGACGCGAGGCGGCGAATGACGCCGATCGGCCGCTGATCGACCACGACCGGCCTTCGCCGCCGGTACGGGCGACAAGCGGACCACATCATCGGCCCACGGCCGCACCAGGCCGTGGGACCCGCTGGGCGCACGCGCCACGCGGTACGGCAGGGCCGGCGAAGACGCCCTGCCCCGGCGGCGCACTCACCACCACAGCCTGCCAAGGGGGCGGCCCGCGGGCATGAGCCGTCGCGGCCTTCGGGCGCGACCGCCATCGCCGCGGACGACCCTCCACCCGAACGTGCCGGTTTCCGGCGACCCCGGAATCCGCACGCCAACTCTACCGAACATGCGATCTATAACAACGAGCAAAACAAGGGGTAGCACGTGAGCATCACGGGGGAATCCGTACAGAGGCAGTGGTACACCGAGGCGGTGTCACCGGGCACCCGCGGCACCCGCTCCACGAGCTGGACCATGCGGGGGACACGCGTGACCTGCCACACCGGCACGGCATCAGGCACCAGGGTGACCGCCGGCGCCCCCCGGTCCACCAGTTGGACGATGGCATCCACGAGCTGGACCAGGCACCGTCAGGGCACCCGCGTCACCTGCGGCGGCACCCGCTCCACGAGCTGGACCATGCGGGGAACGCGCATGACCTGCCACACCGGCACGGCATCAGGCACCAGGGTGACCGCCGGCGCACCCCGGTCCACGAGCTGGACCATGCGGGGAACACGCGTGACCTGCCGGAACACCATGGCGTCGGGTACCCGGGTCACCTGCGGGGGCACCAGGGTCACCCGGCACGCCGGTGACCACGGGCGGCTCGCCACGACGCGCGGCGTCGTCGCGGCCGGGTAGTCACCGGCGGCTCGGCCGGGCGCCCGGCCGCGGGCCGTCCCACCGCCGGGCGCCCGCCGAGCGCACACCCGAAGGCAAGACCGGACTCCGGCCGCGGCACGGCCGACGCGCGAACCGGCCGCGGCGGGGTCCCGCAGATGAGAATCGGCATTCGCCGACACCGACCGGGCCGGACCACAGATCCGGTGCACCGGTGACGTGGCCAGGTCCGTTCCGCGGGGGCACGGACACGCCCGGCGACGGTGCCGGCGAGAGGCAGCCGACGAAAACGGGGCTGGACCCACCGCACATCCGGCGGGCCCAGCCCCATCGTTTCGACCACCCGGCACCGGCGGCCGGGAATGCCCGGCCGCCCGGCGCAGTATGGTCAGGAACCCGATCCGGCCGATCCGGGCGTCCCGCACGGGACGGAGCCGGTGACGGCGAGCCGGTGGTCCTGGCCGGCCGCGCGCAGTGCGGCGCGGTCGGCGGGCCCGGCGAGGGCCCCATAGGTGGACGGATGCAGCCTGGCCGCGTCCGAGGTGCCGTTTCCGCTGTTCAGAACGCCGATCAGGTACCAGTGATGGTGCCCTTCCGGACGGCATTCGGCGCTGCGCGGCAAGGGACGCAGCCAGCCCTTCTCCTCTTCCACCCAGACCGGCGGCGGGCCGATGGCCGGGCCGGGATGATGGTGGTGCGGCCAGCGGGTGATCCATGGGCCGCCGCTGTTACCGGCCGCCACACGGCAGTTGCGGGTGGTCAGCAGGCTGTTGTCGTCCCGGTGGTTCCGGTCGGTGACGTGGGCGTCGCAACGGTACAGAAGGTCCCCGCTGTACGGTCCCTCCTGCGGATACCCCAGGTTGATCACCGGCGGGAACTTCGCGCCGGACCTGCTGATGTGCGGGATGAATCCGCCCACCACGTTCTCCACCCGGCGGCCCCGGTCGTCGGGGGCCAGCGCGACCAGCCCGATGTCCACGTTGAACCCGGCGTTCGCGTCGAGGTAACGGCGCGGGATGAACGACTGCGTCGCCGCCCACCGGCCGAAGGGCTTCTCCACCCTGCCGCCCGACTCCCGGTAGGCCGGGACGAACAGCACGCGGCTCGACCAGGTGGTCCCGTTGATCAGGCAGTGCGCCGCCGTGCTGATCACGTTGCGGCTCTGCGACTTGACCACGCTGGCGGTGCAGCTCTCGTCCCGGTCATCGACCTCGTCGAAGAAGAACAGCTTCCCGGTGATGCGCGACCGTGAGTCCCGGGAGTACGGCGTGGGCCAGGGCGCGTACCCCCGGCTGTCGCCGCCCTTGGTGAGGACTCTGGTCCTCGGATCTTCGGCCGCCGGCTGCGCGAGGCTCACCGAGCGCGCCCGGGCCTGCCGCCCGGACTCCTCCCGGCTCGCGGGGCCGCGTGCGGGCCTGGTCCGGTCCTGCCGCCCGGCGGGCGAACCGGCCCGGTCCGGACGCTCGGCGCCCGGTTCCCGGTGCCGGGGCCGTTGCGCGGGCGGATCGTCGTGTCCCGGCCGCCCGGAGGACGCCGGGGCGGTCGCCCTGGACTGGCCGTTGATGGGCGGTTCGTTGGTGACCGCGGCCAGGCGGGCGTCCGTCCAGTAGGCCAGGGTCGCGTCGGCGTCCTGTACCGGGGAGGCCGCGACCTTGCCGTCCCCTGGGGGCCGTTCGAGCCGGGCGTCTCCGCGCGCGCCCGCCTGCCCCGTGACCATCAGCACGGCCGCGAGCGCGGTCGTACCGATCATTGTTATCTGCCCCATACGCTGCTCCAGCGACTCGTTCACGACACTCGTCACGAACAGCGCATCATTCACCTGGATTCACAGACGTGACACCAGGCCACCACATATGTGGCCGTTACCCAGCTTTTCCCGCCGCATGGCCTTCCGCCCGGCGCGCGGCCCCCGGGGAGCCCGGTCAGCGGTGGCGGAAGTAGACGAACAGCCGGCCGTGGTTCTTGGAGTCCTTGTCGATGCGGTGGTACAGGGCCTTGATCTCCTTCTGGTCCAGGAAGCGCAGGACCTTCTTCTTCAACTGCCCCGACCCCTTGCCAGGAATGATCTCGACCTCGGTCGCCTTCTTGCGGATGGCCTCGTCGATGATGCCGCGCAGCGCCTTGTCGATCTCGCCGCCCCGGTTGTAGATCGGGTGGAGATCCAGCTTCAGCTTCACGGGAGGAGTCTACGCGGACCCCCCAGTTGCGACTTGTTTGCAACTGCGAACGATCCTGGTTAGGGTCCGATTTGATCGCACCTCGGAGGTTATCTGTAATGAAGCGCCTGATCGCGCTGTCTGTCGCGTTCGGCATGCTTACCGCCGCCGCCTGCTCCGCACCCAAAGGCCCCGCCGCACCGGCCGGCAAGGCCGACGACGGCACGTTCGTCATCGGGATGAGCTCTGAGTTCGACAACCTGAGCCCCGTGCTCGGCTACTCCCCCGACGGCGGGTCGATGATGTTCGACGGCCTGATGACCCGCTCCCCCGACCTCACCCTCAAGCCCTCCCTCGCCACCGCGCCCCCGGAGATCTCCGAGGACGGCAAGACCGTCACGTTCACCCTGCGCCAAGGTGTGAAGTTCCACAACGGCAAGCCGCTCACCAGCGAAGACGTCGAGTACACCTACGAGGCGCTGCTCGACCCCAAGAACAACTCCCCGATCAGGGGCGACTACGCGGCGATCAAGGAGGTGGCGGCCCCCGACCCGGCCAAGGTCGTGTTCCGGCTGCACCACCCCTACGCCCCGCTCCCCCAGCGCACCACGCTCGGCATCGTGCCCAAGGGGACGCTGGAGAAGACCAGGCCCGTGGGCAGCGGGCCGTACAAGTTCGTGTCCTGGACTCCCGGCGACAAGGTCGTACTGGAGGCGAACAAGGACTACTGGGGCGGCGCTCCGGCGATCTCCCGGCTCGTGCTCGCGTTCGCGCCCGACGACAACGTCCGGGCGACGCGGCTGCGGGCCGGGGAGTTCGACGCGACCGTGCTGCCGCCCAAGGCCGCGGCCGGGTTCCGCGGGCAGCAGGGGCTGACCGTGTACGACGCCCACTCCGCCGACTACCGCGGCATCTCCTGGCCGATGAAGGAAGCGGTGACCGGCGACAAGGCCATCCGCCAGGCGGTCGACCTGGCCATCGACCGGCAGGCGATCGTGGACGCGATCCTGGCCGGTGCGGGCACCCCGGCGTACGGGCCCATCTCGCCGGACACCGCCTGGCACAACCCCGAGGTGACCGGCAGGACCGACCAGGAGGCCGCCAAGCGGCTGCTGGACGAGGCCGGGTACAAGCCGGGCGCCGACGGGATCAGGGCGAAGGACGGCCGCAGGGCGGAGTTCACGCTCATGTACCCCGCGGGCGACTCACTGCGCAAGGAACTGGCGCTGGCCGTCGCCTCCGACGCCAAGAAGATCGGCATCGCGGTGGAGCCGGCCGGCCTGGACTGGGACGCCATCGAGCCGCGCATGGCCAAGGACGCGCTGATCATGGGCTATGGCAGCCCGTACGACCCCGACTACATCAACTACGAGATGTTCCACTCCAAGTACGCCGGAGAGGGATTCTTCAACCCGGGCCACTACAACAACCCGAAGGTGAACGAACTGCTCGACCAGGGCCGTGAGTCCGCCGACGACGCGGTGCGCAAGCAGGCGTACCGCGACTTCCAGAAGATCATCCACGACGACCAGGCGTGGACCTACATCGTGTTCCTCAAGCACGTCTACGTGGTCCGCGGCCAGTACACGGGGATCACCCCGGGCGTGGACGCGCACGAGCACGCCACCGGCGGGCTGTTCGCGACGATCCACACCTGGAGACCGGCCGCGTGAGAGCCGTCCTGCGGATGGTCGCCTGGCGGGTCGCGTTCGCCGTCCCGCTGCTGGTGATCGTCACCATCGTGATGTTCGCCCTCGCCCAGGCCTCGCCGTTCGACCCCGTGCGGCAGTACCTGGGCGACCGGGCGCTGGTCACCTCCCCGGAGATCCTTGACCAGATCAGGGCGAACTGGGGGCTGGACCGGCCGGTCCACGAGCAGTTCGCCGCGTGGTTCGGCAATCTGGTCAGCGGCGACCTCGGCGAGTCCCGGTCCTTCCACCGGCCGGTGGCCGAGGTCATCGGCGAACGGCTGGGCTGGACCCTGCTGGCCACCGGTTCGGCCATGGTGCTGATGTTCGCCGCCTCCCTGGTGATCGGCACGATCGCGGCCTGGCGGCGCGGATCGTGGCTGGACCGGCTGATCGTCGGCGGGGCCTTCGCCAACGAGGCCGCCCCGGTGTTCTGGCTCGCCCTGCTGGCGATCTCGGTGTTCGCGGTGACGCTCGGCTGGCTGCCCGCGGGCGGCCTCACCGACGCCGCCTCCACCTCGATCACGTTCGGCGACGTGGCCGCGCACATGGTGCTGCCCGTGGTGGTGCTCGCCGTGTCGCAGTCGTCGTGGCTGATCCTGTACGTACGCGAGTCGGTGATCGGCACCCTGCGCGAGGACTTCGTGGTCGGCGCCCGGGCGCGCGGCCTGCGCGAGCGCACGATCCTCGTGCGGCACGCCCTGCGCTCGGCGCTGCTGCCGTTCCTGACCCTGCTCGGGGCCCGGATGCCCGAACTGGTGACCGGCGCGATCCTGGTGGAGACCGTGTTCTCCTGGCCGGGCGTGGCCGGCACGTCGGTCCAGGCGGCGCTGGCCGTGGACTTCCCGCTGCTGGCCGCGCTGACCCTGCTCGGCACCGTGGCGGTGCTGGCCGGCAACCTGCTCGCCGACATCGCCTACACGGTCGCCGACCCCCGGGTCCGCACGCTGGGGGTGGGCTGATGCCGGTACGTCTCTCGCTCGCCGCGCTCGCCGTCCTGGCCCTGGCCGTCGCGCTGGTCCCGCCGATCGTGCAACTGGACCAGAGCCTGGTGGACCTGCGCGCGGCCGGGCAGCCGCCGTCCCTGTCCCACCTGTTCGGCACCGACGAGGTGGGCCGCGACCTGCTGGTCAGGTCCATCTACGGGCTGCGCGTCTCCTTCCTGGTCGGCCTGGTGGCCGCGCTGGTCAGCATGGTCATCGGCGGCCTGGTCGGGCTGGCCGCGGGCAGCCTGGGCGGCCTGGCCGACCGGCTGCTGATGCGCGTGGTGGACGGCTTCAACGCGCTGCCGCACCTGCTGTTCGGCATCTTCATCGTGGCGCTGTTCGCGCCGAGCCCGGCCGCCGTGGTGGTCTCGGTCGGCGTCACGCACTGGACGACGGCCGCCCGGATCGTCCGCTCGGAGGTGCTGTCGCTGCGTTCGCGCCCGTTCGTGGAGGCGGCGATCTCCGGCGGGGCGAGCCGTACCAGGGTCGTGCGCAGGCACCTGCTGCCGCACCTGTTCCCCCACCTGCTGCTGGCGACGGTGCTGATGGTGCCGCACGCCATCTGGCACGAGACCGCGCTCAGCTTCCTCGGGCTGGGCCTGCCGCCGCACCTGGCCTCGCTGGGCAACATGATCAGCGACGGGCAGCGCTCGCTGCTCACCGGCGCCTGGTGGCCGAGCCTGGTGCCCGGCCTGTTCATCCTGGTGCCCACGCTGGCCGTGGCGGTGCTCTCACAACGGCTGCGCGACCGGCTGAACCCCAGGCAGCGATCGGAGCTGGAGCTTTGACCACTCAAGGGCGGCTGCTGCGCGCCGAAGGGCTGACGGTGACCTTCCGCATCCCCGGCGGGACGGTGCGCGCGGTCAGCGACGCCAACTTCACGGTACGGCCGGGCCGCTGCCTGGCCCTGGTCGGGGAGTCCGGGTGCGGCAAGTCGGTGCTGGCGCACGCGCTGCTCGGGCTGCTGCCGGGCAACGCCACCGTGTCCGGCGCGGCCTGGCTGGAAGGCGACGGGGAGCCGGTCGAACTGCTCTCCGCGCCGCCCGCCGTACTGGCCGGGCGGGTCAGGGGGCGGCGGATCGGGCTGATCCCGCAGAGCCCGGCGACGCACCTCACCCCCGTGCGCACCGCGCGGGCGCAGCTCACCGAGGCGCTGCGCGAACTGGGCTCCGCGCAGCGCGCCGATGAGCTGGTGATGCGGTACGGCCTGCGCCCCGCCGACCTGGACCGCTACCCGCACGAGCTGTCCGGGGGGATGGCCCAGCGGGTGGCCAACGCGATGGCGCTGGCCGGGGACCCGTGGCTGGTACTCGCCGACGAGCCGACCAGCGGGCTGGACCGGCCGCTGGTCGAGAAGGCCATGGGCACGCTGCGCGAGTTGTGCGATGAGGGCCGCGCGGTGCTGTTGATCACGCATGACCTGCGGGCGGCCGAACAGGTGGCCGATGACATCGCCGTGATGTACGCCAGCCGGCTGGTGGAGCAGGGCCCGGCCGCCCGGGTGTTCGCCCGGCCCCGCCATCCGTACACCGCGGGCCTGCTCGCCGCCCAGCCGGACCGGGAGTTCGCGCCGATCCCCGGCCTGCCGCCGGAACTGACCAGGCTGCCGGAGGGCTGCGCGTTCCGCCCCCGCTGTCCCCGCGCCGACGACGCGTGCGCCGCGCTGCCCGCCTTCGGCGGCGGCGTGGCCTGCCATCACCCGCTGGAGACCGCCGATGCTTGAGGCCAAGGACGTCACCGTCGCCTACCAGCGCAAGGTCGTGCTCGCCGGAGTGTCGCTGGCGGTCGAGCCGGGCCTGGTGACCGCGCTGTCCGGGCCGAGCGGCTGCGGCAAGTCCACCCTGGCCAGGGTGCTCGCGCTGATGCTGCGGCCACGGTCCGGGCAGGTCAGTGTGGACGGCGTCACCGTACGGGGGTGGCGGCAGCGGGCGGATCGGCGGCTGCGCACCAGCGTGGCCCTGATCTACCAGTCGCCCCGTCAGGCCGTCGATCCGCGCCTGACGCTCACCGAGGTGATCGCCGAGCCGCTGGCGGCCAACGGCCGCCCGGACCCCGAACGGGTACGCGCGCTCGCCCGCGAGACCGGCCTGACCGAAGACCTGCTGACCCGCCGCTCGCACGAGGTGTCGGAGGGACAGCTCCAGCGCGCGTGCCTGGCCAGGGCGCTGAGCCTGGAACCGCGCTACCTGATCTGCGACGAGATGACGACGATGCTGGACGCGTCCACGCAGGCCCTGCTGGTGGGAGTGGTGGACGCCTACCGCGAACGGACCGGGGCCGGAGTGCTGGCCATCAGCCACGACACCGTGCTGCTCGACCGCTGGGCGGACCGGGTGATCGACTTCACCGGGCCGCGCGTCCCGGCGGCCCCCGCCACGGCGGCGAGCACGCCGGACGCGTGAGCGGGGCCCGGTCCACCGGGCCCCGCTCGATCGCCTGTCCTCGGCCGGGCCGACTTCAGAAGAGCCAGTCCAGCAGGCCGCCGTTCTCCTTCTCTTTTTCCTTCTCCGGCGGCTCGGGCGGCGGCGCCTGAGTCTTGCTGGGCGGAGGCAGCGGCACGGAGGTCGTGGTCTTCGGCTTGGGCGCCGAGCTGTCCTGCGGCCTGGGGCGCTCCTGCTGCTCCTGCTCGGGCTTCGGAGCCTGAGGAGTCCGGCCGGTGCGGGTCGGCGACGGCCGGGCCTCGCTCGTCCGCGTGGGCTCGGCGGCGGTGGGCTGGGTGGCCACCTGCTCCGCGCTTCGCGTGGGGGAGGTCGCCGACACCTCGGAGGTGGGCGTGACCGCGGACTCCAGCGGCTCCTCGGTCTCCTCCAGCGTCGGCTCGGCGCTGGCGGCGGGCGCCGCCGTGGTGGGCGCGGGACGCCCCACGGACGCACAGGTCGCGGCACTGGTGCAGGAATCGGAGGAGTCGCCGAGCGAGGCGAACAGCATCCAGCCGCCGGCGGTGGCCGCCACCACGGCCGCCGCGGCGACCATCAGCAGGCCCTTGCCCCGGCGCGGGCGCTCCTCGTCCTCCGCGGGGTCCGGTTCGTCGTAGTCGTGCTGGTGGCGGACACCCGCGCCGAGGAATCCCCGCCGTTCCTCGGTTCCCGCGCCGTCCTCGCCGGGCTCCCAGTCGTCGGCGTGGTGGGTCTTCTCCCACTCCCTGGGCTGCTCGGAGCCGTCGTCCCAGCGTTCGCCCTCGGTCCATTCACGGTCGTCCGACATGAGCCTCGGGTCGAGGGCCATGTGGACGCCGGTCTTGATGTGGAGGTTGTCATCGGACTCGGGCGCGGGCTCCTCGTCGGCGTCCGAGTCCCATCCGTCCGACAGCACGTCGCCGTCGCCGCGCTCCGGGGAGCCCGCGGCTTCGGCCGACCAGTCAGGGTCGAGAGCGCCGGTCTGCTCCCAGATCTCCTCATGGTCAGGCTCGCGGTGACCGCCGTACGACGGATCTTGCGATCCGCGGCTCATGGTGACCCCTTCTGTCAGAAATCTTGGCCGCGTATCTTCATAGCAGTTCCCACACTGACATGTCGGGAAAATCCACAACCTTAACCACTTAGATCACATCAGTCACGAAAAATCCGACATCTAGGGCTGTCCGCCCCTTGTTCGGACCGCTCCAGGCCGCCGCCGGGCGGCCGGCCCTGCGCCAAAAAGCGGAAAGGACCGGCCGAATCCGGCAAATCCGGACAACTTGACTACACCGAACGGCTCTTGATGACTCTCCGTGAAGGATTCGCCCGGCGCTCAGCGGTGGATGTACTCCACCAGGTGGGCCTTCTCGGTCTCCAGTTCCTCGATCGCGCTCTTCACCACGTCGCCGATGCTGACCAGGCCGGCCAGCCGCCCGCCGTTCAGCACGGGCACGTGCCGGATGCGGTGCGTGGTCATGGTGCGCCGCAACTCGTCGACGTTGGCGTCCGGCGGGCAGGTGCGGACCTCGGTGGTCATGATCGCCGAGACCGGGGCGTCGAGCACTTCCGCCCCTTGCTCGTTGAGCCGCCTGACCACGTCGCGCTCGGACACGATGCCGTCGATGGTGGCACCGTCCTCCGACACCACGACGGCTCCGATGTTCTGTTCGGCCAGCACCGCCAGCAGCCGCCGCACGCTGGCATCGGGTGGTACGGTCGCCACCGCCGTGCCCTTGTTCCGCAGGATCGCGTCTATCAGCATCGACATCACCTCCGCAGGTAACCGTCTCAATCCCCCGCGCCGGCCCGTCGTACGCGTCCGCGGTCACGCGCGCCATGGCCAATACAAGGCAACATGCCGTGCCCACACCCCGTCAAGGGCTGACCGGAACATCTTCGCCCAGGTCACCGCCGACGCAAGCGCTTTCCACCGCAATTTCGGTCCGAATGGGGGCAGGGCCCCGGTCGCGAATCGGCGCGGCGTTCCGCGAGGTCCGGAGAGGGCACGGCCGGGCGGCGCACGGCCGAAACCCGGCGGGTCCTTTCCGGGCGGCGGGGGCGCGGAATGGCACGTTCCTGACCGGGCGACGACAACGGGCAAAGCTGGGATGAAAGGCTCGCCTCGGCCATTGCATAGGAAGGTTTCCTATTTAATACTGCGATCAGCACAGCGTATCGACTCGCAGCATCCCATCCTTCGCCCCAGCGGCCGGCTTTCGCGATGCCCGCCCGCGCCCCCTTCCGGCGTCATTCGCCGCATCCCCATCTGGAGGTCCGCCATGCCCGGACGCACCCGCACACTCGCCGCGATCGCCGTCACGGCCCTCGCCTGCCTCGGTACGGTCGCCGTCTCGGCCGCCCCCGCGCAGGCGGCCGTCGAGGTCGTCTACAGCCCGCTCTCCCTCGGCGACTACTGCGCCGCGAAGGTCAACTCCTCCTCCACCATCGGCTTCTACAACGGCGGCCTGAGCTGCTACCGCTGGGGCACGCCCAACCTCGTCTACGCGGGCAGCGGAAGCGCCTCGGCGGCCTGCGTCCACTTCGACCCCAGCCGCACCTACCTGAGCCACTCCCAGGGCGTCAGCCAGGCCCTCATCTGTAAGTACGCCTGACCCACAGCACTACTGCGGCCGGGCGGCCGTCCCCACCCGGGGACGCCGGCCGGCCCCACTCGACCTCGGACATACCACCACGATGGACATGCGGCCACAGACGACCAGGCCCCCTGCCCGGCCCGTACCCGCCTTGGGCATGGGGCCGGGCCGGGCCCGGCGGCGCTTACGGTGGGCCGGTGCGGATCAGTTTCCTGGTGTCGTCGTGGAGGGCCTGGAGGGTGGCGGCCAGTTCGGCGAGGCGGGAGCACAGGGCCAGGGCGCGGCCGTAGCGCTGGTCGCTCCAGGCCATTTCGTCACCGGCGTCGAGGCCGAGCCGGTGTTCGATGTCCCGGCCGATCTCGTCGGCCCACAGCAGGCCGATCTCGTAGGCGGCCCGCACGCCGCGGGCCGCGGTGGCGAGCGCGTCATCGAACGCGGCGGTCACCGAGGGCGGGTCGCCACCGGCCGCGGCGGGCGTCACGAGCGGGTCCTCGCGCGCGTGCTCACCCGGCTCGCGGCGTTCGCCGTGTTCGCCGTACTCATCGTGCTCATCGTGCTCGGGCCGTGCGCCGCTGCCGGGATCGGCCGGGGCCATGGGCACCTCTCCTCGTCGGTCGATAGGGGAACGCGCGATGGCGGTGTCCGCGCCGTACCTCATGCCCGGCCCGCCCGCGGGCCCGCGTCGTCCGGACGCCGGTCGTCCAGCAGCCCGAGATCGCGCCGCACCCGCTTGCGCGCGTGGTAGAGGTTCACCCGCGCGGTGTTGGCGCTCAGGCCCAGCAGGCGGGCGATCTGCGCGGGGGTGTACCCGCGGCGGCTGAGCCGGAGCACCTCCTTCTGGCGGGGCGGCAGCCCGGCCAGCGCCCGGTCCTCGGACGGCGGCGGCGCGGCCGGGGCGGGACAGACCGGCACGGGCCCGGCGTGGCGGGTCTCGGCCTGCTCGGCGCGGCGCTCCGCCTGCTCCGCCGCCATCTCCGCGGCCATCTGGCCGACCAGGGCGGCGCGCAGCCGCTCGGTCCCCTCCCGGGCATGGACCTTGACCAGCGAACGGCTCATCCGCAGATCCCGGGCGATCTCGCTGTCGGAGTAGCCGTCCATCCGCAGCGCCATCACCGCCCGCACCTCGGACGGCAGGTCGCGGACCCAGCCGACCAGCCGGTGCCGCTGGACGGTCAGGTCGGCCATCTCGTCGCCGCGCTCGCCGCTCGCCGAGGAGACCAGGTCGAGTTCGCCGGGGCCGCCGATGGGCACCTCGCGGCGGCGGTCCATGTCGGACTTCCAGGCGCGCCGCCGGGCCACCGTCTGCGCCCAGGCCGCCGGGCGGTCCGGGAGCCTGCCCAGCCGGTGGGCGGTGAGCAGGGCCAGCAGCACCTCCTGGGCGATGTCCTCACTGTCGGCCCCGTAGGAGTCGGCGAGGCCGCACACGGTGAAGCGGACCGCCCGCCGTACGTCCCGGACGGCCGAGAGCGGCAGCGTCGGGGAGGCCACCGGAGAGGACGCGGTGGCGTCGAGTGGCACCGGCCCGTCGCCGTCCGAGCCGGCCATCGCGGACGGGGTCATCTGCGATCCCCCACCGTCCGCCGCGCGGCGGCGCGGGTGGCGAGGGCGTGCCCGTACGGCGGGCATGGCTCAATGAGCATCTGCACTTCCCTTCGATGGGAGGCCCCGCCCGGCCCGCTCCGGCCAAAGATGTGAGACGGACGAGGTCCTCGGAACTCTGCCTGTCGGCGAGTCTCCCGCGAAACACCGCGCCTTACCAGCGGGAATGCCGTTTCGCAGCCCGGTATATCCACCTTGTGCCAGCGTGAGATATGTCACAAAGGCTCGTACCTCTTGCTTTTAATGAGGCCGCAGGATTTGCGACACTAACCGGTGGCAACCAACTTGCATGCATCGGGTAGTACGTTTCTCACTCCGCGTGTCAGTTCGGTTCGCGATGGGAGGTCCCGTCCGTCCCGCTCCGGCCAAAGATGTGAGGCGGGCGAGGTCCTCGGCCGACCGCGCGCCCCCACGGCGCGCGGCGAAAGGGCCCGGCCGCCACTACCGGCGGCCGGGCCCTTTCCATGCGATCGGTCCCCGGCGGCTAACCGAAGGACGCGTGGAAGACCTTCTGCGGGGTCACCCTGACGATCAGGCGGAGTACGTCGGCGGGCTCCGGTGGGGGGTCCTCGCCCACGTACTTGTGCGACAGAGTGCCGCCGAGGGTCTTGCCCGGGTCCTCCAGCAGTTCGGCGGTGCCGCGGATCTCCGCGTAGTTGTACGGATCGCCCATCTCGAAGATCGACAGGCTGATCCGCGGGTCGGCGGCCAGATTGCGTGCCTTGCGGCGGCGTTCGGTGGTGGTGAACAACACGGCCCCGCCCTCCCGCATGACCCACACGACCGACGTGTGCGGGCTGCCGTCCGGGTTGAGCGTGGCGACGGTGGCGAAGTTCCGGCCGTCGAGCAGCCGGCGTGTCGCCTCGTTCATCGTGGCGGGCATGGTGACGGGCACCTGGGTCCCCTTCCCCCTTGGGACAAGTTCTGTTCCAGGGGCCATCATTTGTTACGGAGGGCGTACGCGGAAGGAGGCAGTTTCATGTCACAACGGCACACGGATGTGACCGGGCACGTCGATGAGGGGCAGGCGTGCGCGATCCTCGACGTGCTCAACCGGGTCAGCGGCAAGTGGAGCATCGCCGTGCTGATCCGGACAGCGGGCGGGCCGGTGCGCTTCACCGAGCTGGAACGGTCGATCGAGGGCATCAGCCGGCGCATGCTCACCCTGACCCTGCGCAACCTGGAACGCGACGGGCTGATCACGCGCACGGTCTACCCGACGGTGCCGGCCAAGGTGGAGTACACCGCCACGGAGATGGCCCGCGAGCTCTATGACCACCTGGTGGGGCTCACCGCCTGGGCCGAACGGCACGGCCCCGCCGTGGTCGCCTCCCGCGCCGCCTACGACCGCGCCGCCGCCGCTCCCGCCACCTGATCGGCGCCGGCGGTCAGCGGGTACGGCGGGGCGGACCGGGGCAGCGGGCGCGGACCGCCGTGGCGCGCCGGACCTGCGGCTTGCGGCGGTGTGCCGCCGGGCCGTTCATGACGGGCCTGCGCGACAGCCAGGACGCGCCCCCGAGGAACACGCCGGTGGCCGCCAGGGCGATCATCACCAGCGCCCACGCCCCCTCGCTCCCGGCCGAATCCGTGCCGCCGAGCCCGCCGTCGACCCCGGTCAGCGCCGTCCCGCCGCCCCGCAGAGACTCGCCGCCCCGCAGAGACTCGCCGGGCCGCTCGGCGCCGGCCTCGCCGGTGTGCGGGGACGCCACCGGAACCTCTTCCTGCCGCCCCGGCGGGCCCACGCCCTGCGGCACCGGCGCGGCGGCGGGTTCTCCACCGGGTGGCGCGGTGCGTACCGGGTCGGCCTTCCGCTGCCCGCTCGCCCCGCCGGAGCGCTTCTCCCCGGCGGCGGCCGTACCGGACGGCCTGGCGGCCCCGCGCCGGACCGCCCTGCCCTCCGCGCGCGTCACCGGGCGGTACCGTGGCCGCCGGGCCTCGTCCTCGTCCCCGTCATCGTCGTCATCGCCGCCGCCGTCATCGTCGTCGTCAGCGAGTATTGCGGGCACGGCGGGCACGGCCCCCGGTACGCCCCGTACGCCCCCGGTCGCCGCGCCGGTGACCCCCCAGCCCAGAGCGAGCATCAGCGAGACGGCCAGCAGGAGCCGCAGTAGTCGCCTGAGCATGCCCGCCTCCCCTCGCTGCCTCCCCCGGCCGTGTCCCACGATCGCCGCGCCGCATTGGGGCACCGTGAGCATCGAATGAGAAACCTCTAACCGGCCCGGTGGATCACCGAACTCGTGGCCAATGAAGGTCATCACGGCGACCCTACGAGATCGGCCACCTGCGTATAGATTGCATGGCATGAGCACCGACGAACCCCGCTGGCTCACCTCGGTCGAGCAGCGGGCGTGGCGTTCCCATCTCAGCGCCCACAAGCTTCTCTCCCATCGGCTCGACCGCGAGTTGCACGAGTTCGGGCTGTCGCTCAACGACTATGAGATCTTGGTCAACCTCTCAGAGAACGCGCAGCGGCGGATGCGGATGAGCGACCTCGCCGACGCCACCGTGCAGTCGCGCAGCCGGCTCTCCCACCAGATCTCGCGCATGGAGGCGGCAGGGCTGGTCACCAGGGAGAGCTGCGACGACGACCGGCGCGGCACGTTCGCGGTGCTGACCGAGCAGGGCTGGGAGACCATCCAGCGCGTGGCGCCGCACCACGTGGCGGGCGTACGGCAGCACTTCATCGACCGGCTCACCGACGACCAGATCCGCGATCTCCAGCGCGCCCTCGACCCCGTGATCGACCACCTGAAGAGCCTGCGGTGAGGGCCCGGATACGCGCGCTCGCGCTGTGCCTGGCACTGCTCGTCGCGCCGGTGGCCGTGGCGGGCTGTAGCGCGTCGGGCTCGGCGCTGCCGCCGGGCGATGAGCTGATGAAGAAGTCGGCGACGGCGATGCGCACGGTCAAGAGCGCGGCGTTCGCGATCGAGACCGAGGGCAGCCCGCCGGTCCCGGTGCGCAAGGCGGACGGCAGGCTCACCGCCGCGGGCGACGCCGACGGCACCGTCCAGATCGAGGTGATCGGCAGCCTGCAGGAGCTGGCCTTCGTACTGCTCGGCGACACCGTCCACTTCAAGGGGCCCACTGGCGGCTACCAGACGATGACCAGGCGGCAGCTCGCCGCCTTCTACGACCCGTCGGCCATCCTCGACCCGGCCAAGGGCGTCCCCGCGCTGCTCGCGGCGTCCACCAAGGCGGCCACCCAGGCCGAGGAGCAGGTCGGCGGCGTGGCCGCCTACCGGGTCACCGCGACGCTGCCGCAGGCGGCGCTGTCCACGGTGGTGCCGGGCGTCCAGCAGGGGGCGGACGCGACGCTGTGGCTGGACAAGTCGAACGGCCGGCTGGTGAAGGCCAGCGTCCCGCTGGGCAAGGGCGACGCGTCCGGCACGGTGATCGTGACGCTCAGCGAGTACGACGCCCCGGTGCAGGTGACCGCGCCGAAGTGACCGTTCCGTCCCTTCCTTCTGATGCCGCCGTCTCGGGCGGCGGCGCGTCCCGGCGGGCCCGGCGCAGTGTGGCGCTGGGCGTGGGCGGCACCGCCGTCCTGCTGGCCGCGCTCGACGCCTATGTGGTGGTCACCGTCCTGGTCGACATCGCCGCCGACGTCGGCGTCCCGCTCAACCGCCTGGAGCGGGCCACCCCGGTGGTCACGGGGTTCCTGCTCGGCTACGTCGCGGCGATGCCGCTGCTCGGCAGGCTGTCCGACCGGTACGGCAGGCGGTCGCTCATCCTGGCCTGCCTGGCCGGGTTCGCCGCCGGGTCCGCGCTGACCGCCCTGGCCGGATCGGTGCCGCTGCTGGTCGCCGGGCGCGCCGTGCAGGGCCTCGCCGGGGGCGCGCTGCTGCCGATCACCATGGCACTGGTCGCCGACCTGTGGGACGAGCACGCCAGGCCGGTGGCGCTCGGCGCGGTGGGCGCGGCCCAGGAGCTGGGCAGCGTCCTCGGCCCGCTGTACGGGGCGGGCGTAGCCGCGCTGGTCGGCTGGCGGGGGATCTTCTGGGTGAACGTCCCGCTGTCGGCACTCGCGGCGGTCGCGGTGTGGCGTGCCGTACCGGGCGGGGCCGCGCCCCCGGCCGGGGAGGCGGACGCCGACCGGCCGCGCACGGACGTCGTCGGCGGGCTGCTGCTGGCGCTCGCGCTGGGCCTGCTGGTGGCCGGGCTCTACAACCCCGAGCCGGAGCGGGCGGTGCTACCGCCGTGGGGGCCGCCGCTGGCGCTCGCGGGCGTGGCCGTGGGCGTGGCGTTCGTACTGTGGGAACGGCGGGCCCGGCACCGGCTGATCGACCTCACGCGGGTGCGCCGGGGGCCGTTCTTCGGCTGGCTCGGGGTGAGCTTCCTGAGCGGTGCGGCGCTGCTGGTCACGCTGGTCGACGTACAGCTCACCGCGCAGACGCTGCTCGGCCTGGACTCCGTGGGCGGCGCGCTGGTGCTGACCAGGTTCCTGGTGGCACTGGCGGTGACGGCGCTGGCGGGCGGGCTGCTGGCCAGGAGGCTCGGTGAGCGGACCGTCGCGGTGGCCGGTCTGGCCGTCGCGACCGCCGGATATGTCAGGATCGGTCAGTGGCCGCTCGACCTGGCCGCCGCCGGTTTCCGGATCGACCTCGACCTGATCGTGGCCGGGGCCGGGCTCGGCCTGGTGATCGCGCCGGTCTCCTCGGCCGTGCTGCGGGTCTCCCCCGCCGCCGAGCACGGCGTGGCCTCGGCGGCGGTGGTCGTCGCCCGGATGATGGGCATGCTGCTCGGCGTCGCCGGGCTGTCGGCGTGGGGGTTCTACCGGTTCCGGTCGCTGACCGCGAAACTGGACACGCCGCTGCCGTTCGGGGTGGAGGAGGCGGAGTACGCCAGGCGGCTGGCCGAGTACCAGTCGAAGGTCAAGGCGGCGCTGCACACCGAGTACACCGAGATCTTCCTGCTCACCGCCGGGCTGTGCGCGGTGGCGGCGGTGCTCGCGCTGGTCTCGGCGACCCGGGAACGCTGACTTCGGCCGTGCCTCAGGGCCACGGATCAAGCCCGGGGTCGGCGTGCAGGCACACGAGCGGCCGGTGTGCGCGTACGGCCAGTTCCAGCCCCTCCTCGAAGGTGCCGCCCAGCTCCCAGATCCAGCCCAGCCCGCAGGCCACCATCCGGCCCCCGGCCTCAAGGAACACGCTCGAATAGCTCAGCCACTCGGCGATCGGGAAATAGCTCCCGCCGAGCATCGACTCGATCGCCATGCCCATCGCCCGCTGCCCGGACCCGGCGGCCAGCGGATCGACGCTGAACGGCTCGCCGTTCAGGAAGCACGACTCGCCCCCGGCGGCCGGTTGGATCACCAGCCCGCCCAGCGACGCCAGCACGGCCTCGGCGAGCGGGCTCACCACATGACCCGCCCGGGCCAGCGGCTCGACCCACGACACCGTCGCGACCTTCCGCCCTGGCGTCCACCCCGCCGCGCGCAGCGCCGAAAGGACCTCGGGGTGCAGCGCGGAAAACGCGATCTCCGGCATCATCACTGGCTCCCATTGTCACAGGTGGGAGCGCGATCGGCGGCGAGATGCCGAAGAGAGCGACCGGGCCGGGTCAGATGTCCCCGACGCTGCTGCAGTCCTCATCGGTGGACTTGCCGTCGGCGTAGGCGTCCTGGACCGGGCCCGAGGGCTGCACCCCGGTCGGCGCGGCATCAGGGTAGGACGGCCAGATGAAGCCGTCGTCCGGCTCACACTCGACACCGGCCTGCCACCTGTCGTCCGACCCCATCCACCAGTGCCGCAGACTCGCCCCGGGGGCGTCCCGCCAGAAGTCGTAGGCGCCCTTGTCATAGGCCATGACCCGGGCGATCAGGTCCGTCCCCGGCTTACGCACCGCGTACACGAACCGGTACTCGTACGTGACCCGCAATTCGGGTCCGCCGTCATCGCCCTTACGCGGCTTGGCCGACATCTCGCCCTGCACCTTGATGACATCACCGACCAGCTCCGCCTGCCCTTTGGCGAAACTCGCCACCTCGCCGCGGCTGTTCTTTTTCTGATTCTTGTGGTCGAGGTTCTTCAGGAAATCCTTGCGCTGCTCCGGGTCGAGGAGCCGGGCGAATGCCGCAGGCTTTCCACCCTGTAGTGTCACCCGGTCCAGGTAGGCGGCCGACAGCATCTTCTTGGCCGTCCGGTACGCCGCCGCCACGTCCTTCCGGGAAAAGGCACCGACCTTCACCGCCCGCGGCACCACGATCGCCGCCGCACCGTCCCCGAACTCCTCCGCCTTGGACCCCGCGAACGGCGCATCCGCCTTTATCACATCCGCAGGAGCGACCGCCTCATCGAGCGCCTTCTGCAAACTCTCCCCGGCCACCTGACACGCCGACATCGCCAGCAGGCAGGCGCCGACGCCTAACGAACCCGCGATCCGCCGGAACGCGTTCACCGCGATCTCACCCCCTCTGTGCCCGTCCCGGTGACGGGCACAGAGGAAAATACACCTGCCGCCACATTGGCGGCAAACGATATCTCCCCGTACCGGGGCAGTGGCTATCCGCGTTTTTTGGCGAAGCGCTTTTCGCGGATTTTCATGCTGATTTCTACCGGGGAACCGGCGAAGCCGAACTCCTCGCGGAGCCGGCGTTCGATGAAACGGCGGTAGGTGTCCTCGAGGAAGCCGGAGGTGAACAGGACGAACTTGGGCGGTTCGACCGAGGCCTGGGTGGCGAAGAGGATCTTGGGCTGCTTGCCGCCGCGGACCGGGGGTGGGGTGGCCTGGATCAGCTCGGTGAGGAAGGCGTTGAGCCTGCTGGTGGGGACGCGGGTGGCCCAGGAGTCGAGGGCGCGTTCGATGGCGGGGACCAGGCGGTCGACGTGGCGGCCGGTCTTGGCGGAGATGTTGACCCGCAGTGCCCAGGGGATGCGCACCAACTGGCGGTCGATCTCCTTTTCCAGGTAGTAGCGGCGGTCTTCGTCGACGAGGTCCCACTTGTTGAAGGCGACCACGACGCACCGGCCGGTCTCGACCACCAGGGAGATGATCCGCAGGTCCTGTTCGGTCAGCGGCTCACTCGCGTCGATCAGCACGACCGCGACCTCGGAGCGCTCCAGGGCGGCCCTGGTGCGCAGGCTGGCGTAGAAGTCGGCGCCCTGCAGCTCGCGGTCGCGGCGGCGGATGCCAGCGGTGTCGATGAAGCGCCAGGTCTTGCCGCCCAGCTCCACCAGCTCGTCCACGGGGTCGCGGGTGGTGCCGGCCATCGGGTCGACCAGCGCCCGCTCCTCCCCCGCGAGCTTGTTGAGCAGCGAGGACTTGCCCACGTTGGGCTTGCCGACCAGGGCGATCCGGCGCGGGCCGCGTTCGGGGCCGAACCGCTGCGCGGGGGCCTCGGGCAGCGCGTCGAGGATCAGGTCGAGCAGGTCGCCGCTGGAGCGGCCGTGCAGCGCCGAGACCGGGTGCGGGGTGCCGATGCCGAGCGACCACAGCGCCCCGGCCTCCAGCTCCGCGCGCTGGTCGTCGACCTTGTTGGCGGCCAGCACGACCGGCTTGCCCGCGCGCCGGAGAACCCGGGCGACGGCCTCGTCGGCGTCGGTGACGCCCACGGTGACGTCGGTCACGAACAGGATCACATCGGCGAGCTCCACCGCCACCTGGGCCTGCTCGGCGATGCGCTGGGCCATGCCGGTGGCCTCAGGGTCCCAGCCGCCGGTGTCGACCACGGTGAAGCGGCGGCCCCGCCAGGTCGCCTCGTACGTCACCCGGTCGCGGGTCACGCCCGGCACGTCTTCGACGACCGCCTCACGGCGGCCGATGATCCGGTTGACCAGGGTGGACTTGCCCACGTTGGGCCGGCCGACCACGGCGACCACCGGAAGCGGGCCGGAGTCGGCCTCCTCCTCCGCCGCGAGCTCCGCCATGTCTTCGGCGAACTCGCCGAACTCGACCCAGCCCTCGTCTATGCCCTCGTCGAACCGCTCCCCCGTCACGTTCTTTCCTTTACCAGTCGCAGTACCTCGGCGATCACCTCGTCGAGGGTGAGCGTGGTCGTGTCCAGCTCGACGGCGTCATCGGCCCGCACCAGGGGGTCGGCCTTACGCGTGGAGTCGAGCGCGTCACGCCGCGCCATGGCGGCCCGCTGGGCCTCGACCGTGGTGCCGGCCAGCTCCGCCGTACGGCGGAGCGCGCGCGCCTCGGCGCTGGCCGTCAGGTAGACCTTGACCTGCGCTCCCGGGGCGACCACGGTGCCGATGTCGCGGCCTTCCACCACGATGTCGCCCGAGCCGATGACGGCCCGCTGCGCGGCGACGAGCCGGGCGCGGACCTCGGGGACCGCGCTCACCGCGGAGACCGCGGCGGTGACCTCCGGCCCCCGGATGGGACCGGCCACATCGACGCCGCCCACGGCGATCGTGGGCCCGTCGGGGTCGGTGCCGACGTCGAGCACGGGGTCTGCGGCGCGCGCGGCGATCGCCGCCGGGTCGGCCGGCTCGACACCCTGCTGGAGCATCCACCAGGTGACCGCGCGGTACATCGCCCCGGTGTCGAGGTAGCGAAGCCCCAGCGCCCGCGCCACCCCGCGGGACGCGCTGGACTTGCCCGATCCAGAAGGACCGTCCATGGCGACGACCAGTCCGGTCACGGCCACTCCTTATTCGCCTGTGCGCAAAGCCTGCCGATGTGTTCGCAGTCGAGGCTACCGGTGTTTGGGAGCGTTCGAGGATTCGGCGCCGTCGTCGGCCACAGGGCCGGGGGCCGAGGGCCCAGTAGCAGGCCCAGTGGTGGGCGCCGTGGTGGGCGCCGCGGTGGGCTCCTGGGCGGCCGGATAGCAGACCAGGGCGACGCGGAAGGTCGAGCCCTCCGCGCCGCCGTACTTCTCGAACAGGCCTTGCATCGCCTCCCTCAGGTCGGCCAGGAACTCCGGCCGCCGTTCCTCGGGCAGGCAGACCCGCCCCGAGATGCCCAGCGAGGGCAGGTCGGGGGCGGTCCGGTCGAGGTTGGCGATATCGGCCTGGACCTCCTCGACCAGGCTGAGCAGGTAGCCCAGGCTGAGCCGGTCTTCCGACCGGCGCGGCCCCAGCCGCCCGACGAGGGCGGGCGAGAGCCAGTAGGAGCGCGCGACGGCCTGGTAGACGCCCTCGTTGATGCCGCGCACCCGGCGCTCGCTCACCTGCTCGGCCAGGCCGACCGCGACCAGTTGTTTGACGTGGTAGTAGACCCGCTGCGGTGTCTGGCCGAGCTGCTTGGCCACCTCGGTGCACGAGTGCGGCTCGGCGAGCCGGCGCAGCACCTCCACGCGCATGGGTTTGAGCAGCGCCTCGGCCTGCTCCAGCCGGTCCAGATAGACGACGTCCCTCATCTCAAGAACAAGCTTTTACGTAAAGCCTCGTTTTGTCAATGCGGGGACGCCGATCGGCCCTCAGGACTCGTCGAAGACGAAATTCCCGTGGAAGCCCAGCGGCACCCGGGCGGGCAGGTGGACGGTGGCGACCGGGCCTCCGGCGAAGTCCTGAGCCGAGAGAATGACCAGGTCGGCCGCTCCACGGTCCGGGTTGTGGACATAGGCCATGACATATCCGTCGTCTTCGGCGGACTCGGCGGACTCGGTGGCATCGGCGTTCGGATCGGCGGGTACGAAGACCGGCTCGCTCGCGTAGGAGCCGCGCGGGAACAGGTGCTCCTCCTGGCCTCCTCCCCGGAGGTCGTGCTTGATGATCGCCGCACCGAACGCGGGCGCCGGCAGTTCCGCGAGATCCTGGGCCCCGCGCGGCAACTGGACGAGAAGCTCCTCGGTGTCGACCGTGTAGCCGTACCGATGCGGCATGCCCGCCCTGCGCGGGTCGATGCGCGGGAACTCCTGGGCCCGGTCGTCCAGGCGTTCACGCTTCACCGAGCCGACCGCCGGGTCGATCACCCACCGCTCCAGCGCGGGAGGACCGCCCCCGTCGAGCCTGGCGTCCACGAACAGGCTGTCGTAGGCGACCACGTCGATGACCACGCGGTCGCCGTCGTCGTAGGCGTTGAGCGTGTGGAACACCCAGCAGGGGTCGATGTCGAACCAGCGGACGTCCTCGCCGCCGCCCTCGCGCGGCAGCAGCCCGATGCGCGCCGGATGCGCGTCGTTCCAGGCGTACGGCAGGCGCACGCCCGCCTCCAGCGCCGCCGTGCTGAACGTCACCGGAAGGTCGTACAGCACCACGTACTTGCCGGTGAGCGCGAAGTCGTGCACCATCGGCCCGTCCTTGACGGCGATGTCCACGGCGCGCTCGACCAGGCCCGCGGGGCTGACCACCAGGTGCTGGATACGATCCGGCCAGCCGAAGTAGTAGGCCACCGCGTGCAGGTCCCCGGTGTGCGGATCGACCGTGGAGTGCGCGGCGAAGCCGCCCGGCAGGGTGCCGTCGAAGTCGTACCGTCCGACGGTGTCCAGCTCGTAGGTCAGCTCCTGGATGGGCAGCCCGCTCTCCACCATGGCGAGCGTCTTGCCCGCGTGCCCGATGACGTGCGTGTTGGCGTTCGAGTCGAGGCCGTCGAAGCGCGGCCCCGGCCGGGGCTCCTCCCCCAGAGCCGCGGCGACCGCGTCGGAGCGGACCCACCGGTTGCGGTACCACTCCGCCCTGCCGTCCCGCATCCGCACGCCGTGCACCATGCCGTTGCCCAGAAAGAGGTGCGGCCTGGGCTCGTCCAGGTCGAGCGGGTTGGGCCCGTTGCGCAGGAACCGGCCGTTCAGCGTGTCCGGCAATGTGCCGGTGACCGGCAGGTCGAAGGCGGTGATCTCCTCTGTCACCGGGGCGTAGCCGCCCCGGAACGGGTTCTTCTCCGCGGTCGTCATCGTAGGTTTCCCCCATCGCCTGCTTAGTTACGTCGTTTCTAGATGGTAACGACGTTACCAGCATTCAACGCCTTAGGGCCGATGCCTGTCAACGGCATCGGCCCCCGGGGGGGGTGACTCAGGAGGCGTCGTGGACGAAGCCGCCGTGGAAGCCCAGCGGCACCCGGGCGGGGAGGTGGACGGTGGCGACCGGCCCTCCGGCGAAGTCCTGGGCCGAGAGAACGACCAGATCGGCCGCGTCTCGGTCCGGGTTGTGGACGTAGGTCATGACATATCCGTCGTCCTCAGCGGACTCCGCTTCCGGGTCGCCCGGTACGAAGACCGGCTCGCTCGCGTAGAAGCCGCGCGGGAACAAGTGCTCCTCGCGGCTCCCTGTCCGGAAGTCGTGCTTGAGCAGCGCGGCGCCGAACGCGGGTGCGGGCAAGTCCGAGAGATCCTGGGCGTCGCGCGACAGTTGCCTGAGGAACTCCTGGGTCTGGACGGTGTAGCCGTACCGGTGCGCCAGGCCCGACCTGCGCTCGTCGATGCGCGGGAACTCCTGGGGCCGATCGTCCAGCCGCTCGCGCTTCACCGCGCCGACGGCCAGGTCGATCGTCCACCGCTCCAGCGCGGGCGGGCCGCCCGTGGGGAGCTTGGCGTCCACGAACAGGCTGTCGTAGGCGACCACGTCGATGACCACACGGTCGCCGTCGTCGTAAGCGTTGAGCGTGTGGAACACCCAGCAGGGGTCGACGTCGAACCAGCGGATGCCCTTCCCGCCGCCGTCGCGCGGCAGCAGCCCGACCCGTGCCCGGTGCGCGTCGTTCCAGGCGTACGGCAGGCGCACACCCGCCTCCGCCGCCGCCATGCTGAACGTCACCGGAAGGTCGTACACGACCACGTACTTACCGGTGAGAGCGAAGTCGTGCATCATCGGCCCGTCGGTGACGGCGATGTCGGTGACGCGCGTGACCTGCCCCGCCGGACTGACCACCACATGCTGGACACTGTCGTGCCGGGCGACGTCGTAGGCCACCGCGTGCAGTTCCCCGGTCCGCTGGTCGATCTTGGAGTGCGCGGTGAGGCCACCCGGCAGCGTGCCCCCGAAGTCGGTGCGTCCGACCGTGTCCAGCTCGTACGTCAGCTCCACGACCGGCGCTCCGGCCTCCATCAGGGCCAGGGTCATGCCCGCGTGCCCGATGACGTGCGTGCTGGACGCCTCGCTGATGCCGCCCGGACGCGGCTTCTCCCCCAGGGCCGCGGCGATCTTGTCGGAGCGCACCCACCGGTTGCGGTACCACTCCGCCCTGCCGTCCCGAATCCGCACGCCGTGGACCATGCCGTTGTCGACGAGGAGGTGCGGGTGCGGGTCTTCCAGGTCGAGCAGGTTGGGCCCGTTGCGCAGGAACCGGCCGCGCAGGCTCTCCGGCAGCCTGCCGGTGACCGGCAGGTCGAAGGCGGTGATCTCCTCCGTCACCGGGGCGTAGCCGCCCTGGAACGGGTTCTTCTCCAAGCTCGTCATGGCAAGTCCCCCAAGTCGAAGTGGTCACAAGCGTTTCTATGAGGTAACGCTGTTACCACTATGAAACACCAAAGGCCGGTGCCTGTCAACCGCACCGGCCCGTTGGCCCGATCAGGGGATATGCCAGCCGTGCGCGCGCAGCGCGCCGATCAGCGTGTCCGCCGCCTGGGGCTGTACCGAAAGCTCTGCCGCGCCCAGCGGCAGCCCGGGGGTGTGCTCCAGCCGGACGTCCTCGATGTTGACCCCGGCCTCCTTGGCGACCTGGAACAGCCGCGCCAGCTCACCGGGGCGGTCGCCGACGATCACCTGAACGTTGGCGTAGACGCTCGCGGGACCGCCATGCTTGCCGGGGATCCGCCCGGTGCCGGTCACACCGCGTTCGAGCAGCGCGGTCACCCACGGCATCCCGGCCAGGTCGTCGGCCCGTCCGCCCGAGGCCGGCTCGCCGTCCGGGACGTCGTGCCCGGCCGTACGGCGCAGCGCCGCAGCCGCCGCGGCGATGTCGGCCGCCACCGCTTCGAGCACCTTGGCCACCGGCAGCGCGTTGCCCGACAGGATGCCGGTCCACAGCGCCGGGTCGCCCGCCGCGATGCGCGTCACATCACGTACCCCCTGGCCGGCCAGCCCCAGCGCGGTCTCCGGCGCCTCGGCCAGCCGGGCGGCGACCGCCGCGGCCGTCACATGGGGCGCGTGCGACACGACGGCGACGGCCCGATCGTGCTCCTCGGCCCCCACCCGAACCGCCTCGGCCCCGCACAGCTTGATCAGCCCGAGCAGGGTCTCCACGGCCGCGGGCGAGGTCTCCGGAGTCGGGCAGTAGGCCCAGGGCCGCCCGAGGAACAGGTCGGCCCTGGCCGCGGCCGGCCCCGACCGCTCCCGCCCCGCGAGCGGATGCCCCGCCACGAAACTCGCGACGTCGCAACCCAGGCTCTCGGCCTGGGCCAGCGGCAGCGCCTTGACGCTCGCCACGTCGGTGTAGTGGCGGGCGACGCCCCGCTCCTGCAACGCGAGCAGCTCGGCCGCGACGTACTGCGGCGGCACGGCGATCACCGCGAGGTCGAACGCCGGGCCGCCCTCCTGCGCCGACCACGGAAGGCCCGCGCCCAGCTCGCTCGCCAGCCGTACCGCGCCCGGGTCGAGGTCGGCCAGCCTGACCTCGACGTCGTGCTCGCGCAGGGCGAGGGCCACCGAGGTGCCGATCAGCCCGGTACCGACGACCAGGACGCTGTCCAGAGGACTCACCGGCTTCCCGCTTCGCAAATGACCATGCAACGCCATGATTCGCTCGCCATGCCCCGGACGCCGCTCACTGCGCGATGTCCACCCGCAGCGCGACGGCGCCGCGCAGGTAGACGTGCTGGACCTGCTGCCGGGGACGGTCGGTCTCCACGTGGGCCATCAGCCGCACCACGCGGGGCAGCGCCCCCGGCACGTCGATCTCCGAGGCGCAGATCAGCGGGACGTCGTGGAACCCGAGCTTGCGCGCGGCCAGCGCCGGGAACTCCGCCGTGAGGTCGGGCGTCGCGGTGAAGATCACACTGATCACGTCGTCGGTCGTCAGCTCATTGCGCGACATCACCTCGGTCACCAGCTCGGTGACACCCGACAGGATCGCATCGCGGTCGTCGGACTCGACCTGAGTCGCACCGCGGATCGCCCGCACCATCTCATCCCCTTCCGAGCGCCCTCGCGTGAAGGGCGCTCCAGCCCGTCAGGCCAGGGCGTACGCACCGGCCGTGCCGGAAAGGCTACAGCCCGACGGCAGCATACAGTTCGCCGATCTCCTGCAACGTGAGGGCGCGCAGCGTGCCCGACTTCAGCCGGCCCATCTTGACCGGCCCGAACTCGATGCGCGCCAGGTCGATCACGCTGTGCCCGACCTCGGCGAGCATCCGGCGCACCACGTGCTTGCGACCCTCGTGTACCACGATCTCGACCAGCGCCTGCCGTCCGTGCTCCTGCACGATCTTGAAGTCGTCGGCCTTGACCGGGCCGTCCTCCAGCTCCACGCCATCGCGCAGCCGCCGGCCGAGCCCGCGCTCGATGGTGCCGTTGACCTTGGCCCAGTACTTCTTCTGCACACCGTAGCTGGGGTGGGTGAGCCGGTTGGCCAGCTCGCCGTCGTTGGTGAGCAGGATCAGGCCCTCGGTCTCGGTGTCCAGCCGGCCCACGTGGAACAGCCGCTCCTTGCGGTCGGCCACGTAGTCGGCCAGGGACGGCCTGCCATCCGGATCGGACATGGTGCTGACCACGCCGATCGGCTTGTTGATGGCGAAGTACACGAGGTCGGGGGCGGTCGGGATGCGCTTGCCGTCCACGTGGATGACCTGCTTGGCCGGATCGACGCGTGCGCCGAACCTGCGTACCACCTGGCCGTCCACGGTGACCCGGCCCGCGCCGATCATCTCCTCGCAGGCGCGCCTGCTGGCGACGCCGACCTGGGCGAGCACCTTCTGCAGGCGTACGCCGTCGGGGACCTCGGTGGTGTCGCGCTCGTCGGTGTAGCCGGGCGGGAAGTGGTCGGGGTCGCGCAGCGGCTGCTCGGCCGTCTTGAACCCCTCGCCGGACGGTCCGCGCTGCGGCCTGCCCTGCCGGTCGGCGCGCGCGGTCCACTCCGCGCGTCCGCCCCGGTCGGTACGGCCTGCCCGCTCCCTCCGGTCGCCCCCCGGACGCCCGTAGCGGGTACGCCCGCCACCGGGTCCGCCGCCGCCGATAGTCTGCACGGCGTCGCGCCCCGGAAATCCCTCACGGGATCGCCGGTCATCGCGCGAACGGCGGTCGTCGCGGGAGCCGAAGTCACCGCCTGATCGGTACTCGCCGCGCGAACCAGAATCGGTGCGCGGCCGGTAGTCGCCACGGGAACCCGATTCACCGCGCGAACCGCGGTCATCCCGCGAACCGAAGCCGCCACGAGAGCCCGCGTCACCGCGCGAGCCATAACGGCCGCGCGAACCCGAATCATCACCACGGGAACCGTGGCCACCGCGAGAGCCTGAATCCCCACGGGATCCCGCGTCGCCTCCCCGCGAACCGTAACCACCGCGCGAACCCGCGTCGCCCCCGCGCGAACCATAGCCACCGCGCGAACCCGACTCACCACGAGAGCCATAGCCACCGCGAGAGCCCGCGTCGCCGCCCCGCGAACCGTAACCACCGCGCGAACCCGACTCACCACGAGAGCCATAACCGCCCCGGGAACCCGAATCGCCGCGCGAACCATAACCGCCGCGCGAACCCGAATCACCGCCGCGCGAGCCGTAACCGCCGCGCGAGCCGGCGTCGCCCCCGCGCGAACCATAGCCACCGCGCGAACCCGAATCACCACGGGAGCGCTGGTCGCCGCGCGAACCCGAATCACCTCCGCGCGAACCCGAATCACCACGGGAGCCATAGCCACCGCGTGAACCCGAATCGCCGCGCGAACCGTAACCACCGCGCGAACCCGAATCACCGCGGGAGCGCTGGTCGCCGCGGGCTCCGCCGGGGCCGGCGGCGAAGCCGCCGCGGCCGGAGTCGCGGCGCGGCCGGTCGTCGGCGCGCCCGCGCCTGTCATCGCGTCCGTCGCGCCCGCCCCGCTCCTCGCGGTCGTCGCGGGAGGGCCGCCGGTCGCGGAAGTCGTCTCTGGAGTCCTGGCGGGGGCCTCGGGGCCCGCCGGAGCGGGAGTCCCGGCCCGGCTGCGCGCCGCCTGACGGCGCGCCGTACCGCTCTCTGGCGCCCCCTCTGGAAGCGCGGAAGGACCCGCCGGCGTCGCCGCCGCGGCCCTCGAAACGCCGACCGCGTCCATCACCGGACGGGGTGCGTCCATCGTTCACTTGGTCTCCTCCAAGTTCTCCACGTCCTCAGGCAGGAAGGGCGCCAGCTCAGGGAGCTCGCCCAGGTCTCGCAGGCCCAGCCGTTCGAGGAAGTAGGAAGTGGTCCGGTAGAGCACGGCTTGGCTCTCCGGGTCGGTGCCGGCCTCTTCGACCAGCCCCCTCGCGACGAGGGTCCGCATGACCCCGTCACTGTTCACGCCGCGGATGGCCGAGATCCTGGCGCGGCTCACCGGCTGCCGGTAGGCCACCACGGACAGGGTCTCCAGCGCGGCCTGGGTGAGTCGAGTCTGCTGGCCGTCGCGGACGAAACGCTCGACGAAAGGCGCGCACTCGGCCCGCGTGTAGTAACGCCAGCCGCCCGCGACCTCTCTCAGATCGAAACCCCGTCCGGCCGCAGTGTATTCCGCCGCGAGGTCGCGCAGCGCCGCCGCGACCTCGTGCGTGGGCCGTTCGAGCACTTGAGCGAGCGTCACCTCGGCCACCGGCTCGTCCACGACCAGCAGGATCGCCTCCAGCGCGGCTGCCAGCCCGGGCTCGGCCTGTGCGGTCGCCTCGCGCGGATCTGCTTCACTCATCGGGTTTCTTTCCGGCGCTCTCATCGTAGTCGTCGGCCACGGCAACGTCTCCGTCGTCAGTGCCGGTCCATTGCACGTGCAGGTCGCCCAGCGGCTCGATCTGCTCGAAGGTGACCGCCGCCTCGCGGTAGAGCTCCAGGACCGCCAGGAAGCGCGCGACGACCTCGAAGGTGCCCGTGCAGTCGGCCACCAGCGCCCGGAACGTCGCGCTGCGGACCTCCCGCAGCCGCCGCACAAGGATAGCCGCCTGTTCGCGTACGCTGGCGAGCGGCTGGTAGATGTGGGCGACCGAGACCGACGGCGCGGCCTTGGGCGTCATCGCCCTGGCGGCGATCCTGGCGAGCTGTTCCGGGCCGATGCCGAGCACGAGATCGGGCAGCAGGTCGGCGAACCGCGGCTCCATCGGCACGATCCGGGCGTACCTCAGCGCCTCGGCGGCCATCCGGCCGGAGAAGACCTTGGCGACCTCCTTGTAGGCGCGGTACTGGAGCAGCCGGGCGAACAGCAGGTCGCGGGCCTCCAGCAGGGCGAGGTCCTCTTCGTCCTCGACCTCGCCGGAGGGCAGCAGCCGGGCCGCCTTCAGGTCGAGCAGGGTGGCGGCCACCAGCAGGAAGTGACTGGCCTGGTCGAGGTCCCACTCCGGGCCGCGGGAGCGGATGTAGGCGATGAACTCGTCGGTGACCTTGTGCAGGGACACCTCGGTGATGTCGAGCTTGTGCTTGGAGATCAGCCCGAGGAGCAGGTCGAAGGGGCCCTCGAACACGTCCAGGTGGACCTGGAAGCCGCCGGGCCTGGCGGTCTGTTCCTCCGTCTCCTCCGTCACCCCGCCATTGTCCCCCCGCCCACCGCCCGCGGGGGCCACGGCTCGCGAGCGGGTCAGGCCGGGGTGTCGGGCCAGCGGGCGAGGACCTCGCGGGCCAGCTCGCGGTAGGCGCTCGCGCCCAGCGAGGAGGAGTCGAAGACGGTGATCGGCTCGCCCGCGACCGTCGCGTCGGGGAAGCGCACGGTCCGGTTGATCACCGTGTGGAAGACCTTCTCGTCGAACGCCTCGACGACCCGCGCGAGGACCTCCCGGCCGTGCAGGGTGCGCGCGTCGTACATCGTGGCGAGCAGGCCCTCGATCTCCAGGTCGGCGTTGAGCCGCTCCTGCACCTTGGTGATGGTGTCCATCAGCAGGGCGACGCCGCGCAGCGCGAAGAACTCGCACTCCAGCGGGACGATGACGCCGTGCGCGCAGGTCAGCGCGTTGATGGTGAGCAGGCCCAGGGAGGGCTGGCAGTCGATCAGGCAGACGTCGTAGTCGGGCAGCAGCGGCTTGATCACCCTGCCCAGCACCTGCTCGCGGGCGACCTCGGTGACGAGCTGGACCTCGGCCGCCGACAGGTCGATGTTGCTGGGCAGCAGGTCCATGCCCTCGACGGAGGTCTTCAGCAGGACCTCGTCGGGGCTGACGCCGCGCTCCATCAGCAGGTTGTAGATCGTCAGGTCGAGCTGGAGCGGGTTGATGCCGAGGCCGACCGACAGCGCCCCCTGCGGGTCGAAGTCGACGAGCAGCACCCGCAGCCCGCACTCGGCGAGCGCGGCCCCCAGGTTGATGGTCGTGGTGGTCTTGCCCACCCCGCCCTTCTGATTGACCATGGCGACGACCCGCGCCGGCCCGTGGGACGTCCGCGCGGGCGGCTCGGGGAACACCGGGCGGGGCCGCCCCGTGGGGCCGAGGATCCCACTCGCCGTCGTGGACGCGGCGGTCTTGGAATCACCCCACGGGTTGTCGGGGGTGGTGCCGGGGGTCGCCCTCCGGCTGGAACCGTCGGTGGTCACAGTCACCAGTTGAACCTCCCTGACGGCCCCGAACCGGACCGTCCGGACGGACACTATGGCGTCAGCACGTATGCGGCAAGGCGGCACGCCCGGCTACGCCCGATCGGCAAGCATCTCAAACGACTTGATAACGATCACCGCCTCGCCCGGGGGTGCGCGGCGGCGTAGACCTCTCGTAGCTTATCGACCGTGACCAAGGTGTAGACCTGGGTGGTGGTCACCGAGGCGTGGCCGAGCAGCTCCTGGACAACCCTAACGTCCGCGCCGCCGTCCAGGAGGTGCGTTGCGAACGAATGTCGCAACATGTGGGGAGAAACCCCGTCCAGACCGGCGCGTTCGGCGGCGGCCTGAAGCACCTCCCAGGCGCCCTGGCGGGTCAGCCGCCCGCCGCGGGCGTTGAGGAACAACGCGGAGGTGCCGCGGCCGTGGGCGGACAGCGCGGGGCGGGCCCGCACCAGGTAGGCGTCCAGGGCCTGCCTGGCGTAGCGGCCGAGCGGCACGACCCTGCCCCGCCCGCCCTTGCCGCGCAGCCGTACCTGCTCCGGTTCGGCGTCGTCCACGGCCATGCCGACGGCCTCGGAGATGCGCGCGCCGGTGCCGTACAGGACTTCGAGCAGCGCGCGGTTGCGCAGCGTCAGCGGCTGGCCGTCGGGGCCCGCGGCGGCGATCAGCCGCTCGACCTCGGCCACGCCGATCGCCTTGGGCAGCCGGCGCAACCGGCGCGGCGGGCGGACCTCGTGGGCGGGGTCGTGCCCGGCCGCGCCCTCGCGCAGCGCGAAGCGGTGCAGGCCGCGTACCGCCGAGACGGCCCGCGCGGTGGAACTGGCCACCAGCGCGCGGTGCTGCTCGTCGCCCTCGCGCAGCGCGGCCAGGAACGCCATCACGTCGGCCTCGGCCACGTCGACGAACCGGGTCAGCCCGCGCGTCTTCAGGTGATCGACGTAGCGCCGCAGGTCACGACGGTAGGAGGCGAGGGTGTTGGCGGCCAGGCCACGCTCGACCGCCAGATGGTCGAGGTAGCTGGAAAGCACAGCCTCCGTGTCGCTCAGCGCGCCCGACCCCCTTCGTGCTCATGCCTCCGGAGCGTCGGCGGGCCGCAGGGAGGCGAACCCGTCGGCGGAGGCCGCGTACGCGGCGAGGATACCGGCCACGGCCGGGGAATTGTGGATCATTCCCGATTGGACCTTGCCGACCGCCTCCGCCAGCGGCACCCACACCACCGGCATGCCGATCTCCTCGTGGTGGTGCTCGAAGTCGCGTTCGGATTCGGGGATCTCGGTGAGGCCGCGGGCCAGGAAGACGCGGATGCGCTCGTTGGTCATCCCCGGCGAGCTGTAGAGGTCGACCAGCGTGTGCCAGGTGGTGGCGCGGTAGGCCGCCTCCTCGGCCAGTTCCCTGGCCGCGGTGAGCCAGGTGGGCTCGCCCGACACGTCGCGGATGCCCGCGGGCAGCTCCCACAGCATGCCGCGCACCGGATGGCGGTACTGGCGCAGCATCAGGACCCGCTCGTGCTCGTCGAGGGCCAGGACGGCGACGGACCCGGGGTGGGTCACGTAGTCGCGGTCGGCCGTGTCGTCGAGCGGCATCCGCACCCGGTCGGTCCGGACACTGATGATCTTTGACTCGAACCGGTCGAAGGAGGCCACGACCTCCCATTCCTCCGGCGAGTCCGCGACGTCGGCCACGCCGATGCGCTTCATGCGCCGCTCCCCGCCCTGGCCGCGGCGCTGCGCTCGTCGGCGAAGTCGAGCGCCGCCGCGACCAGCCCCTTGAACAGCGGGTGCGGGCGGGTCGGGCGGGACCTGAACTCGGGGTGGGCCTGGGTGCCGATGAAGAAGGGGTGGGCGGAGGCCGGCAGCTCGGCGTACTCCACCAGCCGCCCGTCGGGCGAAAGGCCCGAGAAGACGACGCCGACCTTCTCCAGCCCCTCCCGGTAGGAGTTGGCGACCTCGTATCTGTGCCGGTGCCGTTCCTCGACGCGGCTCTTGCCGTACAGCTTGCGGGCCAGCGTGCCGTCCTGGAGCTCGGCCGGGTAGAGGCCGAGGCGCATGGTGCCGCCCATGTCGCGCTCGCCGGCGACGACGTCTTCCTGGTCGGCCATGGTGGAGATCACCGCGTGCACGGTGTCGGGCAGGAACTCGGCGCTGTTGGCGTCGGGCAGGCCGGCCAGCGTGCGCGCCGCCTCGATGATCATGCACTGCATGCCCAGGCAGATGCCGAGCAGCGGGACCAGGTTCTCCCTGGCGTGGCGCACCGCGCCGACCTTGCCCTCGATGCCGCGCACGCCGAACCCGCCGGGGATCAGCACGCCGTCCACGCCGTCCAGCTCGCGGGCCGCGCCGTCGGGGGTCTCGCAGTCGTCGCTCTTGACCCAGCGGATGTTGACCCTCGCGTCGTTGGCGAAACCGCCCGCGCGCAGCGCCTCGGTGACGCTCAGGTAGGCGTCGGGCAGGTCGATGTACTTGCCGACCAGCGCGATCGTGACCTCCTTGGCCGGGCGGTGGACCCGGCGCAGGAGCTGGTCCCATTCCTTCCAGTCGACGTCGCGGAACGGCAGGCCGAGGCGGCGGACCACGTAGGCGTCGAGCCCTTCGGCGTGCAGGACCTTCGGGATGTCGTAGATGCTCGCCGCGTCGACCGCGCTGACCACGGCGTCCTCGTCGACGTCGCACATCAGGCTGATCTTGCGCTTGAGGCTGGTGGTGATCGGCCGGTCGGAGCGGCACACGATCGCGTCGGGCTGGATGCCGATGCTGCGCAGCGCGGCCACGCTGTGCTGGGTGGGCTTGGTCTTCAGCTCCCCGCTCGGCCCGATGTAGGGCAGCAGCGACACGTGCAGGAAGAAGCAGTTGTCCCTGCCCACCTCGTGACGCACCTGGCGGACGGCCTCCAGGAACGGCAGCGACTCGATGTCGCCCACCGTGCCGCCCACCTCGGTGATGACCACGTCCACGTCGCGCGCGGCCATGCCGAGGATGCGGTCCTTGATCTCGTTGGTGATGTGCGGGATGACCTGCACGGTGTCGCCGAGGTATTCGCCGCGGCGCTCCTTGGCGATGACGTTGGAGTAGACCTGCCCGGTGGTCACGTTGGCCGAGCCGTGCAGCTCGGTGTCCAGGAACCGCTCGTAGTGGCCGATGTCGAGGTCGGTCTCCGCGCCGTCGTCGGTGACGAACACCTCGCCGTGCTGGAAGGGGTTCATCGTGCCGGGGTCGACGTTGAGGTAGGGGTCGAGTTTCTGCATCGTCACCCGGAGCCCGCGGAGCTTCAGCAGGCGCCCCAGGCTGGAGGCGGTGAGCCCCTTGCCGAGGCTTGAGGCGACGCCGCCGGTGACGAACAGATGTTTGGTGTGTGCGGCGCTGCGCAAGAGGGCTCCCGTGGTCGTCTCGATCGTCGGCCGTTGAGTGGGCGGCCTCCCGTACCCACGGGCTCTCAGATTATCAAACACCGTGGTCCACCTGTGCTCGACCTGCTGTTCCGTTATATGGCGGGCACGGTAGCTTGGGCCGGTATGTCAGTCCGCGATGCCGTACGGCGGGCCGCGGGAACGCTGGTCCACCGCGCTTGGGCGGCGATCAGGCGGGCCGGCGCGATCACACCGCGCAGCCCCGCGGGACACCGCTTCAAAAGGCTGGGCGAGGGCGCCTGCCTGGCCTTTCCCACCGGCGCGATCTTCGGGGAGGAATGGATCGAGATCGGCGACGGGACCCTCGTCGGCGAGCGCGTGTCGATCAGCGCGGGCATGAACCCGGGGCTGGATCTCGGCCCCGGGACGGTGGTGCGGATCGGCCGTTCCTGCTCCATCGGCCGGGGCACCCACATCGTCGGCCACCAGTGGATCGACATCGGTGACGATGTCTTCACCGGTCCGTACGTCTATATAACCGACCAGAACCACGTCTACGACGATCCGGACACCCCGATCGGCCGCCAGTGGCCGCGCAACAACCCGGTGACGATCGGGTCAGGGTCCTGGCTCGGGGCCGGGGCGATCATCCTGCCCGGGACGCGGCTGGGCCGGCACACCGTGGTGGCGGGCGGAGCCGTGGTCCGGGGGGAGTTCCCCGACCATTGCGTGCTCGCCGGGGTCCCGGCCAGGGTGATACGCAGTTACACCCCTGATGAGGGCTGGCACCTGCCGTTCCTGCCCTCCGGGCCGGTCACGGCCGGACCTCAGGAGACTCCCGTTCCACTGGACCCGGCCGCGATGCCGGGGTTACCTTCGCCGCATGCGGACCGCGATCTGTGAACGCTTCGGCATCGAACACCCACTCTTCGCGTTCAGTCACTCCCGGCACGTAGTCGCGGCGGTCACCGGTGCGGGCGGGTTCGGCGTGCTCGGCGCCGCCACGTACTCCCCCGACCGGCTCGACGCCGAGCTGTCCAGGCTGGACGAGGAGGTCGGCGGCCGGCCGTACGGGGTGGACGTGCCCGCGCCCGCGACGGTCGACCTGCGGGCCACCGCGACGGCGGGCGACGCGTTCGCGCGGGTCGCCGACCTGATCCCCGAGCGGCACCGCGACTTCGTGGCGCACCTGCTCGCCAAGTACGGCGTGAGCACGCTGGATCCGCTGCCCGGATACCTGGCCGCGCCCGCCGAGGAGTTCGGCCGCAGGGTCGGGCCCGAGGGGGCCGCCGCGCTCGCCGAGGTGGCGCTCAAGCACCCGATCGCGTTGATCGCGGGGGCGTCCGGCGCTCCCGATCCGGCGCTGGCGGCCAAGGCCAGGGCGGCGGGGGTGCCGGTGGCGGCGTCCGTGGGCACGGTCGAGCAGGCCAGGCGGCACGCGGCGGCCGGCGCCGACATGATCGTGGCGCAGGGCACCGAGGCGGGCGGGCACACCGGCGAGATCACCACGATGGTCCTGGTCCCCCAGGTGGTGGACGCCGTCGAGGTGCCGGTGCTGGCGGCGGGCGGGATCGCCTCCGGGCGGCAGATGGCCGCGGCGCTGGCGCTGGGCGCGGAGGGCGTGTGGTGCGGTTCGGTGTGGCTGACCACCGAGGAGGCCGAGACGTCCGCGCCGGTCCGGCGCAAGATGCTGGCCGCGACCTCGCTGGACACCACGCGTTCCACCGCCCGCACCGGCAGGCCCGCGCGCCAGCTCAGGTCGGCCTGGACCGACGAGTGGGACGAGGCCACCGAGAGCCCGGGGGCGCTGCCCCCGCCGTTGCAGACGCTGGTCGCCGAGGCGGCGATGGCGCGGATCGGCCGTGCCGCCGAGTCGGGCAACCCCGGCGCGGAGCGGCTGGCCGGCTACTTCGTGGGGCAGGTCGTCGGGCAGCTCGACCGGGCCGCTCCCACGCGGCAGGTGGTCCAGGAGATGATCGAGGAGTTCGGCGCGGCGGTGGCCCGGCTGCGCGGCGTCATCGACCTGTGACCGTAGGGTGGGATCTCCGCGCGCCCGGGAAGCGTTCTTGCGATCGACGGAGAACGGCGCCTGGGAGGACGCATGCTGGCGACACTGACCGGCCTCGGCCTGTCCACCGCCGCGGGGCTCAACGCCTACATCCCGCTGCTGGTGGTCGGCCTGGCGGCCAACTTCACCGACGCCGTGCGGCTGCCCGAGGGGTACGCCTGGCTGGCCGAGTGGCCGGTACTGCTGATCATCGGCGTGCTGCTGCTGGCGGAGCTGGTGCTGGACAAGGTGCCCGTGGTGGACCACGTCAACGACATCGTCCAGACGGCGGTACGGCCCGCGGCCGGTGGCGTCGTCTTCAGCGCCACCGCCGCCGCGGCCGAGCTGGAGGGGTCGGCCTGGATGGCCGATCACCCTTGGGTCGGCTGGCTGCTCGGCATCGCCCTGGCCCTGGTCGTGCACCTGCTGAAGGCGGCCGCGCGCCCGGTGGTCAACGCGACGACGGCGGGGGTGGGCGCGCCCGTGGTCAGCACCGTGGAGGACGCCGGGTCGATCGGCATCAGCCTGATCGCGCTCTTTGTGCCGGTACTGGTGGTCGTGGTGCTGCTGCTGTTCGCCGTGGCGGCGTGGTGGGTGATCAGGGCGGTACGGCGGCGCCGCCGTACCGCGCGCGCCGCGCGTGGCGGTCCCTGAAGCCCGTGACGGCGCCTTCTCATCGGGCGGCTCATCAGGCCGCCGGGTGGATATGCTCGAAGTCATCAGGATGTCCGGGCCTACCGGTCCTCACCGCGGTTAGGGGTGTCTGCGATCAGCACGTTCATCACGATCGTCCTGGTGGCCTTCCTGCTCTTCCTGATCATCGGAGGAGTCGGGCTCTACTTCGCCGTCAAGCTCGGCAAGGCCGCGACCAAGAAGGCCCGGGCCGCCACGACCAGGCTCGCCACCCACGTCAACGCGATGAGCGGGGGCGAGGCGGGCGACGCCGAGCGGCTGCGGGTGGAGCTGCGCCGCGAGGTCACCCTGACCCGCCAGGCCCTCGACCAGGCGGCCCGCCAGGGCTGGAGCCTCGGCGACCTGCCGGTACTGGTGCGCGAGGTCGCCGAGCACGCCGAGGTGCTGGACGGGCAGCTCGCCATGTACGCCCAGCAGCGCCGCGCCTCCGGCTTCGTCGACCACGTCACCCTCGACCGGCTCCGCGCCCACCAGGTCAAGCTCGCCACGACCTGCGCCAAGATCCGCGCCGACCTGCTGGACGACCAGGTCGGCCACTCCGCGAGCGGCATCGACGACCTGCGCGGGCGCACCGACCTGGAGCTGGAGGCCCGCCGCAACGTCGTCCGTGACCCCCTCGACGAGATCGACGACCTGTACCGCCGCACCCTCGACCACCCGGCCCGCCCCCCGGAAGAGCGCGCCTGACGGTCACTCCATGTGACATAATGACTCCTAGGGGTTACCCGAAGGAGGACCTGGAGATGACCACAGCACCTCCCGAGTGGTTCTACCCCGGACCTCCAGGTGGATGGACCGCCGACATGCTCGATCACCTTCCCCCCGACGCGCCACGGCGCATCGAGCTGATCGATGGAGCCCTCACCGTGAGGTCACCGCAGACGTTCTTCCGCATGCAGGTCCTCCGCCTGCTGGAGAGCGAGATCCGGCCGCCCGACGGGCTGGCCGTCGCGCGCGAGATGACGGTGACGCTCGGCCTGCGGCAACGCCCTGAGCCCGACATCCTCGTGGTCGAGGCCGCGGCTCTGCACAGCAGGCTGACCACGTTCAAGCCGGAGCAGGTTCACCTGGTCGTCGAAGTGGCGTCCGACGAGTCCCGCGAGCGCGACCGCGTCACCAAACCGATCAAGTATTCCAACGCCGGCATCCGTTACCTGTGGCGTATCGAGGAGGAGGACGCCCAGCCGGTCGCCTACACCTACGAGCTGGACCCCGCAGTGCGGGCGTACGTGCCGACGGGGATCCACCATCATCGGCTGCGGACCCATGCGGGCTTCGAGGTCGACATCGACCTGCGGCTGCCGCCGCTCGGGCGCTGACCTTCCCTGGGATGACCGTGTGTTGACCTAACAGTGAACGTTGCGTCTTCTAATGGCCGACGGCTATCGTGCTTAGAGAACGGTTCGTTCTCTAGTCGGGGCGCTCACGCTTCCCGAACGTCAAGGAGACCCGATGGCACTCGTCGCGCCGCTCGGCGACTTCGGCCGCGCCGGCATCGCCCTCGCCGGGGGCAAGGGGGCCAATCTCGGCGAGCTGATCAGGGCGGGTTTCCCGGTGCCCGGCGGCTTCGTGGTCACCACCGAGGCGTACGCGGCGGTCGCGCCCGGCAACACCGGCCCCGGCGGGCTGGACGGCGCGGCGCTGCGCGCCCGGCTGGAGTCGCTGACCGTACCTGACGGCCTGCGCGCGGAGATCGCCGCCGCCTACGCCGCCGAGGGCCGTCCCCCGGTCGCCGTGCGCTCCAGCGCGACCGCGGAGGACCTGCCCGGCGCGGCCTTCGCCGGCCAGCAGGACACCTACCTCAACGTCGTCGGGGAGGCGGCCCTGATCGACGCGGTACGCCGTTGCTGGGCATCGCTGTGGACCGACCGCGCCATCGCCTACCGCGACAGGCGCGGCATCGCGCACGACGAGGTGCGCATCGCCGTCGTCGTGCAGCGGATGATCGACGCCGAGCTGGCCGGGGTGATGTTCACCGCCGATCCGGTGACCGGGCGGCGCGACCGCACGGTGATCGACGCGAGCGGCGGCCTGGGCGAGGCCGTGGTCTCCGGCCTCGTCACCCCCGACCACTACGTGCTCGACCCCCGGGGCAGGGTCCGCGAGTTCGTCCCCGGGCGGCGTGAGGTGGTCGTGCGGAGTACGGCCGGCGGCGGTGTCGCCCACGACTCCCCCGGCGCGCCCGCGGCCCAGGCCGAACGGCTGCCGCGCGACGCTCTGGCCGAACTCGCCCGGCTGGGCACGCGCGTCGCCCGCCATTTCGGCTCGCCCCAGGACATCGAATGGGCCTACGCGGACGGCCGGGTGGCCCTGCTCCAGGCCCGGCCGATGACCGCGCTGCCCCCGCCGCCGATCCGCCTGGGCCCGGTACGCCGGCGGCTCGCCGCGGCCCTGCTGGAGATGCTGCCCGTGCGGCCGTATCCGATCGACATGAGCACCTGGATCCCGCACGGTCCGGCGGGACTCATGGCCAGGCTGACCGAGTACTTCGGCGTGCGGGGGGCGTTCGAGGGGTTCATCGTGGAGGAGGACGGGGTGGTCACCCGGCTCGTCCCGAGCACCCCACGGCCGACCATCGGGGTGCTGCGCGCGCCGTACCGGCTGTTCTCCCTGGCCAGGCGGTACGACCCCGCCCGCTGGACGGCGGACCCGCGGTTCGGCGCGTGGCGCTCCCGCGCCGAACTGCTGGCCGCCGAAGACCTGACGGCGATGCCATGGGCGCGGCTCATCCGCGTGCCCCGGCAGGCCCTCGACCTGGTCAGGCCGCTCCTCGACATGCGGACCTCCTACCTGCCGGGGGTGGGCTGGTCCTTGGTCCGGCTGCTGCTGACGCTGGTCAGGCTGCGGCGCCGGGCGATGTTCGGCGACCTGGTCCTCGGCGCGGACACCCGGACCGCCGCGGCCAACCGCGCCCTCGCGGCCCTCGCCGGGCCGGTCCGTGCCGACGCCGGGCTGCGCGCCGCGGTGGAGGCGGCCGATCTGGACCGGCTCAAGGGGTATGACGAGTTCTGGGCGGACTTCACCGCCTTCCTCCGCGAGTACGGGCATCGTGAGACCGCCTCGCCGATCCTCGTCACGCCGCCCACCTGGGGCGAGGTCCCGGAGGTGGTACTCGGCCTGGTCAAGGTGCTCGCCGCCGATCCGCCCGCCGCGACCGACCGGGCCGGGGAGGCGCTGGCACGGCTCCTGGACCACCCGAGGCTGCGGCGCGACCCCGGGCGGCGCGAACGCGTGCTGCGGCAGGTACGGGCCGCGCGGGACGGCATGGCCTTCCGCGAGGACACCCACTTCTACTTCACCAGGCCGCTGCCGGTGCTGCGCCGGGCACTGCTGGAGATCGGAGGGCGGCTGCGCGACGCCGGGGTGCTCGACGATGCCGAGGAGGTCTTCCACCTGCGCCTTGAGGAATTGGAGGACATCACGGACCCGCACCCTCTTATCGGGCCGGCGGGGGATCGGCTGCGCTCGGCCGTACGGGCCAGGGCGGCACGGCGGGCGGAACTGGCGGGCGTGCCGCTCATCGATCCGGCGCTGGTCCATCCCCTGCGCGACCAGGGCGACGCCCTCGTGTCCGGGACGCCCGCGGGCGGCGGCAGCGCGACGGGCCCGGTCAGGATCGTACGAGAACCCGCCGAGTTCGGCACACTGACCGGCGGCGACATCCTGGTCTGTCCCTACACCAATCCGTCGTGGACCCCGCTGTTCCAGCGCGCCGCCGCCGTCGTGGTCGACTCGGGCAGCGCCGCCTCACACGCGGCGATCGTGGCCCGTGAATACGGCATTCCGGCCGTCATGGGCACCGGGCGGGGCACCGCCGTGCTCAGGGACGGCCAGTTCGTCACCGTGGACGGCCGGACGGGCCGCGTCACCGCCGCCGCTTCATAGGATCTGCTCATGGCCCCCGACCACCGCAGACTCCCCCGCCGCCGCGGCGACGCGCTGAACGCCGCGATCTTCCGGGCGGCGCTGGAGGAACTGGCCGAGGTCGGGTACGCGAAAATGACCATGGAGCGGATCGCCGAACGCGCCAAGACCGGCAAGGCGTCCCTCTACCGGCGCTGGTCGAGCCGGATGGAGCTGATCGTCGAGGCCGTCTATCACCTGATGCCGGACCACGGCCTCCCGCCCGACACCGGCTCCCTGCGCGGCGACCTGCTGGCGCTGCTGCGCGGCACCGCCGACCTGCTGGCGGGCCCGGGCGGCGAGGTACTGCGCGGCCTGCTCAGCGACGCCCTGCGCGACCAGGCCCGCATCGAGGAACTACGCGGCCACTCGCTCGGGCTGGGCCGCAAGGCCATGCGTGAGGTCGCCCTGCGCGCGGTCCGGCGCGGCGAGATCCCGGCGTCGGCCGTCACCCCGCGCCGCATCGAGACCGGGCAGGCCCTGCTGCGCAGCCACTTCCTCTTCTACGGCGTGCCCATCACGGACGACGTGATCACCGAGATCGTGGACGAAGTGATGATCCCGCTGCTCAGCCACCCGCTGGAGACCTAGACGGCTCGCCTCGGCCCATGCGGGCACCGGACCACAGGCCGGAGGAACCGGCTGCGGCCGGAGTAGCCCTGGCCAAGACCGGACGCCCCGCCTCGGAAGTGGGCGAGCCGGGCGCGGGGCGGAGGGGTCCGGTCCTAGGCCGGGCGGACCCGGTGTGGGGCGGGGTGGTCGGGTTCGTGGGGTTTTCGTGGATAGGGGGAGGGGTTAGGAGACGCCGGCTTCTTGCATGTCGCGGACCTCGCGTTTGAGTTCCTTGATTTCGTCGCGGAGGCGGGCGGCGACCTCGAATTGGAGGTCGGCGGCGGACTGGTGCATTTGGTCGGTCAGGGACTCGATCAAGGACTCTAGCTGGGCTCGGGGCATTTCGCCGGCGATGGCCTTGGCGTGCTGGCCGGCCTGGCGGGAGAGGCCGGGGACGGGGGCCTTGCCGCGGCTTTGGCGGCGGCCGCCGCCGAGGAGTTGGTCGGTGTCGGCGTCTTCACGGTTGAGCTGGTCGAGGATGTCGGCGATCTTCTTGCGCAGCGGTTGCGGGTCGATGCCGTGGGCGGTGTTGTAGGCGACCTGCTTCTCGCGGCGGCGGTTGGTCTCCTCGATCGCGCGCTGCATCGAGGGGGTGACCGTGTCGGCGTACATGTGGACCTGGCCGGAGACGTTTCGCGCCGCGCGGCCGATGGTCTGGATCAGCGAGGTCTCCGAGCGCAGGAAGCCCTCCTTGTCGGCATCGAGGATGCTGACCAGCGACACCTCGGGCAGGTCGAGGCCCTCCCGCAGCAGGTTGATGCCCACCAGCACGTCGAACTCGCCGAGGCGCAGCTCGCGCAGCAGCTCCACCCGGCGCAGCGTGTCGACCTCGCTGTGCAGGTAGCGGACCCGGATGCCCAGCTCCAGCAGGTAGTCGGTGAGGTCTTCGGCCATCTTCTTGGTGAGGGTGGTGACCAGGACCCGCTCGTCGCGGTCGGCGCGCTCGCGGATCTCGTGGACCAGGTCGTCGATCTGCCCCTTGGTGGGCTTGACGACGACCTCGGGGTCGATCAGCCCGGTGGGGCGGATCACCTGCTCCACGACGTCGCCCTTGACCCGGCCGAGCTCGTAGGAGCCGGGGGTGGCCGACAGGTAGATCGTCTGGCCGATGCGATCGAGGAACTCCTCCCACTTCAGCGGCCGGTTGTCCAGGGCCGAGGGGAGCCGGAAGCCGTGGTCGACCAGGGTGCGCTTGCGGGAGGCGTCGCCTTCGTACATCGCGCCGACCTGCGGGACGGTCTGGTGGGACTCGTCCAGGACCAGCATGAAGTCGTCGGGGAAGTAGTCGAGCAGGGTGTTGGGCGCCGACCCGGCCTCGCGGCCGTCGATGTGCCGCGAGTAGTTCTCGATGCCGGCGCAGGTGCCGATCTGGCGCATCATCTCGATGTCGTAGGTGGTGCGCATGCGCAGCCGCTGCGCCTCCAGCAGCTTGCCCTGCTGCTCCAGCTGCGCGAGGCGGGCCGTGAGCTCCGCCTCGATGCCGGCGATCGCGCGTTCCATCCGCTCGGGGCCGGCCACGTAGTGCGAGGCCGGGAAGATGTACAGCTCGGTGTCCTCGGTGATCACCTCGCCGGTGAGCGGGTGCAGGGTGGCCAGCTTCTCGATCTCGTCGCCGAACATCTCGATGCGGACGGCCAGCTCTTCGTACTGGGGGATGATCTCGATCGTGTCGCCGCGCACGCGGAAGGTGCCCCGGGTGAAGGCCAGGTCGTTTCGCGCGTACTGCATGTCGACCAGGCGGCGCAGCAGCCGGTCGCGCTCGATCTCCTGGCCGACCTTGAGCCGGAGCATCCGATCGACGTATTCCTGCGGGGTGCCCAGGCCGTAGATGCAGGAGACGGAGGCGACCACGATGGTGTCGCGGCGCGTCAGCAGCGAGTTGGTCGCCGAGTGGCGCAGCCGCTCGACCTCCTCGTTGATCGAGGAGTCCTTCTCGATGTAGGTGTCGCTCTGCGGGACATATGCCTCGGGCTGGTAGTAGTCGTAGTAGGAGACGAAGTATTCGATGGCGTTGCCCGGCATCATCTCGCGCAGCTCGTTGGCGAACTGCGCGGCCAGGGTCTTGTTGGGCTGCATCACCAGGGTGGGCCGTTGCACACGCTCGATCAGCCACGCGATGGAGGCGGTCTTGCCGGTGCCGGTCGCGCCCAGGAGCACGCTGTCCTTCTCCCCGCCGGTGATCCGGGCCGTGAGCTCGGAGATCGCCTGGGGCTGGTCACCGGACGGTGTCATTTCGGTGACGACCTTGAACGGCGCCACGCTGCGCTGCAGATCTGTAACTGGCCTCACGCACTCCACTGTAGGCGGCCCCACCGACAGAAACGGACCGCCTCCGCGAGCGCCGAGCCCGACCCGCCGTCCAGGCTGACCTGCGCTCATCACACAGACGCACCAACGGTGACAACGATCAATCCGATGTTAAGCAGATCGCAAGCGTCGTTCTCTTAACTGTCCGGCAGCAACGGTGTGTCTATCACTACATGCCGTGATATATCCGGAACTCCACATAGTTCTGCGCTCACCGCGCGTGACAACCCGGAGGTGTGATGGATGGCCCGTCCACGACAGGCGGTCATCGACAAGGCGAGGGGCGTCGCCCAGCGAGTCGCCGAGGGTGGTGATCTGCGCGGCGCGGTCGGGCAGGCCATCGACGAACTCGCCGGGCAACTGCCCGGCGACAAGGGAGCGGGCTTCCGCCTGAACCCGGACGACTTCCTCGCCGCCCGCGACCAGGCCGGCTCGCTCGGCACGCTGATCGAGGCGAGGTCCGCGTCGCTGAACGAGGCGAGCGAGATCGTCAACCGCAGCTTCGCCGGCAAGGGCCCGAACGGCGAGCCCGCCCACGTCATCTCGCCCGTGATCATGCCGAGGTCCGGGACCGCCAAGGTGATCATCCCACTGGTGGTGCTGGCCGGGCTCGGCCTGGTCGGGCTGGTGGTGAGCGGCCTGCCCATCGATGCGGCGGTACTGTTCGGCCCGCACTACTGGGCGGTGCTGGTACTGGCCGCCGCGCTCCTGTGGTGGCGCAGGAGCGTGGTCATGGTGCCGGAGGGGTGCCGCGCGCTCATCACCAAGTTCGGCAAGCTGGTCCAGATCGCCGAACCGGGCCGGGTGACGCTGTTCAACCCGTGGAAGCGGGTCAGCTATATCGTCAACACCACGCGTGAGTACCCGTTCAACGCCCCCATCCGCGAGGCCCCCACCCAGCAGGGCGTCAAGGCCAGCGTGGACCTGTTCCTGCAGTTCCGGATCGAGGACCCGGCCGAGTTCATCTTCGTGCTCGGCTCGGTGACCGGCTTCCAGGCCAAGCTCCAGAACGCGATCAGCGAGGTCACCCGGAGCCTGATCTACGCCCAGCGCGCGGAGGACATCTACGACCTCGTCGGAGAGAGCACCGTCGGCATGCTGGACAACCTGAACCAGCAGTTCCTGCCCGCCGTACGGCTGACCGACGTCAACATCACCCACGCCGAGCCGTCCAGCCAGGAGTACCGGATGGACCTGGCCGCCCCCGAGATGGTCCGGGTGGCCAAGGAGGCCTACACCTACGAGTACGAGCTCCAGCTCCGCAAGGAGCAGAACGAGGGCGACCTGACCAAGGAGCTGGCCGGACTGCAGGAGACGCTGTCGGCCATCCACGCGGAGATCGCCGGATACCAGGCGCAGATGGACACCGCGTTGGAACGTGCCTCGCACCAGGCCAAGGCCCAGGCGCGGCAGCGGCTGGTGGAGGCCGAGAGCACCGCGAACGCCAACGCCGCGCTGCTGGAGGCCCAGGCCCTGGACATCCGTGCGCTCTCGGCGGCCGAGGCCCCCGAGATCCTGGACTACCGCTTCCAGACCGACCTGCTGGACAAGCTGGAGGGCGTGGCCACCCGCCTGCCCCAGGTGATCCAGGTGGGCGACGGCGCCGACATCGACTTCCTGGCCCTGGCCAGGCAACTGGTCGGCGGCAAGGACGCGACGCTGTTCTCCGGCGAGGACATGGCCGCGATCCGCGCCCGGCTGGGCGAGATCGGGCGACGGATCTCGGAGCGGGAGTCCGAGATCGCCGCGCTGCTCGCGGCGGGGACGCCCACCGTGCCGGCCGAGCCTGCGCCGGTCCCCGTACCGGCCCCCGTACCAGGGGCCGCCCCGCGGCCCGAGCCCACCGGACGGCACGCGCTCAGCACGCAGCCCGCGCCCCACGAGGAGCCGCCATTCACCCCTGGGGAGACCCGATGAACCGCGACTTCTCCAAGATCAAGGAATCCCTGGCCTCCTGGTCGGAGATCCGCCAGTTGCTGCGCGGCGGCGAGCAGGGCCAGCTCGTCCCCGTGGTGATCCCCAAGGACCGGCGCGGGTTCTCGTGGATGACGCTGATGTTCCTGGCCGTCTACCTGGCCGGCACGGCGGTGCTGGCCGAGTACGCCATCGTCAGCCTGCTCGCCTGGATCGGCGCGGCGTTCTTCCTGGTCACCGGGCTCGTCTGGATGTGGCGACGGGCGATCATCGAGATCGAGCAGGGCACCACCGGCGTGCGCAGCAGGTGGGGCGCGATCACCGGCACGCTCGACCCCGGCCGCCACTACCTGTGGCTGCCCTGGGACCGGGTCGAGGCGGTCGTGGACACCTCCACCGAGATCCCCTACACCGCGCCCATCGCCGCCTGCCCGACGGCCGAGAACGTCCCGCTCAAGGCCATCGAGTTCTTCCTGAAGTTCCGGATCGTGGACCCGGTCGCCTTCGTCCGCACGATCGGCGCGGGCAACTTCGACCTCGTGCTCTCCAGCGCCGTCCAGGACGCCATCCGCCAGCGCAGCCGCAGGGTCAACACCGAGCGCGCCTACGACCTGCGCGGTTCCGACGTCAACGACATGCAGGAGGCGCTGAACCGCCAGCTCGGCCGGTACGGCGTGCGGGTGATGGGCTGCAACATCCCCGACGTGCAGCTTCCCGACCAGTACCAGCAGCACCTGTCCACCCGCGAGAAGGTCGCCAAGGAGCTGTCGGCCTACGAGCGGGAGTGGGAGCTGACCAGGAAGCGCCGCATCGACACGCTGCTGATGGAGATCGAGCGGGCCAAGAAGACCCGCGACGCGCGGATCGTCGAGGTCAAGGCCGCCCACAACACCGCGCGCAAGGACGTCGCGCGGATGCTGGAGGAGCACGAGACCGAGGCGCAGCGGGTGCGCTGGGAGATCGAGGCGCGCGGCCGGGCCGAGCTGACCTTCGCCGAGAACGAGGCCAAGGCGCAGCGCCGGCTGGCGGACTCCTACCGCGACAACCGCGCGGTGCTGCAGTACGAGCTGGCCAGGCGCCGCCTGGAGGTGGGCGCCAAGCTGGCCGAGAGCGCGCCGCAGCCGCTCGTGGTCAGGACCGGGACCGCCTCGGGCGAGTCGTCCGCGCTGTCCACGCTGCTGCTGGCGCAGATGCTCCCCAAGTTCACGGGAGGGAACGGCCAACTGCCGCCGCCCGTTGTACAACCGCCGCCCCCCGGGTCCGCCTGACCTGAACCGGCGGGTCCGCCCCGAACCTGACAATCCCCTGCTGAGTCACTTCATACCTGGAGACGTCCCGATGGTGTTCCGCAAACTGATGGCCGCGTTCGGCGCGGGTGTCGAGGTAGACACGGTCCTGCACAACTCTAACGTCCGTCCCGGCGACATCCTCCGCGGCGAGGTCAACTTCCGCGGCGGCTCCGCCCACCAGCGGATCGACGGGATCTTCATCGACTTCACCGCCAAGGTCGAGGTCGAAAGCGGCGACAACGAGTACAACGCGACCTACAGCTTCCTGCACCAGGCGGTGGCGGGGCCGTCGGAGCTGCCGGCGGGCGACTCCAGGTCGGTGCCGTTCGAGATCCAGGTGCCGTGGGAGACGCCGATCAGCGCCATCGGCGGGCATCCGCTGCGCGGCATGCGCCTCGGCGTCGCCACCGAGCTGTCCCTGGCGGGGGCGCTGGACAAGGGCGACCTCGACCCGCTGTTCATCAACCCGCTGCCGGCGCAGGAGTACCTGATCAACGCCCTGAACCGGATGGGTTTCGGCTTCAAGAAGGCCGACCTGGAGCGCGGCACGCTGCGCGGCTCCAGCATGCCGTTCTTCCAGGAGATCGAGTACTACGCGGGGCACGAGTGGCGGCGCCACTTCAACGAGCTGGAGCTGACGTTCATCGCGGGGCCGCAGGCGATGGACGTGATCTTGGAGGCCGACAACCGCGGCGGGTTCCTGTCCGCGGGCGGTGACACCTACAGCAGGTTCACCGTCGGCTACGGCGACAATCCGGCGGGGGTGGAGCAGACCCTGCAGAACGCGCTGCAGGCCATGGCCCGCCGCCGCGGCTGGTTCTGACCTGACGCGAGAGGGCCCCGGCGCGCGATCGTGCGCCGGGGCTTTCTCAACGCCCGGCCTGGCGGCCCAGTGCCGCCCAGACATCCCCCACACGCGCCTCCAGATCGGCCACAGAGCCCTCGTTGGGCACGATGTGGTCTGCTACCGCCAACCGGGCCTCCCGGGACGCCTGGGCGGCGATACGGGCCTTGGCGTCGGCCTCGCTCATGCCGCGGATCCGGACCAGCCGCTCCAGCCTGATCTCGTCGGAGGCGTCGACGACGATCACCGAGTCGTACCGCGGGGCGAGGCCGTTCTCCACGAGCAGCGGCACGTCGTAGACCACGATCGCGTCGTCGGGGGCGGCGGCCTGCAACTCGGCGACCCGCGTGCCGACCAGCGGATGGACGATGCCGTTGAGCGTGGCGAGCTTGGCGGAGTCGGCGAACACGATCGACCCGAGTTTGGCCCGGTCCAGCGCCCCGTCCTTCGTCAGCACCTCCTCGCCGAAGGCCGCCACGACGCGGGCCAGCCCCTCGGTGCCGGGTTCGACGACCTCCCTGGCCACCTGGTCGGCATCGATGACGACCGCCCCCCTGCGGGCCAGCATCCGCGCGACCTCCGACTTGCCCGACCCGATCCCGCCGGTGAGCCCGACAGTCAACATCAGGACCGCTCCTCTCCGGCCGCTCGCGCCGGGCGGCGCATGTGGACGAGCGTCAGATGGTCATGGACCCGTTCCCTGCCCGTCTCCCGATAGCCGTGCCGCCGGTAAAGCCGCAGGCTGGTCTCCGACAGATGGCCGGTGAACAGGTCGAACGCGGCGATCTCCGCCGCCTCGGCGGCCTTTTCGTGCAGTGCGCCGAGCAGCCTGCCGCCGATGCCCCGGCCCTGCATGTCCGGGACGACCACCAGCCGGCCGACCAGGCAGGTGCTCCCGGAGAGCAGGCCGCGCACCGAGCCGATGATCCTGGAACCCGCCGACGCCTTCAGCATGAGCCCGGTGCCCGCGGCCTGGCGGATCCGCTCCACCGACTCCACCAGCGGCGGGATGAACGGGTCGCCGTAGAGCTGGGCCTCGGTCACGTAGGCGGCGCGCTGGACGGTCAGGATCTCCCCGGCGTCGTCCGGCCCGGCCCTCTCGATCCGTGTCACGGCGACCACCCTACTGACCCCGCGAGAGGCCGGAGAACACGAAACCCCGCCACGAGGGCGGGGTCCGGTGGGGCCGGTGGCCCCGGCCGGACAGGCCGGGGCGAACCGGTGTGTCAGGTCTGGCCGCCGGCCAGCTTCTCGCGCAGCGCCGCGAGGGCCTCGTCAGAGGCGAGTGCGCCGCCGGTGCCGCCGCTCTGGGCGGGGGCGCTGCTGGTGGAACCAGCCTGGGGCTCGCCGGTGAAGGACTGGGCGCCCTCTCCGCCGGCCTCGGCCTCGGCCTTGCGGGCCTCCTCGACCTGCCGCTTGTGGGCCTCGAAGCGCGCCTGGGCCTCGGCGTACTGCCGCTCCCACTCCTCACGCTGCTTCTCGAAGCCTTCCAGCCACTCGCCGGTCTCGGGGTCGAAGCCCTCGGGGTAAATGTAGTTGCCCTGGTCGTCGTAGGTCGCCGCCATGCCGTACAGCGTGGGGTCGAACTCCACGTCGGCGCCGATCGCGCCCTCGTTGGCCTGCTTGAGGGACAGCGAGATGCGGCGCCGGTCGAGGTCGATGTCGATGATCTTCACGAAGATCTCGTCGCCGACCTGGACGACCTGCTCCGGGATCTCCACATGGCGCTCGGCCAGCTCGGAGATGTGGACCAGGCCCTCGATGCCCTCCTCGACCCGGACGAACGCGCCGAACGGCACCAGCTTGGTGACCCGGCCGGGGACGACCTGGCCGATCTGGTGGGTGCGGGCGAACTGCTGCCAGGGGTCTTCCTGGGTGGCCTTGAGCGAGAGGGAGACCCGCTCGCGCTCCATGTCCACGTCGAGAACCTCGACGGTGACCTCCTGGCCCACCTCGACGACCTCGGACGGGTGGTCGATGTGCTTCCAGGACAGCTCCGAGACGTGCACCAGACCGTCCACGCCGCCGAGGTCGACGAACGCGCCGAAGTTGACGATCGAGGACACGACGCCCTTGCGGACCTGGCCCTTCTGGAGGGTGTTGAGGAACGTCTGGCGAACCTCGGACTGGGTCTGCTCCAGCCAGGCGCGGCGGGAGAGGACCACGTTGTTGCGGTTCTTGTCCAGCTCGATGATCTTGGCTTCGAGCTCCCGGCCGACGTAGGGCTGCAGGTCGCGGACCCGGCGCATCTCGACCAGGGACGCCGGCAGGAAGCCGCGCAGCCCGATGTCGAGGATGAGGCCGCCCTTGACGACCTCGATAACGGTGCCCGTGACGATGCCGTCCTCGTCCTTGATCTTCTCGATCGTGCCCCAGGCGCGCTCGTACTGGGCGCGCTTCTTGGACAGGATCAGGCGGCCTTCCTTGTCCTCCTTCTGAAGGACAAGGGCTTCAACGTGCTCGCCTACCTCGACGACCTCGGCCGGATCGACATCGTGCTTGATCGAGAGCTCACGGGAGGGGATGACTCCCTCGGTCTTGTAACCGATGTCGAGCAAGACCTCGTCTCGATCGACCTTGACAACGGTGCCCTCGACGATGTCACCGTCATTGAAGTACTTGATGGTCTCGTCGATCGCGGCGAGGAAGGCCTCTTCGGAACCGATGTCGTTGACCGCTACCTGCGGGGTGCTCGAGGTGGCCTCAGTGCTGCTCGTCATGTGTGGAATTGCTCCGAACGCGGACAGATGTCGATGTGTGGCTACCGCGCGGCAGGCCCTCACTTCAACCCGAGGAATCGTTGATCGACATCGTCGAGCGCGAGCCCGCTCCGTCTGAGGCACGCGCGAGCCCACAGCGCAGCGATCAGCATATGAGACGTGAGCGGCCTGGTCAATCCCGGGAAGCGGACCCATCGGGGGCCGGATGCCCCCGCGTCACGCGGGCTAATAGGCGTTGACCTGCTGGCTCCCCTTGACCGCGATATTACCCTGAAGTTTCCGCGGGATGGATATCCGGGCGGGATCGCCGTCGGCGGTGTACCGCTGGTCAGGGTGTTTCGCCAGCCAGTCGAGCCAGTACTTGGAGCACCAGCGACGGCACTCGCCTTTTTTGCCGTTGCTCTGGATCCGCTGGATGCTGCCCCGGTCGAGCTTCTTGTGGTGCGGGGACAGCGAGGGCTCCGCCCCGGCCAGGAAGACGCCCTTGTAGTCGTACCTGGTGCCGCCCCACTTGCCGGACTTGGAGGTCTTGCCGCGCGGGCGCGAGCCGAACGGCAGGGCGAAGGTCTCCGAGTCGGTCACCCCGAGCCGTTGGAGCAGCCGCTCGCCCCTGGCGATCTGCTCTCGCGCCCGCTTCGGCGGGATGGCCCTGAGGTCGGGGTGCCCCCAGGTGTGGTTGCCGACCTCGAAGCCGCGCTCGATCAGCCAGCGCACGGCCTTCTCCTGCTGCTTGACGTCCTCCAGCCCGAACGGCCGGCTGTTGATCCAGAACGTCGCCACGGACCGGAAGTCCGGGTACTTCTTGGCGACGTCGTAGATGATCGCGACCGCGGTGTCCTTGGCCGGCATCCCCCGCTCGTCCAGGGCGAAATGGCTCTCGTGGCCGTCGTCGAAGGTCAGCACCACCGGATGCGAGCCCGCCGGGATGTTGATCTCGCCGCGCACGAACTCGCGGGCGGTGACCGGGACGTAGCCCTCCTTGGCCAGCCGCACCAGCTCGGCGCGGACGGCGGCCGGCGTGCGGTCGATGGACGCGTGCCGCTTGCCGATGATCCGGTGGTACATGAGCACCGGCACCAGGCCCAGCTCGTTGGCCTTGACCCGGCGCGCCGACTCCGGCGTGGCGGTGATCGGCGCGGGCGGGCCCACCGACGGGAGCGCCTGGACCGGCGGCGGCAGGGCCGTGGGGGGCACGGCCGGCGTGGCCGGTCCGGTCTTCGGCCGCGGCTTGGCCACGGGGCGGTTCACCGGCGGATCTTGACCGGACATGGACTGAAGGGCGAGCAGCGCAGCCGCGACGACGATGACGTTGGCGATGGCGACCGCACGCGTGACGAAGGCCGGACTGCGCACACATCTCCAGAGCCGATCGGGGACGGACAGATCACCACACTAGGACCTATCCCCGAGATGCGCGCGAAACCGGACAAACCCCTCAGTGCCCGGCGTCCTCCCATGTACGGCCTACGCCGATCGAGACGTCCAGCGGGACGCGCAGCAGGTAGGCCGAGCTCATCTGCTCGACGACGACCCGCCGCACCGCCTCGGTCTCGCCGGGGGCCACCTCGAAGACCAGCTCGTCGTGGACCTGCAGCAGCATCCGCGAACGCAGCCCCTCCTCCCCCAGCGCCCGGCGCACGTTGAGCATCGCGACCTTGATGATGTCGGCGGCCGACCCCTGGATCGGGGCGTTGAGCGCCATCCGCTCGGCCATCTCGCGCCGCTGCCGGTTGTCGCTGGTCAGGTCGGGCAGGTAGCGGCGGCGGCCCATGATGGTCTCGGTGTAGCCGTCGTTGCGGGCCTGGGCCACGATCGCGTGCAGGAAGTCGCGCACCCCGCCGAACTCCTGGAAGTATTCGTCCTTCAGCGCCCTGGCCTCGGCGACCGGGATGTTGAGCTGCCCGGACAGCCCGAAGTCGGACAGGCCGTAGGCCAGGCCGTAGTTCATCGCCTTGATCCGGGCCCGCAGCTCGCCGCCGACCTGCTCGGGCGGCAGCCCGAACACCCGCGCGGCGGTGGCCTGGTGGAAGTCGTGGCCGGACTCGAAGGCGGCGATCAGCGACTCGTCACCGGACAGATGGGCCATGATCCGCAGCTCGATCTGGCTGTAGTCGGCGGTCAGCAGGGTCTCGAAGCCCTCGCCGACGGTGAAGCCCTGCCGGATGCGGCGGCCCTCGCTCGTGCGGATCGGGATGTTCTGGAGGTTGGGCTTTTCCGAGCTGAGCCGGCCGGTGGCCGCGATGATCTGGTTGAAGGTGGTGTGGATGCGGCCGTCGTCGCCGATCTCCTTGATCAGGCCCTCGACCGTGACCCTGAGCTTGGTCTGGTCGCGGTGCCGCAGCATGATCGTCGGCAGCTCGTGCTCGGTCTGCGTGGCCAGCCAGGCGAGCTGGTCGGCGTCGGTGCTGTAGCCGGTCTTGGTGCGCTTGGTCTTGGGCAGGCCCAGCTTGCCGAACAGGATCTCCTGGAGCTGCTTGGGCGAGCCCAGGTTGAACTGCTCGCCGACCACCCCGTGCGCCTCCTCCACCGCCTGCTTGACCGCGGCCCCGAACTGGGCCTCCTGGGCGGCGAAGTGCTCCCGGTCGGCGGCGATGCCCGCGCGCTCCATCTCGGCGAGGACCCTGACCAGCGGCAGCTCCACATCACCCATCAGATGGGTGCCGCCGCGCGAGGAGAGGAATTCCTCCAGGCCGTCGGCCAGCTCGCGCACCGCCTGGGCGCGCAGCGCGAGGTCACGGGCCTCGGCGTCGTCGTTGTCCTCGCCCGCGGCGTCGAACAGCGTGCCCTGCCCGCCGGGGCCGGACTCGGCCCGCAGCTCCCGCGACAGGTAGCGCACGGCCAGGTCGTCGAGCTTGAAGTCACGCTGGCCGGGGGTCGCCAGGTAGGCCGCCAGCGCGGTGTCGCACGACAGCCCGCGCAGCTCCAGGCCCTGCGCCCACAGCGCGAGCATCGGGCCCTTGGCGTCGTGGACGGCCTTGGGCCTGGTCTCGTCGGCCAGCCATTCGCGCAGCGCCCGCTCGTCGCCCTCGGTGAGCGCCGCCGGGTCGACGTAGGCCGCGACGCCGTCGGGCGAGGCGATGGCCAGCGCGTCGATGCGGCCGGTGCCGCTGCCGTAGGCGCCGCGGAACTCCAGCCCGGCCCGGCCCCGCGGCATGTCGGCGAGCCAGCCGGCCAGCTCGTCGGGGCCGGGAAGGGTCAGCTCGACCTCGAAGCCCGCCTCCGCCTCGGCGGTGGCCGAGGCGGGGCCGAGCGTGTTGAACAGCCGCTCGCGCAGCTCGCCGCGGATCTGCAGGGAGTCGAGGAGCTTGTGGATGCCGTCGCGGTCGAAGGCGCCCATGGTGAGGGCGGCGATGTCGGTCTCGACCGGCACGTCGCGGCGCAGCTCGGTGAGCCGCCGGTTGAGCAGCACCTGGTCGAGGTGGTCGCGCAGCTTCTCGCCGACCTTGCCCTTGACCTCGTCGACGCGGTCGACCAGCTCCTGCAGCGAGCCGTACTCGCGGATCCACTTGGCGGCGGTCTTCTCGCCGACCCCCGGGATGTTCTTCAGGTTGTCGCTGGTGTCGCCGCGGATCGCGGCGAAGTCGGGGTACTGGACCGGGGTCAGCTCGTACTTCTCGTAGACGGCGTCGGGCGTGAACCGGGTCATGTCGCTGATGCCGCGGCGGGTCATCAAAACGGTGATCCGCTCGTTGACGAGCTGGAGGGCGTCGCGGTCGCCGGTGACGATCAGCACGTCCATCTCCTGGCCCGCGGCCTGGGTGGCGAGCGTCGCGATCAGGTCGTCGGCCTCGAAGCCGGGCTGGGACATGCGCGGCACGCCCAGCGTGTCGAGCATCTCGAAGATCAGGCTGACCTGGCCGCGGAAGTCTTCCGGCGTCTCGGTGCGGTTGGCCTTGTACTCGGCGTACTCGACATGCCGGAAGGTCGGCTCCGAGCGGTCGAAGCAGACCGCGATGTGGGTCGGCCGCTCATCGCGCAGCGCGTTGACCAGCATGGAGGTGAACCCGTAGACCGCCTCGGTGTGCTGGCCGTCGGTCGTGACGAGGTTGGCCTCCTTGAGCGCGTAGAACGCCCGATAGGCCAGCGAATGCCCGTCGAGCAGCATAAGGCGTGGGGACGCGGGGGTCACTTCTGTCTTCGGCACACCACGCAGCCTAGTCGTCTGCTACGACAGAAAACCCGAGCTCGGCACACCGTGGGGACCTCTTTGACACCGGTCCGCTCCCAGGTCGGAACGGCCGGCCCGCGGCAGGGGCGTGATGAGCCCGGGGCGCCTTTGGTGCCGTGAGTGGGCTTCCCCGCCCCGCACGTTGTCTACTCGGCCACCCCGGGCTCCGCTGGCTCCACGGTAGCGAGCCGGCGGGCCTCGCGCAAAGGGAGACGTCAGAGGCTTTTGTGGTGATCCACGACGTTCGTAACGTTCGAGGCGGTAGTGACGATGGTGGCCAGAGGTGTCCCGCTCGGAGGACTGGCCGAATTGGCGTAATTAGCCAAACCATAAGACGGCACTGTCGGACTTCACATGTTCAGTAAATATGCTCTGACCTGGTCGATTTTTCCTCACGCCGAAGAAACACCCTGGTCACCGATTGGTGACGAACGGCCCCTTACCGGGCGGCCCAGAGCTAAGCTCCGCCCACAGCATTGCACCTCATTCTTGCGATGTGGCGTGCCGGGATGGGGGCACAACCTCCACCACGACCTCATTAGGGAGCACCATTGCGCAGAGCCGTGATCGCGTTCACGGCGTTCCTTGGCGGACTCATCTTCCTGCTCACGTCCTCCACCGCTGCGGCGTGGGCAGAGGGCGAGGGCCTGAAGGGGACACTCAAACACCAGAGTCAGCCAGTGAACGGTGTGAAGATCAGTGTCGTTGACGAGGGCGGGGACGCCGTCGGCGACGACACCACCGATGCCAAGGGCGAATGGGCGATCCCCGTTCCCAAGGCAGGCACCTACAAGGTCACCCTGGACCAGAAGACGCTCCCGCAGGGAGTGGCGCTGAAGTTCAAGGACAGAGCGACCCTCACGGTACAGGTCTATGAGGGCAACCAGCGCACCGTACTGTTCGCCATCGCGGCGGGCGGAGGCGGCGGCCCGGGCGACGCCGAGGCGGCCAAGCCGCCGAGCGAGTCGGCCCAGTACTGGACGCGCGTGGCGCAACTCGGCTTCGAGGGGCTGAGCCTCGGCCTGATCATCGCGCTCGGCGCGGTCGGCCTGTCGCTCATCTTCGGCACGACCGGGCTCACCAACTTCGCGCACGGGGAACTGCTCACCCTCGGCGCGTTCGCCGCGTTCGTGTTCAACACCGCGATGGGGCTGCACCTGCTGATCGCCGCCCCGCTGGCCGTGGCGGTCGCGGCGGTGTTCGGATACGCCCAGGACCGATGGTTCTGGGGCGTGCTGCGCAGGCGCAAGACCGGGATCATCTCGATGATGATCGTCTCGATCGGCCTGGCCATGTTCCTGCGGTACACGCTGCTGTTCTTCTTCGGCGGCCAGGGCAGGTCCTACGAACAGTACGTCGCCCAGCAGGGCATGCAGCTCGGCCCGATCTCGGCCACGCCCAAGAGCCTGGTCGCGATGGCCATCGAGATCGCCGTGCTGATCCTCATCGGCCTGGGGCTGCTGTACACGCGCATCGGCAAGGCCACCCGCGCGGTGGCCGACAACCCGGCGCTCGCCGCGTCCTCGGGCATCAACGTCGACCGGGTCGTGCGGATCGTGTGGGCGGCGGGCACCGCCACCGCCGCGCTGGCCGGCATCCTGCTCGGCACCACCCAGAACCTCGGCTACCAGATGGGCCTGCAGGTCCTGCTGCTGATGTTCGCCGGCGTCACGCTCGGCGGCCTCGGCACCGCCTTCGGCGCCCTGGTCGGGTCCCTGATCGTGGGGGTGTTCATCCAGGTCTCCACGTTGTGGATCCCACCCGAGATGAAGACGGTGGGCGCGCTGGTGGTCCTCATCATCGTGCTACTCATCCGGCCGCAGGGCATCCTCGGCCGCCGCGAGCGGATCGGTTAGGGGGACCGCGGACATGGACTGGACTCTCATCATCAGCCGCGCCGCGGAGGCCGGCATCGGCACCGAGACCGTGATCTACGCGCTCGCCGCGATCGGCCTCAACGTGCACTTCGGCTACACCGGCCTGCTGAACTTCGGCCAGGCCGCCTTCCTCGCGGTCGGCGCCTACGCGATCGCCGTCACCGTATCGACCTTCGGCCTGCCGTTCTTCCTGGGCGTGGCCATCGGCCTGGCCCTGGCGATCGTGCTGGCCCTGCTGCTGGGCATACCCACCCTACGGCTGCGGGCCGACTACCTGGCCATCGTCACCATCGCCGCGGCCGAGATCGTCCGCCTGGTGGTGCGCGCGGTGGCCCTGCGGGACACCTTCGGCGGCACCGACGGCCTGCAGGGGTTCTCCGACTCCTTCTACTCGCTCAACCCCTACCCCGCCGGGCAGTACGAACTGGGCTCGATCATCGGCTTCGACCACCGCACGATGTGGGTGCTCACCGTCGGCTGGGTCCTGGTCGCGATCTCCTGCTTCCTGATCTACCTGCTCATGAAGAGCCCGTGGGGCCGTGTGCTGAAGGCCATCCGCGAGGACGAGGACGCCGTGCGCAGCCTCGGCAAGAACGTGTTCTCCTACAAGATGCAGTCGCTGATGATCGGCGGCGTGATCGGCTCGCTGGCGGGCTTCATCTTCGCGCTCAGCCGGGCCGCCGTGCAGCCGGACCTGTTCAGCACGGAACTGACCTTCTACGCGTACACGGTCCTCATCCTCGGCGGCGCCGCCCGCATCCTCGGGCCCGTGGTGGGCGCGGCCATCTTCTGGGCCCTGCTCGTCCTGATCACGACCGGGCTGGAGGAGGCCGTCCGCGCGGGCGTCATCACCTTCATCACCACCAACCAGGTCGGCGCGATCAGGTTCATGCTGGTCGGCCTGGGGCTCATGCTCCTGCTCATCTTCCGGCCGCAGGGCATCTTCGGCGACAAGAGGGAGATCGCACTCGATGCACGCTGACGAAGCCGCAGACCGCTCGCCAAAGGCCGCGGGGCACACCCCGCAGGCCCCCACGGACGGCAACCGCGGGGCGCACGCCACCGCCGCCTTCGCCGGGCTCGCCACCGAGCCGGGCGTGGCCAAACCCGACCCCATCCTGGTCGTCGACAACGTGGTGCGCCGCTTCGGCGGCCTCACGGCCGTGGACGTCGAGCACGTCGAGATCCAGCGCGGTTCCATCACCGCGCTCATCGGCCCGAACGGCGCGGGCAAGACCACCTTCTTCAACCAGCTCACCGGCTTCGACAGCGCCGACGCCGGGCAGTGGACCTTCAACGGCCGCAGGATCAACGGCCTGGCCGCGCACAAGATCGCCCGGATCGGGATGGTCCGCACCTTCCAGCTCACCAAGGCCCTGTCCAAGCTGACGGTCCTGGAGAACATGCGCCTGGGCGCCCAGAAGCAGATCGGCGAGAGCTTCCTGCGGGCGCTCATTCCGAGCCTGTGGCGCGACCAGGAGGACGAGATCACCCAGCGGGCCGAAGAACTGCTCGCGCGGTTCAAGCTGGACGCCAAGCGCGGCGACTTCGCCGGCAGCCTGTCCGGCGGCCAGCGCAAGCTGCTGGAGATGGCCCGCGCGCTGATGGTCGGCCCCGAGCTGGTGATGCTCGACGAGCCCATGGCCGGGGTCAACCCGGCGCTCACCCAGTCCCTGCTCGGCCACGTCAAGGACCTGCGCGAGCAGGGCATGACCGTGCTGTTCGTCGAGCACGACATGGACATGGTCCGCGACATCAGCGACTGGGTGGTCGTCATGGCCCAGGGCCAGGTGATCGCCGAGGGCCCGCCCGGCACGATCATGTCGGACACCCGCGTGGTGGACGCCTACCTGGGCGCGCACCACGACACACCCCTGTCGGCAGAGGAGGAGGAGCGGCAGCTCGCCGAGGCCGAGGCCGAACTGGAGGCCGAGGCCGCCAAGGAGCCCGGCCCGGACTCCCCGGAGACCGACTCGACCGCTCAGGAAGGAGCAGGCCGGTGACCGAGCCCAACGGCCAGCCGCTCACCCGGGCCCAGGAGGCCCGTGACACGTCCGCGGCCGCCGTCACCGACCGTTCCGCGCACGTCGCGGCGGCGAAGGACGCGGTGCTGCGCTGCGACGAGCTGTACGCCGGATACGTGCCCGGCGTGAACATCCTCAACGGGTGCGACCTCTACGTCGGCGACGGCGAGCTGATCGGCATCATCGGCCCCAACGGCGCGGGCAAGTCCACCCTGCTCAAGTCGATGTTCGGGCTGGTGGACGTGCGCCGGGGCACGGTGACCCTGAAGGGTGAGAACATCACCCGGCTCAAGGCGCACGCGCTCGTGGCGCGCGGGGTGGGATACGTCCCGCAGACCAACAACGTCTTCCCCAGCCTCAGCATCGAGGAGAACCTCCAGATGGGCGCGTTCCAGGCGCCCAGGAAGTTCAAGGAGCGCTTCGAGTTCGTCGCCGAACTGTTCCCCGCGCTGAAGGAGCGCCGCAAGCAGCGCGCCGGATCACTGTCCGGCGGCGAGCGGCAGATGGTCGCCATGGCCCGGGCCCTGATGACCGAACCCTCCGTGCTGCTGCTCGACGAGCCCTCCGCGGGCCTGTCGCCCAAGCTGCAGGACCAGGTGTTCATCCGCGCCCAGCAGATCAACCGGGCGGGCGTCACGGTGATCATGGTGGAGCAGAACGCCCGCCGCTGCCTGCAGATCTGCGACCGCGGTTACGTCCTCGACCAGGGCCGCAACGCCTACACCGCCACCGGCAGGCAACTGATCAACGACCCGAAGGTGATCGAGCTCTACCTCGGCACGCTCGCCAGGGCCTGATCCCGCACCGGCGGACGGCCCCGGTCCCCCTCACAAGGGGACCGGGGCCGTTCGCATCCGAGCCGCGGCGAGACATGCGCCTGCGCGGCGCTGAGCGCGTCGTGGAGCGGCCACCGGTGCGCGGCCGATAGTCGTTTCCGTACCGGCGACGGCGGGCGCGAGCGGGCCCCTCAGGCGTCCAGGGCGGTCCATGACGAAGGGCCCCGGCCGGGAGTGGCCGGGGCCCTTCGGTACAGCGATTCATGATGGGGAGATCAGCCTGCCCTGAGTGGGCTCATGGCCGCCGCCTCCCCGGGTGTGGAACGCCGGGCTGGATCAGCCCTCGACCTTGCCCGTACGGTAGTCGACGTTCTTGTGCGTGTTGCTGTCGTCGTACTGGTAGACGCCGATGGTGGCCTCGGTCGGGTCACCGGCGTCGCTGAACTCGATCGGGCCGCTGACGCCGTTGAAGTCGACGTCCTTGCCCGCCTTGATCAGGTCGACGCACGCCTTGAAGTTGTCGCACTTCTCGCCGCCCTTGCTGACCTCGGGCAGCTTGGCCGCGATCGCGGCGCCCTCGTCGCTCTTGGCGGCCTCGGCGGCCAGCGCGATCAGGATCGCGGCGTCGTAGGACTCGGGACCGTAGTTGAAGTCCTTCAGGTCCGGGTTGATCTTCAGCAGCTTGTTCTTCAGGTCGTCCTTGACCTCCGCGCCGGGCTGGGTGCCCTTGACACCCTTCAGGGTGCCCTTCGGGAAGTCCTCGGAGTAGTTCTGGAGGTTGCCGTCGACGAAGTAGAGCTTGACCTTGTCGGGGCCGATGCCCTGCTTGATCAGTTCAGGGATGATCTTCTTGCTCTCCTCGAACGAGATCAGCGCCAGCGCCTTGGGGTTCTTGGCCTTGATCTTGGCGACGTCGGCGGAGAAGTCGGCCGCGGCCGGGTCGTAGGCGATCTTGTCGGTGACTTCGCCACCGCCGCCCGTGACGGCCTTCTCCACCTGGTCGGCCAGGCCGGTCCCGTAGGAGTCCTGGCGGTTGAGGATCGCGACGGCGTCGCTGCCGTCCGCGATGATCAGGTCGCCGAGGACCCGGCCCTGCAGGACGTCGGAGGGCGCCGTACGGAAGTACAGGCCCTTGTCGTTGTACGTCGTGAACTCGGGCGAGGTGTTGGCGGGCGAGAAGTGGATCACGCCCGCGTTCACGATCTTGTCGATCACCGTGAACGACACACCGGACGACGCCGCGCCGATGATGGCGTCGGCCTTCTGCTGGATCATCTTGTCGACGGACTGCGAGGCGATGTCGGTCTTCGCGTCACCGGAGTCCGTGTGAACCTTGGCCACCGACTTGCCGAGGACGCCGCCCGCGGCGTTGATCTCCTCGATGGCCAGGTCCACGCCGGCGAATTCCGGGGGTCCGAGGTACGCCAGGTCACCGGTCTGCGGTAGCAGGGTCCCGATGGTGAGCGTGCCGTCACCCTTGGACTGCGCCGCGGACGTTGATGGCGCCGAGGACGCAGAGTCGGTCGGCGCGGCAGCGTTGTTGCCGCCACCGCCGCAGGCCGTCAGGGCGAGACTCGCGGCCGCAGCGACGGCCAGCACGCGCCCGACGGGGGCAATGCGGATCATGAAGCATCTCCTTCATCCAGGCCGGGATATGTCAGCGCCGCCGACCCGTCCCGATCGAATGACGGAAACGTATAAAACCGCACACCCCGCAAGCCATAGATCCGCCGGAACTGAGGGCACTTGGATGCGGAGTCGTAATCACTCCTCAACTTACCGGCGGTCGGATCGGCATTACCGGCGTGACGTGTAACAACGTGCTACATCGCACCGCCATCGTCTCACATGCCGGTTACCCTGTCTCGTATATCGGAAGTAAAAGCGATCTACCCTGACATGGTCCGGCGCTCCGGAGGGCGGCGTGGCCAGGTGAGCGTCTGTCGGAAGACGCACCTGAGCAGAGTATTGATGCCCTATAACGGGATTGATAGCCGGTTGTCGGGTTTTGTAATCCCGGGCGGCGGGCTAGGGTGCCGATCGTGATCGGCCCCGCTGTACCCCGCCCGCGTCACCGGCGCGGCCCCTGCGCCAAGGCCGCGGCGCTCGCGCTCACCTGCGCGGTGACGGCCTGCGGCGGGCCTGCGGCGGCCCCCGAACCCGCACCGGCCGCGCCGCCGCCAGGGCTCACCGTCGCGCTGCGGCAGATGCGCATCGACGAACTCAAGCACGTCCTCTCCGTCGCCGTGGGCAACTCCGGCCCCGCGCCCGTCCACATCGAGCGGGTCCAGCTCCACGCGCCGCCGCTGGCCACGCTGCCGCCCGAGCCGGTGAACACCCGGATCGGCACCACTCCCCGGGTGGACCTGCGCATCCCGTACGGCGCCGTCCACTGCGCCGGCCGCACGCCGCCCGCGCCCGGCCCCGCCCACGTGCTCGCCTGGATCAGGGAGCCGGCCGGCACCCGCCGGATCCGCCTGCCGCTCCCCCACCCCGACCCGCTGGTGACCCGCCTGGTCGGCCTGGAGTGCGGCGCCCAGGCCGTGCGCGCTGCCGCGGACGTACGGCTCGGCGCCATGTGGACCCGGCGGGGCGACGCGCTGGCCGGCGAGGTCGTGATGCGGCGCAGGACGCCCGGCACCACAGTCACGCTGCACGATGTCGGCGGCAGCGTGATCTTCGGACTGTCACCGGCCGGCGCGCGGGAAAAGCCGCTCGCCGTACTGGGCCCGGACCGGGAGGAACTGACCGTGCCGGTGCGCTTCACCGCCCCGAACTGCTCGGCCCACTCCATGGCCGACGCCAAGAAGCCCTACGCGTTCCCGTTCTGGGCGAGCCTGCCCGGCCTCGAACGGCGCTATCTGGAGTTCGAGGTCACGGCGGAACTGCGGGGATCGCTGGACCGGCTGCTGCGGGAGACCTGCAAGAACCGCTGAGCGGTCCCCCGCGCCGGGGCGGCGGACCTCAGGACTCGGGCGCCGGCCCGGCCGCCGCCTCGTCCACCACGACCTGGGCGACCTGCCGCATGCTCAGCCGGCGGTCCATGGACGCCTTCTGGATCCACCGGAACGCCTGCGGCTCGGTCCAGCCGTGCCTGGCCATCAACAGCCCCTTGGCCCGCTCGACCAGCTTGCGCGTCTCCAGCCGGTCCGACAGCGTGCCGACCTCGCGCTCCAGCGCCTTGATCTCGTCGTGCCTGCTGACCGCCATCTCGATCGCGGGCACCAGGTCGGACTTGGTGAACGGCTTGACCAGGTAGGCCATCGCCCCGGCGTCGCGCGCCCGTTCCACCAGGTCGCGCTGGGAGAAGGCGGTCAGGATCAGGCAGGGCGCCACCCGCTCGGAGACGATCCGCTCCGCGGCCGAGATCCCGTCCAGGATGGGCATCTTCACGTCCAGGATCACCAGATCCGGGCGCAGCTCCAGAGCGAACTTGACCGCGGTCTCGCCATCTCCCGCCTCCCCGACGACGGCATAGCCGTCCTCTTCCAGCATCTCCTTGAGATCGAGGCGGATCAGGGCCTCGTCCTCCGCGATCACTACTCGCCGCTGCGTACTCACGACCAGAAGGGTACCGACGTCCGGTACGCTAGTACCACGCTGACGGACGCTCGCCGATCGACTTCGGTCGGTCAGAGTTCCCTGTCAAACCGGGACAAGTTCATAGTTAGCCGGAATGGCGGAATAGGCATACGCGAACGCCTCAAAAGCGTTTGTCCGCGAGGGCATGTGGGTTCGAGTCCCACTTCCGGCACCTTCAGTCGATGGGCGCGCTCGCGCCCTCTCCCACCCTTCGGCCCTTCGCCCGCGGCTCGCGCACGCCTTCCCCGGCGCGGGCGAACGGCGGGCATGCCCCGCCGTCCGCGCCCGGATGCCGGGCTAGCTGGGGTGGGAGACCGCCGAGCCGATGGTGTGGACCCGCAGGGCGTTGGTGGAGCCGTGGGTGCCGGGCGGGGAGCCCGCGACGATGACGACCTTGTCGCCCTTCTCGCAGCGGCCCAGGCTGAGCAGCGACGACTCCACCTGCCTGACCATGTCGTCGGTGTGGTGGACGAACGGCACGTGGAAGGTCTCCACGCCCCAGGTCAGGGAGAGCTGGCCGCGCACGTGCGGGGCCGAGGTGAAGGCCACCAGCGGGATGGACGAGCGGTAGCGGGCCAGCCGGCGGGCGGTCTCGCCGGACATCGTGAAGGCCACCAGGACCTTGGCCCCGACGATGGCCCCGACCTCTGCGGCGGCCCGCGCGATGGCGCCGCCGGTGGTCTCCGGCATGCGGTCCAGCGTGTGGGTGGCGTGCAGGACCGCGCGCTCGGCCGCGCAGGCGATGCGGTCCATCGTCTGGACGGCCTCGATCGGGTAGGTGCCGACGGACGTCTCGCCGGAGAGCATGACCGCGTCGGCGCCGTCCATCACCGCGTTGGCGACGTCGGACGCCTCGGCGCGGGTGGGCCGCGGGGAGTGCATCATCGAGTCGAGCATCTGGGTGGCCACGATCACCGGCCTGGCCTTCTCCCGGCACAGCTCGATGGCCCGCTTCTGCACGATCGGCACGTCTTCCAGCGGCAGCTCCACACCGAGGTCGCCCCGGGCGACCATAATGCCGTCGAACGCCTCGACGACCTCGGGGAGCCGCTCCACCGCCTGCGGCTTTTCGATCTTGGCGAGCAGCGGGAGGCGGACCGCCTCCTGCTCCATGATGTTGCGGACGACATCGGCGTCGGACGGCCGCCTGACGAACGACAGCGCGATCATGTCGAAGCCGGTGCGCAGCGCCCAGCGCAGGTCGGCCTCGTCCTTGTCGGTGAGGGCGGGCGCGCTGACGTTGACGCCCGGCAGGTTGAGGCCCTTGTTGTCGGAGATCATGCCGCCGACGACCACGCGAAGGGTGACGCGCGGGCCGTCGACCCGGGTCACCTCCAGCACCACGCGGCCGTCGTCGACCAGGACGGTGTCACCGGCCTTGACGTCGTTGGGCAGCCCGGCGTAGGTGGTGGAGACCTGCTCGCGGTCGCCGGGGACCTTCTCGGTGGTGATCGCGAACACGTCGCCGAAGCCGAGGCGGACGGGTCCTTCCTCGAAGGTGCCTACGCGGATCTTCGGACCCTGCAGGTCGGCCAGCAGGCCGACGCCCCGGCCAAGGTCGGCGGCGGCCTCCCGCACCCTGTCGTAGATCTCCTTGTGCAGCTCATGGGTGCCGTGGCTGAGGTTGAACCGCGCGACGTCCATCCCGGAGGCGACGAGCTCGCGGATGCGCTCGGGGGAGGAGGTTGCGGGGCCGAGGGTACAGACGATCTTTGCGCGACGAGTCACACGACTACTTTATTGGTACAGACCACTTGGTGATGACATCCGCGTTGACCGGGTGAGAGCACCTGGTGAAGGTCATGCCGACGTCAGGCCCTCTGAGCTGGGCCGTTCCACCGGCCCGCGACGTGCGGCCCGCCGTCTGGACAGAGTTCCGTAGCCGATCCAGGAGATCAGTATGAGGGCGGCGACGATCCAGCGCACCACCGTGGTGTACTCCTCGGGGTAGATGATCCCCTCGATGTAGTGGTCGATGAACCCGCTCGGGGCGAGCCCGGCGAGCCCGGCGTTGGTCCTGCCCCAGTTCTCCAGGGCGGTCAGGGGGCACTCCACCCCCGTGGCGATCGAGATCAGTCCCCAGGCCGCGACCGCGGCGTGCGCCCAGATGGTCCGCGGCAGCCGCCAGGCCAGGAACCCGCCGACCGCCATGTAGGCGAGGAAGAGGAAGTGGACGACCATCGCGGCGTCTCCGGCCAGCCGATATCCCATGTCATCGACGTTAGACCGGCGCCCGGCGAGCGGCATCCGCCCGCCTACTCAACCACCCCCGCGACCGCACTCATGATCCTGAAGCCGGGTACTCAGGGCCGGATGGTCGCGGCCTTGGCGGCGTCGATGAGCCCGCGGCCGTAGAAGCCGTTGCGCGAGCGGTCGCCCTCGCACATCTGGGTGCCGCTCATGTACCGCTGGCCGCGCGGCATCGGGCAGGCGATCGGGGTGGCGGTCTCGTAGAGCAGTTCACGGACCCTGCCGGGGGCCATGCCGAACGCGCCGCCCGCCGCCTTGCCGCCCTCCGCCCCCTTGGACCCGTCCGCGTTCTCGCCGAACCGGCTGATCAGGATGGCGGCCACGCCGGTGGCGTGCGGGGCGGCCATCGAGGTGCCCTGGAGGTACTGGTAGTAGGCGCAGGTGCCGCCGCGGCAGTCGCGTACGACGGACGGGCTCTTGGAGGCGCCGTCCGGGCCGATCAGGCCGCGCTCGCGCAGCGCCCGCTCGGGCGCGGCGGCCAGGATGGTCTTGGTGACGTCGCCGCCCCCGGCGTCGCCCCCCGGCGCGGTGAGGTCGGTCTGCTCGATGCCGTAGTCGGAGTAGGCGGCCTTGACCTTGTCCGGGCCGACCGCGGAGACCGAGATGACGCCCTTGGACTCGGCCGGGACGTTCAGGCAGGAGTTGTCGATCCGCCGGGTGCGCTCGGACCCCGAGGGGTGGTCGGGGCTGGTGGTGTCCACCTCGGGGCGCCCGAGGTCGGTGGCGCCGTTGCCGATGGCGCTGATCAGCGTGACGCCCTTGCCGCGGGCGTAGTCCAGGGCGCGCTGCATGCCGGTGATGATGCCGCGCTGCTCCATCCGCTCGGCCTCGGAGTCGGCGGGGTTGTCGGTGCAGTTGAACAGCCAGGGATCGATGTAGTAGCTCATGTTGACCACGTCGATGCCGGCGTCGGCGGCGTAGGTCAGGGCGTCCAGGCTGGGCTTGAGGAAGAACAGCCCGGAGTCCTGCCCGGCGCGTATGTTGACCAGGGTCACGTTGGGCGCGACGCCGGCGACGCCGAGGCCATTGACGGGCGAGGCGATCGTGCCGGCGACGTGGGTGCCGTGGCCGTCGTCGTCCACGTCCGCGGGGTCCTTGCAGCCGGGGTGCTCGCAGGGGCCGTCCAGCGTCTCGCCCTTGGGGTCCTTGGGCTGGTCGGTGACGAAGTTGCGGCTGAGCCCGCGGTCGAAGTTGGGCGCGATGTCGGGGTGCGAGCCGTCCACTCCGGTGTCGATCACCCCGACCAGGACCCGCTTGTCGCCGGGAGCGGCGGCGTAGGAGCGCGCGGCGGTCGCGCCGATCATCTTCATGTCCCACTGCCGGTCGGCGAGCGGTTCCGGGCCGCCGGCGAGGGCGGCGCCGAGGTCGGCGTGGCCGGCGAGGTCCTTGTCGACGCGGGGTACGGCGAGCGTGCCGCCCGCCCGGGTGGCCGTCCCGATCCGCCGGTTGGCGGAGACGCCGACGATGGCGTCGCTGCGCCCCAGGGCGCGGACGAACGCCGTCCCTGGGCCGTCGGCGACGAGGTATCCGAGCCGGGGGTCGCCCTCGCGCGGGCGGAGCGTGCCCCCCGCCTCCCGCACGGCCCGTTCGGCCGCGGCCTGACCGCCTTCGGCATAGAAGACCAGGCGGGCCTGGAGCCCCTCCGGCGCGCCGGCGGCCACCGCGGGCACCGGCCCGGCGCCCGTGACGGCCAGTGTCATGGCGCATGTCACGGTGAGCGCGGCCATGGCGCGGGCCAGGCGATCGTTCCCCCGTCTCATCTACCCTCCCGCTGTGCCGGCTCTCCCCAGCATTCTGTCCAGGGATCTAACCCTAGACTCCGCCACTTCACCCTCCTGGCATCTTTTGACTGACTTTTCGCGATTTGTACGGCAGCAACGGACGGGGGCCCACCGTACCCGCGAACCAGAAGTGATCAGAAAGATCATGCACGCCGCCCCCGCGAAGGGGGCGGACGTGCGTGATCGCCGGTGTGTCGGAGCCGTCAGACCAGCGGACGGGCCGTCGGGGGGATCGCGACGGGCAGTGCCGTGCGGCCGGTGAGGTAGCGGTCGGCCGCCGCGGCGGCCGAGCGACCCTCGGCGATGGCCCAGACGATCAGCGACTGCCCCCGGCCCATGTCGCCCGCCACGAAGACGCCGTCCAGCGCCGACATGTAGGAGACGTCACGGGCCACGTTGCCCCGGGCGTCGAAGAACGACCCGCCCTCCCCCGACCGCCCGGCCAGGTCGGCGAGCAGGCCGCCGTGCTCCGGGCCGACGAAGCCCATCGCCAGCGTGACCAGCTCGGCGGGGATCTCCCGCTCGGTGCCGGGGATCGGCTTGAACCCGCTGCCCGGGCCCTCCACCTCCACCAGGCGCAGCGCCCTGACCCGCCCTTCGGCGTCGCCGGCGAACTCGGTCGTGGACACCGCGTACACCCGGTCGCCGCCGTGCCCGGCCAGCTCCTCGTGGGCGCTTTCCATCTTGAACAGCGTCGGGAAGGTCGGCCACGGCTGACCGCCCGGCCGCGACTCCGGCGGCCGGGGCATGATCTCAAGCTGGGTGATCGAGGCCGCGCCCTGACGCAGCGCCGTGCCGATGCAGTCCGCCCCGGTGTCGCCGCCGCCGATCACCACCACGTGCTTGCCCTCCGCCGAGATCGGCGGAACCGCGTAGTCGCCCTCCTGCACCCGGTTGGCGAGCGGAAGGTACTCCATCGCCTGGTGGATGCCGTCCAGCTCGCGGCCGGGCACCGGCAGGTCGCGCCAGGCCGTCGCGCCGCCCGCGAGGACCACCGCGTCGAACCGCTCGCGCAGCTCGGCGGCGGTGATGTCCACGCCGACGTTGACGCCCGTGCGGAACTCGGTGCCCTCGGCCCGCATCTGCGCGATGCGCCGGTCGATGTGCCGCTTTTCCATCTTGAACTCGGGGATGCCGTACCGCAGCAGCCCGCCGATCCGGTCGGCCCGCTCGAACACCAGGACGTCGTGGCCCGCGCGGGTGAGCTGCTGGGCGGCGGCGAGCCCGGCCGGACCGGAGCCGACCACCGCGACACGCTTGCCGGTCCTGGTCTGCGGCGGCTGCGGGGTGACCCAGCCCTCGGCGAAGGCCCGGTCGATGATCTCCACCTCGACCCGCTTGATCGCGACCGGGTCGGAGTTGATCCCCAGCACGCACGCCGCCTCGCACGGGGCGGGGCACAGCCTCCCGGTGAACTCCGGGAAGTTGTTGGTGGCGTGCAGCCGTTCGATCGCGTCGCGCCAGTCGTCGCGGTAGACGAGGTCGTTCCACTCCGGGATCAGGTTGCCCAGCGGGCAGCCGTTGTGGCAGAACGGGATGCCGCAGTCCATGCACCGCGCGGCCTGCCTGGCCAGCGCGGGCCGCGGGAAGTCGGTGTAGACCTCCCGCCAGTCGCGGATGCGCACGTCCACGGGCCGGCGCGCCGGCAGCTCGCGCGGGTGCGTGAGAAACCCCTTGGGGTCGGCCATCGTCGAACCTCCCTTATCCGTGCGCGGCGGCCATGACCGCCTCGTCGATGTCGCGCCCCTCGGCCTCGGCGGCGGCCCGCGCGGCGAGCACCCGCTTGTAGTCCCGGGGCATGATCTTGCCGAACCGGCTCGCCGCCGCCTCCCAGCCGGCGAGCAGTTCCTTGGCGACCGTGGAGCCGGTCTCGGCCAGATGCCGCTCGACGATCTGGCGCAGGAACTCGGTGTCGGCCTCCTCCAGCGGCTCGATCTCGACCATCTCGCGGTTGACCCGCGCGATCTCAAGGTCGAGCACGTAGGCGATGCCGCCCGACATCCCGGCCGCGAGGTTGCGCCCGGTGGGCCCGAGGATGACGGCCCGGCCGCCGGTCATGTACTCACAAGCGTGGTCGCCGACGCCCTCCACCACGGCGGTGGCGCCGGAGTTGCGGACGCAGAACCGCTCGCCGACGATCCCGCGGACGAACACCTCGCCCGAGGTTGCTCCGTACAGGCCGACGTTCCCGGCGATGACCTGGGTCTCGGCGGCGAACTGCGCGTCCTGGTGCGGCCGGACGACCAGCCGGCCGCCGGACAGGCCCTTGCCCAGGTAGTCGTTGGCGTCGCCGGTCAGGCGCAGCGTGATCCCCCTGGGCACGAACGCCCCGAAGGAGTTGCCCGCGCTGCCGCTGAACGACACGTCGATGGTGTCGTCCGGCAGGCCGGACCCGCCGTACCGCTTGGTGACCTCGTGGCCGAGCATGGTGCCGACCGTGCGGTTGACGTTGCGGATCGGCAGTTGCAGGGTGACCGGCTCGCCCAGGTTCAGCGCGCCCTCGGCGAGCTGGATGAGCGTGTTGTCCAGCGCCCGGTCCAGGCCGTGGTCCTGGGCCTGGGTACGGCGCAGCGACGCGCTCGCCGGCACCTCCGGGCGGTACAGGATCGGCGACAGGTCCAGCCCGGACGCCTTCCAGTGGTCCACCGCCGCCCGGGTGTCCAGCAGTTCGCTGTGCCCGATGGCCTCGTCCAGCGACCGGAACCCCAGTTCGGCCAGCAGCTCGCGGACCTCCTCGGCGATGAACTCGAAGAAGTTGACCACGAACTCCGGCCTGCCGGAGAACCGCTTGCGCAGCTCCGGGTTCTGGGTGGCCACGCCGACCGGGCAGGTGTCCAGGTGGCAGACGCGCATCATCACGCAGCCCGACACCACCAGCGGCGCGGTGGCGAAACCGTACTCCTCGGCGCCGAGCAGCGCCGCCACCACCACGTCGCGGCCGGTCTTGAGCTGGCCGTCCACCTGCACCACGATCCGGTCGCGCAGCCCGTTGAGCAGCAGGGTCTGCTGGGTCTCGGCCAGGCCCAGCTCCCACGGCGCGCCCGCGTGCTTGATGCTGGTCTGCGGCGAGGCGCCGGTGCCGCCGTCGTGCCCGGAGATGAGCACCACGTCGGCGTGCGCCTTGGACACCCCCGCCGCGACCGTGCCCACCCCGACCTCGGCCACCAGCTTCACATGGACGCGGGAGGCCGGGTTGGCGTTCTTCAGGTCGTGGATGAGCTGGGCGAGGTCCTCGATGGAGTAGATGTCGTGGTGCGGCGGCGGCGAGATCAGGCCCACGCCCGGCGTGGAGTGACGGGTGCGGGCGATCCACGGGTAGACCTTGTGGCCGGGAAGCTGGCCGCCCTCGCCGGGCTTGGCGCCCTGCGCCATCTTGATCTGCAGGTCGGTCGCGTTCACCAGGTACTCGCTGGTCACGCCGAACCGGCCGCTGGCCACCTGCTTGATCGCGCTGCGCCGTTCGGCGTCGTAGAGCCGCTCGGGCTCCTCGCCGCCCTCGCCGGTGTTGGACTTGCCGCCCAGCCGGTTCATCGCGATGGCCAGCGTCTCGTGGGCCTCCCTGGAGATCGACCCGTAGGACATCGCGCCGGTGGAGAACCGCTTGACGATCTCGGCGACCGGCTCGACCTCCGACAGCGGCACCGGCGTGCGCCCGCGCAGCCGGAACATGCCGCGCAGGGTCATCAGCCGCTCGGACTGGGAGTCCACCAGGCCGGTGTACTCCTTGAAGATCTCATAGCGGCGGGTGCGGGTGGCGTGCTGGAGCTTGAAGACGGTCTCGGGGTTGAACAGGTGCGGCTCGCCCTCGCGCCGCCACTGGTACTCGCCGCCGACCTCAAGGCGGCGGTGGGCGTTCTCCGCCCGGGGGTAGGCGCGACCGTGCCGCTCGGCGATCTCGCGGGCGAGCACGTCGAAGCCGACGCCGCCCAGGCGGGAGGTGGTCCCGGCGAAGCAGGCGTCGATGACGTCCTGGCCCAGGCCGAGCGCCTCGAAGATCTGCGCGCCGGTGTAGGAGGCGACGGTGGAGACCCCCATCTTGGACATGACCTTCAGCACGCCCTTGCCGTACGCCTTGATCAGGTTGCGTACGGCCTTGCGCGGGTCGAGGTCGAGCACGCCGGTGGCGATCATGTCCTCGACGGTCTCGATGGCCAGGTAGGGGTTGACCGCGGAGGCGCCGTAGCCGATCAGCAGCGCCATGTGGTGGCACTCCCTGGCCTCGGCGGTCTCGATCACCAGACCGGCCCGGGTGCGGCTCTTCTCCCTGATCAGGTGGTGATGTACCGCTCCAGTGAGCATCAGCGCCGGGATCGGCGCCATGGTGGCGGAGGAGCCGCGGTCGGACAGCACGATGATCCGCGCGCCGCCGGCGATGGCCCGCGACACCTCGGCGCGGATCTCCTCAAGGCGCGCGAGCAGCGCCTCGCCGCCGCCCGCGACCTCGTACAGGCCCGAGACGACGTGCGGCTGGAAGCCGGGCAGCCCACCCTCGTCGTTGATGTGGATGATCTTCGCGAGCTCGTCGTTGTCGATCACCGGGTACGGCAGTACCAGCCGCCGGCAGGAGGCAGGCCCCGGCTCCAGCAGGTTGCCCTCGGGCCCGATGGTGGACTGCAGCGAGGTGACCAGTTCCTCGCGGATGGCGTCCAGCGGCGGGTTGGTGACCTGCGCGAAGAGCTGGCTGAAGTAGTCGAACAGCAGCCTGGGCCGCTCGCTCAGCACCGCCACCGGGGTGTCGGTGCCCATCGACCCCAGCGGCTCGCCGCCGGTCCTGGCCATCGGGGCCAGGATGACCCGCAGCTCCTCCTCGGTGTAGCCGAACGTCTGCTGCCGCTTGACCAGCGCCTCGTGGGTGGGGATCTGCCGCTCGCGGGCGGGCAGCTCCTCGAACCGGACCAGCCCGGCGTGCAGCCACTCCTCGTACGGCAGGGCGGCGGCCAGCTCGGCCTTGATCTCGTCATCCTCGATGATCTTGCCGCGGGCGGTGTCGATCAGGAACATCCGGCCCGGCTGGAGGCGGCCCTTGCGGACCACGTCCTCGGCCGGGATGTCCAGCACGCCTGCTTCGGAGGCGAGCACGACCAGGCCGTCCCCGGTGACCCAGAACCGGCCGGGGCGCAGGCCGTTGCGGTCCAGGACGGCGCCGACCAGGGTGCCGTCGGAGAAGGTGATCGACGCCGGGCCGTCCCACGCCTCCATCAGCGTGGAGTGGAACTCATAGAACGCGCGCCGGGCGGGGTCCATCTCGGTGTGGTTCTCCCACGCCTCGGGGATCATCATCAGCACCGCGTGCGGCAGGCTGCGCCCGCCCAGGTGCAGCAGTTCCAGGCACTCGTCGAAGGAGGCGGTGTCGGAGGCGTCGGGGTCGCAGATCGGGAAGAGCCGCGCCATGTCGCCGGGGATCAGCCCGGTGGCGAGCATCGCCTCGCGGGCCCGCATCCAGTTGCGGTTGCCCTTGACGGTGTTGATCTCGCCGTTGTGCGCGACGTACCGGTAGGGGTGCGCCAGAGGCCAGGAGGGAAAGGTGTTGGTGGAAAAGCGCGAGTGGACCAGCGCGATGGCCGACTCGAAGCGCTCGTCGGAAAGGTCGGGAAAGAACGGTTCGAGCTGCGGGGTCGTCAGCATGCCCTTGTAGACGATGGTCCGCGAGCCCAGCGAGGGGAAGTAGACGTCCACCTCGTGCTCGGCGCGCTTGCGCAGGCAGAAGACCAGCCGGTCCAGGTCGAGCCCGCGCTCGCCGCCCGGCGAGGCGACGAAGAGCTGCCGGAAGAACGGCATGACGGCGCGGGCCGACGGGCCTGCGTTGGTCACGTCGACCGGCACGTCGCGCCAGCCGAGTACGGTGAGCCCTTCCTCGGCGGCGATCTCCTCGATCATCCGCACGGCGATCGCCCTGGCCTCCTCGTCGAAGGGGAGGAACGCGATGCCGGCCGCGTAGGCCCCGGCCGCGGGCAGCGGGAAGCCGGTGACCACGCGCAGGAAGGTGTCGGGAATCTGGGTGAGTATGCCGGCGCCGTCACCGGTGTCCGGTTCGCTCCCCTTGGCCCCACGGTGATCGAGATTGCAGAGCGCGGTCAGCGCCTTGGCGACGATGTCGTGGCTGCGCCGGCCTGCCACGTCGGCGACCATGGCGACACCACAGGAGTCGTGCTCGGTGGCGGGGTGGTACAGGCCCTGGGGCTCGGGGAACCCGAGGCGGGCAGCAGGCATTGAATCCCTCCCGTCGTCTTCGTCTGCTGGTGGCTACAGGCGAGGGACGACGTTGGCCCTGCTGCGATTGTGGGTAGAGGTTACCGTACCCTGCCGGAATAGTGCCCATCAGGTCGGCATCACGAACATCCGGCGCGATGTCCGGCAGGTGCCATCGGCGGCATCGTCGCCGCCGCGGTGGCCGGAGAAAGGGGTGTGCCGGTCGGGGCTAGGTGGCCCGCACCACGCGGGCGGTCGCCGCCCGGCCGAGGGTGTCCAGCGCCAGCAGGTGGCGGGTGAGGTCAGTGTCCGGGCCGCCGGTCAGCGGCGCGGCCCAGCTCACCGCCACGAAGTGGCCGAGGGCCCGCGCGTGGGCGCGGCTGCGCGCCGCGTCGAAGTCGCCCGGCACACCGGGCGCGAGCCGTACGAACCCCCCGGCACGGCCGGCCAGCGCGTCCACCAGGCGGTCGGCCGCCGCCGCGTCGGCCAGGTTGAAGATCATGAACTGCCCGGCCACCCGGCCGTCCGGCGTGTCGTACCCCGTCCGCAGCGCCTGCGTGCAGCCGGTCACCGCCGCGGTCACCGCGTCGCCCCACACCGCCTCGGCGCACTCGCCGGGCAAATCGGTCTCCCCCCGGTTCATCACCACCTTGCCCGAGCGCACCTGCCCCGCCGCGAACACCTCCGCCACGGTCAGCGGGGCCGGGTCCTGTGCCCGCGCGGCGATCGGCGCGTACACCGCCGAGGTGCGGTCGCCGCGCACCACGGCGGCCCCCGGCGGGTCATCGACCAGGAACCAGGCCAGCAGGCCCGCGGCGACGGCGAGCAGGCAGACGGCGGACACGGCGATCACGATGGTACGGCGGGACATGGCTCCTACTGCGTCGGCGTGCCCGAGGCGGCCACGATCCTGCGGTACACCGACTTCTCCACGCCGCGCACGGCCAGCGAGAGCGTGACGAAGTCGTCGGACTCGGCAGGCTCGGCCCCGTCGCCACGGCCGATCCACACCAGCCCGGCGTAGTGGCCCATCGCGTGCCCGCTGGCCTCGGTGTGCCCGTCGCGCGGCATCGCGGCCCGCTCGGCGGGCAGCGCGGCGGCCCAGCCGCCCCGGTGCAGGGTCTCAAGGTCTTGGACCAGGGTGTTGGCGGCCTCGGTGTCACGCAGGTTGAACAGCGTGTACTGGGCGACGTAGCGGTTGTCGGCGCTCGCGTACAGGCCGCGCAGCGCCTGGCTGCACTCCGCCGCGGCGAGCCGTTCGGTGAGCGGGGCGCCCCACACGGCGGTGGCGCAGTCGCCGTCCAGCTTGGTCGCCACCAGCTTCAGGCTGATCTTCCCGGCCTTGAGGGTCTTCTGGCCGAAGACCTCCTTGACGGTGAGGGCCTGGGTGTCGGTGGTCCGCGCGGCGATCGGGGTGAACACCGAGGTCGAGGCCCACCCGTGGTAGGTGTCCGGCCTGGCCTGCACCGGGCCGGTGGCCGATTCGGCCTCCCCTGCGCCGACCCCGCCGCCGAGGGAGGTCACCGCGTAGGTGAGCGCGACCGCGGCGATGATCACTCCCGCGGTCACCGCGATGATCGTCAGAATGCGCTGCTGGCGGTGGTCCAGCCCCCACCGGGCCAGCGCGTTCTCCTCCAGGGGCGGCGGAGGTGGAGTACGGCGCGGCGATGGTGGCGGGGTGCGGCGCGGTGGCGCGGCACGGCGGCGCCTGCGCGCGGGGGCCCTGCTCACTCGCCGGGCACCGGCGAGGCGCCGATGCCGGTGCGGCGCGGCCGGTGGGTCCCGGCCGAGCCGCGTGTACCGCGCACGGTCATCTGGCGCCGGCCTCCGGCTCCGTGCCGACCTGTACCGAGTCGTCCTCGTCCGCCTCGGCCTTGACCCGGGCGGCGGCCCGCGCCTCCTCGGCGTCGGCCTGGTCGGTGTCGTGCGCCGGGTCGGGCGAGCCATCGCGCCCGGAGGCAGGGGTCGCGCCGGCCGCGGCGCTCTCCTCGGCGTCGGCCTGGTCACTCGGATGCGCGGGGTCATCGGAATCGCCGTCGCCCACCCTGCCGGCCGCGGCGCTCTCCTCGGCGTCGGCCTGGTCACTCGGATGCGCCGGGTCATCGGAATCGCCGTCGCCGGCCTTGCCGGCCGCGGCGGTGGCGGCGGGTTCGTCGTCGGCCTCGTCGGCCTGGTCGCCCGGGTGCGCCGGGTCGCCGGTCTCGTCCGGCGGCTCGCCCAGGGACTCCTCGCCGGTCTTGTTCCTGGCCAGCCAGAAGAAGGCGAGCGCCGCCACGAAGAGCACGATCGAGGTCCACTGGTTGAGCCGCAGGCCGAGGATGTGGTGGGCCTCATCGACCCGCAGCCCCTCGATCCAGAAGCGCCCGAAGGTGTATCCGGCGACGTAGAGCGCGAACAGCCGGCCGTGCCGCAGCGTGAAGCGCCTGCCCGCCCAGATCAGCACGAACGCCAGCGCGAGGTTCCACAGCGACTCGTACAGGAAGGTCGGGTGGTAGGTGTCCGCGCCGACGACCGTGCCGTCGCGGCCCGGGTCGATCTCCAGCCCCCACGGCAGATCGGTGGGCTTGCCGAACAGCTCCTGGTTGAAGTAGTTGCCCCAGCGGCCGATGGCCTGGCCCACGGCGATGCACGGGGCGAGGGTGTCGGCGATCGCGCTGAGCGCGATGCCGCGGCGGCGGCACGCGATCCAGACCCCCACCCCGCCGAGCGCGATGGCCCCCCAGATCCCCAGGCCGCCGTTCCAGATGTAGAGCGCCTCGATCGGCCGGTCGGGGAAGTAGAGCTGGTAGTCGGTGATGACGTGGTAGAGCCGCCCGCCGACGAGGCCGAAGGGGACGGCCCACACGGCGAGGTCGACGATGGTGCCCGGGGCGCCGCCGCGGGCGCGCCAGCGGCGCTCGCCCATCCAGACGGCGACGATGATGCCGAGCAGGATGCAGAGCGCGTACGCCCGCAGCGGGATTGGTCCGAGGTACCAGGTGCCCTCGGACGGGCTGGGAATCGAGGCGAGGGGCATGTCAGGTGAGATTAGCGTGTCGGGGGCCTACTTGGCGGCGGCATTGAGAACGGCTTGACGAAGATCGGCGGGCTTGAACGCCGTGTCGTTGAGCTCGGTGCCCGCCAGGAGCACGGTCGGGGTGCCCCGCTTGATCACGCCTGAGCCGAGCACCTGCTTGCTGTAGTCTTGGTGGGCCTTGGCCTGCTCCTGAGAGGTCACGCACTTCTCGAAGGCCGGGTCCTCGATGCCGGAGTCCTTGCCCCAGTTGACGAGGTCGGCCAGCTCGAAGCCCTTGACGGTCTCGCTGGGCTGCTCCTCGAACAGTTTGTCGTGGAAGGCCAGCCACTGCCCGGCGGGGGCGCACCGCGCCGCCGCGGCGGCCCGGACCGAGTTGGACTTGGTCGGCTCCGTCCCGAAGATCGTGATCGGGTGGAAGACGACCTTGACCTTGCCCTCGGCCGCGAGGTTCTTCACCGTCGCGCCGCTGGTCTCCTCCAGCGCCTGACAGGCGGGACACTGGAAGTCCTCGTAGATGTCGAGCACCGGGCCTTCGACGCCCGGCTTGGCCATCACCACCGTGCCGTCGGCCTGCTTGGTGATCGGCGCGGTCGCCGTGGTGGCGGTCTCGGACCGGCTGCTGGACGCGGCGTACCACATGCCCGCGCCCACGGCGATCACGGCGGCGGCCGCCGCGGCCACGATGGTGGTGACGCGCTTGCGCTGTTCGCGCTTGCGGTCGGCCTCACGCTGGGCCTTGATGCGCTCGCGCGCTCCGGCGTCACCAGAGGTCTTGCGACCCATCAGCCGTTCTCCTTAGTATCGGGAGCCTCCTCGGCGTCCCACTCGTCGTCGTGGCGGTCGTACGGCTCGCGATCGGGCGCCAGCCCGAGTGCGGAGTCGAGCGCGAAGCGCCCGGGCGGGCGGATCGTGATCCAGGCGGCCAGCAGCGCGATGCCGAAGTCCCTGACGATCTCCAAGAGGTAGTTGGGGTCCACTCCCGCCGCCAGCTCGCCGCCGCCGCCGAAGCAGCCGCAGTCGATCCGCAGCCCGCGGGCCCACGCGGAGGCGATGCCGATGACGAAGGCCAGCATGAGCAGCGCGGAGATCGCTCCCGCGATCCTCGTGAGCAGGCCGACAACCAGCAACACCCCTACGACTATCTCCAGGATAGGCAGGCCGTAGCCCACCACGGTCGCCACGGCGCCCGGCAGCAGCTCGTACGCCTCGACGGCCCGGACCGACAGCGCGGGGTTGCCGATCTTGAGCCATCCGGCCACGATCAGCACGCCCGCGACCACCAGCCGAGCAACGGTCGTCACCCAGGGTAGCGCCTGCGCGACAGTGCGCGACCGGATCGACGCGGACGGTTCTGATGTCACGAGCACCATGGTCTCCTAAAGGGGAGGTGGTCCTTGCACCGGGCGGACTGAAAGCGCACAGTACCCGTTGTCATGAGATCACGGGGCGCATAAGAGTGGGGTAAGACCTGCAAGTTCTTACGTTGTCGTCGGCAAAGACCCGCAAGTCACGCGATTCAGGCGGCCCTCGAAGAGCCGCCGTGTGGGCGGGCGCCCGCTACCGTCAGTGCCCGCTACGCCGTACGCCCGCCGCGAGTTCGGCGGCCAGCTCGCCCACCGACCGCAGCCCGGCCGCCTCGTCGGGGGCGTCGAGCAGGCGGCGGCAGAAGGCCGAGCCGACGATGACCCCGTCGGCGTAGCCGGCCACCTCGGCGGCCTGCGTGCCGGTGCCGACGCCCAGGCCCACGCAGACCGGCAGCTCGGTGTGCGAGCGGGTGCGCTTGACCAGGCTCTCGGCGGCCGAGCCGACGCTCTCCCTGGCGCCCGTGACGCCCATCAGGGAGGCCGCGTAGACGAACCCGGAACAGCAGTCGGTCACCGCCGCGATGCGCTCCTCCGTGGAACTCGGCGCGACCAGGAACACCGTGTCGAGGCCGGCCTTGGCCGACGCCTCGCGCCACTCCTGCGACTCTTCGGGGGTGAGGTCGGGAGTGATGGTGCCCGCCCCGCCCGCGTCGGCCAGGTCACGGGCGAAACGCTCGGCGCCGTAGCGGTCGACCGGGTTCCAGTAGGTCATCACCAGGGTGGCGGCGCCCGTCGCGGCCACGCCCTCGACGGTGCGCAGCACGTCGGCGATGCGGGTGCGGTTGGTCAGGGAACGGTGCACCGCGTCCTGGATGGTCGGGCCGTCCATCAGCGGGTCGGAGTACGGGAGGCCGATCTCGATCACGTCACAGCCCGACTCGACCATGACCGAGGCCGCGGCGATGCCGCCCTCCTTGGTGGGGAACCCGGCCGGGAGGTAGCCGACCAGGGCCGCCCTGCCCTCCGCGCGGGTCTTCCCGAACACCGAGGCCAGGGTCGTCGTGGATTGCGTCATCGAATGGCGTCCGTTCTCACCGGGCCGGGCCTGCGGCGGCCCCGCCCCTTTCAAAGTCGGGTGTCACAGGTTGAAGTAGCTCATCGCGGTGCCCATGTCCTTGTCGCCGCGCCCCGACAGGTTGACCAGGATGATCGCCTCGGGGCCCAGCTCCGGGCCGAGCTTGAGCGCCCCCGCCAGGGCGTGGGAGGACTCGATGGCCGGGATGATGCCCTCGGTCTTGGCCAGCAGGGCGAAGGCGGCCATGGCCTCGTCGTCGGTGATGCCCGCGTAGGTCGCCCGGCCGGTGTCCTTCAGCCAGGCGTGCTCGGGGCCCACCCCGGGGTAGTCGAGGCCGGCGGAGATCGAGTGGGACTCGATGGTCTGGCCCTCGTCGTCTTGGAGGACGTACGTGCGCGAGCCGTGCAGCACCCCGACCGTGCCCGCGGAGAGGGTGGCGGCGTGCTCGCCGCTGTCCACGCCGTGCCCGGCGGCCTCGTAGCCGTACAGCTTGACGTCGCGGTCGGCGATGAACGGGTGGAAGATCCCGATCGCGTTGGAGCCGCCGCCGATCGCAGCGGCGACCGCGTCGGGCAGCCGGCCGTAGCGCTCCAGCACCTGGCGGCGGGCCTCGACCCCGATGATGCGGGCGAAGTCGCGGACGATCTCGGGGAATGGATGCGGCCCCGCGACCGTGCCGAACAGGTAGTGGGTGTGGTCGACGTTGGTCACCCAGTCGCGGAACGCCTCGTTGATGGCGTCTTTGAGGGTCTTGCTGCCGTTGTGCACCGGGACCACGGTCGCGCCCAGGAGCTTCATCCGGGCGACGTTGAGCGCCTGGCGCTCGCAGTCGACCGCGCCCATGTAGATCACGCACTCCAGGCCGAGCAGCGCCGCGGCGGTCGCGGTGGCCACGCCGTGCTGGCCCGCGCCGGTCTCGGCGACCAGCCGGGTCTTGCCCAGCCGCCTGGTCAGCAGGGCCTGGCCGAGCACGTTGTTGATCTTGTGCGCGCCGGTGTGGTTGAGGTCTTCACGCTTGAGCAGGATCCGCGCGCCGCCCGCGTGCGCGGCGAACCGCGGCACCTCGGTGATCGGCGTCGGCCGGCCCGCGTAGTCGCGCAGCAGGTGGTCGAACTCGCGCAGGAACTCCGGATCGGTCTTGGCCTTGGCGTACTCGGCCGCGACCTCGTCGAGCGCCGGGATCAGTGCCTCGGGCACGAAACGGCCACCGAAGCGCCCGAACTTGCCGTTGCTGTCGGGATCGTCACCGAGCACGGCGTTTCCGGCCAGGTCGGCGGTCGTGAGGACGGATCCTTCTGGTGCGGTCACTGATGCCTCTCAGGTCGGTTGTCGGCGCGCGACGGATCGAGCCGGGTGGCAGGGTGCGCCCCCGCGGTGACGAGGTCCACCACCGCGGCCTTCGGGTCCTTGCCGGTCACCAGGCTCTCCCCGACCAGGACGGCGTCGGCCCCGGCTCTGGCATAGGCCAGCAGGTCATGCGGGCCGCGGACCCCCGACTCGGCCACTTTGATCATACCGTCGGGGACCTTCGGCGCCAGCGCGGCGAACACGTCGCGGTCGACTTCGAGCGTCTTGAGGTTACGGGTGTTGACCCCGATGATCCCCGCGCCCGCCTCGACCGCCCGCGACAGCTCCTCTTCGGTGTGCACCTCGACGAGCGGCGTGAGACCGATCGACACGGCCCGCTCGATCAGCGACACGAGCGCGTTCTGGTCGAGCGCGGCGACGATCAGCAGGGCCAGGTCGGCGCCGTACGCGCGGGCCTCCCAGAGCTGGTAGGAGGACACGATGAAATCTTTGCGCAGGATGGGCACGTCGACGGCGGCGCGGACGGCCGCGAGGTCTTCCAGGCTGCCGGCGAAGCGCCGCCGTTCGGTGAGCACGCTGATCACGTGCGCGCCGCCGGCCTCGTAGTCGGCGGCCAGGGCGGCGGGGTCGGCGATGGCGGCCAGCGCGCCCTTGGACGGGCTGGACCGCTTGACCTCCGCGATCACCGAGACCTTGTCACCACCGAGCGCCGCGAAGACGTCGCGGGCGGCCGGCGCGCGGTCGGCGCGCTGCTTGAGGTCTTCGAGGGAGACGGCCTTCTGCCGCTCCGCAAGGTCGGCGCGCACCCCGTCCAGGATCTCGTCCAGCACTGTCATGCCATCTCCTCGCCTTGGAGCTCGGATTTGCTTGCTCGATGGTATCGGCCTGCGCGCACTCGACCGGCCGCAGGGTGGGGCCGGTCACACCCGGGCCCGGTCACGGCGCCAGGAAGGCCGCGAAAGGAAGATTGCGCACTACCCAGTACGCGAGCGTGACTCCCAGCCCGATCCACAGCAGGACCGGACGTACGCGTACGGCGGGCCACGGGCCACCGCGCAGCGCGCCGGCGAGCCAGCGCCCCCACCACCAGACGGCGAGCGGGATCAGGACGACCGCCAGCGGGTTGAGGCCGAGGGCCGCCACCGGATCGCCGTGGGCCAGGGCGTGTACGGCGCGCAGCGTGCCGCAGCCGGGGCAGTACAGGCCGGTGAGCATCAGAAAGGGGCACATCGGATAGTGGCCGGGCTCACCGGGATCGACGAGCCCGACGTAGGCGACCGCGGCCAGCGCGGCGGCCCCGGCGCCGGCGGGGATGAGCGCCGCCCGGAGGCGGTCGCCCCGGCCCCCGCCCGCCCCCTGCGCGGCCATCGGCCGCCGGACCTCCGTCATCGCCCCCACACTACCCGGCGGCCCGGCGCGTTCAGGAGGTGAAGGTGCTCGAGTCGGCCATGTTGTCGAACAGGAAGAACCCGTAGCCGAGGATCCCGACGATGAACACGACGTAGACCAGCACGACCGCCACGCCGATGTAGGACATCACCAGGCCGGCGATGGCCATGCCGCGGCCCTCCTCGCCGGTCCGCTCGATCTGCTTGAGCGAAACGTGCCCGAGCACGACGCCGATGATGGACAGCAGGCCGCAACTGAGCAGGCCGACGATGCCCACGATCATCGCGGCGATGGCCATGCCGTTGTTGGAGCGCGGCGGCGGATAGCCGCCGCCGGGCGGTCCGTACCCGTAACCGGGCTGCTGTCCGTAGCCGCCCGGATCGCCGTAGCCGGGCGGCGGCTGGCCCTGTCCGTATCCCTGGCCGGCCCCTTGGCCGCCCGGCGGGCCGTACCCCTGGCCGTAGCCGCCAGGCTGGCCGTACCCCGGATCGGGCTGCTGCCCCTGGCCGTACGGGGGCTGGTTCCCGTAGCCGTCAGAGGGCGGCTGGTCCTGGTAGCCGCCACTGCCATGGCCGTAGCTCATCAAGGTCTCCTCGGTGATCGGCGCTCCACTGGCCGTGCGCCCGAATCGGCGACCGCTGGAAAACCGTTCCACACGGGGGGAGACCTCCGCCACGACCGTCAGGGTGACGATCGTGATCTGAAGGCGGACGGCCCATGAGGATCATGACGGCCCATCAGGTCACGCGAGAGTACGCGCGGAAAGCGTAGCGAGAACCGGGCGGCCCAATGCGCGGAAAATCCGCTTTGCAGGAAAGTTGTGACCAGAGCGGGTCAAGCGGGCTGCTTGCCGAGCCCCATCATCTGCATGACCTTGCCGACGATCCCGCCGGCCACCACCACGCCGAGGCCGCTGAAGAAGATCATCGGGGAGTCCCAGATGAGCGCCAGGCCGCTCACGGTCGTGCCGATCAGCATGATCACCACGGTGGTCCACGCCGCCGGGCTGCCGTGGTCGTTGGTCGGGTCCTTGCCGGCCATCACTTCTCCTCGTCGTGCTTTACGGGGTCGGCTGTGGGATCGACGCCCTCGTCGAGCGCGTCCCACATCGCGCGGTCACCGGAGGCGGCGGCCTCACGCCGTGATCCGGGGCGATCGTACCGGGCGGACATGGCGGCCCAGCGTCCGCCCCGCACGCACGCGACGAGCCCGGTGAGCGCCAGCACCACGCCTCCGGCCAGGGCGACCGCCGGCCAGGGCCAGACGGCCTGGGCGACCGCCTGGCCGCTCAGCGCCAGCGCGCTCTCCCGCGCGGCGGCGTCGGCCGCGGCCGGGCCCGACGCGGCCGACGCACCGGTCGCCGCGGCGACGGCGACGCCCGCCCCGCACAGCGCCAGGACCGCGCCCACCACGCGCCGCCAGGCGCCGCGGGTGGCCAGCACGGCCAGAGCGGAGGCGGCGGCGGCCAGCGCGAGCGGGGTCAGGACCGGGATCAGCGTGCCACCGGACACCGGCACGGTGCTCGCCGGGCCGCCCGCGACGCCGCCCATGGTCACGCTGGCCCAGTCGCGTCCGGCGGCGAGCAGCGCCAGCCCCGCGCCGAGCGCGCAGGCGACCACCCAGATCGTGAGCCCGCGCCGGCCGTCGGCGGTCATCGCGCGCTCATCCGGCGGCGGGCACGGCCAGCGAGCCCGCGTCGAAGCAGGTGCGGTCGCCGGTGTGGCAGGCCACGCCCACCTGGTCGACGCGCAGCAGGATCGTGTCGCCGTCGCAGTCGAGCGCGGCGGACCTGACCCACTGCGGATTGCCCGAGGTCTCGCCCTTCACCCAGTACTTCCGGCGGCTGCGCGACCAGTAGGTCGCCCGGCCGGTGGTGAGCGTGCGATGCAGCGCCTCGTCGTCCATCCACGCCAGCATCAGCACCTCGCCGGTGTCGTGCTGCTGGACGACGGCGGGCACCAGCCCGTCGGGGTCGCGCTTCAACCTGGCCGCGATGGCGGGGTCAAGGGGCATGCCACCAATTGTGCCGCACCGGTCCCGCGGTCTCTCAACAGGTCGCCCGGGTCAGCGGGCCGCGGGCAGCAGCAGGAAGATCCGGTCGGTGAGGCGGTCCATGTCGCCGCCCCGCCCGCACACGAGACCGGCGGCGAAGTCGATCATCTGCCTGGCCTCTGTGTCGGGCAGGGCGCTGAGGTCCATCACGACGGGGACTCCCGTACGGAAGAAGTGCCCGACGTAGATCGCCTCATCGTAGGCGTGGGGGCGCAGCTTTTTGATCACCCGGCCAGTGTGCCCCTGCCTCGGGCGGCGTTCCACCCCCGGCGGTCCGTCCGCTCAGGAGCGGGCCGCCGAGATCCAGGAGGCGTGCAGCCCCGCGTAGACGCCGGGTTCATCGACCAGCGCGCGGTGCGGGCCGCGCTGGACGATCCGCCCCTGGTCGAAGACCAGCACCTCGTCGGCGGCCTCGGCGGTGGACAGCCGGTGGGCGATGGAGATCGCGGTACGGCCGCGCGTGACGCCCTCCAGGGCGCGCGCGAGCCGTACCTCGGTGGCGGGGTCCACGGCGGAGGTCGCCTCGTCCAGCAGCAGCAGGTCGGGGTCGGCGAGGTAGGCGCGGGCCAGGGCGACGAGCTGGCGCTCGCCCGCCGACATGGACTCGCCGCGCTGGCCGACCGGCGTGTCCAGCCCGGCGGGCAGTCCCTCCAGCCAGTCGGCCAGGCCCAGTTCGGTGAGGGCGAGCAGGATCTCCTCGTCGGTCGAGCCGGGCCTGCCGTACCGGATGTTGTCGGCGAGGGTGCCGTCGAACAGGAAGCCGTCCTGGGGGACCATCACGATGCGCTCACGCAGTGAGGAGAAGCGCACCCGGCGCAGGTCCTGGCCGTCCACCAGGACCCGGCCGGACACCGGGTCCATCAGGCGGGTGAGGAGCTTGGCGAAGGTCGTCTTGCCCGAGCCGGTCTCGCCCACCACGGCCACGCGGGTACGCGGGCGGATGTCCACCGTCACGTCCTTCAGCACCGGCTTGCCGCCCGGGTAGGCGAACTCCACCGACTCGAAGGACACCTCGATCGGCCCGCGCGGCAGGGTGACGCCGTCCTCGCCGGGGTCGGCGACGTCGGGCGGCGTGTCGATCACGCCGAGGACCCGCCGCCAGCCGGCGATGGCGTTCTGCGCCTCGTTGAGGACCTCGGTGGCCATCTGCAGGGGCGCGAAGAACAGGGTGATCAGGAACAGGAAGGCGACCAGGCGTCCGGCCGTGATGTCGCCGTCCAGGCCGAGGCGTACGCCGAGCAGCACCACGGCGGCGAGGGCGAGGGCCCCGACGATCTCGGTCAGCGGGAAGACGATGCCGACGATGGTCTGCGCGCGGGTCTGGGCCGCGCGGGTGGCGTTGATGGCCCGGTCCACCCGGTCGGCGGTGCGGTCCTCGGAGCTGTGCGCGCGGATCACGCCCGCCCCGACGACGGACTCGCTGATGCCGGACAGCATGTCGCCGGTGCGCTCCCTGACGCGGGTGTAGGCCCGAGACAGGCGGCGCTGGATGCGCGGCAGGATCACGAACAGCGGTATGAAGGTGGCCCACACCAGCAGGGTGAGCTGCCAGGAGTAGACGAACATCAGCACGCTGGCGACCACGATCTGGCCCAGCGCGACGATGATCATCATCCCGCCCCACTGCATGAAGTTGCTGATCTGGTCCACGTCGCCGGTGACCCGCGAGACCAGCGCGCCGCGCCGTTCGGTGTTCTGGGTGAGCACGGACAGGTCGTGGACGTGCCGGAAGCCGCGGACCCGCAGGGTCGCCAGCGATGACTCGGTGCTCTTGTAGAGCCGGAGGTTCATCAGGTAGGCGGCGACGGCGGTGACCACGACCGCGGCGGCGCACACCAGTACGGCGGTGCGGATGTAGGGCAGGTCGGGGACCGAGCCGCGCAGGCCGGTGTCGATGGTCTGCTGGACCGCGATCGGCACGATGATCTTGCCGAGGGTGGCGATCACCGCGAGCGCGATCGTGCCCGCGAGCCCCTTGCGGAACTCCGGGGTGAGCGCGAGCCCGCGCCGGACGGTGGCGAGCGCTGAACGCTCGACTCCCTGCAGGGCGCTCACGCGGAGACCTCCTCGGGGTCATCGGAGCGGGACGCGGCCGGTGGGCCGGGCGGGCCGGGCTCTGCCAGGGCCTCGCGCTCGGCCTCCTCGCGCTGGTAGGCGGTGACCAGCTCGCGGTATCCGGCGCAGTGGACGATGAGGTCGGCGTGGGTGCCGCGGTCGGCGACCCGCCCGTGGTCGAGGTAGATCACCTCGTCGGCCAGGGCGATGGTCGCCATCCGGTAGGCGATCACGATCACCGTGGCGGCCTCGGCGGCGTCCCGCAGGCCGTACAGGATCTTGGCCTCGACCTGGGGGTCCACACTGGAGGTCGCGTCGTCCAGGATGAGCATCCGGGGGCGGCGGGCCACCGCGCGGGCCAGGGCCAGGCGCTGGCGCTGCCCGCCGGACAGGGTCGCGCCGCGCTCGCCGATCTTGGTGTCCAGGCCGTCGGGCAGCGCGCTGACGAAGCCGTCGGCCTGCGCGAGCCGCAGCGCCGCCCACACGTCCTCGTCGGGGATGGGCAGGCCGAGCGTGACGTTGCCGCGCACGGTGTCGTCGAACAGGAACGTCTGCTGCGGCACGAACGCCGCGATGCGGCTGACCTCGCCGGGGGCGGCCTCGCGCAGGTCGACGCCGTCCAGCCGGACCGTTCCGGAGGTGGGGTCGACCAGCCGCACGAGCGTCTGGGCCAGCGTGGACTTGCCCGATCCGGTCGGCCCGACCAGCGCGACGGTACGACCGGCGGGCACCTCGAAGGCGACATCGTGCAGGACGGGGCTGCCGGAGTAGGCGTACCCGAGCCCTTCTACGGTGAGGGCGGCCGGGGCGGCCGTCTCGCCGAAGGTCGCCTTGCCGTACTCCATCGCGCCGGTCGCCTCCAGCACGGCCTGCACACGCCGCCAGCCGACCACGCTGCGCGGCAGTTCGGCGAGCACCCAGCCGAGCGCCCTGATCGGGAAGGCGAGCAGGGTGAACAGGTAGGCCACCTGCACGAGCACGCCGACGGTGATCGCGCCCGATTCCAGGCGCATCGCGCCGACCAGCAGCACGGCCAGCACGCCGAGCGTGGGCAGCGCCTCCAGCATGGGGTCGAACAGGCCGCGGATCCGGCCGACGGCGATGTTGGCGTCGCGCAGCGCGCCCGCCTTGGCGGCGAAGCGCTCGGTCTCCAGGTCCTCGCGGCCCAGGGTCTTGACGACCAGCGCGCCGTCGAAACTCTCGTGGGCGATCTCGCTGACCTCGGCGCGCAACTGCTGGGCCTTGGTGACCAGCGGGCTCAGCCTGCGCTGGTAGACCAGGTTGAGCACGGCGATGGCCGGGAAGATCAGGAAGCCCACGACGGCCAGCGCCGTGTCGGTGAACACCATGCTCACGGCGGCGGTGAACAGCATGACGATCACGCCGACGGCCATCGGCAGCGGGGCGAGCGGGGCCCAGGCGGCCTCGGCGTCGGAGCCGGCGTTGGACAGGAGCTGGCCCGTGGGATGGCGGTGGTGCCACGACAGCGGCAGCTTGAGGTACTGGCGGGTGACGCCGCGCCGCGAGCGGGCCTGCATGCGATATTGCATGACGCCCGCCAGGATGCGCCGGCCGGCCACGCCGAGGGCCTTGAGCAGCGCGGTGCCGAGGATCAGCAGGATTCCCGTGACGACCACGCCGCCGGCGATGTCCCCCTTCGCGAACGCCTCCTGCACGACGTGCTCGGTGGCCCAGCCGAGCGCCCACGCGGAGGCGACCGTCATGCCCCCGTAGACGGCGCTGGAAAGGACCGCGAAGGTGAAGACGACCGGCTCCGTGCGGATGGCCACCCAGAGGACCTGGAGGCCCTCGCGCATGATGGCAGTGGTGACCTTGCTCGCCACGATACGGGGGTCCTTTCGAGGGCTGATCGACTATCTGCAGGCATCTAGTGTGAAATTTCCGTCTATCTCACTATCACGAACTACCGACACGTTTATTCCGTCGGACAGCAGGAACTCCCCCGCAGACACCGCGCGCCGCCGGACGCGCGGCGGTTGTTACGATCAAGATGTGAGCCATGCCCGAGCGGAACGCGCCGCGCTCAGCGACCTCCTCGACCGGCTCGGCCCCGAGGCGCCGACGCTGTGCGCGGGCTGGGCGACCTTCGACCTCGCCGCCCACCTCGTCCTGCGCGAGCGCCGGCTCGACGCCGCGGGCGGCATCGCGATCAAGGCCCTGGCCCCCTACACCGCCTCCGTCCAGGAGTCGCTGAAGGCCAGGCACGGCTACGCGGGGCTGGTCGACCTGATCAGGCAGGGGCCGGGCGGCGTGTACGGGCTCATCCCCGGCGCCGACGAGGCGGTCAACACGGTGGAGTTCTTCGTCCACCATGAGGACGTCCGCCGCGCCCAGCCCGGCTGGGAGCCTCGTGACCTGCCACCTGAGCAGCAGCGGACGCTGTGGCGCAGGCTGGCCAAGACGGCCCGCCTGATGCTGCGCCGCGCGCCGGTCGGCGTCGTGCTGCACCGGCTCGGCGGCGGGGTCGCGCTGGGCGGCGACCGCGACGCCCCACATGTGGAGGTGACCGGCCCGGCGGCCGAGTTGCTGATGTTCTGCACGGGCCGCATGGACCACGCGAGGGTCGACCTCAGCGGCGAGGCCGCCGACATCGCCCGGCTGCGCGGCTCGGACCTGGGCATATGACGGTCACCGGGGCGGGCGCGAAGATGTGACAGCGCGCTGACAGCGGCGTCACCGGCGAGTCAACGCCGACAAGCGCCGTCCGCGCGGGTTAGGGTTCGCAGCGACGGGGGCTTCGGGGAGCGGGTGGCGCCGGAGTGGCGGCCGACCGAAAGGTTATGATCGCCCAAGTTTCCGAGAGCAACTCGTCGAAACCGGGTATATAAGCCAGGGATTGGACTGCAGGAGGCCCCCCATGCAGGTCAAGAAGGTGCTCACGTACGTCGGTATCGCGTTCGTGGTCTTCTACTTGTTCAGCAGACCGTCGCAGGCGGCGGCGGCCGTCAACGGCGTTCTCGACGGCATCATGAACGGCGCGAACCAATTGGCCACTTTCTTCAGTCAGATCCTCACCTGACCGGCGCGTTCGCCGGCGTTAGGGGAGGGCTCGGCGGGCCGCTCCCTCGGTAGTGCTTTCCCCGCAGCCGCCGACGTGTTACGCAGGCAGGATGACAGATCGCCAGCGCGTCACCGAGATCAAGCCACTGGACCCGGCGGCCCGGCGGGTCCTTGAGCGTTCCGAGATCGAGGGCATCGAGCTGATCCGCTTCCTGTACGCCGACCACGGCGGGGTGATCCGGGGAAAAGCGGCCTCGCGTTCGCGCCTGGCCCAGCGCCTCGGCACCGGTATCGGCCACACGGTGGCCATGATGGCGATGAACATGCTCGACCGGCTCCAGCCGGTGGCGGGCATGGGTCCGGTGGGCGAGATCCGGCTCGTCCCCGACCCCTCGACGTTCGTGCCGCTGCCGTACGCGCCCGGGTCGGCGTCCATGCTGTGCGACATGCGTCTGCCCGACGGCGCCCTGTGGGACGCCTGCCCACGCGCCTTCCTGCGGCGGGCGGCCGAGTCGCTGGCCGGCGCCGGCTACACCCTGATGGCCGCCTTCGAGCCGGAGTTCACGCTCGGCCGGCGGCTGCCCGGCGACCCGCTGGACCGCCTGGCCCCCATCGACGACAGCCTGTGCTACGCCACGACCGGCTTCAACGCCGCCCACGACTACACGTCCGCGCTGGTCAAGGCGCTGGAGGCGCAGGGCCTTCGGGTGGAGCACTACCACCCGGACCTGGGGCACGGCCAGCAGGAGCTGTCCATCCGGCACGCGCCGGCCCTGCGCGCCGCCGACAACCAGGTGATCTACCGCGAGACCGTGCGCGGGGTGGCGCTGCGGATGTCGATGTGGGCCTCGCTCGCCCCCAAGCCCATCGCCGACCAGGCGGGCAACGGCGCCCACCTGCACCTGTCGCTGTGGGACCGGGAGGGGCGCGACAACCTGTTCGCCGACGAGGCCGACCCCAACGGGCTCTCCGAGATCGGCTACCGCTTCATCGGCGGGCTGCTCGCCCATCTGCCCGCCCTGGTCGCGCTCACCTGCGGCACCGTCAACGGCTTCCGGCGGCTCGCGCCCCGGATGTGGTCCAGCGCCTACACCTGCTACGGCCTGGACAACCGGGAGGCCGCGGTGCGGATCTGCTCCCCGCTCTCCCCCGGGTCGGTCAACCTGGAGCTCAAGCCGTCCGACTCCTCGGCCAACCCCTACCTGGCCCTCGGCGCGGTCATCCACGCCGGGCTGGACGGGCTGCGCCGCGGCCTGGACCCGGGCGAGGCGGTCGGAGTCGACCCGGACACGCTCAGCGCCGCCGAGCGGGCCCGCCTCGGCGTCCACCGCCTCCCGGCGACCCTGGGGGAGGCCCTTGCCGCCCTGGAGGCCGACGAGCTCCTCATGGAGGCCCTGGGCCCGCTGCGGCGCGACGCCTACCTCGCGGTCAAGCGCTCGGAGGCCGCCGCCTTCGCCGCCGAGGACCAGGCGTTCGAGCTGTACCACCACTTCCGCGCCTTCTGAGGACCGCCCGGCCCCGGCCCGGCGCGACCGGCGGCTCATCCGGCTGCTCATTGGGCTGCTCATTCGGCTGCTCGTTCGGCGGCGAAGGAGCGGTACTCCCCGACCTCGTCGGGGCGGATCAGGCCGTCCTGGATCGCGCGGGCCAGCAGTGCGGCCTTGGTCGGCGCGGGCCGCCCGATCTTGGCGTACTTCACCCGGGCCCGGTCGATGTACTGCCGCACGGTCGCCTCGCTGATGCCCATCCGGCGGGCCACCGACGCCTTGGACATCGACTGGAACCACAGCAGCAGCGCCCGGTGCTCGCGCTCGGAAAAACGGGGCCGTTGCGGGCGGTCGTCGGCGATCAGCGCGTGGGCCATGCTCGGCGTCACGTACGGCCGGTCGCGCGCGACCGCCACGATCGTCTCCACGCAGTGGTCGGCGCTCTCGTGCTTGGCGATGAAGGCCGCCGCTCCCGCGTCCAGTACGGTCAGCACCGTGTCCGGCTCCCGGTGACCGGAGAAGACGATCACCCGCCGCCCGTCCGCGCACAGCCCGGCCACCCGGTCGGTGATCATGACACCGTCGAGTTCGAGGTCCAGCAGCAGCACGTCGGCGCTCGCGCCCGGCCCGGTCAGTACCGAGTCGACCGTCGCGCCCCCGGCGACCAGCTCCACGCGCCGGGCCGGGTCGCGAGCGAGCCACAGCCGGATGCCGTCGATGGTCACCGGGTGGTCCTCGACCACGGCCAGGGTCACCGGCCGGGCCAGCGGCTCTGAACCCACAGCGATCTTCCCTCCCTCTGCTGGGTGACCTCCACCTCGCCACCGTCGCCTGGCATCGCGAGGTCGTCGCTGTCGGCGACCACGCTGACGATGACTTCGTGCGGGGTCGCGTAGATCGTTACACGCGCTTCGGCACGGGCCCCGCGCAGCGCCCGCAGCGGGGCGTCGGCGAGCGCCCCGCGTATGCCGGGGGGCAGTTCGGGGATCGTGCCGACCGGCGGCTCAAGGGCGACCACGATGTCGCGGCGTTCGGCGTCGAGCACGTGGTCGCGCAGCGTACGCAACAGCGGGTCGGGCACGTCGTCGGTCTCGGAGATGAGCCGGCGCAGCCGGGCACCGCCCGCCGCGCACTCGCGCCTGAGCCGCTCGTCGGCGGGGTCGGCGCCCCCGGCCAGCGCGGTCAGCAGGTCGGCGGCGGCGTGCCTGACCGCGCCGTAGCGGCGCAGCCGGTCGGCGTGGACCTGGCCGGCGATCTCTCTGGCCGTCTCGGCGCGGGCCTGTTCGGCGGACCGCTCGGCGGCGAAGGACGCGGCGGCCACCAGCCCGTGCCCGGCCACGCCGGCCCCGACCGCCAGGGTCACACCGCCGAAGAACACCATCAGGAACAGCGCCAGGGAGATCCGGTCGAGCCGGTCGTAGATCGCCATCCCGGCCAGCACGATCATCGCGTCGAGGGCCAGGAACAGGAGCAGTTCGCGCAGGTGGTGCGTGCGCCGCCAGAACAGGATGAGGCCGAGCCAGGCGACCGAGACCCAGCCCCAGTCGGCGAGCTGCACCACCTCGGCGGGCGGGCACGCCACCAGCACCGCCGCCGCCACCGCGAGCGCGGCGCCGGCGTAGGCCCACACGCCGCGGATCGGCCGCTCGGAGCGGTACAGCGCGATCGACCCCACCACCCCGATGACCAGGAAGGCCACCCAGGCACCGGCCACGAGCAGCGGCAGCCGATAGACCTCCCAACTGATCACCGTGGCGGCCAGGTCGAAACCGGCGTGCCAGCAAGCGAAGATCACCACAACAGCGGCCGTCGCCCCCCGGCCGTACCGCTGGGCCACCAGAATCGCCGGATCATCACTCACGACGACCACCCCGACAACACCCGAGTGCCACCGCCCCCCGCCCCCACCCGCACGACGCCCGAACCGCGCACGCCATCAACCACGGCGACCACCACAACACCACACAGGTGCCACCCGCGCCCGACCCCACCCTGCGCGACGACCAAGCCACACACGTCATCGCCCACAGCGACGACCACAACGGCACACGAGTGCCCAACGCGCCCAACTCCACACGAGCGCCGCCACCCACCGACCCCATGCGTAATGATCGGACCGCACACGCCATCACTCACGACGACCACCAAAACAACACGCGGCTGCCGTCCGCACCCGACTGCACACGAGTGCCCTACGCGCTCGACTCCACGCGGGCGCCGCCGCCCACCGACTCCATTCGCGCGATGATCGAACCGCGCACGCCGTCCGACCACCACAGCAGGACTCGAGCGCCGTCCGCAGCCCGAGTCCACACCCCCTGACTCCATCCGCGTAACGACCGAACCGCACACGCCATCACTCACGGCGACCACCACAACAACACGCGGGTACCGTCCGCGCTCGACTCCACGCGGGCGCCGCCGCCCACCGACTCCATTCGCGCGATGATCGAGCCGCGCAGGCCGTACCGGTCGGGCGGGGTGGTCGCCGGGTCGAAGCCGTGGCCGGTGTCGGTGATCTCCACCAGGACGCGGCCGGCGTCGTCGGTGAGGCGGAGCCGGGCAGTGTCGGTGCCGGCGTGGCGGGCGACGTTGGTCAGGGCCTCGGCGCAGGCTCCGGCGAAGGCGTCGGCGACGTGGCCGGGCACCGTACGGGGGGCGAGGTCGGTCTCGACCCGTGGCGCGGCCCCGGCGGCGACGGCGGCCAGGCGTTCGTCCAGGCGGGCCGGGCCGCCGGGCGGGGCCGCGTCCCGGGCGATGCGCTCCAGTTCGCGCAGGTCGGCGGCGGCCTGGCGGCGCAGCGTCGGCGAGGTGCGTTCGACGCCGCCCGCCCCGACCGTGGTCAGGGTGTTGAGCACGGTGTCGTGGACCCGGCTGTACTGGCCGCGTTCGTCGGCGCGCCGCGCCCGTTGCACGGCGTCGGCCTTGGCGGCCTCCCTGGAGCGGGCGAGCAGCGCGTCGGCCAGGTCGGCCGAACGGCGCAGCAGCGTCATCAGCGTGACCCCCGCGGTGATCTGGACGCAGTGGATGCCCACCGTGACGACGCCACCGCCGAACCCGGCGAGCTGCGCCCCGGTCAGATGGGCCAGCGCCACCGCCAGCCCGCCCGGCACCGCCGCGTGTGGCCGCCAGGCCATCGCCGCGATCAGGATGGTCATCGTGGCCAGCACGGCGACCCAGCTCGCCCCCGCCATGGCCACCTGCGGCACCAGCAGCCGCCCCTGGACCAGGCACAGCACGCAGGCGACGGCGATCTCCCCGGCGACCAGCCAGGACCGCAGGCCGTACCGCAGCGCGGCCCACACGAAGGCCGACGTCCAGAGCAGATTGCACACCAGCACCGACGACAGCCAGGCGAGCGAGACCGGGGGGAGCGCGCCGAGCAGGCCCGCGGCGGCGGCCAGCAGGGCCTCGGCGCCGCGCATGACGGCGCCGCACACGGCGATGACGCGGTTCAGCGCCGCGCGAGCGGGGGTGCGGCTCTCCGTGTCGCGGAACAGGAGACCGGCGGTCATGGGCAAACCGCGCGCACCTTCGGCGGGGGGATGGGCGGAACTCAGTCTACGCCCATTGAGCCCCGATCATCACGCCGAACGGGACAGGAGCCGAACCCGCCGCCGCCCACCCTGCTCCACCAGAAAGCACCCCAGGGCACACCCACCCGCATACGGCCCGAACACCCACTGAACCCGATCATCACGCCGAACGGGACAGGAGACGGATCCGCTGCGGCGGGCGCGCAGTGCCCATCCGTTGCCCGCCTTGCCCTCCCGCGGATCCTCTCCTGCCCGTTCCGCTCCCCAAGGATGCACCGCGGGGCACGGCGGGCGCATGACGGCCGATCGGCTGTCAGCCGTTCGGGGGTCGCTCCCGGCTCAGCGGACCGGGTGGCCCGCCCGGCGCAGGGTCTCCTTGATGTCGCCGATCTTGAGCTGGCCGAAGTGCAGCACGCTGGCGGCGAGCACCGCGTCGGCCCCGGCCTCGACGGCCGGTGGGAAGTGCGCGAGGTCGCCCGCGCCGCCACTGGCGATCACCGGCAGCGAGACCACCGCGCGGACCGCGCGCAGCATCTCGATGTCGTAGCCGGCCTTGGTGCCGTCGCCGTCCATCGAGTTGAGCAGGATCTCCCCCGCGCCCAGCTCCTCGCCGCGCCTGGCCCACTCCACGGCGTCGATGCCGGTGCCGCGCCGCCCGCCGTGCGTGGTCACCTCGAAGCCGCTCGGCGTCGGCGGCCCGTCCACCACCCGCCGGGCGTCGACCGACAGCACCACGCACTGCGCGCCGAACCGGCGGGAGGCCTCGGTCAGCAGCTCGGGCCGGGCCACGGCCGCGGTGTTGAGCGCGACCTTGTCCGCGCCCGCCCGCAGCAGCCGGTCCACGTCGGCCACGGCGCGGACGCCGCCGCCCACGGTGAGCGGGATGAAGACCTGCTCCGCGGTCCGGCGGACCACGTCGAACATCGTCTCCCGCTCCCCCGACGAGGCCGTGATATCGAGGAACGTCAGCTCGTCGGCGCCTTCGGCGTCATAGCGCGCGGCCAGTTCGACGGGGTCTCCGGCGTCGCGCAGGCCGGTGAAGTTGACCCCCTTGACCACCCGTCCGGCATCGACGTCCAGGCAGGGGATCACGCGTACCGCGACGCTCACCCGGCCACTCCTTCCCGTTCGTCCGTCACCCAGCGTACCCGGCGCGCCACGTCAGGCGGCGACCGCGGCGAGGGCCTCGGGAAGCGTGAACGCCCGCGCGTACAGCGCCTTGCCGACGATCGCGCCCTCCACCCCGTCGGGGACCAGCGAGGACAGCACCCGCAGGTCGTCGAGCGAGGAGACGCCGCCGCTGGCGATCACCGGCCGGTCGGTGCGCGCGCACACCTGGCGCAGCAGCTCGACGTTGGGGCCGCGCAGCGTGCCGTCCTTGGTGACGTCGGTGACCACGTAGCGGGAGCAGCCCTCCGACTCCAGCCGGTCCAGTACCTCCCACAGGTCACCGCCCTCGCGGGTCCAGCCGCGGGCGGCCAGGGTGGTGCCGCGGACGTCGAGGCCGACCGCCACCCGGTCGCCATACTCGGCAATGATCTTGGCGCACCAGACGGGGTCCTCCAGCGCGGCGGTGCCGACGTTGACCCTGCGGCACCCGGTGGCGAGGGCCGCGGCCAGGGACTCGTCATCCCTGATCCCGCCGGACAGCTCGACCTGGACGTCCAGCGCGCCCACCACGGAGGCCAGCAGCTCGCGGTTGGAGCCCCGCCCGAAGGCCGCGTCGAGGTCGACCAGGTGGACCCACTCCGCCCCGGCCTCCTGCCAGGCCAGCGCGGCGGCGAGCGGATCACCGTAGGACGTCTCCGTCCCGGCCTCGCCCTGCACCAGGCGCACGGCCTGGCCGTCCGCTACATCTACGGCGGGCAGCAGCACCAGCGACGACATTATGTTCACGACCTCCGGTCGAAGACGAGGGTGACGAGCACCGGGACGATCAGCAACGACAGCACCAGGACGCCCAGCCGGGCCGCCCAGGCGGAAAACAGCAGCCAGGCGAGCACCTGGACGATCAGGAAGAGCGCCAGGAACACCGCGTTCTGGGCGCGCTGGCGGCGGGCGAGCAGACCGCCCTGCCTGACCACCCGCACCCGGCGGGGCAGCGCGGCCAGCAGCCTGCCGCGCCGCTCCCGGCGGCGGGCCAGCCTGGCCTCCCGCTGGGCGCGCACCGCGGCCTGCCGTTCGCGCTCGGCCTCCCGCTCGGCCCGGCGCCTGGCCCGTTCCTTGCTCACGCTCGCCTCATCGCACGCTCAGCCGAGCGAACCGACCCAGTTGGCCAGGAGCGCCGCCCCGGCGTCTCCCGACTTCTCCGGGTGGAACTGGGTGGCGGAAAGCGGGCCGTTCTCGGCCGCGGCGACGAACGGCTCGCCGTGCCGGGACCAGGTCACCAGCGGGTCGGCGAACCCCGGCCCGGCGGCCAGCTCCCAGTGCCGCACGCCGTAGGAGTGGACGAAGTAGAACCGGGTGTCGGCGGGCAGCCCGGCGAACAGCACCGAACCCTCGGGCGCGGTCACGGTGTTCCAGCCCATGTGCGGCAGGATCGGCGCGGACAGGCGCTCCACCGTGCCGGGCCACTCGCCACAGCCCTTGGTGTGCACGCCGTGCTCGACGCCCTCCTCGAACAGGATCTGCATGCCGACGCAGATGCCCAGCACCGGACGCCCGGCCGCCAGCCGCCGGGCGACCAGCCGGTCGCCCTGCACGCCGGTCAGGCCCGCCATGCACGCGGCGAACGCGCCGACGCCCGGCACCACCAGGCCGTCGGCGTTGAGCGCCGCGTCGTAGTCGGCCGTGACCGTCACCTTCGCGCCGGCCCGGGCCAGCGCGCGCTCGGCCGAGCGCAGGTTGCCCGAGCCGTAGTCGAGGACGACGACGTCCTTCACCACCACAGCACCCCCGCCGTGATCGCCAGGGCCGCGCCGACGCCGAGCACCACGGCGAAGAGCCTCATGCCCTGCTTGAAGAAGGAGACGACCCCGCCGATCAGGAACAGCCCGACGAACATCATCACCGCGGCGGTCCAGTTGTTCGTCACAGGACGCCCTTGGTGCTGGGCACCCCGGTGGCCCGCGGGTCGCGCTCCGACGCCTCGCGCAGGGCCCTGGCCAGCGCCTTGAACTGGGCCTCCACGATGTGGTGGGCGTTGCGGCCGTAGGGGACGTGGACGTGCAGGCAGATCGCCGCCTGGGCCACCAGGGACTCCAGGATGTGCCTGGTCATGGTGGTGTCGTAGTCGCGGCCGATGATCGGGGCCATGCCCGCCGGCTCGTTGTGGACCAGGTAGGGCCGGCCCGACAGGTCGACGGTGACCTGGGCCAGCGACTCGTCCAGCGGGCACGACGCACTACCGAACCGCCGGATGCCGGACTTGTCGCCCAGCGCCTCGCGGAACGCCGCGCCCAGCGCCAGCGCGGTGTCCTCCATCGTGTGGTGGGAGTCGATGTGCAGGTCGCCCTCGGTCTTCACGGTCAGGTCGAACAGCCCGTGCTTGCCGAGCTGCGCGAGCATGTGGTCGAAGAACCCCACCCCGGTCGCGACATCGACCCGCCCGGTGCCGTCCAGGCCGACCTCGACCAGCACCGAGGTCTCCTTGGTCGTGCGCTCCACCCGGCCGAACCTCATGCAGCCCCCTCCATCACGGCGCCTTCCATGGCGGCCCGGAAGGCCGCCATCTCCTCACCCGTCCCGATCGAAACCCGCAGCCACTCCGGCGGCCCCAGCTCGCGGACCAGCACTCCGCGGGCCAGCAGCGCCTCCCAGACCGCGCGCCGGTCGGGAAACCGCCCAAACAGCACGAAGTTGGCGTCGGAGTCGGCCGCGGTCAGGCCCTTGCCGCGCAGCCAGGCCACCGTCGCGTCACGCTCGGCGCGCAACCGGTCGACCGTGCCCAGCAACTCCGCGCGGTGGGCCAGCGCGACCAGCGCCGCCGCCTGCGTCAACGACGACAAATGGTACGGCAGGCGGACCAGCAGCAGCGCCTCGATCACCGCCGGGTGCGCGGCCAGGTAGCCCAGCCGGGTGCCGGCCATCGCGAACGCCTTGGACATCGTGCGCGTCACGATCAGCCGCGGGTTGCCGGGCAGCAGCGTCAGCGCCGACGGCGTGCCGGTACGGGCGAACTCGAAGTACGCCTCGTCGACCACCACCATGCCGGGCGCGGCGGCGGCCACCCGCTCGATCACCGGAAGCGGCAGCGCGGTGCCGGTGGGGTTGTTGGGCGAGGTGAGGAACACCACGTCCGGCCGGTGCTCCTCGATCGCGGCCACCGCCTTGCCGGCGTCGATGCCGAAGTCGTCCTCACGGGCGGCGGAGATCCACTCGGTCGCGGTGCCCCTGGTCAGGATGGGGTGCATCGAGTAGGACGGCTCGAAGCCCAGCGCCGTGCGCCCCGGCCCGCCGAACGCCTGAAGGATCTGCTGGATCACCTCGTTGGACCCGTTGGCCGCCCACACCCGGTCGCCGGACAGGCCGTGCCCGAGAAACCCCGCGAGCCCGGCGCGCAGCTCCACCGCGTCGCGGTCGGGGTAGCGGTTGAGGCCGACCGCCTGCTCGCGCACCGCCCGGGCCAGGTCGTCGGCCAGCTCCGGCGACGGCGGGTAGGGGTTTTCGTTGGTGTTGAGCCGGACCGGCACCTCGATCTGCGGCGCGCCGTACGGTGAGCGGCCACGCAGATCCTCACGGATCGGCAGGTCGGAAAGCGAGGTCACGAGGGCAGCTCCCAGTCGAACCTGGCGCGGATCGCGGCGCCGTGGGCGGGCAGGTCTTCGGTGTCGGCCAGCGTGCACACATGGGCCGCCGCCTCGGCCAGCGCCTCGCGCTCGTACTCCACAACGTGGATGCCGCGCAGGAACGACTGGACCGACAGGCCCGAGGAGTGGCAGGCGCACCCGCCGGTGGGCAGCACGTGGTTGGAGCCGGCCAGGTAGTCGCCCAGCGAGACCGGGGAGTAGGGGCCGATGAAGATCGCCCCAGCGTTGCGCACGCGGGCGGCGACCGCGGCGGCGTCGGCGGTCTGGATCTCCAGGTGCTCGGCGGCGTAGGCGTCGACCACCGCGATGCCGTCGTCGATGCCCGAGACGAGCACGATGCCGGACTGCCGGCCGGACAGGGCCTCGGTGACGCGCTCGGCGTGCCGCGTCGCGGCGACCTGCGCGGGCAGCTCCTTCTCCACCTGGGCGGCCAGATCTTCGTCATCGGTGACCAGCACCGCGGCGGCGATCACGTCGTGCTCGGCCTGGCTGATCAGATCGGCGGCGACGTGGACCGGGTCGGCGGTGCGGTCGGCGAGGATGGCGATCTCGGTGGGGCCGGCCTCCGAATCGATGCCGATCCGGCCCTTGAGCAGCCGCTTGGCCGCCGCGACCCAGATGCTCCCCGGGCCGGTGACCATGGTGGCCGCCGGGCACTCCTGCGTGCCGTACGCGAACATGGCGACCGCCTGGGCGCCGCCCACGGCGTAGACCTCGTCGACGCCGAGCAGCGCGCACGCGGCCAGGATCGACGGGTGCGGCAGGCCGCCGAACGCGGCCTGCGCCGGGCTGGTGACCGCCAGGGAGCCGACCCCGGCCTCCTGGGCGGGCACGACGTTCATGACCACGCTGGACGGGTAGACCGCCCGGCCGCCCGGAACGTAGAGGCCGACCCGCTCGACCGGCACCCAGCGCTCGGTGACCGTGCCGCCGGGCACCACCTGGGTGGTGACATCGGTCCGCCGCTGGGCGCGGTGGACCAGCCGGGCGCGGCGGACGGACTCCTCAAGGGCCGCGCGGACCTTGGGGTCGAGGGCGGCCAGCGCGTCGGCCAGGGCCTGGACGGGGACGCGCGTGGAGGTCAGCTCCACGCCCTCGAAGCGCGCGGTGAGCTCCCGGATCGCGGCCACGCCACGATGACGCACGTCATCGCAGATCGGCCGCACCTTGGCAAGGGCGGCCTCGACGTCGAGCTCGGCGCGGGGCAGCACGGCGCGGAGGTCTCTCGGGAGCCCCCCGCGCAAATCGATACGGGAAATCACCTCACCAGTTTACGGAGTGCGCAAGACGAAACTCGTTCTGTCCACCTGATGGACACCCGTCCCTCGGCCTTTACAAAGTAGATCTTTGGTCTTCCCCTAGGCTCTCCCTGTGGGCAGGAGCAAGAGCAAGGGCGGGCAGGGAACCCCGGCCACCGTGGCGCTGACACAGGCCAAGGCCGATTTCACCCTGCACCCGTACGAGCACGACAGCGGCGCTCAGGCGTACGGCGAGGAGGCCGCCGACGCGCTCGGCGTGCCGTACGAGCGGATCTTCAAGACGCTGGTCGCGGAGGTGGACGACGGCCTGGCGGTCGCCGTGGTGCCGGTGGCGGGCAAGCTGGACCTCAAGGCGTTCGCGGCGGCGCTCGGCGGCAAGCGCGCGGCCATGGCCGAGTCCGGCAAGGTCGAGCGGGTCACCGGATACGTGGTGGGCGGCATCAGCCCGCTCGGCCAGCGCAGGAGGCTGCCCACGGTGATCGACTCCTCGGCGCTCGCGTTCGAGACGGTCTACTTCTCCGCGGGGCGCAGGGGCCTGCAGATCGAGACCGCCCCGTCCGTGCTCGTCGAGCTGACCGGGGGTGTCACCGCCGCCATCGCCAAGGCGGCCTGAGCCCGCCATGAGCAGCGACACCGGACTTTGCGACCTCACCGCCGTCGAGGCGGCCCGGCTGGTACGCGAGCGCCACATCACCGCGGCCGAGCTGGTGGAGTCGTGCCTGCGCCGGATCGAGCGGGTCAACGGCACGGTCAACGCCATCGTCACGCTGGTGGCCGACCAGGCGCTGGCCGAGGCCGCCAAGGCCGACGCCGACCTCGCGGCCGGTCACCTGCGCGGGCCCCTGCACGGGCTGCCGGTCGCGCACAAGGACCTGGTGGACACCGCGGGCATCCGCACCACCTACGGTTCACGTCTGTACGAGGACCACGTGCCCGACCGGGACGCGGTGATCGTACGGCGGATGCGCGCGGCCGGCGCGATCACCGTGGGCAAGACCAACACCCCCGAGTTCGGCACCGGCTCGCACACCGTCAACGCGGTGTTCGGCGCCACCCGCAACCCCTACGACACGGCCAGGAGCGCGGGCGGCAGCAGCGGCGGCGCGGCGGCGGCGCTGGCCACCGGCATGGTCCCGCTCGCCGACGGCTCCGACATGGGCGGCTCGCTGCGCAACCCGGCCTCGTTCTGCAACGTGACCGGGCTGCGGCCGACCCCCGGCCTGGTCCCCTCCCCCGCCGCGGCCACCGCCGCCTGGTACACCCTGGGCGTCAGCGGCCCGATGGCACGGACGGTCGGCGACCTCGCCCTGCTGCTCGGCGTGATCGCCGGGTTCGACCAGTCCTCGCCGCTGACCCTGCCCGGCGACGGGTCGGAGTTCGCGGCCCTGTCCACCGGGCTGTCCACCGCGCCGCCGGACGGCCTGGCCGGCCTGCGGGTGGCCTGGAGCCCCGACCTGGGCGGGCTTCCGGTGGACCCGGACACGGCGGCGATCACCGCGCGGGCGCCCGCGGTCTTCGAGCGGCTGGGCGCGCGGGTCGAACGGGTCGACCTCGACCTTTCCGCCGCCGACGACGCCTTCCGGATCTACCGGGCGTGGTACTACGCGCTCGCCTACGGGGAGCTGCCGCAGTCGGAGCTGGCCGAGAACGTGCGCTGGAACGTCACGGCCGGGCGCGCGCTGACCGCGGCCGACGTGGCCAGGGCCGAACGGCTGCGCACCGGCCTGTTCCGCAGGATGAGCGCCTTCTGGGCGAACTACGACCTGCTGATCGCCCCGGTCAGCCAGGTGCCGCCGTTCCCGGTGGAGCAGCCGCACGTGGCGGTGGTGGCGGGGGTGCCGATGCCGGACTACCTGGCGTGGATGCGGTCGGCGTACTGGATCAGCGTGCTGCACGCGCCGGCGGCGTCGGTGCCGTGCGGGTTCACGCCCGGCGGGCTGCCGGTGGGGGTGCAACTCGTGGGCCGCCCGTACGGCGACGCGGGGGTGCTGCGGGCGGCGGCGGCGTTCGAGGCCGCCACCGGGCACGCGGCCCGCCGCCCGCCACTGCTCGGCTGACCGGACCACCGCGCCCGGCCGCAGGGGCCTACAGGGGCGGCGGAGGGGGCAGCGGGGGCTCGTCGTCGCGGTAGAGGCCGAGGCCCAGGAGCAGGCCGTACAGGCCGACGGCCAGCAGCGGGCAGGCGACCAGCACGCCGGGCGCGGTCAGCTCCAGCGCCCCCGGCACGGCGGGCCCGCCCGCGACCGGCGCCGCGACGTGCGCGGTGCCGAGGTTGACCACGCCGCCGATCCAGCGGGCCAGGAACGCGGCCACCAGCCCGCCGCCCGCGAGCCCCGCCAGCACGGACGGCGAACGCCCCCGCGAGAACACGAACCCCGCCAGCCCCACCGCGAGCCCCACCGCGCCGGTGATCACCGCGAACCACCCGTCGGCGGCGACGAGAGCCTGCGTGGACGGATCGGCGAGGGCCGGTCCGCCGTCCAGCGCGACGTACGGCGCGCGCGGCGCGACCAGCGACCAGACCACCCCCGCCGCGACACCCAGCACGGCCAGCACGAGCACGGTTCCGGCGAAGTCCCGCAACTCCCGCAAGGAGGGCCCCCTTTTGGTTGGATTCCTCCGATGCTACAGAAGCCCGCCGACGGTCACGGGGCCCACGAGAGCCGCTTCGCTAGGCTTTGGCCCGTGAACGAAGAAGAGGTCTGGCTGATCGAGCCCTCCGGGCCGCTGCGGGGCGACGTGGAGGTCCGGGGGTCCAAGAACGCCGTGTCCAAGCACATGGTCGCGGCGATGCTCGGCACGGGGGAGAGCACGATCCAGAACGCGCCCGAGGTCGGCGAGGTGGAGATCACCGCGGCGATGCTCCGGGCGCTCGGGATGAACGTGGAGATCACCCAACGCGAGATCGCCATCTCGCAGGGCCCGGTCATCCAGCCGCAGGTCCCGGCGGCGTTCACCGGTCTCAACCGGATTCCGATCCTGATGCTGGGGCCGTTGCTGCATCTGGCGGGCGAGGCGTTCGTACCGCTGGTCGGCGGCGACCCGATCGGCCGCCGGCCGGTCAACTTCCACGTCGAGGCGCTGCGCGCGATGGGCGCCGAGATCGAGGTCGGCGACAGCGGGATCACCGCCAAGGCCAAGGCGCTGCACGGCACCCGGATCGAGCTGCCCTACCCGAGCGTCGGCGCCACCGAGACGATCTTGATGTCGGCGGTGCGCGCCGAGGGCAAGACGGTGCTCAAGGGCGCGGCGATGGAGCCCGAGGTCGTGGAGCTGGCGCTGTTCCTGCAGCGGATGGGGGCGCGCATCGAGCTGAGTCCCGACCGCAGGATCGTGATCGAGGGCGTGCCGAGCCTGCGCGGCGCCTCCACCTGGCTGGCCGGCGACCGCATCGAGGCGTTCTCCTACCTGGTGGCCGGGCTGATCACCGGCGGCCAGGTGCGGGTCCACGGCTGTCCCCAGGACCGCCTGGTCACCGCGATCACCACGCTCGCCCGGATGGGCGCGCAGGTCGACATCACCGATGACTGGCTGTCGGCGTCGGCCCCCGACGGGCTGCGCCAGGCGGCCGTGCAGACCGACACCCACCCGGGGTTCATGACCGACTGGCAGACCCCGCTGATGGTGCTGTTCACCCAGAGCCACGGCATGTCCGTGCTGCACGAGACGGTCTTCGAAAACCGCCTGGTCTACGTGCCGGCGCTACAGAAGATGGGCTGCGAGATCGAGGTGTTCGACGTGTGCCTGGGCGGGCCCGCCTGCCGGTACCACGACACCAATGCCAAGCACTCCGCCGTGGTGCGCGGGGTGTCCAAGCTGCGCGGCGCGGACGTACGGCTGCCCGACATCCGCGCCGGGTTCTCCGCGGTGCTGGCCGCCGCCGCGGCGGAGGGCACCTCCACGCTGCGCGGGGTCCACCACATCGAGCGGGGCTACCACCGGCCGTTCGAGCAGTTCGCCTCGCTCGGGCTGAAGATCAGCAGGGAAATGGCCCCGGTGAAGTGAAGCGCGAGGTAAAGATTCCGGCGGGCGGCGTTTGACACTGATCGGCTGGTTGCACCTACCCTGACGTGAGGTCGGGGAAGGCCGCGCGGAAGCGGCGGGACGGGGCGCCGGCCGCCGGGCAGGGGGCGCTCGCCAAGCTGGCGATGGCGGGCGCGCTGGGCGGGCTGCTCGCCGCCGCGCTGGCGCTGCCCGTGGTGGGCGGGGCGGGGGTCGCGGCCAAACAGGTCTCGGCCACCTTCACCGAGCTGCCGGCCGCGCCGCGCGAGGTGCCGCTGGCCCAGCACACGCGCCTGCTGGACGCCCGGGGCCGGCAGTTCGCCCAGTTCTACTTCCAAAACCGCACCACGGTGCCGCTGTCGCGGGTGGCGCCGGTGATGCGGCAGGCCATCGTGGCCATCGAGGACGCCAGGTTCTACGAGCACGGCGGGCTCGACGTCCGGGGCACGCTGCGGGCGCTGATCACCAACACCCAGGCGGGCGGCATCCGGCAGGGCGGCTCCTCACTCACCCAGCAGCTCGTGAAGAACATCTTGGTGGAGGCCGCGGAGTCGGAGCAGGAGCGGCAGCGGGCGCGGGCGCCGAGCCTGCGCCGGAAGATCAGCGAGCTGCGGTACGCGCTGGCGCTGGAGAAGAAGTACACCAAGGACGAGATCCTGGAGCGCTACCTCAACATCACCTACTTCGGAGCGGGCGCGTTCGGAGTGGAGGCGGCGGCCCGGCGGTTCTTCTCCACCACGGCCGACCGGCTGACGCTGGGGCAGGCGGCGACGCTGGCGGGGGCGGTGCGCCGGCCGTACGAGACGGACCCGGCGCTCGGGACGACCCGCAGGCAGCGCCTGCGGGAACGCCGTGACCTGGTGCTGGACCGGATGGCCGGGCTCGGCATGATCACCGCGGCGCGGGCCGCGGAGGCGCGGCGGGAGGCGCTCGGCATCAGGCTGCGCCCCGAGCCGGGCGGCTGCTCGGAAAGCTCCTCGCCCTATTTCTGCCTGTATGTACAGAAAGAGCTGCTGGCCAATCCCGCGTTCGGGCACACCAGGGCCGAGCGCCAGCGCCGCCTGATGCACGGCGGGATCGTGCTGCGCACCACCTTGGACCCGCGCGTCCAGCGCGCCGCGGAGAAGGCGATCTCGGCGCAGGTGAACCCCGCCGACGCCCAGGTCGCGGCCGAGGCAATGATCGAGCCGGGCACCGGCATGATCCGCGCGCTGGCGGCCAGCAAGCGCTACGGCCGCAATCCGCGCAACAGCAAGCACGGCGACCACACCACCTACAACCTGCCGGCGGACATCGCGCACGGCGGCGGGCAGGGGCTCCAGGCGGGTTCGACGTTCAAGGTGTTCACGCTGGCCACCGCGCTGGCCGAGGGCTGGCGGTTCGACGAGGGCTTCGACACACCCGGGTCGTTCGTCGCCGGGTACGGCTACCGCGACTGTCACGGCAACCCGGTCAACGACCCCGGCACCGTGATCCACAACGCGAGCGGCGAGGGCGAGGGCGGCCCGCACAGCATCTCCACCGGCACCTGGAAGTCGGTGAACATCTTCTACATGATGCTGGAGCAGAAGGTCGGGCTGTGCGATGTGGTGCGGACCGCCCGCAGGTTCGGCGTCAAGCGCGCCGACGGGACGCCGCTGCGCGAGGTGCCGACGTTCACGCTCGGCGTCAACGAGGTCGACCCGGTGACGGTCGCCGCGGCCTTCGCCGCCTTCGGCGCCAGGGGCAGGTACTGCCGGCCGATGGCGATCGTCGAGATCGCCGAGCCGGGCGGGCGGGCCACCCGCGTACCGCCGGACTGCTCCCAGGCCATCGAGCCCGACGTCGCCGACGCGGTCTCCCACGTACTGCGCGGCGTCTTCCACAAGGGCACCATGCGCGGCCAGGACATCGGCCGCGACGCGGCGGGCAAGACCGGCACCAACAACGGCTACACCTCGGCGTGGTTCGCCGGGTACACCCCGGACCTGGCGGCGGCGGTCAGCGTGGGCGACATCCGGGGCTCCTACCGCTACCCGCTGCGCGGGGTGACCATCGGCGGCACCCACTACGGCAGCGTGCAGGGGGCGTCGCTGCCCGGGCCCATCTGGGTGGACTCCATGTCCCGCGCGCTGCGCGACACCTCGCCCACCCCCTTCCGCCGGCCGGACATGTCGCGCTTCGGCGGCGGGCACACCCCCGGCCTGGAGGAGGCGGAGGCCGGACGCGGTGAGGGGCGGCACCACCGCGGCGAGGGCCGCCGGTGGCGACGCCACTTCCGCGACGGCCACCACCGGTTCCGCGACGGCCACCGGCACCGCCACCGCCGCCACGCCAGGATGATCGACCGCTGGCTGAACCTGCCCTGGGGCCGCTGACCCCGCCGCGCGGGCCGGAAGAAGGGTCAGGCGCCGAGGCAGGCGGGGCCGAGAAGCTGCTTGAGGTCGCCCATCAGCGCCGGAGAGGGGGAGACCCGCAGGCGGTCGTCCAGGCGCAGCACCGTGGTCCTCGACCCGTTGTGGACCTGAAGGTGGATCTCGGTGGTGCCCGGATGGGTGGTCAGGACCTCCTTCAACCGGCCCACCAGCGGCGGTGTGCAGCGGTTGAGGGCCAGGCTGACCAGCAGCGGGCCGCCGGCCTCCTGGGTCAGGTCGGGGGCGGTGACCTCCATGGCGATGATCTTGGCGACGTCCTCCCGCTTGTCCAGGCGGCCCTTGACGAAGACGATGGCGTCCTCGGCCAGGATCGTGGAGCAGAGCTGGTAGGCGGACGGGAAGATCATCACCTCGATGGAGCCCTCAAGGTCTTCCAGTTGGGTGAGCACCCAGGTGTCGCCCTTCTTGGTGACCTTGCGCTGCAACCCCGACAGGATGCCGCCGACCGTGATCACCTGGCCGTCCGGCCGTTCGTCGGCCTGTAGCGCCGCGATCGAGCAGTCGGCCCCCTGGGACAGGATGTGTTCCACGCCCAGCAGCGGGTGGTCGGAGACGTACAGCCCCAGCATCTCCCGCTCGAAGGCCAGCAGCGTGCTCTTGTCCCACTCCCCCGCCGGGATCTGCACGTCGAAGGTCTGGTCCTCCACGCCCTCGACCGCGCCGAACAGGGAGTCCTGGCCGATCGCCTCGTTCTTCTTGATGTCGATGATCGCGTCCACGGACTGTTCGTGGACCATGACCAGGCCCTTGCGGACATGCCCGAAGGAGTCGAAGGCGCCCGCCTTGATCAGCGACTCGATGACCCGCTTGTTGCAGACCAGCGCGGGGACCTTGCGCAGGAAGTCCTTGAAGTCGGTGAAGCGGCTCTTGTCGCGGCGCGCCGCGATGATGCCGTCCACCACGTTGCCGCCCACGTTGCGGATCGCCGACAGGCCGAACCGGACGTCCGTGCCGCGCGGGGTGAAGTCGAAGTCGGAGTCGTTGACGTCGGGCGGCAGCACCTTGATGCCCATCCGGCGGCACTCGTTGAGGTAGAGGGCGGACTTGTCCTTGTCGTCCTTGACGGACGTCAGCAGCGCCGCCATGTACTCGGCCGGGTAGTTGGCCTTGAGGTAGGCGGTCCAGTAGGAGACCAGGCCGTACGCGGCGCTGTGCGCCTTGTTGAACGCGTAGTCGGAGAAGGGCAGCAGGATGTCCCAGAGCGTCTTGATCGCCGCGCCGGAGTATCCGTTGTCCTTCATGCCCTGCTCGAAGGAGGCGAACTGCTTGTCCAGCTCGGCCTTCTTCTTCTTGCCCATCGCGCGGCGCAGGAGGTCCGCTTTGCCGAGCGAGAACCCGGCGACCTTCTGCGCGATGGCCATGACCTGCTCCTGATAGACGATCAGGCCGTAGGTGGTGCCGAGGATATCGGCCAGGGACTCCTCGAACTCGGGGTGGATCGGCTCGATCTTCTGCTGGCCGTTCTTGCGCAGCGCGTAGTTGGTGTGGGAGTTGGCGCCCATCGGACCCGGCCGGTAGAGCGCGCCGACCGCGGAGATGTCCTCGAAGTTGTCGGGCTTCATCAGCCGCAGCAGCGAGCGCATGCCGCCGCCGTCGAGCTGGAACACTCCCAGCGTGTCGCCCCGGCCGAGCAGTTCGTAGGTCTTGGGGTCGTCGAGCGGCAGCTTCAGCAGGTCGATCCGCTCGCCGGTGTTGCCCTCGACCATCTTCAGGCAGTCGTCGATGATCGTCAGGTTGCGCAGGCCCAGGAAGTCCATCTTCAGCAGGCCGAGCGTCTCGCAGGTCGGGTAGTCGAACTGCGTGATGATCGCGCCGTCGGAGTCGCGGCGCATGATCGGGATGTGGTCGGTGATCACCTCGGCGGACATGATCACGCCGGCGGCGTGCACGCCGGTCTGCCTGATCAGGCCCTCAAGGCCCCTGCCGAGGTCGATCGCGGCCTTGACATCGACGTCCTCCTCGTACAGCTTGCGCAGCTCGCCCGCCTCGTTGTAGCGCGGGTGGTCGGCGTCGAAGATGCCCGAGAGCGGGATGTCCTTGCCCATCACGGACGGCGGGAACGCCTTGGACACCTTGTCGCCGAGCGCGTACGGGTAGCCCAGGACGCGCGCGGCGTCCTTGATGGCGGCCTTCGCCTTGATGGTGCCGAACGTGGCGATCATGGCGACCTTGTCGGCGCCCCACTTGTCGGTCACGTACCGGATCACGTCGCCGCGCCTGCGCTCGTCGAAGTCGATGTCGACGTCGGGCATGGAGACGCGGTCCGGGTTGAGGAACCGCTCGAAGATCAGTCCGTGCGGGAGCGGGTCGAGGTCGGTGATGCCGAGCGCGTACGCGACCAGCGAGCCGGCCGCCGAGCCACGCCCGGGACCGACCCGGATGCCGTTGGCCTTGGCCCACATGATGAAGTCGGCGACCACGAGGAAGTAGGACGGGAAGCCCATCTGCTCGATGATCCCGATCTCGTACTCGGCCTGCTGGCGGTGCTCGTCGTCGAAGCCCTCCGGCCAGCGGCGGGCCATCCCCGCCCAGACCTCCGACCGGAAGAACTCGGCCTCGGTCATGTCCTCCGGGATCGGGTAGGTGGGCATGAGGTTCTTGAACTCGAAGAACCCCGCCGGGTCCACCCGCTCGGCGACCAGCAGCGTGTTGCGGCAGCCCTCCTGCCACAGGTCCTCGTTGGGGTGGATCGCCCGCATCTCGTCGGCGGTCTTGACGTAGTAGCCGGTGCCGTCGAACCTGAACCGGTCGGGATCGGACAGTTGCTTGCCGGTCTGGATGCACAGCAGGGCGTCGTGGCCGGTGGCGTCGGACTCGTAGGTGTAGTGCGAGTCGTTGGTGACCAGCGGCGGGATGTCCAGCTCCCGGCTGATCCGGGTGAGCCCGTCGCGGACCCGGCGCTCGATGTCCAGCCCGTGGTCCATGACCTCCAGGAAGTAGTTCTCCTTGCCGAAGATCTCCTGGAACTTCGCGGCGGCCTTGACCGCCTCGTCGTACTGGCCGAGCCGCAGCCGCGTCTGGACCTCGCCGGACGGGCAGCCGGTGGTGGCCATGAGCCCCGCCGAGTGCTCGGCGAGCAGCTCGGCGTCCATCCGGGCCCACTTGCGGACGAAGCCCTCGGTGTAGGCCCGCGAGCTGAGCTTCATCAGGTTGTGCAGGCCCGTCTTGTTCCGGGCCCAGATGGTCATGTGGGTGTAGTAGCCGCCCGCCGAGACGTCGTCCCGCTTCTGGTGCGGCTCGCCCCACAGCACCGGCTTCTTGTTGTGCCGCAACTCCGGCGCGACGTACGCCTCGATCCCGATGATCGGCTTGATCCCGGCGGCCATGGCCTGTCTGTAGAAGTCGTAGGCGCCGTGCATGTTGCCGTGGTCGGTGATCGCGATGGCCGGCATGCCCAGCTCGCCCACCTGCTTGAACATCTGCTTCAACCGGGCTGCACCGTCGAGCATGGAGTACTCGGTGTGCACGTGCAGATGGACGAACGACTCGCTCATGCGGCTCCCTCGATCACCACTCGCGAAAGGCGGCGGACAAGAGCCTACGCGTGTTCGGCAGGCGTTGCGGCCACCCGGCGCCCGTCATCCGGACACCTGCCGGGCGCCGCTCCTTCACCAGCGGGAAGGGCCCGCGACACGGCGACACACCGGACGGGGTCGCGGGAGGGTCACCCGCCGTCCGGCCGGGCGCGGCGCTCCTCGGCCAGATGCAGACCGGCCTCGATCACCGCGTTCATCACCGGGGCCAGGCGGTCGGTGCCCAGGGCCGGGGCGCGGCGGGCCATGGCGGCCACCAGGCTGCGCTCGCGCTCCATGTCGCGACCGGCGAACCCGCCCACAGGCTTCAGCCGCTGCACGACGCCGGCCAGCTCCGCCCGCCGTTCCAGGAGGGTGGCGAGCGCGGCGTCCACCCGGTCGATGACGCCGCGGGCCTCGGCCACCGTGGCGGGGTCCTCGCGGCGCACCATCGCGCCCACCACGATCGCCGCCTCCCTGGCCGCCGCCACGACGTCCCGTCCGGCGTCGGGCGCGAGCATCAGCCCGTCGGCCCCCGCCGCGATCGCCGCGCCCGCCAGCGCGGCGTCCCGCCCGAGCCCGGCCAGCACCGGCCTGCCGGTACGTGCCCGCGCCTCGCGCGCCATCGCGAGGTCCAGCGTGGTCCCGCCGCCCGGCATGGGCGTACGGCTGCCGCACTCGCACAGCGCCACCTGGTCGTTGCCCTCGGCCACGCAGTAGTCGGCGATGGCCAGCCACTCCTCCAGCGTCGCGGCCGGGCCCCGCTGCACGACCACCGGGATCCCGAGCCTGGCCGCCGCGCGCACGAGCCGGAAGTCCTGCATCCAGGCGGCGCCGATGACCACGCCGTCGGCCTGTTCGGCGATGTCCGGCAGATCGGCGGCGGAGAACGGCTCCACCAGGACCGGGCTCGCCCATCCGGCGCGGGCCTCGGCGATGGCCTCGCCCGCCGGACGGCGGCCGTGGTGACCACGCAGCGTGATCCATCGGATGTCCTGTGCCGGGCCGGGCGAGCCGCCCGGCCCGGCCGCCGCGGCGGTTCCGCCTATCACCACCGGCAGGACGTCCTGGCCCAGTGGCACCTGCCCGATCCGTACGGCCCGCGTCGTGCGCAGGTCCGGAGTTTCAACGCTCACGAATCGGACCTTTCCCACTGACCATGCAGGGAAATCGACGACATCTCGGCTCCTGTGCATTGGGCCGGCCGTGCGTTCCCCACGAGCCGGCGGGTGAGATGAAGAGGTAAAACAAAAGGCAGAGACGTGTCGTCCCTGCCTTGAGCCGGCTCCGGTCGATCGCTACTTCACGCTGGTGCGACCGGCCCTCCCGGAGCCGGCTCGATAAACGCGAAATGGTGATCCATGCCCATGACCTTAGGCCATCACCACCCGTCGCGCCACTGGACGGAAGATCCTTCTCACTGTGCGGACTCTGGATCGCCCGCCGTGCAGCGGCTTGCGGTCGCTCCAGATCCACCACTATGGGAGGATTTTTAGCTTCAGGGAGGGGGTCAAAGTCGGTGATGTCGGAGGGGCAGCGCAGCGAACGCGTGGTAGCAAAGCGTTACCATCTGCTCGAACCCATCGGGCGCGGCGGCATGGGCGTGGTGTGGAGCGCCCACGATGATCTGCTGGATCGGCGGGTCGCCGTCAAGGAGGTGCGCTACGCGAGCGCGCTCGGCGACGAGGTGCAGCAGCTCAACCGCCGTACCTTGCGGGAGGCCCGGGCCGCGGCCCGGCTGAGCCATCCCAACGTGGTGGTCGTCCATGACGTGATCGAGGAGGACGGCCGGCCCTGGATCGTCATGCAACTGGTCCCCTCGCGGTCGCTCGGCCAGGTGATCAAGCAGGATGGGCCGCTGCTCCCGCAGCGGGCCGCCAAGATCGGCCTGGAGGTGGTCAGCGCGCTGCGCAGCGCGCACAAGGCCGGCGTACTCCACCGTGACGTCAAGCCGGAGAACGTGCTGCTCGCCGATGACGGCAGGGTGGTGCTCACCGACTTCGGCATCGCCACGCTGGAGGCGGAGACCCAGCTCACCATGACCGGCCTGGCGGGCACTCCGGCGTTCATCGCGCCCGAGCGGCTGCGCGGCCGTCCGGCGCGCCGCGAGTCCGATCTATGGTCATTGGGCGCGACCCTGTACGCGGCGGTGGAGGGCCGCCCGCCACATGATCGCGGCACGCCGCTGGCGACCATGCACTCGGTACTGACCGACCCGCCGGACTCCGCCCCGCACGCGGGGCCGCTGCTGCCGGTGATCGAGGGGCTGCTGCTGAAGGAGCCGGTGCAGCGCCTGTCCCATGACGAGGCCACGCGGATGCTCCGCCAGGTCCTGGACGGTGGCAACCCGACCCGCATCCTGCCCGCGATCCGCCCGGTCTCCCGGCGGCCGGGGCAGGGGCCCGCTCAGGGGGGCGGGCGGGCGCCGGTTCCGCCGTCACCGAACCGGGCGGGGGGCCCGCAGCGACCGGGCGCCCCGTACGGCCCTCCGGCGGACCCTGGGCGCCAGGGCGCTCCCTACCGTCCCGCGCCGGACCCGAGGCGCCCCGGGAACCCGTACGGCCCGGCGGCGGACGCGGCCCGCCAGCAACACCCTTACGGCGGCCCCGCCCAGGACCCGGCCCCCCGCCCAGGCGTCCCCCCCAGACCCGCCCCCGCCGCACAGCCTCCCGCAGGCGGCCCGCCACCCGCCGCCCCCATGAGCGGCCCGCCATCCGGCGGGGCCGCAGGCACACCGCCACGCGCCGTACCCGGACGCGGATCCCCCTCCGCCGCACGCGGCAACGCATCGCCATCGGCCACGCCCACGAGCGGATCACCGCCCGGCGCCCCCGCAGGCGGCCGACCACCTGCCACACCCGGCGACGCGCCACCTTCCGCCACGCCCAAGAGCGGATCACCGGCCAGCGGCCCCACAGGGGGCCGACCACCTGCCGCACCCAAGAGCGGATCTCCATCTGGCGGGGTCGCAGGCACGCCACCGCCCGCCGTACCGAGCGGCGCATCACCATCGGCCGCACCCGCAGGCGGCCGACCACCTGCCGCACCCGGCGGCGCGCCACCTTCCGCCACGCCCAAGAGCGGATCACCGGCCAGCGGCCCCACAGGGGGCCGACCGCCCGCCGCACCCAAGAGCGGATCTCCATCTGGCGGGGTCGCAGGCACGCCGCCGCCCGCCGTGCCAAGGGGCGCGTCGTCATCGGCCGGGGGGGCCGCGGCCACGCCGCCGGATGCCGTACCCGGCAGCGGATCAGCGGCCGGGGGGCCCACGGGTACGCCGCCATCCGCCGTGCCAGGAGGCGCGTCGCCATCGGCCGTGCCTGCGGGGGGATCGGCGTTAGGCGGGTCCGCACCGTCGTCCGCCGAGCGGCATGAGCCTCAGGGCGAGCCGCCTGAGGCGAAGGCGTCTTCGGAGCCGGAGACGCGGGTGGCCAGGCCGCCGGTGTCCGCCTCCGGTACCGAGCCGGGCACTTCGGGGCCGGGTGCCTTCGGGCAGAGCACTTCCCCGGAGACCACCGGGCGCGGGGCGTTCGCCTCCGCGCCCGCCCCGGACGCCCCCGGTCGCGGAGCCTTCGGGCAGGGCGCGCGCCCCAAGGGGTACGGCCAAGGCGCGTTCGCGTCACCTCCCGACGAGGACGCGGCGGCGCGCCGCCGTCCGCCCTACGCGCGTACGGCGACGCCGAAACCCGCCGCCGAACCCGCCCCCGACCAGGCGGCCACCACCAAGGTCACGCTCTCCGGCGAACCCGCGGATGCGAAGAGCGCCTCTGCCCCCGAGGCCCGGAAGGCCGCCGGTACGGCAAAGGGCGCGGGCGGCACCGCGCCGGAGGCCGGGCCCTCGGGCAAGCCCGGAAAGCAGGGGGGCACGGCCACCGCCGCGTCCGGTGCCAAGACCTCGGCCAAGTCCAAGGCCGAGGCGCCGGCCGGTGACGACACGGCGGCGTCTCCCAGCGCCCGAAGCGGCAAGCCCGGCAAGGCCAAGCCCGGCAAGGACGCCGAGCCTGACACCGCCGCCGCCACGACGGACGACGCCGAAAACGACACGAGCGCCGCCACGGACGACACCTCACCGGACGTCGCCGCCCTCGCCACGGCCACAGGGACGGCTCCGGCCGAGAACACGCCCGGCACCGCCGCCTCCACGACAGACGACGCCGAAAACGACACGAGCGCCGCCACGGACGACACCTCACCGGACGTCGCCGCCCTCGCCACGGCCACGGGGACGGCTCCGGCCGAGAGCACGCCCGGCACCGCCGCCTCAGGGGGCGTGACGGCGTCGCCGGGCGACGACGGCACCGAGGATGGGGACGACGGCGAGCGCGGCGCAGCGGCCGGTACAGCGCCCGAGACGGACGACTCCGCGCAGGAGCCTTCGGCTCCCGGCGATGACCGGCCGGGCGCAGGCGGCGAAGCACGTACCCCGGCCACGGCCTCCGGCCCCGACGACTCCGAGGCCGCGTCCGCCGATGGCGGCGGCAAGGGCGACACGGCCACCGGCGAGGAAGCCACGTCGCTCGCCGCGACCGCCAAGGCCACGACAACAGGACCCTCGGTCCCCGCCGACGCCGAAAAGGACAAAACCAGCGCGGCAACCGGAAAACTTCCCAAACCACCCAAAACCACTTCTTCGACACCGAAAGCCGGGCCCCCCGACTCCGCCGCCGACGACAAGAGGAACAAAGCAAGCGCGGAGTCCGGAAAACCCGCCAAACCGGCCGCGGCCCCCAAGGCCACGAACACAGGGCCAGCGACCCCCGCCGCCGACAGCGAAAAAGGCGAATCCACCGGAAAAGCCGCCAAGCCCCCCACCACCGCCGGCCACCCCACACCCGGAAAGAACGCCGCCAAGGACGGGCTGACCGCGCGGATCGAGCCGGTGCCGGAAAAGCGTTCGGCCCCGAAGAAGCCGCCCGCCATCGGTATCGATGAGGAACTGGCGGGCTGGTTCAGGAAGGACCCCCCGCGCCAGGAGCCGCCCGCCGCGCGGACCTCGGTGGAGTTCCCGCAGACCGGCCCCCGGCCGTCGTTCGGGCCGGAGGACTTCCCGCCCGCCCCGCCACCCGGGAATCGCCCCGGCGTTCAGCTCAAGCGCGCTCTCCCGCTGATCGTGCTGGCCGTCGTGCTCGTGGCGCTGGTCGCGTGGTGGCTGGGAATGCAGAGCGCCTCGGAGGGCGGTACCGGGACCGCCGAGATCACCAGCAGCCCGACCTCCGGCTCCAGCGGCGGCGGCAAGGACGGCGACGAGAAGAAGGCGAAGAGCAACGCCGAGGAGGGCCGGCAGCAGCCGGCCTCGCCGCCGCCGTCCGCGGCCCCGGAGAAGTCCGGCGAAGCGGCCGGGCCGACCCCGTCCGCCGAGTCCCCGCAGGCGGACGACAAGCCCGGCGAGGGCGAAGGCGAAGGCGACGACCCGGAAGAGCCGAAACCCGACTCCAAGGCCCCCAAGGGGTGGTGGACCTACAAGAACGGGCGCGGTTTCTCCGTCGCCCTGCCCAAGGGCTGGTCCGCCTACAAGGAGGAGGGACGTTCGGTGTGGTTCCACGGCCCGGGGGCGGCGAAGGGCAGTTACCTGCTGATCGAGGAGGCGGCGGACGCGGGGTCCGACCCGTACCAGGACTGGGTGGTGCAGGAGAAGAGCACGCGGAAGTCCTTGAGGGGCTACAAGCTCGTGAAGATCGAGAAGGTGGGCTACATGAAGGCGGCGGCCGACTGGGAGTTCACCTGGCAGATGGACTCGGGCCGGGCGCACGTCCGCAACCGGGGCTTCGTCACCGAAGGCGGCAAGGGTTACGCGCTCTACTGGCACACCCGGGCCGATAGCTGGAAGAAGGACCTGAGCTTCTTCGACACCTTCGCGAGGACGTTCCAGCCCGCCAAGTGAGGCGCGTCCGCAGCGCCGTTCCGGTCGCATGCCGGGGGCTTCCCTGGGTAGCCGTCGGTCCATGTCGGATTCGCAGGAGCGGGGCCAACTGGTCGGGAGGCGGTACCGGCTGGTCGAGCCCATCGGCCGCGGTGGCATGGGGACGGTGTGGCGGGCGCACGACGAGACGCTGGGCCGGGACATCGCGATCAAGAAGATCAATCCGCCGCCGGATCTGTCCGAGCCGGAGCGCGCGGCGTTCACCACCCGTACGTTCCGTGAGGCTCGGGCGGCCGGAAGGATCAGCCATCCCGGTGTGGCCGCCGTTTACGACGTACTGGAGGAGCGGGGCCATCCCTGGATCGCCATGGAACTGGTGCCCTCGACCACGCTCGGCGCGGCGATCCGCGAACGCGGGGCGCTGCCGGCGATGGAGGTGGCCCGGATCGGCGTCCAGATGATCGCCGCGTTGCGGGCCGCCCATCTGGCGGGTGTGCTGCACCGGGACGTGAAGCCGGACAACGTGCTGCTCACCCCGGATCAGCGCGCGGTACTGACCGACTTCGGCATCGCCACCATGGAGGGCGAATCGCCGATGACACGGACCGGGATGCTGGTCGGCACGCCCGCCTTCATGGCTCCGGAGCGGGCGGCGGGCGGCGGCGCGGTACGGGCCTCGGACCTTTGGTCGCTGGGCGCGACGCTGTACCTGGCGGTCGAGGGCCGCTCGCCGTTCCACCGGGGGCACGCGCTGGCGACCCTTTCCGCGATCTTGCACGAGGAGCCGCCGCCGATGAGTCACGGGGGCGCGCTCGCCCCGGTGATCGGCGCGCTGCTGCGCAAGGAGCCGCGCGAACGCCCGACCGCCGAGCAGGCGGCGGGCCTGTTGCAGGCCGTGCTGTCGGGGCTGGGGGCCGAGTCCACCGCGCCCATACCGGTGGCGGCGGTGCAGGCCGCCACGGACGTACGGCCTTCGGTGCGCGGGGCGGGGTGCGGCCACGCCAGGGTCTCCGTCGCCCGGGCGGCCCGCCCGGTGCATGGACCGGGCCACTACCGCGCCCCTCGTACGGCACGCAAGGCGCACGCCGGTGCGGCAGAGCACGCCGAGCCGAACGGCGACCGCACCCGCCCCGCCGCCGCCTCACGGGACGCCACCGGCAGGAGGGTGCTCGCGGTGGCCGGGCTGACCGGCCTGGCGATGGTCGTCGCCATGGTCAGCGGCGGGGCCGCCTGGCTGTCGGCGCGCCCGGAGGAACGCCGTGCGCCCGTCCCGGGGTTCGTCACCACGACGACCACCATCAAGACCACCGCGCCCGCCGTGCCGCGCATCTCCGTCCAGGCCCCGGCGCCCTCGCCCGGCGAGGAGGTACGGCCCGCGCCCTCCCCGGAGCACTCTCCGGAGGGGAGTGCGGACGAGGAGCGGCGGCGCGAGTACGAGCGCGAACGCGAGCGTGACAAGGAACAGGAGCAGGAACGGCAGGAGAAGAAGCGCGAGAACTCCCCCGCGCCGGACAGGACGCCCGACCCGAAGAAGAAAAAGGAAAAGGAAAAGGACGAGAGCGGGGAGAAGCCGCCTTCGCTACCTTCCCCGGACGCGAGCGACCCTGGCGGCGACGGCGAGATCGGCCACCCGGACACCCGCGATCAGCCGAGCGCCCACACCATCGTCCGGATCTGAGGGCTCAGGACTCCCCGCGGACGGCGGTGAGGGCGGCGTCGAGGTCGGCCGGATAGTCGCTGGTGAAGGCGACCCACTCCCCGGTGCCCGGGTGCTCGAAGGCGAGGGACACCGCGTGCAGCCACTGGCGGGTCACCCCGAGCCGGGCCGCGAGCGTGGGATCGGCCCCGTAGAGCAGATCGCCCACGCAGGGATGCCGCAAGGCCGCCATGTGGACGCGGATCTGGTGGGTCCGCCCGGTCTCCAGCCTGATGTCGAGCAGGGAGGCCGCCCGGAACGCCTCGACGGTGTCGTAGTGGGTGACCGACGGCTTGCCGCCGGCGACCACGGCGAACCGGCCGTCGCCCGACGGGTGGCGGTCGATGGGGGCGTCCACGGTGCCGCGCAGCGGGTCGGGGTGTCCCTGGACGAGGGCGTGGTACCGCTTCTCGACGGTACGTTCCTTGAACGCCCGCTTGAGCCAGGAATAGGCGCCTTCGCTCTTGGCCACGACCATCACGCCCGAGGTGTTGGCGTCGAGCCGGTGCACGATGCCCTGCCGTTCGGCCGCGCCGCTGGTGGCGACCCGGTGGCCGGATCCGAGCAGGCCGCCGAGCACGGTCGGGCCGTTCCAGCCGACGGTCGGGTGCGCGGCGACGCCGATCGGCTTGTCCACGACCACGATGTCGTCGTCCTCGTGCAGGACGCGCATCCCCGGCACCGGCTCGGCCACCGGGACCGGGGCGGTGGGCGGCGGGGGCAGCGTGACGTCGAGCCAGGCGCCAGCGTGGACGCGGTCGGACTTGGCCGCCGCCGTGCCGTCCACGAGCACGTCGCCCGAGCCGATCATCTCGGCGGCGCGGGTGCGCGAGAGGCCGAACAGGCGCGAGATGGCGGCGTCGAGGCGTTCGCCCGCGAGGCCGTCGGGGACCGGGAGGCTGCGCTGCTCGCTCATTCGCCGCCGCCCGCCTTGCCGCCGCCGCGCTTGCCGGCGTCCTCGTGGCGGGAGCCGTCGATCTGGTAGCCGCGCCAGGCGAGCAGTACGGCCAGCACGCCGCCGCAGACGATCGAGGAGTCGGCCACGTTGAAGATCGGGAACCCGGTCGCGGGGAAGACCTGGACGAAGTCCACGACATGCCCCTGCAAGGGGGCGGGGGCGCGAAAGACGCGGTCGGTCAGGTTGCCGAACGCGCCGCCGAGGAGGAGCCCGAGGGTGATCGCCCAGGGCAGGCTGCGGAGGTTGCGCGCGGTGCGCAGGATGGCGATGACCACGCCGGTGGCGATCAGGGTGAGCACCAGCGTGAGCCCGGTGCCGATGCTGAAGGCGGCCCCCGAGTTGCGGATCACCCGGAACAGCAGGACGTCCGGGATCAGTACGACGGGGTCCTTGCCCTCCAGGTAGGCCACCACGAGGACCTTGGTGACCAGGTCGAGGACGTAGACCACGGCGGCGAGCCCGGCCAGCAGCCCCACCCTGCGCCGCCTGGTCCCGGGCGGGGGGCCGGCCGGGGTGTCAGAGGAGTCCGGAGAGGGGGGATCGGGGGGTTGGGGGGTGCCGGGAGGAACGGCCTCGCCGTTCCGGCCCGGGTCGTTCCGGTCGTCCGTCAGCGGCGTTCCTCCTTCTGCTTGCAGGCCACGCACAGCGTCGCCCTCGGGAACGCCCGCAGCCGTTCCTTTCCGATCGGCTTGTGGCACGATTCGCACTCCCCGTAGGTCCCTGCGTCGATCCTTGCGATCGCCCGCTCGTTCTGCGCGAGCAGGTCGCGCGAGTTCAGGGTAAGGGCGATCTCACGTTCCCGCTCATACGTCTTGGCCCCGGCGTCCGCCTGGTCGTCACCGGCGCCCTCGGTGATGTCCCCCGAGGCTATCTCCGACTCCGACCGCGTGATGACGACGCGGAGGTCCTCCATCTCCCGGGACAGGTTGTCGCGTACCTCCGCGAGCTCCCCCTCCGTCCAGGCACCCTCTCCGTTCACGGCGGTGCTCTTACCTGCGCGCGCGGTTGCGCTCATACGCCCTCCTAACCGATCAAGTGACTCGAACGGGTGCGGGGAAGCCTAGGTCCGGAGATAACAGAACGGCAAATGACCCGCCAGGACATTCGCCTCTCCCGTAGCATCCCACCCCGATCCGCCACGTCCTTCCCAATACGCCACGCCTCTACGCCTGCCTTGGCAGAGCCGAGGGGGCTCCGCGTGCAAACCGGGAAGCCCGCGCCGATGAATCCGGGAAGCGCCGCACTCCCCTGGTGCGTTATCGTTTTAGCCGGGAGCGCGTACCGTCGCAGGCGCGCGCCCCGACCGCCCTGCAAGGCGCTGACGGGGACGAGTAGGTCCGAGCACCCCTCGCACGAGCGACCCGGAGACGGTGTGAGTCCGGGGCGAGAGCCGGATCGAAGATCACCCCCGAGCCGCCGGAAGAACGGCCCGCGCGCGGGTCCAGTAGAACCGGCAGCGGGCACGACGAGAGGGTCCCCGCCCGTCGGGGGCCAAGGAGGGTGGTACCGCGGAGCCCCGCGCTTCGTCCCTCCACGCGAGGCAAGCATGATCGACGGCCCGTCACCGCGTGGAGGCCCCATCCCGATGTCAGCACACCATTTCCGTTCACTGCCCGCCCAGGTGGATCTGCCCGCCCTGGAGCACGAGATCCTGGACCGCTGGCGGGACGGCAAGGTCTTCGAGCGCTCGGTCGAGCAGACCGCGACCGGCCCGGCGTGGGTCTTCTACGAGGGCCCGCCCACCGCCAACGGCCGCCCCGGCGTCCACCACGTCGAGGCCCGCGTCTTCAAGGACGTCTTCCCCCGCTACCGGTCAATGCGCGGCTACAGCGTGCCGCGCAAGGCCGGCTGGGACTGCCACGGCCTGCCCGTGGAGGTCGCCGTGGAGCGGGAGCTGGGCCTGTCCGGCAAACCCGAGATCGAGGCGTACGGCATCGCCGAGTTCAACGCCCGCTGCCGTGAGTCGGTGCTGCGGCACGTGGACGCCTTCGAGACGATGACCGAGCGGATGGGCTTCTGGGTGGACACCTCCCAGGCGTACCGCACGATGGACTCCTCCTACATCGAGTCCGTCTGGTGGTCGCTGAAGACCATCTGGGACAAGGACCTGCTGTTCCGCGACTTCCGCATCACGCCGTACTGCCCGCGCTGCGGCACCGGCCTGTCCGACCACGAGCTGGGCCAGCCCGGCGGGTACGAGACGGTCACCAGCCCGTCGGTCTACGTGCGGCTGCCCGCGACCTCCGGCCCGCTGGCCGAGCTGGGGGCCGACCTGCTGATCTGGACGACCACGCCGTGGACGCTGGTGTCCAACACCGCCGTCGCGGTACGGCCCGACGTCACCTACGTCGCCGCTCGCCCGGCCGGCCGGGACGAGACGCTGGTCGTGGCCGAGCCGCTGGCCGCCTCCGTGCTCGGCGAGGACGCCGAGGTGGTCGCCACCTTCGCCGGCGCCGACCTCGAGCACACGACGTACGCCCGGCCGTTCGAGCTGGTGGACATCCCCGGCGCGCACTATGTCGTACTGGCCGACTACGTCACCGTCGAGGACGGCACCGGCCTGGTCCACCAGGCCCCCGCCTTCGGCGCGGACGACATGACCATCTGCAAGCGGTACGGCCTGCCGGTGGTCAACCCGATCGGCCCCGACGGGCGGTTCCTGCCCGACGTGCCGATGGTCGGCGGCGAGTTCTTCAAGGACAGCGACGAGGCGCTCACCGCGGACCTGCGCGCGCGCGGCCTGCTGTTCCGCGGCGGGCACTTCGAGCACAGCTACCCGCACTGCTGGCGCTGCCACACGCCGCTGCTGTACTACGCGCTGCCGTCCTGGTACATCCGCACCACCGCGATCAAGGAGCAGTTGCTCGCGGAGAACGAGAAGACCGCCTGGTACCCCGAGACGATCAAGTGGGGCCGGTTCGGCGAGTGGCTGCGCAACAACGTCGACTGGGCGTTGTCGCGCTCGCGCTACTGGGGCACTCCGCTGCCGCTTTGGGTGTGCACCGCCGACGAGTCGCACGTGACCTGCGTCGGGTCGCTGGCCGAGCTGGGCAGGCACGCCGGGCGCGACCTGTCCGCGCTCGATCCGCACCGGCCCTACGTGGACGACGTGACCTTCGACTGCCCCACCTGCGGGTCCGAGGCGCGCCGGGTGCCCGACGTGATCGACGCCTGGTACGACTCCGGCTCGATGCCGTTCGCCCAGTGGGGCGCGCCGCACCTGAACAAGGAGGCGTTCGAGCGCGCCTACCCGGCGCAGTTCATCTGTGAGGCGACCGACCAGACGCGGGGGTGGTTCTACTCGCTGATGGCGGTCGGCACGCTGGTCTTCGGCCGTTCCTCCTACGAGAACGTGCTGTGCCTAGGCCTGATCCTGGCCGAGGACGGCCGCAAGATGAGCAAGCACCTGGGCAACGTGCTGGAGCCGATCCCCCTGATGGACCAGCACGGCGCGGACGCCCTGCGCTGGTTCATGGCCTGCTCGGGCTCGCCGTGGGCGGCGCGCCGGGTCGGGCACGCCGCGCTGGAGGAGATCGTCCGCAAGGTCCTGCTGACCTACTGGAACACGGCGTCGTTCTTCGTGCTGTACGCCAACGCCGAGTCGTGGTCGCCGGCCGCGCTCGCGTCCGCGCCGCCGCCGGAGGAGCGCCCGCTGCTCGACCGGTGGGCGCTGGCCGAGTTGCACCGCACGGTCGCCGAGGTCACCGCCTCCATGGAGAGCTACGACACCGCGCGCGCCGGGCGCAGGCTGGCCGCGTTCCTGGACGACCTGTCCAACTGGTACGTCCGGCGCTCGCGCCGCCGGTTCTGGACGGGCGAGCAGGCGGCCTTCGCCACGCTGTACGAGTGCCTGGAGACGGTGACCCGGCTGATGGCGCCGATCACGCCGTTCCTGACCGATCACGTGTGGGAGGTCCTGCGCGCTTCGGACGCCCCGTCGTCGGTGCACCTGAGCACCTGGCCGGAGGTCGACGAGAGCCTGCTCGACACGGCCCTGAGCGAGCGCATGGCGCTCGTGCGGCGGCTGGTGGAGCTGGGCCGCTCGGCGCGGGCCTCCTCCGGTGTGAAGACGCGTCAGCCCCTTGGGCGGGCTCTCGTGGGCGCGCCCGGGTGGTCGAGCCTGCCCGGCGAACTGCGGGCGCTGATCGCCGACGAGCTGAACGTCCTGAAGCTGGAGGATTTGTCGGGCTTCTCCGCCGACCTGGTGTCCTTCACCGTCAAGCCGAACTTCCGCGCCCTGGGCAAGCGGTACGGCGGGCGCACTAAGCTCGTCGCGGCGGCCATCACGGCGGCCGACCCGGTCGCGCTGGCCGGCGCGCTGCGCGGGGGCGGTACCGCGACGGTCCAGGTGGAGGAGATCGGCGAGGTGGAACTCGGCCCGGACGACGTGATCGTCACCGAGCAGCCGCGCTCCGGCTGGGCGGTCGAGACGGGCGCGATCGAGACCGGCACCGGCGAGACCGTGGCGCTCGACCTGGCCATCACCGACGAGCTCCGGCTGGCCGGGCTGGCCCGCGAGGCGGTGCGCCTCATCCAGGAGGCGCGCAAGTCCTCCGGCCTTTCCATCACCGACCGGATCGAACTGTGGTGGGCGGCGAGCGTCCCTGAGGTGGCGCAGGCCATGCGGGCCCACGCGAACGCGGTGGCCGATGAGGTGCTGGCCGGCGCGTTCACCGAGGGCGCCGAGCCGGGGCTGCCCACGCACAGCGACGCCGACCTGGGGTTGAGCTTCCAGCTCCGCCGCGTCACGGGCTAGACACGCGAAGGGGGTGTGCGCGCCCGGCGGGCTCGCACACCCCCTTCGGGCGTTCAGGCGGTCGTGCCGCAGACCGAGCAGTGGGTGAAACCGGCGGCCTCGGCCCTGGCCCTGGGCATCGTCTCGACCACGTCTTCGGTGGCGGCGCGCAGGAGAGGGCAGCCGGTGGTGTGGAACCGCTTGGTGCCGGAGATGACCTTCACGCTCTGCGCGGGGGCGGGCGAGGGACGGTGGCCGGGATCGGAGTTCTCCTCGTCCACGGTCACCACGACCCGCGTGGCATCATCGGCGACCACCCGGGGCTCGCCTCCGATCACGGGCGCGGGCACATCGCCCTGCCCGGCCTTGCCCTTCGCGGGCGCGGGGGCGTCATCCGTCCCGTTCCGGCCGGGCCCGGAGGCCCCTGCGCCCTTCTGAGCCGGCGCGGAGCCCTCGGCGGAGGCGGCCTTGTCCCGGGCGGAGCCGGCGCCCTTCTGGCCAGGCGCGGGAGCCTCACCCGGGGCGGACTCCGGCGGGCTGAACCAGGAGACGGGCGTGCCGGACACCGACGCGCCGCCCTGGGGGCCCTCGGCCGCGGCACGATCACGCGGGCCGGAATCACGCGAGGAGGCATCGGAGCCGATCTTGCGCCCGGCGCCCTCAGGCCCGGACTCCCGCGGACCGGAACCGGGAACGCCGGGATCATCGGCGGCGGCATCACGCCCCCCGAACGCCCCCGGCCCCGGCTCCCGTCGGGCCGGACCGCGGGCACCTGGCTCACGCGGGGCGGCATCCTGCGGCGCGGCGGCGCGGGCGGGGGTCTCGGTGTCCAGAGAAGGGCGGGAGGGCGGCTCCTGGCCGGGGCGGCCGGGTCCGCGCGGCGGCGTCCCGGAAGAGGCCGGAGGAGCCGCCGACGCGGAAGCTCCCGGCCTGGCCGACGAACCGGCGGCACCGGTCGAAGAACCGGCGGAACCCGCAGAAGCGGGAGAAGTCGCGGACGCGGAAGAAGACGACCCAGGCGACGAAGCGGCGGCATCGGCAGAACCCGCGGACACGGACGAAGGCGACGAAGCGACGGTACCCGCGGAAGCGGGAGAGGCCGTGGGGGCGTCCGGTGCGGGGGTACCCGGCGTGGGCGACGAACCGCCGGATGCGGGAGAAGGCGACCCTGCCGGCGAACCCGTGGAAGCGGTCGGCGCGGCGGACGCAGATGGTGGGGCCGGGGAGGCGGAGGGGCGCGCGGGGGGCGCCTCTCGGCCGGCGAGCTCGGCGGGCGGGGGCCCGGCGGGCTCGGGGGTCACGCGGCCGATGGGAATGGCGCCGGGGCGATCCGGGCCGTCGGCGCCCGGGGCGGGGCGTGCGACGCGGACCGGGTTGGTGGTCGGCTCGGGCTGCATGGTCCCCTCGGCGGGAGAGGACGCGGGCTCGGGAGTGGGGGGTGCCTGGACTCCGCCGAGAGCGGCGTCGGGAAGGCAGGTGGTGCAGGGTGAAAAACCCTCCTCCCGGGCCTCCTCGTAGGTCAGCTCCTCATGGTCGCGGCCGGCGAGTTGCCGGCAGCCCGCCACGTGGTAGCGCCTGCGCCCGGGTATCACCAGCACGATCGCGTCCGGCGAGATGCCGCTCGCGCGCCTGGGAGCCACCGGGGAGGCCCCCGCGGCCATCGGATGATGGGCACGGGGCTGAGGGGGCATCGTGGCCATGTGCTGGACGGCCTGCGGCGGTGGAGCCGCCATCATCGGCGACGCCATCGGACCGGCCTGGTAGGGGCCGGCCTGAAGGGGCGCGGGCGGAGGCATCGTCGCCTTCGCCGGCCCCCCGCGGGGGAACAGGGCGTGTCTGCGCAGCAGTACCGCGATCAGCAGGAAGACCGCGGACAGCACGCTGACCACGATCGACCACATCACGAGGGACGGCTCGGCCAGCACGACGCCCGCGATCAGCAGCACGATCGCGGCTAGTACGAGTCCAGCACTTACGAAGATCACAGAGTGACTCCCGCTTACGGGTCGGGGAGAGTGACGTGACCCGGAAGCCTACCTACGGTCGTTGTGCGGGCCGTCCGCCGTCTGGAAGGCGCCCTGGTGCTGTCCGCCCTCGGGGCCGAACGAGCCGGGGCCGCCCTGCAGCGACTGCTGACCCGGCGCGCGCGACATCGCGGGACTCGCCGGCATCTGCCCACCGACGATCGGGAACGCGCCACTACCCTCACCGGCGATGTCCAGCTTGGACAACTGGTCTTCCAGGTACAGCTTCAGCCGGCTTCGGTACTCGCGCTCGAAGCTGCGCAGCTCCTCGACCTTGCGCTCCAGCTCGTCGCGGGTCTGGACGAGCGACCCCATGGCCTGACGGTGGCGCTCCTGGGCGTCGCGCTCCAGCGTCTCGGCCCGGGCACGGGCGTCGCCGATGACCTGCTCGGCCTGGCGCCTGGCCTTGCCGAGGATCTCGTCGGCCTCGCGGCGGGCCCTGGTCACGGTCTCGTCCGCCTCCCGGCGGGCGTCGGCGATGGCCTGGTCGGCCGTCTGCTGGGCGAGGGCCAGCACGCGGGCCGCGGTGTCCATGTTGTCCTCGGCGGGCGGCATGCCCATGCCGACGGGGACCGGCTGCTGCTGCGGCTGTTGCTGCGGCGGCGGCTCGGGCGCCTTCATCGGCTCGGGTTGCGGCGCCATCATCTCCGGCTTGGGCTCCGCCACCGGGGCAGGGGTCATGCCCACGCCCATTCCGCCGGGGACCTTGCCACGCAGGCACTCGGCGAGCTTGGCGCGCAGCTCCTCGTTCTCCTGGATCAGGCGGTCGAGCTCGGCCTCCACTTCGTCGAGGAAGGCGTCAACCTCTTCCTCGTCGTAGCCCGGCCGCAGCCGGGTCGTACTGAACTGCTTGTTCCGCACATCGGCGGGCGTCAGCGGCATTTCGGTCTCCTTGGCGCGCTTGGGAGTCTGTCCGGTGGGACGGTACCCGTCAACGAAGCGCGGACACGATCTGGATCAAGACCAAGACCACAATGAAGAGCACTGTGAAGCTTAGGTCAAAGGCCACCGTACCCAACCGGAGGGGCGGAATGAAACGGCGGAGGAACTTGAGAGGTGGGTCGGTCACCGTGTATACGGCCTCTGCCAGCACCAATACCGCGCCGGTCGGACGCCACTGCCGGGCGAACGCCTGCACCGTCTCGAAGATCATCCTGCCGATGAGGAGCACCAGATAGATCGACAGGACAACGACCAAGATCTCGCTAACGATCCCCACAGTGTCGCCCTGCCTCCATCCCGGTACCCCGCCATCCCCATCCCCGCTCGCACCGGGGGCCAATGGGCCGGTCGGTCACGTCCATAGTGGAACTCTAACTCTGGTTGAAGAACCCGCGTTCCGCGATTCGGGCCTTGTCCTCGGCAGTCACCTCGACGTTGGCTGGGGACAACAGGAACACCTTGTTGGTAACACGTTCGATGCTCCCATGTAGCCCAAAGACCAGACCTGCCGCGAAATCGACAAGTCGCTTGGCGTCGCTGTCGACCATCTCCGTAAGGTTCATGATGACCGGAGTGCCGTCGCGGAAGTGCTCGCCGATCGTCCGCGCCTCGTTGTAGGTGCGCGGGTGCAGGGTGGTGATCCTGGCCAGGTCGGTCGTCCGGCGCTCCATCACGGCCGTCGCGGGCCGGGGGGCGGGCAGGCCGGGATCGGTCTCCTCGTCGCGCTCGGGGACCGCGGGCTCGCGCTCTTCCGCGGGACGCCTCGACTCGTCGTACTCGTCGTAGTCGTCCTCGGAGTAGTGGTCGTACCTCTCGTAGCGGTCATCCTCCACGAGGCCGAGGTAGACCGCCATCTTGCGCATCGCGCCGGCCATCGCTACGTCTTCCTCCGTCAGCACTTGCGGGTCCGTGACGGCAGCCGTACCCCCTTTTGGAGCTGACCGCTTATCGACCTCTCCTGGAAGCGTGGACGTCAAGGCCCACTTGAGTGGACATTACCTGACGAAGGGCTTCCGGCGACCGAGCAACGCCGTACCGATCCGCAGGTGTGTCGCGCCGTTCGCGATCGCCTCGTCCAGGTCGCCGCTCATCCCCGCGGAGACGATCGTGGCGGCCGGGTGCTCGGCGCGTACGGACCCCGCGATCTCGCGCAGCCGGGCGAACGCCTTGGCGGGCTCCTCCCCCAGCGGCGCGACCGCCATCACCCCGCGCAGCGACAGTCCTTCGGCCGCGGCCACCGCGCCGGCCACCGCGAGCACGTCGGCGGGCCTGGCGCCGCCGCGCGAGGGGTCATCGTCCAGGGCCACCTGTACCAGGCAGCCGACCTCCCGCCCCGCCCGCACGGCCTCCGCGCTCAGCGCCGTGACCAGCCGCGGGCGGTCCACCGAGTGGACGATCGCGGCGTGGCCCACCACCAGGCGGGCCTTGTTGGTCTGCAACTGCCCGACGAAATGCCAGGTCAGCGGAAGGTCAGCGCATTCGTCGGCCTTGCCCGCCGCCTCCTGGGCGCGGTTCTCGGCGACGTCGCGGACCCCCAGTTCGGCCAGAATCCGCACATCGGAGGCGGGGTAGGTCTTGGTCACGGCGATCATCGAGATTTCCGCCCGGTCTCTGCCCGCCGCACGGCACGCCCCCGCGATCCGCGCCTCTACCGCCTCAAGCCCGGCCGCGATCTCCGCGTGCCGTGTCGTCCCGCTCACTTCTCGCCGCCCACCACTCGTCATGTTGGCATTCACTCAGCGGCACCATCGTCCACCCTCCCCGTTTCGCCGCCCGCACCGGGCGGCAGGTGAGAAGGATCACTTGAGGAAGTCGGGAACGTCGAGTTCCTCTTCCTCCTCGAAGACGACCCGGGGCCGGGGCTGGTCCGGCATCCGGGAGCTGATCGGCGTGGGCGGGGCGGGCGAGGTGGCGGGCTCGGCGACGGGCCTGGCCAGCGACAGGCCGGGCGGCTCGTCGGCCGGAGTGTCCGGCGAGGTGGCGCCGGCCAGCGGGCGCACCGGGGCGGGCGGCTCGGGGCGCGGTTCGGGCCGGGGCTGCGGGCGCGGCTCGATGCGCGGCTCCGGCCGGGGCGGCTCGTGGCGCTGCGGCTCGCGCGCGCTCTCATAGCGCGGCGGTTCGTGCCGCGGCTCCGGCCGGGGCGGCGCCTCTGACCTGGGCGGCGGGTCGGAGCGGATGGACTCCGTACGGTGCTCGGCCTTGACGCTCGGCGTGCCCGGCGATGAGCGGACCGGCCCCGGGGACGCCGGCGCGGCGGGCCGCGACGGCTGCGGCCGGGCGGCGGGCTGGTGGGCGACGGGGGCCGGGCTCTCCCTGGCCGGCTCGTCGAACCCGGCCGCGATCACTGTGACCCGCACCTCGTCGCCGAGGGCGTCGTCGATGACCGTGCCGAAGATGATGTTGGCCTCTGGGGCCGCCGCGTTGGAGACGAGCTGGGCGGCCTCGTTGATCTCGAACAGGCCGAGGTCGGAGCCGCCCGCGATGGACAGCAGCACCCCGTGCGCGCCGTCGATGCTGGCCTCCAGAAGGGGGCTGGAGACGGCCATCTCGGCGGCGGCGACCGAGCGGTCGTCGCCCCTGGCGTGGCCGATGCCCATCAGCGCGGAGCCCGCGCCGGACATGACCGACTTCACGTCGGCGAAGTCGAGGTTGATCAGACCGGGAGTGGTGATGAGGTCGGTGATGCCCTGCACACCGGACAGCAGCACCTGGTCGGCCGCCTTGAAGGCGTCGAGCACGCTCACCTGCCGGTCGGAGATCGACAGCAGCCGGTCGTTGGGGATCACGATGAGGGTGTCGACCTCGTCGCGCAGCGTCTCGATCCCGGCTTCGGCCTGGGAGGCGCGCCGCCGTCCCTCGAAGCTGAACGGCCGGGTCACCACACCTATGGTGAGCGCCCCCAGGGACCGGGCGATGCTGGCCACCACGGGCGCGCCGCCGGTGCCGGTGCCGCCGCCCTCGCCGGCGGTCACGAACACCATGTCGGCGCCCTTGAGGACCTCTTCGATCTCCTCCCGGTGGTCTTCGGCCGCCTTGCGGCCCACCTCCGGGTTGGCGCCCGCGCCAAGGCCGCGCGTGAGTTCTCTGCCGACATCGAGTTTGACGTCGGCGTCACTCATCAGCAGCGCCTGGGCGTCGGTGTTGATGGCGATGAACTCGACGCCCTTGAGTCCCTCCTCGATCATTCGGTTGACGGCGTTGACGCCGCCGCCGCCGATGCCGACGACCTTGATGACCGCGAGGTAGTTCTGCGGTGCTGCCACGACGAGGGGCCTTTCCGCTCGTTGACTTGCGATATTTCCGGTGACTTACGGTGTTCGTGCGGTACGGCGATGCCGTGACCGCGATTCCCAAACCCTCACCCTCAAGTTGAGATTTAGATTTATGTCAACCTGAGGATTGATACGGACAGTAGGAGTTACGCTCTACGCGGGTCAACTAACCGCGCCGCAAGCGCGCCCGGCGTGTCGCGGCGTGTCCTTTTCGCGCGCCACCCCCGGCGGCCCGTCGCGGCGGGCCTGATGATCTCATTCCACGGTCACGACCTCGGGCGAGCTCACGTCATAGCTGTCCGCGGGCTTCTTGAGCAAGGTCATGAGAATACGCGCCTTCTGCCGGGCGCGGTCCGGGCCGCCCCACACCACCGTCCTGCCGTCTCCCAGGCGCAGGGACACGGCTTCGGGGCCCGTGGCGCGCACTTCGGCGACCTTGGGCGCCAGGGTGGCGGGCAACGACACGATCACCGCGAGTGCCGCCCTGGTCGACGGGTCCTCGGGACTCGGCCGGTTCACCCGGAGCAGCGGCAGCCGGGGCGATCCGACGGACCGCACCTCGGTCACCACGCCGTACTTGTCCACCAGCGCCGCCTTGCCGGCCACCGGGAGCACCGCCACGGGCCGGCGCTCCACGATCGCGATCCGGAGCGTCCCCGGCCAGGTGCGTTCCACCGCGGCCGACTCGATCTGCCGGATGCCGAGGACCCTGCCCCGCACGCCGCCGAGATCGACGGTCGCCAGCGGGTGCCCCTCCGGCACGCCCGCGGCCCGCTGGATCTGCTCGGACGGCACGGTGAGATTTCCCACAACCTTGATCTCCCGCAGGCCGAGCACGCTGGAGAAGAACACGATCCACGTCGCGCAGCCGACCACCGCGGCGAACAGCACGAGCACCAGTACCACCCGCCAGCCGGTCCAGCGGCCTCTGGCCGCACCGGCGTCCTCACCGCCGGCGGGCGGCGGCGCGGGCGGTCCCGGGGGTTCCGGAGGTACCGGGACCTCGTCCACGTCGCCCGCCCGATCGGCCGTCCGGGCGGCCTCGGTGGTCCCTGGCGCGCCGCCGCCCCGCCGGGGGGCGGCCATGACGACCGCCGTACCGGTGACGAGGGCTTCTCCCGCTCCCACCCCATGCCAAGGGGCCGGAAAGTGGGGCCCGCCTCGGCCCCGGCGTCGTTCATGACGGACGACCCGCGCCGGGTGGTACGGCGGCGCGGTGCGCGGTCCCCTTCGCGTGGCCATGCGGTCGTGCGGTGTCCCTCCGATAGGCGTGCATGGAAAGGGGGAGGATCAGCGGCCGGAAAGCTCCGCGACGATCATAGGGCCCAGCTCGGTGACATCGCCCGCGCCCATGGTCAAGACGAGGTCACCAGGGCGTGCTTTGGTGGCGACCAGCCCCGGGACGTCCGCGCGGTCGGTGACGTAGGCGACCTGCCCGGCCGGGAGGGGCACCTTGCCCGCGACCAGGGCGCCGGAGACGCCGGGCTCGGGATCTTCCCTGGCGCCGTAGACGTCCATCACGATGGCCTCGTCGGCCAGGGCGAGGGCCACGCCGAACTCGTCGGCGAAGAACCTGGTCCGCGAGTACAGGTGCGGCTGGAAGACCGCGATCACGCGGCCCTCCCCCGCCGAGAACCCGGCGACCACGTCGCGAGCGGCACGGAGGTCGGCGGCGAGCTCGGTCGGGTGGTGGGCGTAGCTGTCGAAGACCGCGACGCCGCCCGCCTCGCCCTTGGACTCGAAGCGCCGCTTGGCCCCGGTGAAGGCCGCCAGGCCGTCGCGGATCGCGTCGAAGGGCAGGCCGAGTTCGACCGCGACCGCGATGACGGCGGTGGCGTTGAGGGCATTGTGCGCCCCCGGCACCGACAGGCGTACCGGGCCGTGCCCGTCGACCTCGAAGGCGACGCCGAAGCCGTCCGGCCGGACCGCGCGGATGCGCAGGTCGGCGTCTTCGGCCTCACCGTAGGTGCGCACCCGCAGGCCGCGCGCTCGGGCCTGCGGGATGAGCGCGGCCGAGCCGGGGTCGTCGGCGCAGACGATCAGCGCGGAGCCGACCCGCTCCACGAAGCGGGCGAAGCTGTCGTACACGGCGTCGGGATCGCCGTAGTTGTCCAGGTGGTCGGCCTCGACGTTGGTGACCACGGCGATGCCCGGGGCCAGCATCAGGAACGACCCGTCGCTCTCGTCGGCCTCCGCGACGAAGACCTCGCCCGCGCCCTCGTCGGCGCCCAGGCCGGTGGTGACGAGCTGCCCGCCCACGCAGTAGGAGGGGTCGGCGCCGCACTTCTGCAGCGCCACGGTGAGCATGGAGGTGGTGGTGGTCTTGCCGTGGGTGCCCGCGACCGCCACCCCGGTACGGCCGGCCATGACGGCGGCCAGCGCCGCGGCCCGCGGGATGACCCGCAGCCCCTGGCGCAGCGCCTCCCCCAGCTCGGGGTTGGAGTCGCGGATCGCGGTGGAGACCACCACGGTGTCGACGTTCTTGATGTGGGAGGCGGCGTGGCCGATGTGGACCGTCGCGCCCAGCTCGCGCAGCTCGGTGACCAGGGGCGAGGTACGTGTGTCGCTGCCGCTCACCCGGACGCCGCGCTTGAGCAGGATGCGCGCGATGCCGGACATGCCGGCGCCGCCTATGCCGATGAAGTGGACCCTGCCGAGGTCGCCGGCGGCCACCGGCTCGACGAGTTTGACCAGGCTCATCTGCGGGTCACCGCCCTTCCCGCCGGGAGGCGGCGATCTGCAGGACCCGGTGGGCCATGACCTCGTCGGCGTCTCTGCGGCCGAGCCTGGCGGACGCCTCCGACATCATCGCGACCCGCTCGGGGTCGGACAGGATCGGCAGCAGGTGGTGGGCGATCCACTCGGGATTGAGGTCGGCGTCGTCGACCATGAGGCCGCCGCCGGCCGCCACGATCGGGGCCGCGTTGGTGCGCTGCTCGCCGTTGCCGTGCGGCAGCGGCACGTAGGCGGCGGGCAGGCCGACCGCGGTCAGCTCGGCGCAGGTCATCGCGCCGCTGCGGCACAGCGCGAAGTCGGCCGCGGCGTAGGCGAGCTCCATCCGGTCGATGTAGGGCAGCACGACGTACTGGGGGTCGCCGGGCGGCGGCTCCTGCTCGATCGTGTTCCTCGGGCCGAGCACGTGCAGCACCTGGACGCCCGCGCGGCGCAGCGTGTCACTGGCCGCGAGCGCGGCCTGGTTGAGCGAGCGGGCCCCCTGGGAGCCGCCGAAGACCAGCAGCGTCGGCAGGTCGGCCTCCAGGCCGAACCAGGAGCGGGCCTTGTCCCCCATGGACAGCCGGTCCAGGTGGGAGATGTCGTGCCTGAGGGGGATCCCGAGGTACTGGGCGTGAGTAAGGGCCGTTTCCGGATGTCCGGTATAGACGTGCTCGGTCAGCCGCGCGCCGAGCCGGTTGGCCAGGCCGGGGCGTGGATTGGCCTCGTGCACCACGATCGGCACACCCCTGCGGCGGGCCGCGAGGTAGCCCGGGGTGGCGACGTAACCGCCGAACCCGACCACGACGTCGGCCTGCACCCGGTCGAGCACCCCGGCCGCGGCGTTGATCGCGCCGGCCAGCCGTCCGGGGACGGTGAGAAGCTGCGGCGTGATCGCGCGCGGCAGCGGCACCGCCGGTATGAGCTGGAGCTCATACCCTCGCTCCGGGACCAGGCGGGTCTCCAGGCCGCGCTCGGTGCCCAAGCAGGTGATTCCGGTGTCCGGGGCCAGCCGGCGCAACGCGTCGGCAAGGGCGAGCGCCGGCTCGATGTGCCCGGCCGTCCCGCCGCCCGCGAGGACCACCCTCATGTCGGTCCTTTCACTTCACCTATCGAATGACCGCGCTGTACGGCCCGCACGGCGACTACGCGCCTTCGGACCGCCCAGGCCAAGCCAGCTTAGGGCTCTCGCCACCGGTCCGGGGCCACGCGCGGCCAGAGCCTCGCGGGCGCCTGGCTCCCGCCGGGCGAATGACAACAACATGCCAAGCGCGGCGAGTGTGGGCAACAGGGCCGAACCACCATAGGACACCAGCGGCAACGGGATGCCGGTGATGGGCAGAACACCGATCACCGCGCCGATGTTCACGATGGCCTGACCGGCAACCCAGGCTACGGTGGCGGCCGAGGCGAGCCTGATGAACGGGTCGTTGACCCTGGATGCCACCCGGAGTCCGGCATATCCGAGCAGGCCGAAAAGCGTCACGACGGCAAGTGTGCCCGCCAGTCCGAGTTCCTCACCGAGGATGGCGAAGATGAAGTCACTTTCGGAATGCGGCAGCCAGCTCCACTTCTGCCGGCTGCTGCCCAGCCCGAGACCGAACCAGCCGCCGGAGCCCATCGCGATCTGCCCTTGGACCGCCTGATAGCCCGCGCCCTGTGCATCCTCCCACGGCCGCAGATAGGCGGTCACACGGGCCATCCGGTACGGCTCGACGGTGATCATGATGACCGCCGCCAGTACGGCGCCCAGGAGGATCACGCCGAACAGCCGGACCGGGGCGCCGACCACCCACAGCAGCGAAAGGAAGATCAGCATCAGCACCAGGGTGGTGCCGAGGTCGCGGCCGAGCATGACCATCACGGCCAGGATCGCCGTGCCGGGCATCAGCGGGATCAGCAGTTGCCGCCACTCGATCCGGCCCGCCCTGGCCTTGCGGGCCAGCAGGTCGGCCCCCCACAGGGCGAGCCCGAGCTTGGCGGGCTCGGACGGCTGGAGGTAGATGGGCCCGAGGTCGATCCACCGCTGCGCGCCCTGCTGGGACTCGCCGACCAGGATCACCAGGATCAGGCCGATCACGGAGAGCACCATCAGCGGGTATCCGGCCAGCCGGAAGAAGCGCTGCGGCAGCCGGGAACAGATCCACATGATCGGTACGCCCAGCGTCGCGGAGAACGACTGCCGCAGGAACCACGAGAACGGGCTGCCGGTCTCCTGCAACGCCTCGATGCTGGAGGCGGAGAGCACCATCATCAGGCCCAGCGCGAGCAGCAGCGCGCTACAGCCCACGATGAGGTAGTAGGTGGTGAGCGGCCGGTCCAGCAGTTCGAGCAGCGCCCCCGTCCGCTCGCGGAACAACCCGCGGTGATCCCACCCACGCCGCGAGGCCCGCCCCGCCGGGCCGCCCCGCGCCCCCTTCCGCGCCACCGGGTCAGCGGCCCCGGTCCCTGTGTCCGTCGTCATCCCCCCACCTCCCGCAACACACCCGCACCCGCCCCCGCACGCCCCCGCCCCAAGGCGTCGGCGTTCCGTACCGGCGGGCCGCAGCGCGAGGCGTGGGCGGTCATCGCGCTTTCGCGCCGGAGCAAGGGCCGGTGGTCACCGTGACACGAATCCGGCCGGGCCGAAAACCCCCGACCCGCGGTCACGCCGGCCCGCCCGCGCCCTGCCGTACCGCCGCTCCACAGCACAGCGCCGAGGCGGGCCGCAGACCCGCCGTGCCCCCCGCCGGGGCGAGCGTGGGGGGCGCAGTGGGCGGGGCGGGGTGCTGGGCGGTGGGGGGTCACTCCGGGGCTCCGCCGGGATCGGCCGCGAGCCGGTGTACGGCTCGGGCGAAGGCCTCCCCCCGCGCCCCGTAGTTGTCGAAGATGTCCTGGGAGGCTCCCGCGGGGGCGAGGAGCACGGTGTCGCCGGGGGCGGCGAGCCCCGCGGCCTCGGTGACGACGCGGTCCATCACCCCAGTGTCTTGCCCTGGCACGTCCACCACGGGGACATTCGCCGCGTGTCGCGCCAGCGCCGTGCGAATTCGCTCACGGTCCGCCCCCAGCAGGACGGCGGCGCGCAGCCGGGGCGCGGCACGCCGTACGAGGTCGTCCATGTCGGCCCCCTTCAGCAGGCCGCCCGCCACCCACACGATCGACGGGTAGGCCGCCAGGGAGGCCGCTGCGGCGTGCGCGTTGGTGGCCTTGGAGTCGTTGACGTAGCGCACGTCCCCCACCGTGGCCACGAACTCCATCCGGTGCGGGTCGGGCACGAAGTCGGCCAGGCCCTGCCGTACCGCGGCGGAAGGCACGCCGTAGGAGCGGGCCAGGGCGGCGGCGGCGAGCGCGTTGGCGACGTTGTGCGGCGCGAACGGCCGTACGTCGGACAGCACCGCCAGCTCCTCGGCGTTGTCCGCCGGGTCGGCCACGAAGGCGCGGTCCACCAGCAGGTCCTCCACGACGCCGAGCTGCCCCGGGCGCGGCACCCGCAGGGTGAAGCCCACCGCCCCCGCGTACGGCTCCGCCAGGCGCGTGGCGATCTCGTCGTCGGCGTTGTGGACCACCGTGCCCGCGCGCTCGAACACCTTGCCCTTGACCCTGGCGTACTCGTCCAGCGAACCGTGCCAGTCCAGGTGGTCGGGCGCGACGTTGAGCAGCGCCGCCGTGTGCGGGGCCAGGCTGCCGGACCAGTGCAACTGGAAGCTGGACAGCTCGACCGCGAGCACATCGCCCGGCCCCGAGACCGCCTCCACGATGGGCGTGCCGACGTTGCCCACCGCGAGCGCCTTGTGCCCGGCGGCGGTCAGCATGGCCGCCAGCATGCGGACCACGGTGGTCTTGCCGTCGGTGCCGGTGAGCGCGAGCCAGGGCGCGGCCCCCGCGGGCCGCAGCCGCCAGGCCAGCTCCACCTCGCCGATGACCTCCACGCCCGCCTCGGCCGCGGCGGTCAGCAGCGGGTGAGACGGCGGCCAGCCGGGCGAGGTGACCAGCAGGGTGGTGTCCGCGGGCGGCTCCGCGGCCGGCCCGAACCGCACCTCCACGCCCAGCCGGGCCAGCTCGGCCGCGGCGGCGCGCTGCCGTTCGCCGTCCTTGGCCTCAAGGACCACGACGCGCTCGCCGCGGCCGGCCAGCGCCCGCGCCGCGGCCTGACCAGAAACGCCGAGACCGGCCACAGTGATCATGACTTGGGCATCCATTCGACGTAGAACAGGCCGAGGCCGGCCGCCGCGCACAGTCCCGCGATCAGCCAGAACCGGACCACGATGGTGGTCTCCGCCCAGCCCGCCAGCTCGAAGTGGTGTTGCAGTGGCGCCATCCGGAAGACGCGCCTTCGGGTCATCTTGAAGAACCCGACCTGGATGATCACCGACAGGGTGATGATGACGCACATCCCGGCCAGGATGACCAGCAGGAGCTGCGTGCGGGTGGTGACGGCCAGCCCGGCGATCACGCCGCCCAGCGCCAGCGAGCCGGTGTCGCCCATGAAGATCTTGGCGGGTGGGGCGTTCCACCATAGGAAGCCGACCAGTGCCCCTAGTACGGCCGCGGCCACCACCGCCAGGTCGAGCGGGTCGCGCACCCAGTAGCAGTTCGGGCCGAGCTGGTTGACGCAACTGTTGCGAAGCTGCCAGTTGCCGATCAGCACATAGGAGGCGAGCACCACCCCGGTCGCGCCGGAGGCCAGGCCGTCCAGGCCGTCGGTGAGGTTCACCGCGTTGGAGAAGCCGACGATCATGATCAGCACCCAGATGATGAAGGGGATGAGGCTGATCGAGGGGCCGAAGTCGCGCAGGAAGGAAAGGCGGGTGGTGGCGGGGGTGATGTCGTAGGCGTTGGGGAAGCGGACCACCAGGACGGCGAACACCGCGCCCACGATGAGCTGGCCGAACGCCTTGGCGCCGCTGCGCAGGCCCAGGCTGCGCTGCTTGTAGATCTTGATGAAGTCGTCCAGGAAGCCCACCGCGGCCAGCCCGGTCATCAAGAACAGCACCAGCCCGCCGGAGATCGTCGGGGCGGTCAGCGTGGCCGCGTGCGAGGCGGCGTACCCGAGCAGCGCCGCGATCACGATCACCGTGCCGCCCATGGTGGGCGTGCCGCGTTTGTCGTAGTGGCCGGACGGGCCCTCCTCCCGGATGTTCTGGCCGTACCCACGCCGGGCGAACACGCGCATCGCGACCGGTGTACCGATCATCGAGAGCAGCAGCGCGACCGCGGCGGCGACAAGGATGTCCCTCACTGGGCGGCACCCCCGAGCAGCAGCTCGGCCACGCGTTCCAGCCCTGTGGCCCGCGATCCCTTGATCAGCACGACGTCTCCTGGAGCCAGTCTGGGCAGCAGCGCCTGTGCCGCCGCCGGGGGGTCGGGCACATGCAGCACCGGCGCGCCCGCCGCGCCGGCCACGATCGAGCGGGCCTCCTCGCCGCCCACCACGATCAGCCCGGCGAGGCCGGCGCCCGCGGCCATCCGGCCGGCCTGCTCGTTGAGCAGCCGGCCCTCTTCGCCGAGTTCCAGCATCGGTGCGATCACCGCGAACCTGCGCCGCTGCCGCCCGAGGGCGCCGAGGGTGACGAAGGCGGCGCGCATGGAGTCGGGGTTGGCGTTGTAGGCGTCGTTGATCACGGTGACGCCGTCCGGCCGGTCGGTGACCTCCATCCGCCAGGGGCTGCACGGCACCGACTCCGAGAGCTGCCTGGCGATGGTGGCGACCGGAAGGCCCAGTTCGTAGGCCGCCGCGGCGGCGGCCAGCGCGTTGTAGACCATGTGCTCGCCGTACAGGCGCAGCGAGACCTCCGCGTCGCCGGAGGGCGTGCACAGGGTGAAGCGGGCCCGGCCGCGGTCGTCGAGCGAGAGGTTCTCGGCCCGTACGGCGGCCTCGGGCGTACGGCCGAACAGCGTCACCCGGGCGGCGCTGCGGCCCGCCATCGCCCGCACGTGCGGGTCGTCGGCGTTCAGCACCGCGACGCCGCCCTTGCGCGGCAGCGCCTCGACCAGCTCGCCCTTGGCCTTGGCGATGGCCTCCCTGCTGCCGAACACGCCGAGGTGGGCGGTGCCGACGTTGAGCACCACGCCGATCTGCGGCGGCGCGATGCGGGCCAGCGCGGCGATGTGCCCGACGTTGCGGGCGCTCAGCTCCAGCACCATGAACCTCGTCGCGGCGTCGGCGCGCAGCACGGTGAGCGGGTGGCCGATCTCGTTGTTGTAGGAGCCGACCGGGGAGACGGTGGGGCCGATCAGGGCGGTGAGCCCGGCCAGCAGGTCCTTGGTGGTGGTCTTGCCGGCGGAGCCGGTGACGCCGAGCACGGTGGGCTCGGGGAGTTCGGCGCACACCTCGGCGGCGAGGGCGGCCAGGGCGGCGAGGACGTCGCCGACGATCACCGTCGGGGCCTCGGTGGGCCGGGCGGCGAGCACCGCGACGGCCCCGGCGCGGTGCGCCTCCTCGGCGAAGGCGTGCCCGTCCACGCGAGAGCCCTTGAGGGCGACGAACAGAGATCCCGGCTCGGCGGCCCGCGAGTCGACCACCACGGGCCCGCGCACGACGGCGCGGGGATCGGCAATGCCCGTGAGCGCCCCTGAGGTTATCTCGGCGACCCTCGCCAGCGGCATCGGGATCATGCTTCTTCCCTACTCTCCATATGTTTCTCGGCGGCGGACGGCCTGCGCGGCCACCTGCCGGTCGTCGAAGGGGATCACCTCGCCGGCGATGTACTGCCCCTGCTCGTGACCCTTGCCGGCGATCAGGACGACGTCGCCGGGCCCGGCCCGCCGCACGGCGAGCCCGATGGCCGCGGCGCGGTCCGGTTCCATGATCACATGCGCGCGTTCCCTGGGCGGGACGTCCAGCGCGCCTTCGAGCATGGCGGCCAGGATGACCAGAGGGTCCTCCGACCGCGGGTTGTCGCTCGTGAGCATGACCACATCGGCCAGCCGGGCGGCGGCCTCGCCCATCAGTGGCCGCTTGCCCTGGTCACGGTCGCCGCCGCAGCCGAGCACCACGATGAGCGTGCCCGCGGTGACCTCGCGCAGCGACCGCAGCACCGACTCCACCGCGCCCGGCTTGTGGGAGTAGTCGACGATCACCTCATAGGCGCCGCCGGTCTCGACCCGCTCCATCCGGCCGGGGACGCCGCGCAGCGAGCCCACGCCGTGGACCGCGGCCTGCAGCGGCACCCCCGACTCGACCAGGGCGACGATGGCTCCCAGGGTGTTGGAGACGTTGAAGGGGCCGGGCAGCGACACCGTGACGTCCGCCTCCACCCCGCCCGGGCCCACCACCCGGAAGGTGCTGCCGTCGCCGCCGCAGCGGACGTCCTGCGCCCGCCACTCGGCCCGCGGCGACCCCGACGCGGAGAACGAGGTCATCGGGATCTTGGCCACGCCCAGCAGCTCCCGGCCGTGGGCGTCGTCGAGGTTGACCACCCCGACGCGGCTGAACTCCGGAGTGAACAGCCTGGCCTTGGTGGCGAAGTAGTCGTCGAGGTCGCGGTGGAAGTCGAGGTGGTCCTGGGAGAGGTTGGTGAACAGGGCCACGTCGTAGCGCACGCCGCCCACGCGGTCCAGGGCCAGGGCGTGGCTGGAGACCTCCATGGCGGCGGCGGTGACCCCCTCCTCGCGCATCAGCGCGAGGAGGCCGTGCACGTCGCTCGCCTCCGGCGTGGTGAGCTGCGCGGGGAAGCTCCGGCCGGCCACGTGGATCTCCACGCCGCCGATCAGCCCGGTGCTGTGCCCGGCCGCGCGAAGCCCCGCCTCCATCAGGAACGTACTGGTGGACTTGCCGCTGGTGCCGGTCACGCCGAGCACGGTCACGGCGGCGGCCGGTTCGCCGTAGACCCAGGCCGCGACCTTGCCGAGCACCGCGCGCGGGTCGGGCACCACGAGCACCGGCAGGCCGGTGGCCGCTGCGGCCTCCCGGCCGGCCGGGTCGGTCAGTACGGCGGCGGCCCCTGCGGCCAGCGCCTCGGCGGCGAAGCGGGACCCGTGGAAGTTCGCCCCCGGCAGAGCGGCGTAGAGATCGCCGCGCCGCACCTGGCGCGAGTCGTGGGTGATGCCGGTGACCGCGGCGCGCGGGCCTTCACTGGGCACGCCGAGCAGCGCCGCGAGCCCGGACAGCGGGCGCGGCGGACTCGTCGTCGGACGCATAGACGGGGGACGCACGGCGAGAGCGTACCGTCACTCGTCACCCATCGGCGCGTATCCGCACCGATGGCGGAGTAGTACCGGTAGGTGGAATCTTCCTGCTCTTTAACGCGAAGGTCATGACGTCCTTGAAGACGGGCGCGGCGATCTCGCCGCCGTAGTGCCCCTTGCGAGGGTCCTGGAGCACCGCGAGGGCGACGATCCTCGGCGCGTCCGCGGGGGTGAACCCGGCGAACGTCGCCGTGTAACCACAGTAGCCCTGACACTCCGCGTCATAGCGCATCGCGGTGCCGGTCTTGCCGGCCACCCGGTAGCCGGGGATGGCCGCCAGCTTGCCGGTGCCCTCCTCGCCGACCGCCGCCTCCAGCATGGCCGCGATGTCCTTGGCGGCGCGCGAACCGATCACCCGGGTACGCTCGCCCGGCTTGGCCGGTACGATCTTGCCGTCCTCACCCGAGATCCCGGCCACGATCTGCGGGGTGATCCGCACGCCGCCGTTGGCGATGGTCTGGTAGACGCTGGCCATCTGCAGCGCGGTGACCGACACGCCCTGCCCGTAGGCGATCGTGCAGCCCTGGCTGCCCGACCACTTCTGCCAGCCCGGCAGCAGCCCGGCCTCCTCGCCCGGCAGGCCGCTGCCCGGCTTGACGCCGAACCCGAAGTCCAGCAGCTTCTTGTGCAGCGCCTGGTTCCCGATCTTCTGCGCGGCCATGATCGTGCCGACGTTGCTGGAGGTGGCCACGATCCCGGAGAAGGTCAGCTTCTCGGGCTTGTGCGGGTGGGAGTCGTGCAGCACGCGGTCGGCGCAGCGGATGGAGTCCTGGACGCTGAAGACCGACTCCGGGCGCACCGCCCCGGCCTCAAGGGCCGCCGCGGCGGTGATGACCTTGCCGGTGCTGCCGGGCTCGAACACCTCGGCCACGGCGCGGTTGATCCAGGCGTCCTGGGGGGTCTTCTGCCAGTTGTTGAGGTCGAGTTCGGGGGCGTTGGCCATGCCCAGGATGTGGCCGTTGCGGACGTCCATCACGATCACGCTGCCGCTGCGCGCGCCGGTGGCCCGCACCTGCTCGGCGACGGCCTTCTGGGCGGCCCACTGGATGTCGCGGTCGATGGTCAGGCGGACCTCTCTGCCGGGCACGGGGGCCTTGCGGGTGTCCCGGGTCATCGGGATGCGCTGGCGGTCCCGGCCCATCTCGATGCTCTGCAGGCCGTCCCGGCCGGCCAGCACCTTGTCGTGGATCCGCTCCAGACCGACCAGGCCGTGCCCCTCGAAACCGACGAAACCGATCAGGCTGCCGGCCAGGTCGTCGCCGGGGTAGACGCGGCGGTACTGGGACTTGGTGGCGACGCCCTTGTAGCCGCGGTCCAGGATGCGCTGGGCGACCACCGGATCGACGTCCTTGGCGATGAGCTGGTAGCGCGTCTGGGTACGGTTCAGCTTGGCGGCGACCTCGGCCTGCGGCCTGCGCAGCTCGGCGGCGAGCATGGCGGCGAGGTTGTCGCGCTGTTCGGGGGTCACCCTGGACGGGTCGACGGACACCTCCCGCGCCTCGGCGGTGACGGCCAGCTCGTGGCCGTTGATGTCGGTGATCGGGCCGCGCCTGGCGGGCAGCGTCTCCGGCTGCACCCGCTGCTCGGCGGCCCTGGCCTCGTAGACCTTGGAGTCCAGACCCTGGAGCTGCACCAGCCGGCCGGCCATGATCGACAGCACGAAGGTCATGCCGATCAGGCCGATGCCGATCCTTCTGCGCGGGTTGCCCAGGCGCAGCATCGTGGGGGGCTTGGGCGGGCGCGGCGGCCTGCGGGGGCGCGGCGGTCGTTGCGGGTCGTGCGGGCCGGGCCCGCGCAGCCGCCCTCCGGCACCCCGCCCGGGCCACGGCGGGCCGTCGCCGTTCCCCCGGCCTGGACGCGCCGGCCCATCACCGGTCGCCCGGCCGGCGCGTACCGAACCGTCGCCGCTCTCCCTGCCAGAACGCGCCGGCCCATCACCGCTCCCCCGGCCGGAACGCGGCGCACCCTCGCCCGTCCCCTTCCCGGAACGCGGTGTGCCCTCGCCCGTCCCCTTCCCGGAACGCGGCGTGCCCTCGCCGGTCGCCCTGCCGGCGCGTACCGAACCGTCGCCGCTCTCCCTGCCAGAACGCGCCGGCCCATCACCGCTCCCCCGGCCAGGACGCGGCGCGCCCTCGCCCGTCCCCTTCCCGGAACGCGGCGTGCCGTCGGCGGCCGGCTTGCCGGGACGTGCCGGGCCGTCGCCGGGGCGGCGGTCCTGGCGGGGTGGGTCGTCGCCCGCGCGCCGGGGGGGCGGGGCCGGGTGGCCCTCTCCCGGCGGTGGTCCGGTACGGCCGGGCCTGCGCGGTCCGCCGGGCACACGGCGACCGGCGCCGGGGCCTCCAGAGGCGCCGGCGCCGGATCCGCCGCGGCCGGGTCCCGAACCCCGGCCACCGCCGTCTCTCACCTGCCCGCGTCCCCCGCCTCAGCGCCCTCGGGAACGCCCTTGCCGATCTCGATCACCCTGGCCGAGTGGTCGGGCCGCGCGCCCAGCTCCCCGGCGCGCTCGGCCAGCGCCTCGGCGGTGTCCTGCCGCGCGTTGTCGAGCTTCTGCCGCTCGGCCTCCCGCTGGATGCGGGCAAGACCGTGGCGCAGCTCGTCGGCCTCGAAGGAGTCCTGGGCCAGGACGGTGTTGAGCAGCAGCAGGGTGACCAGGCCGCCGCACAGCAGGCCGACCAGCAGCAGCACGAACGGCGCGCGCGGCGCGCGGCCACGGCGGCGGGCCGGGTCGGTGGTCGCGGCACGGGCCGGACGCGTCAGCCGCCGCGCCTCGCCCAGGCGCCGCAGGCCCTTCGCCGGAGCGCCACCGTCCAGTAGGTCCTTCACCGGAGCGCCTCTGTCCAGGAGGTCGTTCACCGGAGCGGCCCCGCCCAGACCACCCTTGCCCAGGGCGGACTCGCCGGCAGCGGCCTTGCCCCGGACCCCCTTGCGCAGTACGCCCCGGCCCGGGACGACCCGGTCAGCGGCGCCCTTGCCCGAGGCGCCCCTGCCGGGAACACCCCTGTCCGGAGCGGACCGGCCGGAAACACCCTTGCCCGGAACGCCCTTGGCCGGGGTGACCCGACCGGGCGCAGTCCTACCCGAGGCGACCCGCCCGGACGCGCTCTTGCCCGAGGTGGCCCGGCCGGTGGCACTCTTGCCCTGCGCGGTCCGGCCGGAAGGCTCATTGCCCTGCGCGGTCCGGCCGGGAGCGCCCTTGGCCGGGGTGCCGTTCGCCGGCATCTCTTCCGGATGCCGCGCGCCTGGCTTGGGGGCCTTCGGGCGCGGTGGGGCCACCCGCGCCGTGGCGGTGCGGGGCTGACGGGGCGTGCGGGAGCGGACTCCGCGCGGGAGCTCACGCTCGGTCTTCGTCAACAGGCTCACGGATCCTCTCTGCGGCCCGCAGTCGGGCCGAGGCCGCGCGCGGGTTGCGCGTGACCTCCTCCTCGTCGGGGAGCTCGGCTCCCCTCGTCACCAGGCGGAACCTGGGCTGGTGCGCGGGCAGCGGCACCGGCAGGCCGGGCGGGCCCGTCTCCTTGGTTCGCGCCGCGAGGACCTGCTTGGCCAGCCGGTCCTCAAGGGAGTGGTAGGCGAGCACGACGACCCGCCCTCCCAGGGTGAGCGCGTCGAGTGCGGCGGGGAGCGCCGTCTCCAGGGCGGACAGCTCCTCGTTCACCTCGATGCGCAGTGCCTGGAAAGTCCTCTTCGCGGGGTTGCCCCCGGTGCGCCGGGTCGCGGCGGGGATGGCGGCGCGCACGATGTCGGCCAGCCGCCTGGTCGAGGCGATGGGCTCCCTGGCCCGCTCCTCGCAGATCAGCCGGGCGACGCGCGCGGCGAACCGCTCCTCGCCGTAATCGCGCAGCACGCGGGTCAGCTCCTTCGCCGGATAGGTGTTGACCACCTCTGCCGCCGTGAGCTCCTGCCCGCGGTCCATCCGCATGTCCAGCGGCGCGTCGTAAGAGTAGGCGAACCCTCTTTCCGGCTCGTCGAGCTGCGGCGATGACACGCCGAGATCGAACAGCGCCGCGTCCACGCGCGGCGCGCCGGCCGCCGAGAGCACGGCGGGAAGGTCGCTGGAGACCGCGCGCACCAGCGTGGCGCGCGTCCCGTAGGGGGCCAGCCGTACGGCGGAGCGCTCGACGGCCACCGGATCGCGGTCGATCCCGATCAGCCGGAGCGAGGGGTGGGCCGCGAGCAGCGCCTCGGCGTGCCCGCCGAGCCCGAGGTTGGCATCGACCAGCACCGGAGCGGGCCGGTCCAGCGCGGGCGCGAGAAGGTCGAGCACGCGCGCGAGCATCACCGGCACATGGCCGCCGCCCGCGCGAAGACCGTTGTCATCGGTCGATCGCATGCTCTCTCACCCCCCCTCTCGCCGCTCGTACTCGCGGATGTTTTCGCGGCTTCGCCGAACCATCGGCCATCCCGTTCACTTTCGGGCCCCCACCCGGCCGCCCGGCCAGGTCCCCATCCGCAACCGACTGAATGACCGCCACCTGACACCGGGGAAGGTGCATCAGCTGGTGGTCCAGGTGGGTGCGGGTGGAGACCTCGCCGAACGACTTGTTACACCGACGATTCGACCGTTGTCACAAAATCCCTGGCAGCACCTCCTCCGACAGATCGGCGAACGCCTGCTCCTGGTCGGACAGGTAGGTCTCCCAGGCACGCGCGTCCCAGATCTCCAGCCGCGTGTTGGCCCCGATCACCACACAGTCGCGGGTGAGCCCGGCATACTGGCGGAGGGCTTGCGGGATCGTGATCCGCCCCTGCTTGTCAGGGACCTCGTCCGATGCGCTCGCGAAGAGAACACGGCTGTAGTCGCGGACCGCCTTGGCGGTCACCGGCGCGGTACGCAGAGCCTCGGTGATGCGCTCGAACTCCTCTACGGGAAAAACGTAGAGGCAGCGCTCCTGGCCTTTGGTGATCACCAGACCCTCCGCCAGCTCCTCACGGTACTTCGCCGGCAGGAACAGCCGTCCCTTGTCGTCCAGGCGCGGTTGGTGCGTGCCGAGGAACACCGGCCCCACCTCCCGTGCCTAGTGGAGCGCTCGGCCACGAGAGCACCGGCCCTCCACTGCGCACCACCTTACTCCACTTCTCTCCACCGTCAACTAATCGTCGCCGTGTGTCGCCGCCATTTTCGTGACGTTTATGCAGGTCAAAGCGGTGGAGTATGGGTGGGGCGCGGTGCCGTCCCCCCCGCGTGTCGGGGCGGCGCGCCAGTGCCGGAATACCTACAGCGCCCCGAATACGGAGCCGGGTGGGGGCAGTGGTGGGGCGCCGTGGAGCGGAGGCATCGCGATAGCCCGGCTATAGCCGCATTCGCCGGTAAATCGGCTATAAGTCGCCCCGGAACCCCTGGCAACGTAGTGTCTGTACACACAATGGAAAAGAAACGCAAGGCCCCCGCAAAAGCGCCTGTGGGGGCATGCCGTACCACCATCATGGAGGCCCGGTGGCTGTCAGCCATGACGTCGGACATCAACTCGAGGATCTGGTCTCCACAGCGCACCGGATCCGGCACGCGATCGAATCGGTGATCGAGGGCAAGGCGGACGTCGTCCGGCTCACATTGACCGTCCTGCTGGCCGAGGGCCACCTACTCATCGAGGACGTGCCGGGTGTCGGCAAGACGATGCTGGCCAAGGCGCTGGCCCGGTCCATCGACTGCCCCGTCCGCCGGGTGCAGTTCACCCCGGACCTGCTGCCCAGCGACATCACGGGGGTGAGCGCCTACAACCAGCAGACTCGCGAGTTCGAGTTCAAGCCGGGCCCGGTCTTCGCGAACATCGTGGTGGGCGACGAGATCAACCGCGCCTCCCCCAAGACGCAGTCCGCGCTGCTGGAGTGCATGGAAGAACACCAGGTGACCGTCGATGGGGCCACCTACCGGCTGGACACGCCGTTCATGGTGATCGCCACCCAGAACCCGATCGAGATGGAGGGCACCTATCCCCTCCCCGAGGCGCAACGGGACCGCTTCACCGCCAGGATCGCGATGGGCTACCCCGAGCCGGCGGCGGAGCTGGAGATGCTGGACGTCCACGGTGCGGCCTCGCCGCTGGACAAGCTGGAGCCGGTGGCGACCACCGCCGAGGTGCGGGCGCTGATCGAGGCCGTGCGGGCGGTGTTCGTCGCCCCGCCGATCAAGAAGTACGCCATCGACCTGGTCACCGCCACCCGGCAGACGCCGGACCTGCGTCTCGGGGCCTCCCCCCGCTCGACGCTGCAGCTCGTGCGGGCCGGGCGGGCGCACGCCGCGCTGGCGGGACGTGACTACGTCATCCCCGACGACCTCCAGGACCTCGCGGTCCCGGTGCTCGCCCACCGGCTGCTGCCCAGCGTGGAGGCGCAGGGCCAGCGCCGCCATCCCGAGCAGGTGGTCGCCGACCTGGTACGCCGCGTGCCCGTGCCCGACGCACCGGGCCGGGGGCCCGGCGGGGTGGGAACGAGGCGGTGAAGGCCGGGCTCGGCGCGCTGACCGCGCGCGGGCGGTCGTTCGTCGCCTCGGGGATCGCCGCCCTGCTGTGCGCCGTGCTGCTCGGCGAACACGACCTGCTGCGGATCGGCATCCTCATCCTGACGCTGCCGCTGCTGGCCGCGATGGTCGTCGCGCGCACCCGCTACCGGCTGAGCTGCGCCCGCCGCCTGGAGCCGCAGCGGGCGGAGGTCGGCGTCGAGGCGACGGTCACCCTGCGGCTGGAGAACGTCACCCGGCTGCCGACCGGGCTGCTGCTGGTGGAGGACACCGTTCCCTACGCGCTCGGCGCGCGCCCCAGGTTCGTGCTGGACCGGGTGGAGCCGCAGGGCATCCGCGAGATCGACTACCGGGTCCGCTCCGACCTGCGCGGCAGGTTCCCCATCGGGCCGCTCTCGGTGCGGATCACCGACCCGTTCGGGCTGGTCGAACTGGCCCGCGGGTTCACCATCAGCGACACCCTGGTGGTGACGCCGCAGGTGGTGCCGCTGCCGCACGTACGCCTTTCCGGCGAGTGGACCGGCGGCGGCGACAGCCGTAGCAGGAGCGTTGCGGCGGCGGGCGATGACGACGTGGCGCCGCGGGAGTACCGCCAGGGGGACGACCTGCGCCGGGTCCACTGGCGCTCCACCGCCAGGCACGGCGAGCTGATGGTGCGACGGGAGGAGCAGCAGTGGCAGAGCCGCGGCGCGCTCCTGCTCGACACCCGCAGGATGGCCCACCGGGGGGAGGGCCCGCGCTCGTCGTTCGAGGTCGCCGTCTCGGCCGCGGCGTCCATCGGCGTCCACCTGGCCCGTGAGGGCCTCGGCCTGCGCCTGGTCACCGACCAGGGCGCGGAGCACCTGACCGAGATGGGGCTGAGCCACTCGCTGCTGGACACGCTGGCGGTGGTACGTCAGAGCCAGACGCGTTCCCTGGACTACGGGGTCACCGCGCTGCGGCAGGGCGGCGGCGACGGGCTGATCGTGGCCGTGCTCGGGTCGCTGCGGGCCGAGGAGGTCACCGCCCTGGCCCGGCTGCGGCACGGCAGCGTCACCGGTGTGGCGGTGGTGCTCGACACGGCCGTGTGGGAGCATCCCGACGCACCGCCCAGCGAGGAGTACGAGCAGGTCAGGACCGTCCTGGCCGGGTACGGCTGGCGGGTCGCGCGGCTGCGTTCCGGCGGCTCCATCGCGGCCGTATGGCCCGAGGCCGCCCGCCGGGGCGGCCGTACCCCGATAGGCAACACGGCCGGCGGAGGCGGCGAATGAGACTTCCGATCACCGCGGCGCTGGCCACGATGGCCGTCGCCACGACCCTGCACCAGCTCTTCTCCGGAGGGGCCTGGCTCTGGACCACCCTCGGCGCGATCGTGGTGATCGGCGCGATGGGGGTGATCGCCTCCCGGCTGGCCGTACCGGGCTGGCTGTCGGCGCTCGCCCAGCTCGCCGGGCTGTGGATCTACCTGACCGCCGCGTTCGCCGGTGATGAGGCGTGGGCCATGGTGGTCCCCACCAGCGACTCCGTGGCCGCCCTGGTGAGTCTGGTCGAGGACGGTTTCCAGGACATCCAGCGCTACGCCCCGCCGGTCCCGGCCAACCCGTCGATCATGCTGTTCACCGCGCTGGGCATCGGGCTGATCGCCATCGCGGTGGACCTGCTGGCCGTACGGCTGCGCCGGGCCGCGCTCGCGGGGCTGCCGTTGCTCGCCCTGTTCGTGGTGCCGGCCGAGATCGTCACCGACCAGATCCCCTGGCCGTCGTTCATCGTGGCGGCGCTGGGGTTCACCGCGCTGCTGCTCGCCGACGGCCGGGAGCGGATCGGCCACTGGGGCCGGGCGGTGCTGGTCCGCCGGATGCGCGGTACGTCCAGGCCGGAGGGCGACAGCGGGCAGTTGCGGCTGTCCGGCAAGCGGATCGGGGTCGCGGCGATCGGGCTGGCCGTGCTGGTGCCCGCGCTGGTGCCGACGCTCGAACCCAACCCGCTGTTCACCTTCGGCGTCGGTGCGGGCGACGGCAGGGGCGAGGGCAACACGATCAGCATCCCCAACCCCATCGTGGGGCTGAAGGGACAGCTCACCCTGCCCGACAACGCGCCCGTCCTCACCTACACCAACGACGACGGCGTACCGAGGTACCTGCGGCTGTACGCGCTGGACACCTTCAACAGCGACGTGTGGACCATGTCCAATCCCTCAGGGACCCCGGAGAACCGGGTGGAGAACGGGCCGCTGCCCGCGCCGCCCGGACTGACCTCCACCCCGCAGGACCGGCAGATCAAGACCGACATCCAGATCAGTGAGGATCTGGACGTGGAGTTCCTGCCGCTGCCGTACCCGCCGCTGCGGGTGACCGCCGAGGGCGACTGGCGGGCCGACCGCACCTCGCTCATGGTCTTCTCCACCCGCGACTCCACCCGGGGCCTGCGCTACCAGGTGATCAGCGGCGAGCCGAGGGCGACCGCCGACCGGCTGAAGGGGTCGGGTGAGCCGGTACCGGAGGTCGCCGCGCGCTACCTGTCGCTGCCGCAGGGGCTGCCGCCGCAGGTGCGCGAGGAGGCCGAGCGGGTCACCAGGAACCGGAAGACCCCCTATGAGAAGGCCGTCCGGCTTCAGGAGTGGTTCACCGACGACGGCGACTTCACCTACAGCGTGAACACCAAGAGCGGCCACAGCAACTCCGCGCTGCTGGACTTCCTGATCAGCAGCAGGGTGGGGTACTGCGAGCAGTTCGCCGCGGCGATGGCCGTGATGGCGCGCACCCTGGGCATCCCCGCCCGGGTGGCGGTCGGCTACACCGGCGGCACGCCGCTGGGCGGCGGGCGCTGGCAGGTCGGCACGCACGACATGCACGCCTGGCCCGAGCTGTACTTCGAGGGCGTGGGCTGGCTCCCCTTCGAGCCGACCCCCTCCGGGACGCAGGGGCAGGGAACGGCACGCGCGCCCGAGTACAGCCTGCCGCCGCCCGACGAGCCTGACCCGGCCACCTCCTCCCCCGGCCCGACCGGCGGCGAGGACGAGGAGACCGGCACGACCAGCGGCACGCCGGAGCGCCCGCGCAACCCGGCGCTGCTCGACCGGGAGGGCACGATCACTCCGGCGGCGCCGGAGGAGAGCACGTCGGTGGCCGGCCGGATCGGCACGGGCGCGCTGATGCTGCTGCTGATCGTGCTGATCCCCGCGGCGCTGCGGGTGTTCATGCGCAGGCGGCGGCTGCGGGTGGTGGCCAGGCCCGTGGCGGACGATCCGGGCCCGGGTCCGAGCCCGGAGCCGGGTTTCGGGGGCGCGGCCGATCCGCCGGTCGGCGTGTGGGCGGGCAGGCGGGCCTCGCCGGTGTCGGCGGCGTGGGCGGAGTTCGGCGACGCCCTGTACGACTACGGGCTGAGCCGGGCGGCCAGTGAGACGCCGCGGGCGCTGAGCCGCAGGCTGGCCGCCGAGCACGGCTTCGACCCGCTGGCCACGGCGGCGATCGAGCGGATCGCCACGGCGACCGAGCGGATGCTGTTCGCCAGGTCGCCCGGTGATCAGCGGCCGATGGGCGAGGATCTGCGGCGGGTGCGCCGCGCGCTGGCCGCCACCGCCTCACGCGGGCGGCGGATCAGGGCGGTACTGCTGCCGCCGTCCACCCTGCGCCGGCTGCGCCAGGTCGGCGGGCGGCTGCTGGACGGGTTCGACCGGCTGGAGAACCTGCGGATGCGCAAGACGACGGGCTGAGCACCGGCGAAATGTGGCCGCCCCCGGGCTTGCGGGGGCGGCCACATTCGTTCTTCTGGCAGTGATCTCGTCCCCCGCGCCGGTGGGCGAAGGGGACGAAGAGGTGCGGGAGGGTTTCCGGCGGGTCGTACGGCGCTGCGGAGCGATCGCTCAGCGCTCGTCGTGGCGACGCCGCCAGCGCTCCTCCATGCGCTCCATGAAGCTGGGCCGCGGACCGCCGCGCCGCCCACCGGCCGGCCGGCCGGGAGGTGCGGCGCCTGGCTGGCCCGCCGGTGGCGGCGAGCCGTCACCGAACCCGTTCATCTTCTTCCAGCTCGACAAGCCCCAAAGACACGCGAGGAGCATGACCACGAAGCCGCCGACACCGAGCAGGATGAGCTGCGACACGACGCCGACCATCAGCAGGACGACGCCGAGAAGGAACCCGATGCTGGCCTTCACCAAGCGGCGCTTGTAGTGGTTACGGGGGTCGCGGATTCGTACGGTATTGGCCCACTTCGGGTCCTCGGCGTAGAGGGCCTGCTCGATCTGGTCGAGCAAGCGCTGCTCGTGCTCAGAGAGCGGCACGGCGCCTCCCAAGGACGGCCCCAGGACGGGGAAGACGGCAACGGACGACACGGGGTGTCCGGACCTCGCGGTCGGTTATCCCCAGAATACGAGGCTGTAGACGCGGGCGAAAGAAAACGTCCAACGTAGACCAAACCGGAGGTGACGTCATAGATCTATTCCATCAAACTTTGGCCGCACCAGCGAGGCCGGGCGCACCGCCCCCGGGCCGAACCTCGCGACCGCCCTGTCCATCGCGCGTTCCGCCTCCCTCCAGCCGGACTCTCGTTCTCCAAGAGTAAGCTGACGCACGGACGCCTCGGCCCTCAGGAGGTTCTCCATTCGCACTCCGACGAGCCGCAGTCGCACGCGCGCGAGGTCCGCGGCGGCGTACAACTCGCAGGCTGTGACGTAAATCTCCTGTGTGACATCGGTCGCCTCGCGCAGGGTGCGCGAACGCGTGATGGTGGTGAAATCGGCGCGGCGGAGCTTGACACTGACCGTGCGGCCGATGTGACCGCCCGCGCGCAGCCGCGCCGCCACCTTCTCCGACAGGCGCAGCAGCTCCCTGCGGATCGTCTCCGGATCGTCGACGTCGGCCGCGAAGGTCTCCTCCGCGCCGATGCTCTTGTCCGGGACGTGCGGGGTCACCTCCCGCTCGTCGCGGCCCCACGCCAGGGCGGACAGGTGGCCCCCCGCCGCGTGGCCCAGCTCCCGGCGCAGTGTGGCGACCGGTACCCTGGCCAGGTCGCCCACCGTCTTGATGCCCAGCCGCAGCAGGGCCTCCTCGGTGCGGTCGCCGACCCCCCACAGCGCCCCGACCGGAAGCGGGTGCAGGAACTCCACCACCCCGTCGGCCGGGACCACCAGCAGGCCGTCGGGCTTGCACTGGCGAGATGCCAGTTTTGCCACGAATTTGCTGCTGGCCACCCCCACCGAGCAGGTGATGCCGAAGCGCTCGGCGACCTGGGCCCGGATCAGCGCGGCCACCCGGGCGGGCGAACCGAGCCTGCGCCGCGCGCCGCCGACGTCGAGGAACGCCTCGTCGGAGGCGATCGGCTCCACCTGGGGCGTCACCGCCTGGAAGATCTCCATCACGCCACGGGACACCGCCGAGTACTTGCCGTGGCTGGGCGGGATGATCGTGGCCTGCGGGCACAGCCGCATCGCGCGGGTCATCGGCATCGCGGAATGCACGCCGTACCGCCTGGCCTCGTAGGTGGCGCTGAGCACCACGCCGCGCGCGCCCGCCGCGCCGATGATCACCGGGGTGCCGGCCAGCTCCGGCCGGTCGAGCAGCTCGACGCTCGCGTAGAACGCGTCCATGTCGACATGCAGGATGGGGCAGCCGGTGTCGTCGGCCGACCCCGTCGTGGCGACCCTGGGGACCTGCTGTTTGCGGGACACGACACCATCCTAGGCGAACGCGCGTTCGATCCGGTGGCCTACCCGAGGGTGGCCAGGACGTGTGTCTGGGTGGCGATCTCCCGCAGCACCGGATGAGTGGCGGCGGCACGTTCCAGCGCGACCAGGGCCTCCGCGGCGCCGGGCTCGCCGTCCACGAGCCGGCTCGGCACCAGGTCGGCGAAGATCCGCACGCCGTGCACCTCGCCCACGGTGAAGCCGGTGGCGGCGAGCAACGCGGCCAGCCGTTCGCCGGTGAACCGGCGCGGGGTCGGGTCGCGATCGCCCCAGCGCCCTTCGTCGTCGCCGAGGACCAGCCTGGCCTCCTCGAACCGCCCGCTCAGCGCCCGGTGGACGGCCGTGGCGACCGGATTGGCGGCGAGCAGGCTCACCACGCCGCCCGGCCGTAGCAGGCGGGCCACCGCCCGCAGCGCGCCCGCCGGGTCATCGACGTACTCCAGCACGCTGTGGCACAGCACCAGGTCCGCGCCGCCCTCGGGAAGCAGGTCGCCGAGGTCGGCGGCGTCACCTTGCAACGCGCGCACGCCCACGCCCGCCTCGGCCGCGCGCCGCTCCAGCGCGGCGAGCGAGTCGGGACTCGGGTCCACCACGGTGACCGCGTGCCCCAGTCCCGCCAGGGGCACGGCGAAACCACCCGTGCCGCCCCCGGCGTCGATGATGTCGAGCCGTGCGCGCCCGGTGGCGTAGGCCCGTTCGGCCAGCACCGCCCGCAACGCGTCCCACAGCACGGCGGTCCGCGCCGCAGGCACGGCCGCCTGCCGGGTCACACCTTCGGTCCGCAACTCAAAGCCTCCCTCGACCGCGCCCTCGGGAAAGGGCGTCCCACCCGCCCCAGCCTACGCCGGGCGGCAGGTCCTCACAGGCTGAGGCTGGGCTTGAGCTCCTTGAACCGGGCCAGGATGCCGTTGATGAACTGGGGGGACTCGTCGGTGGACAGCTCCGAGGCCAGATGCACCCACTCGCTGATCACCACGCCCTCCGGGACGTCGGGCATCCACAGCAGCTCGTAGGACCCGCCGCGGAGCACGTTGCGGTCGACCGCGGGCATGCGGTCCAGGCTCCAGCCCTCGGAGTAGGTCGAGATCAGCTCGTCGATCCTGGGCAGGTGGCGCACCACGCCCTCCACGAGCGCGGCGGTGTACTCGTTGACCGGCGGCTCGGCGCGCTCCAGCCGCTCGGCGAGGATCCTGCCCGGGTCCTCACTGCGCAGCTCGGCCTCGAAGAGGATGTCCAGGGCTCGCCTGCGGGCCTTGCCCCGTGCCGTCATCAGGCGCGGCCGAGGTAGTCGCCGGTGCGGGTGTCGACCTTGACCCTCTCTCCGGTGGTGATGAACAACGGCACCTTGATCTCCGCGCCGGTCTCCAGCGTGGCGGGCTTGGTACCGCCGGTGGAGCGATCGCCCTGCAGGCCCGGCTCGGTGTGCGACACGGTCAGCTCGACCGCCGCGGGCAGCTCGATGTAGAGCGCCGCGCCGTCGTTGAAGGCGACCGTGGCCAGCGTGTTCTCCAGCAGGTAGTCGGCGGCCGAGCCGACGGTGCCGCGCGGCACGTGGACCATGTCGTAGGTCTCGGTGTCCATGAACACGAAATCGTCACCGTCGGGGTAGGAGTACTGCATCTCCCGCTTGTCGACGTTGGCGACCTCGACCTTCACCCCGGCGTTGAAGGTCTTGTCGACGACTTTGCCGGACAGGACGTGCTTGAGCTTGGTGCGCACGAACGCGCCGCCCTTGCCGGGCTTGACGTGCTGGAACTCGACGACCGTCCACAGCTCGCCGCCGTCCAGCCGAAGTACGATGCCGTTCTTGAGGTCGTTGGTCGTCGCCACTCGCTTGTCTCCTGCGTACGGCTGCCACTCCCGCCTTACAGGATCAGCAGCTCTCTGGTCGTCTGGGTGAGGAGCTCCGGTCGGTCGACGCGCGTCACGAGCGTGTCCTCGATGCGAACCCCGCCCCTGCCGGGGAGATAGACCCCCGGCTCGACGGTGATCGGAACTCGATCCTCTATCCTACCGGGCTTGTCCCGGCCCAGAAACGGAACCTCGTGGATCTCCAGGCCGATCCCGTGCCCGAGCCCGTGCTCGAAGTGCTCGCCGTGCCCGGCCTCGGTGATCAGATCGCGGGCGGCGGCGTCCAGGTCGTGGGCGGTGATCCCTGGCCTGACCGCGTCCCTGCCCGCGCGCTGCGCCGCGCGCACGAGTTCGTACAGCTCACGCTGCCAGTCGGCGGGCGGGCCGACCATCACGGTCCTGGTCATGTCGGCGTGGTAGCCGGCGTGCAGCGCGCCGAAGTCCATCGTGACGAACTCGCCCGCGGCGACCGGCCGGCCGGTGGGCGAGTGGTGCGGCACCGAGCCGTTCGGGCCCGCGGCCACGATGGAGTCGAAGGCGGGCTTGTCCGCGCCGAGTTCGAGCATCCGGCCGTGCAGCATGCGGGCGATCTCCCGTTCGGTCACCCCGGGCCGGATCGCGGCGAGGACGTCGGCGAACGCCTGGTCGGTGATCGCGCACGCGGTGCGGAGCAGGTCGATCTCGGCCTCGTCCTTGACCGTCCGCACCCCTTCCACCAGCCCGGAGAGCGGCAGCGGGTCGCCGTGCACGCCCTCCTGCGCGGCGATCCTGCGGAACTCGGCGACCGGCAGGTGGTGGCCCTCGACCGCCAGCCGTACCGGACCGGCGCGCCCGGCGAGCGCGCCGGCGGTGTCGCGCTCCTCGATGACCTCGATGTCCGCGCAGACCTTCCGCGCCGTCTCGGCGTAGCGCTGGTCGGTGGCCAGCGCCGCCTGCCCGCCGGCCGTCACCAGCAGTGCGGCGTTGCTGCTGACCAGGCCGGTGAGGTAGCGGACGTTGACCGGCTTGGTGACCAGGATCGCCTCGGCGCCGGCCGTCACCAGCAGTTCGGACACGCGCCTGCGGCGCTCGTGGTGGTTGGCGGACATGCGCCGAATGTACGGCACGCGGCATAACGTACGGCAAGGACCCGCCGGGAAAGACCTTCCATCGGACACGGCACGCGGCCCACTGCATCGCCTGCAAGTCTCACCATAAGGCGATTAATTCCATGACTTTCGGATATGACGATATGTCATGGCGATTGTGCGATAAGTTGGCCATCTCGGCGGCCGGACTCGCCTCTCCTCCCTGACGGGTGCGGTCCGCCGTGGGGCCCCGTGCCCCGATGCACGGCAGCGGCCCCCGCCCTGTCCCGCAGGGCGGGGGCCTTGGCGCTCGCCGGCGCGGCCGGCGCGGCCGATCAGGAGGCCAGGTCCCTGATCCGCTCGATCAGTTTCACCCGCTCTCCCGGCGTGTCCGCGAGCGGCGTGACATTGAGCGTGGTCACCCCCGACTCGCGCAGCGCCTGGATCCGGTCGCGGACGAAGCCCTCCGGGCCGATCAGCGAGGACTTCTCCAGGAGTTCGGCGGGGACCAGCGCGGCGGCCTCGTCCTTCTTGCCCTCCAGGTAGAGGTCCTGGATGCGCTCGGCCTCCTGCTCGTACCCGTAGCGGCGGGCCAGGTCGTTGTAGAAGTTGTGGCCGCGGGCACCCATGCCGCCGATGTACAGCGCGAGCACCGGCCGGACGAACTCGCGCAGCCCGGCGACGTCGTCGCCGATGGCCAGCGGGGCCTGCGCGATCACGTCGAGCGGGCCGAGCCCGGGGTCGCGGCGGGCCAGGCCCTCCGCGAGCGGCCCGCCCCACACGGCGGCGGCCCTCTCCGGCAGGTAGAAGATCGGCTGCCAGCCCTCGGCCAGCTCGGCGGCCAGCGCCACGTTCTTCGGCCCGATCGCGGCCACCACGACCGGGATGCGGTCGCGCACCGGGTGGTTGATCAGCTTGAGCGGCTTGCCGAGGCCGGTGCCGGCGCCCTCGGGCAGCGGCAGGGTGTAGTGCCTGCCCTCGTACTCCAGCCGCTCCCGCCGCCACACCTTGCGGCAGATCTCGATGACCTCCCGGGTGCGGCCGACCGGGGCGGTGTACGGCACGCCGTGGAACCCCTCGATGACCTGCGGCCCTGAGGTCCCCAGGCCGAGTACGAACCGGCCTTCGGAGACGTAGTCCATTCCGGCCGCCGTCATCGCCAGCAACGTCGGAGTGCGCGAGTAGATCGGCAGGATGCCGGAGGCGATCCGCACCCGCTCGGTCACGGCCGCGATGTAGCCCATCTGGCTGACGGCGTCGAAACTGTACGCCTCGGGGACGAAAACGATGTCGAGCCCGGCCTTTTCGTGATCGACCAGCTCGGCCACCGTCTCTTTGAATCCCCCCGCGTATCCAAGTGCCATACCGATGCGCATGCGGACGGTGCCTCCAAAAGGCCACAGAATCATATTCGGTCAGGTGTCAGCGTATAGGCCGTGTGTCGGCCTGGCGACGGCCGGACGCTCGCCCTAGCCTTACCCATTCCGGCGTGCGAGCGGGCGGGACGGGGACGGTGTGCTGCTGAAGAGGACGATCATCGTGGTGGCGGGCCTGCTGGCGCTGCTGCTCGGCGGTCACCGGCTGGTACCGGACGTCGGCGGCGTCATGCCTGTCGTGGAGAGCCTGCTGCCGTGGCTCGGGGCCGGGGTGCCGGTACTCCTGCTGGCGTCCTGCTGCACCGGCTCCTGGCGGCCGGTGGCCGCCTCGCTCGTCCCGGCCGCCGTGTGGGGCGCGATGTTCGGGCCCACGTTGCTGCGCGACCCGCCGGGCGGGCCCAGCGACCTCACCGCGACCACGCTCAACGTGGGCGCGGCCAATCCCCGCCCCGCCGACGCCGTACGCGCGGTGGCCGGCCGCAGCGACCTGCTCGCCCTCCAGGAGGTGACCGGACCGGCGCTGCGCGCGGTGGGCCGCGAACTCCGCCGCCGCCACCCGCACTCCTACACGGCGGGCACCGTCGGGCTGTGGAGCCGCCACCCGATCGTCTCGGCCCGCCGCATCGACGTGGGCCTCGGCTGGGACCGGGCACTGCGCGCGGTCGTCAGGACCCCGGGCGGCGAGGTGACGGTCTACGTCATGCACCTGGCCTCGGCCCGGCCGGGCCACACCGTACGGCGGGACCAGACCCTCCTGGTGGCCAGACGCCTGGTGGAGAACGACCCGAGCGAGCGGCTCCTCCTCCTGGGCGACCTCAACACCGCCACCACCGACCGGCGGCGCACCGGCCTGGCACCCCCGCTGTCGGACGCCCACCTGGAGGCGGGCACCGGCTTCGGCTTCACCTGGCCCGCCGAGTTCCCGATCACCCGCCCGGACCACATCCTCTACCGCGGCCTCACCGCCACCCACGCCGACATCCACCCGGCCCCAGGCAGCGACCACCACGCCGCCCACGCCTCCCTCCGCCTCTCCCCCCACTGACCGGTCCCCACCACCGGAAAGGGCGGCGAGCCGACTCACCCACCGAAGCCATCAGCCATAGAGAACCCCGTCGCGACAGCAACCGGGACCCCACGGCCGCTGAAGGCAGCGAGACGGTTCACCCCCGGAGCCGAAAGCCATGAAGGACCACATGGGGACAGCGCCCGGGTCGCCACCCACGGAAAGCGCGACGAGGCGGCTCGCTCTGCGGCGCAAGAAGCCGCCGAGGACCCGATGGCGCAGCACTCGGAGGCCACCGCCCGCTACGCGGCGAGCCGGCTCACCCACCGAAGCCGCGAACGTAGAAGACCCCCGTGGCGGCAGCAAGCGGATCGCCACCGCCGCTGAGGGCCGCGAGAGGGGCTGCCGGAGCCGGAAAGCGTACAAAACCCCGCTGGGGCAGCAACCGGGGACGCCATCGCCGGAAAACACGACGAGGCGGCTCACCCGGCGGAGTCGGAAACGCTGGAGGACTCCCTGGGGGCTGCGGCCGGGTCGCCACCGCCGGTGAGGGCCGCGAGAGGGGCTGCCGGAGCCGGAAGGCGTACAAAACCCCGCTGGGGCAGCAACCGGGGACGCCATCGCCGGAAAACACGACGAGGCGGCTCACCCGGCGGAGTCGGAAACGCTGGAGGACTCCGTGGGGGCTGCGGCCGGGTCCGCGCCGCCGCTGAGGGCGGCGAGGTCGTGCGGGGTGTCGATGTCGGCGGGGTCGCCCACGTCGTCGCAGGGCACTTGGGTGACCAGGCCGGGGTTGGCGCGCAGGAACTCCCGCGCGCCGACGTCGCCGACCGCCGACCCGGCGACCGCGGCGACGTGCTCGCGGGCGATCAGGACGGGGTTGCGGGGCCGCCCGCCGTACGTGGCGACGGCCAGGCTCGCGCCCGCATGTGCGGCCTCGATGAGCCGGGCCACCGCGCCCGGCCCGATCCGCGGCTGGTCGACCAGCATGATCACGACCCGCTCGGCCTCCACGGGAAGCGCGGCCAGCCCGGCGCGCAGCGAGGAGCCCATCCCGGTACGCCAGGCCGCGTTGTGGACGACGACCGCCCCCCGGACCTGCACCAGCGTGGCCCCCAGCACGACGATCACCGGGTGGCAGCCGCCCTCCCGCAGCGTACGTACGGCCCGATCGACCAGCCGCTCCCCCGCGAACTCGATCTCCGCCTTCGGCATGCCGAACCGCGCACCCTCACCAGCGGCCAGCAGCAACCCCGCGGTCCCTGTCGAAATCCTCATCGCTCAAGTGTTCACCGCCTCCCCGGCAGTTCCCGACACCCTCAGGTCAAGAAAACACCCAACCCCACCGGAGCCATCTCCCATTTCCGACACCCCACACCAAAGAAACACCCGACCGCCCCGAGATGCAGCCCCCTCCGCCGTACTGATTTCCCCACGGACGATGGACACAGGGAATCAACGCCAGAACCTGCACAAATGTGAACTCACCCACCCTCTCCAAAAGCGGACACACCCGCCCGTCCGGCGGACGACACGCCGCTGCGGCGGGCCCGTCGCCGGAGTCCAGGCGGTGGACCTCGCAGGACGAAGCCCGGACCCACCGAACCGATGGCGCAGCTCGGCCTCCGGCTTCGAGATCCAAGACGTCACTTCGCCCCGCACCTTTCCAGAGTGGCCGGCCACCGCACTCACGCCACCCCTTCGGACGGCATCCACCCTGGCCGTACGGCGGACGACACGCCGCTGCGGGCAGGGGTCCCCGCCGGTGGCGTGCAGATCCCAGGCAACGGCGGATCTCGCAGGACGGAGCCCGGAGCCCGTGCCCGTCGTGCTGCCTGGGGTCATGGCCAAGGCCGGTGCTTTCGTCACGCGCTCGCGGGGATGGGGGCGATCGGCTGTACTACCCGGTGGCCGGGCCGCGTCAGAAGATTCGGTACCGGATCTCGTGGCCAGGACGGGCCCATCCCGTCATAGAGCCAGGGCCACGTTCGACATCAGTACGCGACGCTCCGAGCGACAGCGCGCCCCCTCGTGCCCCCGGGCCGATGAATCGGTACCGGCACCCACAAACCAGGACGGAGCCGTACCGTCCACCCCCAAGGCAGCGCCTAACGATCAGCACACCCCAAGGAACAGCACAGCCCCTCAAACGCCCCCAGGGGAAAACCGGGCCCGTCGTGCCACCTGGGGCCGAGCCGGTGTTCGGTACGCGCTCCAACGGGCGGTGCGGTCCCTTCGAGCCACCTCGGGCCGATGAGTCGGTACCCGCTCCCAGGGGGAGGCTCGGGTCCCTGTACCGCCCGGGGCTGGGGTGAGGACGGATGAGTCGGTACCGGGGCTCCCGTAGGGCAGGACGGGCGCTGCCGTCCTGGAGCCAGGGGCCCGTCTGAAACTCAGTGCGCACCCCAGGCGGCGGCTCGGCCCCTCATGGCATCCCGGGCCCGATGATTCGGTACCCGGCGTGTGGTCGGTCTCCCCTGCCGCCTTCAGGTCGGGAGGACGCCCAGGCTCACCCGGCCCCGAGGTCAGATCTCACCGTGGATGCGGCCGGTGGTGTCGGTGAGTGGCCGCCCCGAACCTCCCCAGCGCAACTGGATCAGCTCGGCGGCGATGGCGACCGCGGTCTCCTCAGGGGTGCGCGCGCCGAGGTCGAGGCCGATCGGGGAGCGTAGCCGGGTGAGTTCTTCCTCCGTCAGGCCCGCCTCGCGCAGGCGGGTGATCCGGTCGTCGTGGGTGCGGCGGGAGCCCATCGCGCCGACGTAGCCCGCGCGGGTGCGCAGTGCCACCTCCAGCAAGGGCACGTCGAACTTGGGATCGTGGGTGAGCACGCAGATCACCGTGCGTTCGTCGACCGTGACCGAGGTGAGGTAGTCGTGCGGCCACTTCACCACGACCTCGTCGGCCTCGGGGAAGCGCTTTTCGGTGGCGAAGACCGGCCGGGCGTCGCAGACCACGACGTGGTAGCCGAGGAACTTGCCGATCCGCGCGACGGCGGCGGCGAAGTCGATGGCCCCGAAGACGAGCAGCCTCGGCGGCGGGGCGAAGGACTGGACGAACACCGACAGGTCGTCGAGCCTGCGCTCGCCGCGCGCGCCGTACCGGCGGATGCCGGTGAGGCCCTGGGCCAGCATGCCGCGGGCGTCGTCGTCGATGGCGGCATCGAGCCTGGGCGTGCCCAGCGACCCCGACGCCCGGCCCGGCCACACGACGCGCCGGGCCCCCGCCCGGCCGGGGCCGGACAGCACCGTGGCGACCGCGACCGGCTCGTGGGCGGCGATCGAGGCGGCGACCTCGCCCAGCTCCGGGTAGGTGTCGCGAGACACCGGCTCCACCAGGACGTCGATGATGCCGCCGCAGGTCAGCCCGACCGAGAACGCCTCGTCGTCGGACACGCCGTACCGTTGCAGCACCGGCTCCCCCGCGGCGGTGACCTCCTGGGCCAGCTCGTAGACCGCCCCTTCGACGCAGCCGCCGGACACGCTGCCGACCGCCTCGTCACCGAGCACCGCCATCGCCGCGCCGGGCGGCCGGGGCGCGCTCCGGAACGTTCCGACAACGGTGGCCAGGCCGAACTTCTCCCCCGCCGACCACCATTTGATGATCTGCGACAACACATCACGCATGTCCGAGCCTTCCTGCGAGGTCCTGGAAAGCGGCCAGGCTGTGACCGGCCACGAAGTCGTCGAGGTAGGGCAACGCGGCGCGCATCCCGGCGGTCAGCGGCTCGTAGCCCTCATGCCCCTTGTGCGGGTTGACCCAGATCACCCGGTGGGCCAGCCGGGACAGCCGGGCCATCTGCGCGCCCAGCAGGGCCGCGTCGCCGCGCTCCCACCCGTCGGAGGCGATCACCACCGTGGCGCCCCGCGCCCGGTGCGAGGCCAGGAACTCCTTCAGCTCCTCGCCGAGCCGGGTGCCGCCGCTCCAGTCGGGGATGGCGGCGGAGGCGGCGGTCATCGCGAGGTCGGGGTCGCGGTGGCGCAGCTCCGGGGTGAGCCGGGTCAGCCGGGTGCCCACGCTGAACACCTCGGTGGCCCGCGGCTCGGATCTGGCCATGGCGTGCGCGAAGCGCAGCAGGGTGTCGGCGTAGGAGGACATCGATCCGCTGACGTCGATCAGCAGGACCACCGCGCGGGGGCGGCGGCGATGGGCCCGGCGGCGCAGCAGGGCGATCTCACCGCCCCGGCGCAGCCCCTCTCGGATCGTGCGCCGCTCGTCGAGGACGCCGCGGTGGGCCGGCGCGAACCGGCGCGACCTGCGCCGCTCACGCTCACCGGCGAGCAGGGCGAGCATCCGGTGGATCTCGGCCCGCTCGGCGGCGGTCAGCGCGGCCACGTCGCGGTGGCGGAGCCGTTCGGCGTCGCTCGCGGCGACGGCCTGGGGCTCTCCGGGGTCGCGGGGATCGGGGCCGCCCCGGTCGCCGTCGAGGGTCGTGAGGTGGCGGGTGACGGTCATGGCCGGCGGCGCCGCGCGGGACGCCCCGGGCCGCAGGCCGCCGAAGTAGGCCGTGAAGCATCTGTCGTAGCGGGGCAGGTCGTCGGGGGACGCGCACAGGGTGAGGCGGCCCGCCCAGTAGAGGCCATGGGGGTCGGCCACGCCGAGGGCGGCGGCGGCCCGCAGCATGTTCTGGGTGCGCTCGTGGTCGGCGGGCACCCCGGCGGCCCGCAGGGTGCGGGCGAAGCCGGTCAGCGTGGCCACGACGCGGCCGGGGATCTCACTCATGGCGCAACAGCCCGTCGCGCAGCACGGACGCCTGGTCCTCGCGGTGTTTGAGCAGCGCGCCGAGAGAGGCGGCGGCCAGGCCCGGGTCGAGGTCGCGGGCCCCCAGGGTGAGCAGCGCCTCCGTCCAGTCGAGGGTCTCGGCGATGCCGGGGGGTTTGACCAGGCCGGCCGAGCGCAGCCGCCCCGCCACGCCGGCGACCTGGGCGGCCAGGCTCTGGCCGCAGTGCGGCAGGCGGCGCAGCAGGATCGCGACCTCCCGGTCGAAGGAGGGGTGCTCCAGCCAGTGGTAGATGCAGCGGCGTTTCAGCGCGTCGTGGACCTCGCGGGTGCGGTTGGAGGTCACCACGACGACCGGTGGCGTCTGCGCGCGGATCGTGCCGAGCTCGGGCACGGAGATGGCGTAGTCGGACAGGGTCTCCAGCAGGAACGCCTCGAACTCGTCGTCACCGCGGTCGATCTCGTCGACCAGCAGCACGCTGGGCTGGGTCTCCAGCGCGGCGAGCAGCGGCCTGGCGATCAGGAAGCGCCGGTCGTAGAGCTCGCCCTCCAGCCGGGCGGCGTCGGCCGCACCGGCGGCCTCCGCGGCCTTCAGGTGGAGGAGCTGGCGCGCGAAGTCCCAGTCGTAGAGGGCGTGCGCGGCGTCCAGGCCCTCGTAGCACTGGAGCCTGATCAGTGGCGCGCCGAGCACCGCCGCCAGGCATTTGGCCAGCTCGGTCTTGCCGACGCCGGCCTCCCCCTCCAGGAACAGCGGCCGGCGCATCCGCAGCGCGAGGAAGCAGGCGGTGGCCAGGCCGTCGTCGGTGAGGTAGGCATGGGCGTCGAGCAACCGGGCGAGCCCGGCGGGGGACTCGACCCCGGTGGCGGTGGTCGTCGCGCGCAACACAACATCAGGCTACGCGCGCCCGCCACGGGCACCGCCCAAAGCGCTGCGACCTGTGGACATCCCCGCCGCACAACGGCTTGTCGCCTGTGGACAACCCCATCTCCCGCCCCCGGCGCCCCTCCTCGCCCCGGACACCACCCATGATTCGGTACCGACTCCTCCGCCTTCCTGTGGAGCGGAGGTGGCGGGGTCGGTGGGGCTTGTGGCGCGGCGGGGCGGTGTCCCGGCTCAGGGGGAGGGGGGTTCGCCGGCTTCGCCGCGCTCGTGGATGAGGGCGGTGAGTTCGGCGACCTGGCGGCGGGCGCGGTCCTTTTCCGAACCCTGGATGCCCATCGCGCCCACCGTGGAGCCGTCGGCGAAGTCGATCTTCGCCCAGGGCTCGCCGTCGATCAGGGTGACATCGATGACCTCGGGCCAGGTGTAGCGGTGTGAACGCAGGGCGTTGATCAGGGTGATCCCCGCGTCGTCGGCTTCGACCCGGCAGCGGCCGAGGAGGTGCAGCACCCCGGCGAAGACGCAGCCGAGGCCGACCATGGCGATCTTGTCGGCGAGGCCGAACGGCTCGGGGAGCGCGATCGCGAAGATCAGCGCCCCGATCACCGCAGCCGCCGCGAAGCCGTACGCCACCAGCCTGCCTCTGCGTGGCCGCCAGGTGACGGGCAGGCTGGGCGGAGTGACGAAATCTGGCATCGGCGGCGCTCTCATCGGGTCGTTTCCTCGGATGCCGCCATGTGGGCGCGCGCCCGCACGGTGGCGAAGACGGAAGGCAACCTACCGCACCCGCCCGCCGGTCCCGCGGATCACCTCACCCCCGCCCCGAAGGCCCTCCGATCCGAAAGCCTCCCCCGAATGCCCCCGAAACCCCCGAAACCCCCGAAGGCCCTCCGGCCCGCGGACGCTCACGCCTGCCGCAGCCCGCGAAGGGTCAAGGCGGTCTCCAATGCCGCCACCGTCGCCTCGTAGCCCTTGTCCTCCTTGCCGTGCGGGCCGGAGCGGGCCGTGGCCTGGTCGAGGTCGTCGCAGGTGAGGACGCCGTTGCCGATGGGGGTCTCCTCGTCCAGGGAGATCCTGGTGAGTCCCGCCGTGACGGAGTCGCAGACGTAGTCGAAGTGGGCGGTCTCGCCGCGGATCACCGCGCCCAGGGCGACCACGGCGTCGTGGGAGCGGGCGAGGGACTGGGCGACCACCGGGATCTCCAGGGCGCCCGCGACGCGCACCACCGTCGGTGTCGCGCCGCAGTCGCCGGCGGCCTGTACGGCGCGCTCCACCAGCCGGTCGGTGATCTTCTCGTGCCAGCGGGCGGCCACGATCCCCACCGTCAGCCCCGCCGCCGGCACGGCGTGGGCGTCCGGACGTCCGCCTGAACTCATGAGATCTCCTGCGGGATGTCGTGGCCGAGGCGGTCGCGCTTGGCCATCAGGTACTTGCGGTTGAAGGGTGTGACGGCCGCCTCCATCGGCTCCCGGCCGAGCACCTTGATGCCGTAGCCGTCCATCCCGCGCGTCTTGGCCGGGTTGTTGGTGAGCAGCCGGACCGACTTGACGCCCAGGTCGGCCAGTATCTGCGCGGCGTTGGAGAACTCCCTTGCGTCCACCGGCAGGCCGAGTTCCAGGTTCGCCGAGACGGTGTCGCTGCCCGCGTCCTGGAGGCTGTAGGCGCGGAGCTTGGCCAGCAGGCCGATCCCCCGGCCCTCGTGCCCGCGCAGGTAGACGATGACCCCGCGGCCCTCGGCGGCGATCGCCGCCATGGCGGCGTCGAGCTGGACGCCGCAGTCGCAGCGCAGCGAACCGAGCACGTCGCCGGTGAGGCATTCCGAATGCGCCCGGACCAGGACGTTCTCTCCGTCGGCGAGGTCGCCGTAGACGAGCGCGAGGTGTTCGCCGCCGTCGAGCGTGCTGGCGTAGCCGTACGCGCGCCACTGGCCGTGCCGGTTGGGCAGCGCGGTCTCGGCCACGCGGGTCACCATCCGCTCGGTGCGGCGGCGGTGGTCGGCCAGTTGCTCGATGGAGATGAGGGCGAGGTCGTGCTCGTCGGCGAACGCGCGCAGCCCGGGCAGCCGCTTCATGGTGCCGTCGTCGTTGACGATTTCGCAGATCACGCCCGCGGGCGCCAGCCCGGCCATGACCGCCAGGTCCACCGCGGCCTCGGTGTGGCCGCGCCGGGCCAGTACGCCGCCTTCGGCGTAGCGCAGCGGGAAGATGTGGCCGGGCCGTACCAGCTCGTACGGCTCGGTCGCCGAGTCGCACAGCGTGCGGATGGTCCGTGCCCGGTCGGCGGCCGAGATGCCGGTGGACACGCCGTCGCGGGCGTCCACGCTGACCGTGTAAGCGGTGCGCATGCGCTCGCGGTTCTCGCCGACCATCAGCGGCAGCCCGAGGCGGTCGAGCTCCACCCCGCGCATCGGCACGCAGATCACGCCGCTGCCGTGCCTGATGGTGAAGGCGACCAGCTCGGGGGTGGCCTTGGCGGCGGCGAAGATGAGGTCGCCCTCGTTCTCGCGGTTCTCGTCGTCCACGACGATGACGGGCCTGCCGTCGCGGATGTCGGCCACGGCCCGCTCCACCGGGTCCATCTTGATGTCGCTCATGCGCTCACCACCTTCTCCACCGGCACCGCGGTACGGGACCGGTACTCACGCGTCCAGGTCACGAAGCCCACGGCGACGAGCACGAGGAACACCCCGTACACGACACCGGAGACCACCAGTCCGGCGCCGAAGGCCAATGGCACGCCGACCAGGTCGACGAGCACCCATATCCACCAGAAGTCGATCAGCGCGCGTCCCTGGGCGAACGTGGCCACCGCGCTGCCGACGAAGATGTAGGCGTCCGGCAGCGGGTTCCAGGAGATCTCGAAGAGGTTCTGGTTCACCAGGTGGAAGGCCAGCGCGACCACCCCGGTACCGGCGATCATGACGCTGATCAGCGTCACCCGTTCGGCGATCGTGCCGGGGCGTACCGGCAGCGTGCGCTCGGCCCGCATGCCACGCGACCACTTCCACCAGCCGTACACCGCAAGCGCCGCGAACAGCGCCTGCTTGAGCGCGTTGCCGGTCACGTGGGCGCTGATCGAGGCCGCGAACAGCAGCGAGGAGGCGAAGAGCTGGACCGGCCAGGTCCAGATGGTGCGCCGGATGGCCAGCATGACGGTCGCCAGGGCGCCGATGTTGCCCACCAGGTCGATCCAGACGACGTGCTGGCCGAACAGCTCGAAGCCCGCGGTCGCCCATGTGGTGCCGCCGCTCATGCCCGGGCCTTCGGGCGGTGGGCGACGGTCAGCCGCTCGACGTACTTGGCGATCACGTCGACCTCCAGGTTCACCGGCTCGCCGGGCGCGCGCAGGCCGAGCGTGGTCTCCCGCAGGGTCGTGGGGATCAGCGCGACGGCGAACTCGCCCGGGGCGACCGCGGTGACGGTGAGGCTGACGCCGTCGATCGCGATGGACCCCTTCTCCACGACGTAGCGTTCGAGGTCGTCGCCGAGGGAGAAGCGCACGTCGTGCCAGTCGGTCCCGGGCTCGCGGGAGAGCACCACGCCGGTGCCGTCCACGTGGCCCTGCACGATGTGGCCGCCGAGCCTGCCGTCGGCGCGCAGCGCGCGTTCCAGGTTGACCCGGTCGCCCGCGCCGAGCCCGCCGAGCGTGCTGCGCCGCAGCGTCTCCGGCATCACGTCGGCGGTGAACACGTCGCCGTCGAGTCCGGCGACGGTGAGGCAGACGCCGTTGACCGCGATCGACGCGCCGTAGGCGGCGTCGGCGGAGACGGTCGCGCCGCGGATCGACAGCCGCGCCGCGCCGTCACGCGGCTCGACGGCGACCACCTCGCCGAGCTCTTCCACGATTCCGGTGAACATCCCCTTCAGTTCTCCTCACTGGGTGCCGGCCGGGCGGTGACCCGTAGGTCCGGCCCGACGCTGACGACTTCCTCGAACACCAGCCGGTGGGTCTGCCCGATCGTCCGCACCCCGGCGGGGCCGAGCGCGGCGGGCCCGTCGCCCAGCAGCGCGGGCGCGAGGTAGCCGACCACGCGGTCGATCAGTCCTTCCCTCATGAAGGAACCCGCGAGGGTCGGCCCGCCTTCCAGGAAAATGCCGACAATGTCTCTTTTGTGGAGTTCAGCCAGGAGGGCGCGCAGGTCGAGCCCCGTTCCGGGGGCGCGCGGCAGCCGTACGACCTCGGCGGCCCCCACCGGCCCCGGCACGGCGTCCTCGGCCACGGCCAGCAGCGTGGGGGCCTCCCGCGACAGCACTTCGGCATCGGCCGGGACACGCCCGCGGGTGTCCACCACGACCCGCAGCGGCGGCCCCGAGGGCCGCTCCAGCGGCGGGCGGGCGGTGAGCCGGGGGTCATCGGCCAGGACGGTGCCGACACCGGCGAGGATCGCGTCGCTGCGCGCGCGGAGCAGATGTACGTCGGCCCGGGCCTCGGCGGAGGTGATCCACCGGCTGGTGCCGTCGGCCGCGGCCGACCTCCCGTCGAGCGTGGCGGCGAACTTCCAGGTCACGTGGGGGCGACCGCGGCGCACGAAGGTGAGCCATTCGGCGTTGCCGCGCTCGGCCTCCTCGGCCAGCAGCCCGGTCTCCACCGCCACGCCCGCGGCGCGCAGCCGGGCCGCCCCGCCGGCGGCGGCCGGGTTGGGGTCGGACACGGCCACCACGACCCGCCGTACGCCGGCCTGGAGCAGCGCGAGCGAGCAGGGACCGGTGCGGCCGGTGTGGTCACAGGGTTCGAGGGTGACGTAGGCGGTGCCGCCCCTGGCGCGCTCGCCCGCCTGGCGCAGCGCGACCACCTCGGCGTGCGGCCCGCCCGCGCGGGCGTGGAAGCCCTCCCCCGCCACCTGGCCTCCGGCGTCGAGGATCACGCAGCCCACGACCGGGTTGGGACTGGTCGTCCCGCGCCCGCCCGCGGCGAGCGCGATCGCCCGGCGCATGTGCATGAGGTCGCTCACCCCTGGCCCTCCTGTTCGCCATCGGCTGCCGAGCCGTGGCGGGCCCCGGGGGTGTGGACGGGATGCGTCAACAGCACATCCGTCTGGCAGCGGACGCGCTCGTCGCGCGCCGCCACCCGCGTGCCGCCTCCCATCCGGACTTTCACCGTCGGTACCGGAATTTCACCGGATCCACCGGCCGATGGCTTCGGCCGGGTCGCGGACTGTAACCGCCGGTTCGGAATTACACCGACCCCGGAGCACGCTTGCTCACCTCTCAGTGTGCCATGCCGGGATAAAACGCGCGCCTGGGATGGGGTGGTGCCAGGATCGGGCACCCGAACCCGCCTCGAAACGATCTTCCTCGGGGGCGCCTCGGAGGTGCCGAGCCCCCGGCCGCGTTCGCGCGCGGGTCAGAATGGCACCGCATTGTCAGTGCCACGTCATAGCCGTGTCACAAATCCGTGAAATTGAATTCACAGCCTTACCGGATTCTCCCGCAGCACAACGCCCCAGGTCAATACATCGATGACAACAAGCCCATTTACTTTGCACAACAAAGCACGCTTTATATCTTGATCCTGTGACAATCCATTGATTTGCGGCCAGGCGTTTTGCAAGGGTTCCTCGTAGCCGGAGAGGTCCGTCCCCGGCACGTGACTCGGGGAGTCCTCACAGCGATGACCATGCCTGCGCCGGCCCTACCGGAAGCGTCCGCCGACCCTGGCGGGCGCCCGCCGGACGCCGGATCCGCCGGACGCTCACCGGGCCGGCTCACCTGGATGCGTTTCCGCCGGGACCGCACCGGAGTGATCTCCGCTTTCGTGGTGCTGTTCTTCTTCGTGGTGGCACTGGCGGCCCCGCTCATCTCCATGGCATATGGAAACGACCCGTACACGCAGTACGGCCAGGAGCGCGAGGGCCTGCTCAACGAATTCGGCTATCCGCTGCTGCCCAACGGCGGAATCAGCGGCGAATTCTGGTTCGGCCTGGAGCCGGGCCTCGGCCGCGACGTCTTCATGCTCCTGGTCTACGGGATCAGGACCTCACTGCTGATCGCCGCCGCCGCCACCCTGCTGACCACCCTGATCGGAGTGATCGTCGGCCTCGTCGCCGGATACGTGGGCGGCAGGACCGACTACCTGATCGGCCGGGGCATCGACATCCTGCTGTCGTTCCCCTCCACACTGTTCTTCATCGCCTTCATGCCGGTGGTGGAGTCGCTGTTCGTGTCGCCGCGCGAGGAGACGCCGGTCTGGCTGCGCACGGTCTCGCTGATCACCGTGCTCACCCTCTTCGGCTGGGCGACGATCGCCCGCCTGCTGCGCGGCCAGGTGCTGTCCCTGCGCGAGCGGGAGTTCGTCGAGGCCGCGCGGATCACCGGCGCCTCACCGGCGCGGATCATCTTCAAGGAACTCCTGCCGAACCTCTGGACGCCGATCATCATCCAGTCCACGCTGCTGCTCCCGGCGTTCGTGACCGCGGAGGCGGGGCTGTCCTTCCTCGGCGTCGGCATCATCGAGCCCACCCCCGACTGGGGACGCCTGATCCAGCGCGGCGCGGAGGTGTACCGCGACGACATCACCTTCCTCCTCTTCCCCGGCGTGTCCCTGGTGATCTTCGTGCTGGCCTTCAACCTGCTCGGCGACTCCGTCCGGGACGCGCTCGACCCCAAGACCCGCCGGTGACCCCCGGCGCCACCAGACCTGAACGACAGGACCTCCCGGTAAGGAAGGACGAGATGAGATATCCACGCAAGCGGGCGGTCACCGCCGTCGCGACATTGGTGGCGGGCGCGCTGGCCCTGTCCGCGTGCGCGCAGGGGGGCGGGGGCGGGCCGAAGACCAGCAACGCCGCGCCGACCAGGACGCAGGACGCCCAGGCGGCCAGCAAGATCAAGGTGGGCACCGCGGAGGAGTCCAAGGGCCCCGCCGCGGCCGAGCCCGGGGCGACCAAGGGCGGCACGGTCAACATGATCGACCGTGACGACTTCACCCACCTCGACCCGGCCCGCATCTGGCTGAACTACTACATGACCGCGTCCAAGCTGTTCACCAGGCAGCTCACCGAGTACAAGCTGGCGCAGGACGGCAGCCTCACGCTCGTGGGCGACCTGGCCACCGACGCCGGCACCACCGAGGACGGCGGCAAGACGTGGAAGTTCACCCTCAAGGACAACATCAAGTGGCAGGACGGGTCGCCGATCACCACGGCGGACATCAAGCACTCGTTCGAGCGCATCTACGCCGACTTCACCCCTGAGGGCCCGCCGTACGCCGAGGAGTGGCTGCTGCCCGAGGGCAAGAAGTACAAGGGCCCCTACGACGGCGAGCACCTGGACACCATCGAGGCGGTGGACGACAAGACGGTCGTCTTCCACCTGAACTCCCCGCACCCCGACTTCAATTTCACCGTGGCGATGACCGGCTACGGGGCCGTGCCCAAGAAGCACGACACCAAGCAGAAGTACGACAAGATGCCCTTCTCCTCGGGGCCGTACAAGATCGTCAGCCACGTCACCGACAAGTCCATGGACCTGGAGCGCAACGAGCACTGGGACCCGGCCACCGACCCGATCCGGAACGCCTACCCGGACAAGTGGCACATGGAGTTCGGTGTGCAGGCGCTGCAGTCCACCGACCGGTTCATCGCCGACAACGGCGCGGACAAGCAGACGCTGACCTTCCACAACCCGGTCGCCACCGAGCGGATCCAGCAGGTCGTCGGCGACCCCGAGCTGATGAAGCGCACGGTCCAGGGCCTGACGCCGTTCACCACCTTCTACAACATCAACAACAGCCGGGTGAAGGACGTGAAGGTCCGCCAGGCGCTGATCAGCGCGTTCCCGATGCAGCAGGTGCGCCAGTTGCAGGGCGGCGAGCTGGGCATCGGCAAGTTCGCCAGCACGATCATCAGCCCGACGGTCCTCGGCCAGGAGCCCTTCGACCTGTACGGCCAGCAGACCAAGCCGCAGGGCGACCCGGAGAAGGCCAAGAAGCTGCTCGCCGAGGCGGGCCAGCCCAACCCGACGATCGTGTACGCCTACAACCAGACCCCCACCCAGGAGAAGGTCACCGTCGCGATCAAGACGGGCCTGGAGAAGGCCGGGTTCAAGGTGGTCACCAAGCCGCTGAACCCCGCCACCTACTACGACGCGATCGGCAAGCTGGACAACCCCTACGACGTGTACTGGTCCGGCTGGGCGACCGACTGGCCGACCGGCTCGACGGCGATCACGCTGACCTACGACGGCCGTAAGATCGCCGCGCAGCAGCCGAACTACTCCCACTTCAACGACCCGGATGTCAACGCCGCGATCGACAAGGCCAGCGCGATCGTCGACCCGGCCGAGGCGGGCAAGGCGTGGGCCGCCCTGGACAAGATGATCATGGAGAAGGCGCCCATCATCCCCGAGTTCTACCAGTCCTACTTCGGTCTGTACGGCTCGGGGCTCGGCGGGGTGAAGTTCAACCCGGTCACCGGTGAGCAGCACCCGAACGACGTCTTCGTCAAGCAGTGACCCCTCGCGCGGCCGGCGACGAGCCCGCCGCGCGACCCAGAGGCGGCCGGTCCCGGTCGCGCCCGGGCCTGCCGCCCGGGGCGGCGGGCCGGCCGGTCCGCCGTGTGAACCCGCATCCCCGGCGGGCGGGCCACCACCGCCCGCCGTGGGCCCACCGGAGAATCCATGTACCGCTTCCTGGTCCGCCGGATACTCGGCGCCGCAGTGATCCTGCTGATCATCAGCGCGCTCACGTTCTTCCTGTTCTTCGCCATTCCCAGAGACCCGGCCGCGTTCGCCTGCGGCAAGCTCTGCACGCCAGAGACGCTGGAGATCGTGCGGCGCAACCTGGGCATCGACGAACCGGTCTTCCTGCAGTACTGGCACTGGCTGGTCGGCATCTTCGCCGGCCGGGACTTCACCTACGGCCACTGTGACGCGCCCTGCCTGGGGTACTCCTTCGTCAACCAGGAACCGATCTTCCAGGCGCTGGTGGACCGCTTCCCGACCACGCTGTCGCTCACCTTCGGCGCGGCCGTGGTCTTCCTGCTGTTCGGCATCGGCATGGGCATGATCGCGGCGGCCCGGCAGGGCCGCCCGGCCGACAAGATCGCCAGCTCCGCGTCGCTGATCGGCGCTTCCATGCAGATCTACTTCGTCGGCGTGCTCGCCACGTGGGTGCTGGTCGACCAACTCCAGATCATCGAGCGGCCCTCCTACACGCCGCTGACGGAGAACCCGTTGCAGTGGTTCTACGGGCTGCTGCTCCCCTGGCTGGTGCTGTCGATCATCTTCACCGCCAACTACACCAGGATGACCCGATCGTCGATGGTGGAACAGCTCGGCGAGGACTACGTCCGCACCGCGCGGGCCAAGGGCATGTCCGCGCGGACCGTGTTCCTGCGCTTCGCCTGGCGCGGCGCGATGGGCCCGGTCGTCACGATCTTCGGCGTGGACCTCGGCGTACTGCTCGGCGGCGCGATCATCACCGAGCAGACGTTCAGCCTGCACGGCATCGGCGAGCTGTCCATCAAGGCCGTGATCAACCAGGACCTGCCGATGCTGCTCGGCGTGATCCTGGTGGCGGCGACCGCCATCGTGCTGTTCAACATCGTCGTGGACGCCGCGTACGCGTTCATCGACCCCCGCGTACGGCTGAGCTAGGAGCCCTTCGTTGACTGCCCCCTTCCTGTCGGTCCGCGATCTGACGGTCGACTTCTCCACCGAGGACGGCGTCGTCCACGCGGTGAACGGCCTGTCCTTCGACATCGAGAAGGGCACCACGCTCGGCATCGTGGGCGAGTCGGGCTCCGGCAAGTCGGTGACCAACCTGGCCATCCTCGGGCTGCACGACCCGGACTTCACCACCATCAGCGGTGAGATCGTGCTCGACGGCCAGGAGCTGATCGGCGCGAGCCGCCGGGAGCTGGAACGGCTGCGCGGCAACAAGGTCGCGATGATCTTTCAGGACCCGCTGACCTCGCTCTCGCCGTACCACACGGTGGGGCGGCAGATCGGCGAGACCTACCGCAAGCACACCGGGGCGAGCCGGGCGAAGGCGCGGCAGCGGGCGATCGAGATGCTGGGCCGGGTGGGCATCCCGCAGCCGCAGAGCCGGGTGGACGACTACCCGCACCAGTTCTCCGGCGGCATGCGGCAGCGGGTCATGATCGCGATGGCCCTGGTCTGTGACCCCGACCTGCTCATCGCCGACGAGCCGACCACGGCGCTGGACGTCACCGTGCAGGCGCAGATCCTGGACCTGCTGCGCGACCTGCAAGAGCAGATGGGCACCGCGATCATCATGATCACCCATGACCTCGGCGTGGTCACCTCCGCCGCGCACGAGGTGCTGGTGATGTACGCGGGCAGGGCCGTGGAGCGGGGCACGGTACGAGAGGTGCTCGGCTCGCCGCGGCACCCCTACACCTGGGGGCTGCTGTCATCGCTGCCGAGGCTGTCCGCGCCGGTGGACGTCCCGCTCGTGCCGGTGCGCGGCACCCCGCCCAGCCTGCTCAACGTACCGCCCGGCTGCCCGTTCCACCCTCGCTGCGACTACACGGCCCTGGCGGGTCCGGGGCTGTGCGGGCAGGAGCGCCCCGAACTGTCCCCGCACCGGGGGCACGGCGACGCCTGCTACCTCACCCCGGCGCAAAAGCGTGACATCTTCCTGGAAAAGGTCAAGGAACACCTGTGACGGACACACTGCTGGAGATCTCCGGCCTGACCAAGCACTTCCCCGTCATGGGCGGGTTCCTGGTGAAGCGGCGGATCGCGAGCGTCCACGCGGTGGACGGCGTGGACCTGACCGTGCGCGCCGGGGAGAGCCTGGGGCTGGTCGGCGAGTCCGGGTGCGGCAAGTCCACCACCGGACGGCTCGCCGCCCGGCTGCTGGAGCCCACCTCGGGGACCATCCGCTACCAGGGCAGGGACATCAGCCACGCGTCCAGGAGCGAACTGCGGCCGATCCGGCCGGAGATCCAGATGATCTTCCAGGACCCGTACTCGTCGCTCAACCCCCGCCACACCGTGGGCGGCATCATCCGCGGGCCGATGGAGGTCAACGGGATCGACCCGCCCGGCGGCCGGGACGCGCGGGTACGCGAGCTGCTGGAGATCGTCGGGCTCAACCCCGAGCACTACAACCGGTTCCCGCACGAGTTCTCCGGCGGGCAGCGGCAGCGGATCGGGGTGGCCCGCGCGCTCGCGCTGCAACCCAAGCTGATCATCGCCGACGAGCCGGTCTCCGCGCTGGACGTCTCCATCCAGGCGCAGGTGGTCAACCTGCTCCAGCGGCTGCAACAGGAACTCGGCATCGCGTTCCTGTTCATCGCGCACGACCTGGCGGTGGTGCGGCACTTCTCCCAGCGGGTCGCGGTGATGTACCTCGGCAAGATCGTCGAGGTCGCGGACCGCGAGTCGCTGTACGAGCGGCCCCGCCACCCCTACACCCACGCGCTGCTGTCGGCGGTGCCCGAGGCGGGCCTTTCCGCGCCCGCCCGCGAACGGATCCGCCTGGCGGGCGACGTGCCCTCGCCCATCGACCCGCCGTCCGGGTGCCGCTTCCGGACCCGCTGCTGGAAGGCGCAGGACAAGTGCGCGACCGAGGAGCCGCCGCTGGTCCGCCTCGACGGCAACGGCGAGGATCACCTCACCGCCTGTCACTTCCCCGAGACACCCGGCCTCCAGGGCGGTGACGTGGTGCTCGACCCGGCGCTGAGCTAGCCGGCGGCGCCCTCGGCCAGCGCCCGCAGCGCGTCCACGGCCCTGGCCGGGTCGTCCGCGCCGTACACCGCGCTGCCCGCGACGAAGACGTCGGCGCCCGCCTCCGCGCAGCGCTCGATGGTCTCGGCGGACACGCCGCCGTCCACCTGGAGCCACACCTGGCCGCCGTGCGCCGTGATCAGCTCGCGCGTCCTGCGCACCTTCGGCAGCACGACGTCGAGGAACCGCTGCCCGCCGAAGCCCGGCTCGACCGTCATCAGCAGCAGCATGTCGATCTCGCCGAGCAGGTCGGCGTACGGCTCGATCGCGGTGGCCGGATTGAGCGCCAGCCCCGCCCGCGCCCCCGCCGAACGGATCTGGCGCAGCGTGCGGACCGGGGCCTTGGCGGCCTCCACGTGAATGGTCACGCTTCCGGCCCCGGCCTCGGCGTAGGCGGGCGCCCAGCGGTCGGGATCTTCGATCATCAGGTGGCAGTCCAGCGGGGTGCCGGCCGCCTTGCGCAGGGCCTCGACCACGGGCAGCCCGATGGTCAGGTTGGGGACGAAGTGGTTGTCCATGACGTCCACGTGCAGCCAGTCGGCATTGGACACGGCGGCGGCCTCGTCGGCGAGCCTGGCGAAGTCGGCGGAAAGGATGCTGGGCGAGATCTGTACGGCCATGATGGGAAAAGTCTATTGGGCCGGCGCGGGCCTCCGCGCTATCGGGGCGACACGGCGGCCTGCTCCCGGCGCTCCGGGACGGCCAGGCCCAGCCGCAGGAACACCAGCGGCGCGCCGAGCACGATCCACACCGCGACCGTGGTGTACCTGAAGGTGCCCGCGAGCACCGAGGTGCCGAGCGGCCAGGCCGCCAGCCACAGCAGTCCGGCGCCCGCCGCGCCGATCAGCAGGCGCAGCGCCCGCCTGCCCAGGGTGCCCGCCACGGAGAACCAGCCCAGCGCCCGCATCGCCGAGGCGCCGGCGAGCACGCCGAACAGCGCGCCGGACATGGCGGTGACCCGGGTGAGGCCGGACGGCCCCGCCTGGCTCACCGAACCCCAGGTGGGCGGAGATGTCCAGCCCTGCCAGAAGACGTCGGCGGCGAGCCCGGCCGCCAGCAGCGCGCCCGCCGGCGCGGCGGACAGCAGCACCTGCGCCGGCAGTGACCGCCCCCGCCACCAGGCGCCGACCCGGCCGGCGTACCGCAGGTGGCCGCCCAGCACCAGCGCTCCGATCAGGACGCCGCCGAGGACGTCGGTCGGGAAATGGACGCCCAGATGGACGCGGGACAGGCAGATGAGCGCGGCCACCGCGAACGCGCCCCACCAGGCGGCCGGGCGGTCGAGCACGCGGGCCGCGACACCGGTCGCCACCACGGAGGTCTGCGCGTGCCCGGACGGCAGGCCGAAGGACCGCTCCCCCGACAGCGCCTCCACCCTCGGGTCGATCCAGGCGGGCCGCGGCGCGTGGAACACCAGCTTGGCCACGGCGTTCAGCCCGGCCGACAGCAGGACGGCGACCCCCAGCCGGATGCCCAGCCGCGGGCTGACGCACCAGTACACGGTGGCCAGCAGCGCCAGCACCGCGCCGTCCGTGCCGACGGCGGAGGCCAGCCACATGATCGGGGTGAGCCAGCCGGGGAGGTCCTGGACCCACAGGACCGGCCCGATCTCCCACCGGTGCAACTCCTCTAAGAGGTCCACCGCCACACCGTACCCAGCGGCGAGGCGATAAGGCCCCGGGTTCGCCGATGAGCCGGGGGCGCTCAGCCCCCGGTGCGGCGCAGCAGCGCGAGGAACATCGCGTCGGTGCCGTGCCGGTGCGGCCAGAACCCCGCGTAGGGCCCCTCGCCGAGGTCGGGTACCTCGGGCAGGAACTCCCCGGCGTCGAGCCGCTCGGCGTCGTCTCTGCCGCCGAGCACGGCCGCCACCACATCGCGGGTCTCGGCCAGGTGCGGCGAGCAGGTCACGTAGGCCACGACGCCGCCCGGGCGCACCGAGTCGAGTGCCGAGCCGAGCAGCGTGCGCTGCAGCGCGGTCAGCTCGGCCAGGCTGCCGGGGTCGCGCCGCCAGCGGGCCTCCGGGCGGCGGCGCAGCGCGCCGAGCCCGGTGCAGGGGGCGTCCAGCATGACCCGGTCGAAGGCGCCGGGACGCCAGGCGGGCTCGGCGCCGTCGGCGACGATGACCGCCGCCTCGCCGATGGTCTGCCGGACCAGCCGGGCCCGGTGCGGTTGCAGATCGGCGGCCAGCAGCCGGCCGCCGGCGCCCGCCGCGACGGCGTCCAGCAGCCCGGCCTTGCCGCCCGGGCCCGCGCACATGTCGAGCCAGCTCCCGTCGGAGCCGGTGACCGGCACCCGCGTCAGGGCGAGCGCGACGAGCTGGCTCGCCTCGTCCTGTACCGCGGCCCGCGCCTCGGCCACCGCCGGCAGCGAAGCCGGGTCGCCTTCGGTCAGGTAGGCGGCGTACGGGGAGAACCGCGCGGGCTGCGCGCCGTCCTTGAGCAGCTCCTCGACCGAGGCCCGGCCGGGCCGGGCGACCAGGGTGACCTTGGGCCGCTCGTTGTCGGCCGCGAGCAGTGCCTCGGTCTCCTCCCAGCCGTCCGGCGCGCCGCCCTCTTCCAGGGCGTCGCGGAACGCCGAGACGATCCACCGGGGGTGGCTGTGGGCGACCGCGAGGTGCCCCACGGGGTCGTCGTCCGGGTGCGGGGCGACGATCGTGAGCCACGCGGGGAGGGCGCGCGTCGCGACCCTGCGCAGCACCGCGTTGGCGTACCGGGACGGGCCGATGCCGACCCGCAGCCGTACCAGCTCGACCGTGGTGCCCACCGCGGCGTGCGGGGGGACCCGGGTGCGCAGCAGTTGGTGGACGCCGATCCGCACGGCGTCGAGCAGCGGCGGGTCGATGTCCTCGGGCGGCCGGTCGCTGCACGCGGCGATGATCTCGTCGTAGGCGCCGAGACCGCGCAGCGTGCCGTAGGCCAGCTCGGTGGCGAGCGCCGCGTCGCGACCGCTCAGCCCGCGCTCGGCGAGCAGGCGGGGCATCAGCAGGTTGGCGTAGGCGTCTCGTTCGTCGACCGCGCGCAGCACGTCGTAGGCCGCGTTGCGGGCCTCGTCTCGGGCCGGCTTGCGGGATCGGACGGCCTTGCCCGCCCCGCGTCCCCCTCGCTGTGCCATTCCCGTCCCCACTCGACCTTTCTCGGAAAACCGCTGAAACTACTCGAAGCGCTCGCCCGAGGCGAGGCGGACCCCTCTGGCCCACTCGGCGGCCGTCATCGCGCGCTTGCCCTGGGGCTGGACCTCCCCCAGCTCCACCGGGTGGCTGGCGGTGCCGGCCAGCACGCGGTCCTTGGCCACCAGGATCTCACCAGGACCCAGTGCGGCGGCATCGGGCGCGGGCCGTACCGGGCCGAGCTTGACGCGGGCGCCGCGGAACTCGGTCCACGCGCCGGGCGCGGGGGTGCAGGCGCGCACCAGCCGGTCGACCCGGAAGGCCGGGGCCTGCCAGTCGGCCCGGGCGTCCGCCACATTGATCTTGGGGGCGTAGGAGACGCCGTCCGCCGGCTGCGGGCGGGCGGTGAGCGTGCCGTCCTCGATGCCGTCGAGGGTGGCCAGCAGCAGCCCGGCCCCGGAGATCGCCAGCCGGCCCAGCAGCTCACCGCTGGTGTCGGCCGGGGCGACCTCCTCGGTCACCACGCCGAACACCGGCCCCGCGTCGAGTTCCTTGACGATCTGGAAGGTGGTCGCGCCGGTGATCTCGTCGCCGCTGAGCACGGAGTGCTGTACCGGGGCCGCGCCGCGCCAGGCGGGCAGCAGCGAGAAGTGCAGGTTGACCCATCCAGCGGCGGGGATGTCGAGCGCGACCTGCGGCAGCAGCGCGCCGTAGGCCACGACCGGGCAGCAGTCGGGCCCGATCGCGCGCAGCCGGTCGAGGAACTCCGGGTCCGACGCCTTGGCCGGGCGCAGCACCTCCACCCCCGCCTCCTCGGCCACCTCGGCGACCGGGCTCGGGTGGAGCCTTCGGCCCCGGCCCGACGGCGCGTCGGGGCGGGTCACGACGGCGGCCACCTCGTGCCGCGACGAACCGAGCACGGCGCGCAACGACGGGACGGCGGTTTCCGGTGTTCCGGCGAAGACCAGGCGCACGCTTCTACAACGCCTTCCCGTGCATGGGGTGCGGGGACAGCTTGACCGCGGGCGGGGCCATCCCGCTCCACTCGGCCTCGCGGACGGCCTTCATCGCCTGCTTGCGCATGGCGGGGTCCATCCGGTCGATGAACAGGACGCCGTCGAGGTGGTCGGTCTCGTGCTGGAAGCAGCGGGCCATCAGGTCGGTGCCCTCCAGGGTCACCGGGTCGCCGTACATGTTGAAGCCCTTGGCCACGGCCCGGATCGCCCGCGGGGTCGGGAAGGACAACCCGGGAAAGGACAGGCAGCCCTCCTCGCCCTCCTCGTCCAGCTCGTCGGACAGGTCGAGGTCGGGATTGATCAGGTGCCCGAGCTGCTCGTCCACGTAGTAGGTGAACACCCGCAGGCCGACGCCGATCTGCGGGGCGGCGAGCCCGGCCCCCGGCGCGTCCATCATCGTGTCGGTGAGGTCGCTGACGAGCTTGCGCAACTCCTTGTCGAAGTCGACGACGGGCTCGGCGGCGGTGCGCAGCACGGGGTCGGGGAACAGGCGAATCGGCTGGATAGCCAACGGGCCACTCCGTTTCACATCACGACGATCGGGATCTGCCCAGTCTACGGCGGGCCGCCGGCCGGGCGGACGATCGCCGCGTCGGGGCGGGCCCGCCCGCGCCGGTCAGCCGATCGCCTGGGACCGGGCGCGCATGGCGGACTTGCGGGCCGCCTTGGCGATGTCGCCGTCGGGGTGGTGGGCGGCGAGCATGTCGAGCGCGGGCAGCGCGTCCGGGTGGTCGACCCCCGGCATCTCCTCCACCAGGCGGGCCAGCTCCTCCTGTGAGGCGAGCACGTCGAAGCCCGCCATCTCCTCGGGGCCGCCCTCGACGTAGAGCAGCGAGGCCAGCGTGTCCACCGCGATCCAGTCGCCGTCTTCCGGGGTGAGCGGGGGCGCGGGCAGGTCGCGGACGTGCAGCCAGGAAGCGGCGTAGCGCCACACGACCGGGTCGCCGAGCGCGGCCCGGAAGGGCGCCTCGGCCTCGGGGCCCAGCTCCGAAAGGACGGTCACGGCGGTCGCCCGCCTGCCGGGGGTGCCGGACGCGGCGACCTCGATCAGCTCGCGGGCGGCGGCCTCGGGGGTGCGCCGCTCCAGCCATACCGAGACCGCGCTCGGCGCGCCGTCGCCGGCCAGCAGGGTGTCCACCAGCTCGGCCGCGCCGAGGTCGGCGAACACCGCGACCTCCTCGACGGTGGGCGCGTCGTGGCCCTCGCGCAGAAGGTCCTGGCGCACCGCCCACAGCCCGAGGGGGGTGAGCCGGTGCCTGCCCTCGGCGGTCTCCTCCAGCAGGCCGCAGTAGGCCAGCAGGGCGAGGGCGCGGGACAGCTCGCCGGGGAGCGTCGCGGTCAGCCGGCGCATGTCGTCGGGGCGCGCCTCGCAGGCCACCTCGTGCGACTGGAGGATGCCCTTGACCAGGATCGGCTCGGCGATGCCCGCGCTCACGGAGTACATCGTGGCGAGCATCTCGGCGAGGTGGTCATCGACGACGGCCGAACCGGTCAGTCCCTCGTCGGCGCGGTCCAGGACGTCCATGACCACGCCGTCCCAGAAGTCCATCGTGGCGGTGTCGGTGACCGGGCCGGGCTCGGCCAGTATCCCGGTGATCCGCACCAGGCCGGTGTTGACCGCGACCACCCACAGCAGGTGGAGCAGTGGAAGATCGCGCGCGGAGCCCGCGGCGGCCAGGACGTCGCCGGGGATCGGCAGCCGGAGATCGGCCACGGCCGCCCGGGCCTCGGGGAGCGGCAGCAGGCGCTCGGCGGTCAGCTCCCTGGCGCCGGTCCAGGCCGCGAGGCGGCGGGCGTCGGCGACCAGCGGCACCGCGGGCACCGCGGCGGCCAGCTCGGCCGCATCGGCCAGCGCGACCGGCGGGAAGCTCAGCACCTCCGCGTCGCAGTCGGGGCAGCCGCACGCCGCGGCCTCGCCTCCGGCGTGGTCCGGGCCCGCCGCGCCGACGCCGGCCATGCCGGTCAGGTCGTCGAGACCCAGGTCGCCGGCCGCTCTCCGCAGCTCGCCGAGATCAAAGACGTTTCCCTTGTTCGCGCTCTTTGCCACTCACGAAACTTACTGCACACCGGCCACAGCCGCGTACGTCATCCGATGGATCGGGACCGCGCTTTGAAGGCCGCCTTGCGCGCGATCTTGGCCACCGTGTCGTCGGTCAGCGCCCTGCCCAGCAGCTCCAGGACCTCGGCGACGTCGGGGTGATCGACCCGCCACATCTCCTCGATCATGTGGGCGGGCGGGCCGGAGGCGGCGATGTTGGCGGCGAACTCGTCGAGGTCGTCGCCGGCCGCCGGCATCGCGAGGGCCAGCATGTCCACGCTCATCCACAGCAGCTCCTCCTGGGTGAGCGCGGGCGTGGGCAGGCCGCGCGAGGTGAGCCAGTGGATGACGTACGGGCGCAGCTCCGGGTCGGCCAGGTGGCCGCGTACGGCGGGCTCGGCCTCCGGGCCCAGCCGGTCCACGATGGTCACCGCCAGGCCGCGGGCCACCGCGGGCTTGCCGCCGGCGGCGGCGAGCAGGTCGGCCGCCGCGCCTTCGGGCGTGCGGTGCGCGAGCCACCGGGCGATGTCCTGTTCGGCCTGCTCGGCGGGCGCCCCGCTGAGCAGCGCGTCGATCAGGTCGTGCGCGCCCGCCCCGGCGAGGTCGGGTGCCTCAGGGGCGTCGATGCCGAGGTCGCGGTACAGCTCGCGCATCCCCCACACGCCGAGCGGGGTCAGCGTCAGCATGTCGCCTTCGATGACCTCGACGAGCCCGCAGTAGGCCAGCCGGGCCACGGCCCGGCCGAGGTCGGGGGCCGCATCGGCCGCTCCGTCCTCGCCGGCCGCCCCGGTCTCGGCCAGGCGGTCGGCGACCACCTGGGTCATGACCGGCACCTGGACCCGGTAGAGCATGTCGCAGAGGTCGTAGAGCCGGTCGTCCAGGGCGGGGCTGCCGGTCACCCGCCCGGCGGTGGCCTGCTCGACCAGGAACTTCACCGTGCCCGCCCACAGGTCGAGCAGGTCGTCGTCGGCGCGCGCCGCGGGCGGGGCGAACCCGCCGCCCGCCGCGACGGACGCGCCGGTGACCTTCAGCACGCCCGTGTGGACGGCCAGGCCCCACAGCAGCGCCGGTTCGGGCAGCGCCAGCGCGGCGGAGGCCGCGGCGGCGTCCTTCACCCGCAGCCCGCCCTTGACGGTCGGGGTGCGGCCCTCCGCGATCATCCATTCGGCCAGCCGGTGGGCGTCGGCGAGCAGCGGGACCTCGCGGGCGGCGGCGGCCAGGCCGGTGCGCCCGGCCAGCCGTACGGCGGGCAGCGGCGAGCAGGACGCGCAGTCGCACAGCTCGTGGGCGTCGCCGGCGTGGGCATCGTCGGCGCGCTGCCCGGGGACGAGGGTCACCGGCGTCGGGTCGTCGAGCGCTTCGGGGCCGATCGCGCTGAAGATGCTCTTGGCCATGCCGTAGCGCGAGGTGTCGGCGAGGGCGGCGGGCATCTCCGGCTCGACGCGGTCGAGCGTGGCCCGTATCCGCACCGCGGTGGAGCCGGGAACGTGCCCGGCCGACTGGAGGAAGTCGACCAGTGTGCGGGCGGCGGCGAGCGTTTCGCGCGCGCTCTCCGGCGGTGCGATCACCTTGCGCGGGTAGATGCTGAGCAGCAGTTCGTCGAAGGTCTCGGGGGCGAAGTCGCCGAGCCGCCTGACCTCCAGATAGTCGCTCGCGTAGTCGCAGAGCAGCCGCGCTTCGTCAACGTCCACGTCGACGCCGTGTGCGCGCCCCCAGGCGCGCAGATCGTCGATGGCCCTATTCACCCATTCGATCGACACAGGGAGAAACTAACGGCTTACCGAGGGCGCGGCGAATCGGGGCGATTCGCGATACGCCGGAAAACCCGCCGGCTAGATCCCTTCAACGGGATCGACGCATACCCGGACGACGTCGGGTGCCTTACGCGCCGAACGCGCGCCCGCGACGGACTTCAGGGCGGCGGCGAGCGCCGTGCCGTCCGCGCGCGGCACGCGGATCAGCGCGCGCTCCCTGGCGGTTTCCTCGCCCGCGGTACGGCGTGGCGTGTCCACCGGCACCGGGCCGAGCACCTGGGCCGCGGCGGGCAGGCGGGCCTCGCCCAGCAGCTCCCTGACCGCCTTGGGGACCCCGGTCAGCGACGCCAGGCGCACGGCCGGGGGGAAAGCGAGTTCTATCCGCTCGGACAGCTCGCGTTCGGAGTGGGTCACCGGATCCCAGCGCACCAGGGCCTGCACGGCGGCCAGCCCCGCGTCGGCGGGCACGACCAGCTCCGCGCCGGGGCGCAGCAGGGCCGCGGCGTTCATCCAGCGGCGCACGGTCTCCTCGGCCGCGCGCAGGTCGGGACGGCCCAGCAGGGCCCAGGCGTCCAGCAGCACGCCCGCCGCGTAACCGCCCGCCGCGTGCGGCTCGGCGCCGGGCGTGGCCACCACCAGCGCCCTGCCCTCGCCGACCCGCGCGAGCACCCCGTCACGCCCCGAGGTGCGGACCGTCACCTGCGGGAAGGCGCGGCCCAGTTCCTCGGCGGTACGCCGGGCGCCCACCACGGCGGCGCGCATCCGTGTGGCGCCGCAGGAGGAGCACCGCCACTGCCCCGCGATCCTGCCGCACCACCGGCAGTACGGCACGGCGTGCCCGCCGCGCAGCGCCAGCGGCCCGCCGCAGCGCGGCCCGCCCGGCGCGTCGGGCACCTGGGGGCAGCGGGCCGCGGCCCGGCAGTTCTGGCAGGCCAGCACCGGCAGGTAGCCCCGGCGCGGCACCTGGACGAGCACCGGGCCGTGTTCCAGGCCCTGCCGCAGCGCGCGCCAGGCGAGCGTGGGCAGCCGCGCCGCCTGCGCGGCCTCGTCGCGGGCCAGTTCGGCGTCCTCGCCGGCGGCCCGCACCCGGGGGGCGCGCGCCCTGACCGTCGCGCGAGTGGCGACGATCGGCCGCGCCCACCGCTCGCCGACCAGCCGGGTGGCCTCCGCCGTACGCGCGTAGCCGCCGATCAGCAGGCCCGCGCCGGTGTGGTGGGCGCGGATGGCGAGCACCTCGCGCGCGTGGGGGTACGGGGCGAGCGGTTCGGCGAGCAGGTCGTCGCCGTCGTCCCACACCACCGCGAGGCCGAGGTCGCGCACCGGCGCGAACACCGCCGCCCGGGTGCCCACCACGATCCGCACCTGGCCGCGCAGCACCCGCAGCCAGCGCCGGTAACGTTCGGCGGGACCGAGGTCGGCGGTCAGTGCGACGTGCCTGCCCGGCCCCAGGACGGCCGTCAGCGCCTCGTCGGCCAGCGCCACGTCCTTGCCGTCAGGTACCGCCACCAGCGTGCCCCTGCCGCCCGTCAGCGCCGCCCTGGCCGCCGCCGCCACGGCCACCGCCCACTCAGGGACGGGATGCGGCCGGCCGTCCCACTCGCCCGGCAGCGCCGACCACACCGCGCGCGGCGCGCGCCCGTCGGCCAGTGCCGCCAGGAACGACGGCCCGGCCGGGTAGGCGTCCCACACCCCGGCCCCGGAGCCGGCGGGCAGGCCGGCCTCCTCCGGCGGGGCCGCAGGCACCTCGGCCTCCACGCGGGCATGGCGCGGCGGTACGGCCAGCCGCAGGACGTCGGCGCGGGTGCCCGCGTAGCGGTCGGCCACGGCGCGGGCGAGGGCGGCGATCTCCGGTGTGAGCACCGGTTCCGGGGAGATGACGCGTTCCAGGGGGGTCAGCCTGCCGGTGTGCTCGGTGTCCTCGGCGCGCTCCAGCAGGAAGCCGTCCAGCAGCTTGCCCGCGAACCTGATCCGGACCCGGCACCCCGGCACGGCGCTGTCGTGCAGCGCCGCCGGGACGAGGTAGTCGAACTCGCGGTCCAGGTGCGGCAGCGGGTTGTCCACGACGACCCTGGCCACCGGCGAGGTGGGGGCGGGGACCACCGCGCCCTTGGCGGCCCCGCCGCCCGGCCGTGCCGCGGGGGGCACGGGGGCGGCGATCAGCTCGCCCTGCTCTCCCCCGCCGGCGTCCGTCGCGCCCGGTGCGCCGCTCCCCTTGGTCACGCACCTGTCCTACCAGACCCGCGAAGGCGGGAAGTGTTTTGGCCAGTGGGTGCCGCCCGGAACTGGAGCGATCCACCCTAGTTTCCTCAGGCGGCGGGGGACCCCTCCCGCTCGGCGCCTGAGCGCTGCGGAAACACATTGGCACATCTCGTCACCCACTGGCCTCACATAGTGTTGTGGCCCGGGAGAAATCGCACATCCGGAAAAGTGCCTAGGCGTCGGCCCATTGGGTGCGTTCGGCGAACCAGGCGGCGACCTGGGTGCGGGAGGCGAGCCCGCCCTTGGCGAGGATGTTCCGGACGTGCGCGTCCACAGTACGCTTGGCGATCAACAGCCGCACGGCGATCTGCGGATTGGACAGCCCTTCCGCGATCAGCTCGGCGACCTCCAGCTCACGCGGGGTCAGCGTGGAGGTCACGGGCCGGCCGATCCGGACCGGCACGGGGGCCGCGACCGCCGCCGCGGCCTGCGGCGCGCCTGCCGGGGAGGCCGCCGCGCCCTGCGGGAGGCGGCTCCACCGCCCGGCGCCGAGCCGGTGGCCGAGCACCGCGCGGCCGGGGCGGCCGAAGTTCGGGTCGAGCCAGAAACGACGGTAGGTCTCCAGCATCCGGTAGCGCCCCGGCCTGCCCGGATCGCCCGATCTGAGCAGGATCGAGCGGTCCACCAGTTCGTCCAGGCTCTGCCTGGTCACCAGTACGCCCTCGCGGGTCACCGCCCGGCGCGCGGCCTCCACGCCGAACTCGCCCTCGATCACCGCCAGCGCCTCCCACAGCGTGCGCTGGTCCGGGCGGCACAGTTCGTGGCTCCAGGCGATGGCGGCGCGCAGGTCGCGGTGGCGGGGCGCGGCGGTGTGGGCGCCCCAGCCGGGCATGGTGGTCATGTCGTCGAGCCGTTCCAGCAGCTCGGGGATGGACAGCGAGCGGGTGCGCGCCGCGGCCAGCTCGATCGCCAGCGGCAGGCCGTCCAGGCACCTGCACACCTGGGCGACGTCCGTGAGGGCGCACGAGGTGAGCGAGAAGTCCGGATCGACGGCCACGGCCCGTTCGGCGAACAGCGCCACGGACGGGCAGCCGGGATCGGGGTCGGCCGGGTCGGTGAGCGGCAGCGGGTCCAGCCGCAGCACCCGCTCGCCGGGCAGGCCGAGCGGGCCGCGGCCGGTGGCCAGCACGCGAACCCGGGGCGCGCCCTGGAGCAGCGCCTCCACCAGCGGCCCGATCTCGGTGGGCAGGTGCTCGCAGGTGTCGAGCACGAGCAGCGCCCTGCGGTCGCCCAGCGCCTCGGCGAGCCCGCCGCCGTCCTCGGGGTGCTCGCCGTGCCGCCCGAGGGCGGCGGCGACGGCGGCGGCCGGGCCCGGCCCTCCGGCCGGACGCAGGTGCGCGGGCGCCACCTGCGACAGCTCGACGTGCCACAGGCCGTCGGGGAAGCGCCTGCGCACGCTGTCGGCGACGCGCAGCGCCAGCCGGCTCTTGCCCACGCCCGCCGGGCCGGTCACGGTGAGCAGCCGCCCGCCCATCAGCATCCGCCCGCCCGCGGCCAGTTCACCGGTACGGCCGACGAAGCTGGTCATCTCCGCGGGGAGGTTGCCGGGCCTTCGCTCGGCCATGGTCAGCCTCCTTCCCGGTGCCTGATCGCCCAGGCGGCGATCTGGCTGCGCGAGGAGAAGTCGAGCTTGGCCAGGATGTGCTCGACGTGGGTGTCGATCGTACGGCGGCCGACCACCAGCCGTTGCGCGATCTCCTTGTTGGTCAGGCCGTCGGCCACCAGGTCGGCGACCTCCAGCTCACGCGGGGACAGCGGGGTCACCCGCTCCTTGGGGGCGGCCTGCGGCGCGCCGGGCCGCTCGCCGAGGGCGTAGGCGATGGCCTCGTCCATCGACATCGCGCCGCCCTCGGCCGCGGCCTCCTCGTACTCGGCGGGCGCGAGCGCCCTGCGCAGGGTCTCCTCGCAGCGGGTGTGCTCGGCCAGGAAGTGCGGCGAGCCGTACAGGGGCCTGCGGACCTGCCGCCAGGTGCCGTGCGAGGCGTGCAGCAGGCGGGCCGCCCAGGCGGGGTCCTCCTGGCCGGTGACCAGCCAGGCCACCAGCTCCAGGCACAGGGACGCGCCGCTGGCGTCGTGCAGCCGCCGCTGGGTGCGCAGCGCCTCCTGGGCCAGCGCGAGCGCGCCGGGAAGCTCGCCCCGCGCCCGTAGCACCAGGCTGAGCCCGAGGTCGGCCCACGAACGCGCCCACGACTGGCCGGAGTCCTCGCACTCGCGCTTGCACTCCAGCAGCACCCCGGCCGCGTCGTCGGGACGCCCCAGCCACAGCCGGGTGATGCCCAGCTCCACCATCGCGGCCAGCACCGTGATGTCGGGGGACCCGCCGGCGCGCAGCCGGCCGATCGCCTCGGTCAGGTGGGCGTCGGCGGCGGCGAGGTCGCCCTCGGCGTAGGCCAGGGTGCCGCGCATCTTCTCCAGGTGGACGTGGCTGGGCGGAGCGTCGATCCGCGACACCAGGTCGGCGCACTCGTCGAGCGTCTGCCTGGAGGTGCGCAGGTCGCCCTGGGCGACCATCACGTACGCGAGCAGTAGCAGGAGCCGTACCCGGGTCACGTCGTCCAGCCTGGCCACCCGGACGAACCACTCCATGTAGTGCCGGCCCTCGCGGCCCATCCCGCAGGCGACCCACAGGAAGGTCAGCGTGATGACGAGCTTGACCCCGTCGTCGGTCTCGGCCGGGTCGGTCGCGCAGAACTCCAGCGCGGCCCGCAGGTTGGGCCACTCCTCGCGGACCCGCTGCCACTCCTCGGCCTGGTCGCCGCGCGGCGGCACCGCCGAGGCGGCGGCGGCCAGCTCGGCGTAGTGGTCGCGGTGGCGGGCCAGCAGCACCCGGCGGCGGTCGTGCTCGTGCATCTGCGCCGCGCCGTACTCGCGCAGGCTGTCGGGCATCCGGTAGGTGGTGCGGTCCGGGCCCTTGGTGCACACCAGGATCGACTTGGCCACCAGGCCGTCCAGCGCCGGATAGACCTCGTGCGCGGGCAGGCCGTCCTGGGCGCACACGGCCTCGGCCGCGGCGAGGTCGAAACGGCCGGGGAAGACCGAAAGGCCCGACCACAGCAGTCGTTCGGCGCCGGTGCACAGGCCGTGACTCCACGCGATCGCGGCCTGCATGGTGCGGTGGCGCGGGTCATCCGCGCAGGTGTCCTCCTCCTCGGCCCAGAACCGCTCGTCGAGCAGGGTCAGGATGCGCTCGACCGGCAGCGACCGCACCCGGCCCGCCGCCAGCTCCAGGGCCAGGGGGATGCCGTCCAGGCGGCGGCACAGCTCGCCGACCACGAGGGCGTTCTGTTCGGTCAGCTCGAACCCGGGATCGACCGCGCTCACCCGGTCCAGGAAGAGGGCGACGGACTCGCAGCCCGCCAGATCCTGGACGGACTCGGCCGCCTCCGGGGTGGGGACCTCCATGGGCCGGATCACCAGGCAGTGCTCACCGGGCGCGCCCAGCGGCTGCCTGCTGGTGGCCAGCACCCGCAGGCCCCTGGCGGCGGTCAGCAGCCCGCCCACCAGGCGCGAGCAGGACTCGACCAGGTGCTCACAGGTGTCCAGGACGAGCAGGAGCTGCTTGTCGGCGAGGTAGTCGGCGAGCATGTCGAGATCGGGCACCGACTGGTCGGGGATCTCCAGGGCCCGGGCGACGACCTGGGCCAGCCGGTCGGGGTCGGACAGGCTGGAAAGCTCCACGAACAGCACGCCGTCGGCGAAGGCCCTGCGCATGCTCTCCGCCGCGCGCAACGCGACTCTGGTCTTGCCCACTCCGGCGATCCCGGTCAGGGTGACCAGACGGGATCTCTCCAGAGTGCGCCGGATGTCGGCGGTCTCCCTCCGCCTGCCGACGAAGGTCGTCGGGTCGGCGGGCAGGGCGGGCCGCCCACTCGGCATCATGCGCAGGTCACCAACTCCCCGAAGATCTGCGTTTTCCAATCCTGGATCGCCGGCCGCCGGATGTCCAGGCGTGCGCGTACTTCCGCCCCGCCCCTCGCGGCGGCGAGGGCGGCGGGGCGGAGAAGAGCGAGTCCTTCGTGGCCGTGGGTGGTCAGGCGCCCACGGCGGCGCGCAGGGCCTCGGCGCGGTCGGTGCGCTCCCAGGAGAAGTCGGGCTCCTCGCGGCCGAAGTGGCCGTAGGCGGCGGTCTGGGAGTAGATCGGCCGCAGCAGGTCGAGGTCGCGGATGATCGCGGCCGGGCGCAGGTCGAAGACCTCCAGCACGGCCTTCTGGATGCTCTCGACCGGAGCGGTCTCGGTGCCGAAGGTCTCGATGAACACGCCGACCGGCTGGGCCTTGCCGATCGCGTAGGCGACCTGCACCTCGGCGCGCTCGGCCAGCCCGGCGGCCACGACGTTCTTGGCGACCCAGCGCATCGCGTAGGCGGCGGAGCGGTCGACCTTGGACGGGTCCTTGCCGGAGAAGGCGCCGCCGCCGTGGCGGGCCATGCCGCCGTAGGTGTCGACGATGATCTTGCGCCCGGTCAGGCCGGCGTCGCCCATCGGGCCGCCGATCTCGAACCGGCCGGTCGGGTTGACCAGCAGGCGGTAGCCGTCGCTCGGGATCTCCAGCCCGGCGAGCACGGGGTCGACCACGTGCTCCTTGAGGTCGGGGGCCAGCATCTCCTTGAGGTCGATCTCCGCCGCATGCTGGGTGGAGACCACGACCGTGTCCAGGCGGACCGGGACGACGCCGTCGTACTCGACGGTGACCTGGGTCTTGCCGTCGGGACGCAGGTAGGGGACGGTGCCGGACTTGCGGACCTCCGACAGGCGGGCGGCCAGCCGGTGCGCCAGCATGATCGGCAGCGGCATCAGCTCGGGCGTCTCGCGGCAGGCGAAGCCGAACATCAGGCCCTGGTCGCCCGCGCCCTGGCGGTCGAGGTCGTCGACGCCCAGGCCCTCGCGGTTCTCGTAGGCGTCATCGACGCCCTGGGCGATGTCGGGCGACTGTGCGCCGATGGACACCGACACGCCGCAGGAGGCGCCGTCGAAGCCCTTGTGCGAAGCGTCGTAGCCGATCTCCAGGATCTTCTCACGGATCAGGGCCGGGATGTCGACGTAGGTCTCCGTCGTCACCTCGCCGGCGACGTGGACCTGGCCGGTGGTGATCAGCGTCTCGACGGCGACGCGGCTGGTCGCGTCGTCCTTGAGCATCGCGTCGAGAATCGCGTCACTGATCTGGTCGGCGATCTTGTCCGGATGGCCCTCGGTGACCGACTCGGAGGTGAAGAGGCGACGGGACAACTGAGTGGCTCCTCATGCAGCGGCTGCTGACGGGTGGGGTGTGGCGCGCGGGGGGCACGCCACAAATGCTTCGCCGCAGTCTAGCTTGACCTAAGGTCGCACGGCGAAACCCGGATCAAACCCGGCACGGCCGTATGAGGTCACGCCGCGCGGGCCGGGATCCGGTTACGTCGATAGTACGGCCTCGGCCGTATCCGCGGAGTGGCCCGGCGATCCGTCCCGCTTTGCGGCCCCCGCGGCGCGGATGCCGGCGTTCAAAGGTCCGGCAGCGGGTCGGCGGGCAGGGTCTCGGGGGCGAACACCTCGGCGTCGGCCGCGCACACCACGGGGACGTACTCCTCGTCGATCTCCAGCGACAGCCCGCCCAGGCTGATCACCGGGCCGAGCGAGTGGTCCACCGGCCCCAGGCGGGTGTGGCGGGGATGGGCCGCGTAGACCGCGACGGGCTGGTCCTTGCTGAACATCCGTGTGGAGATCACCAAGATGGACGTGTCGGTGACGGTGACGAGGAAGTGCGCCTCTCCCGGGGAGCCGACCGACAGCGCGGGGAAGATGTAGCGAATGGCCTCCCCCGGCCGCAGCAGCGCCCGGCAGCGCGCACGGACCGTGCTGCTCACCGGCATTTCCAGCCTCCTCCGCGACCCGCAGCGAACCGGCACCTGGGCGGCCCGACACCCGGCGTCACCGCGGGGAGGCCCTGCGGTGAGTATCCGCCTGCGCCAAGCATGCCGCAATGGCCACGCACGCTCATATCACAGCACAGAGCCGACAATCCATCCACAGCGCTACAAAGAAGGAACGTCCCCGTGTCCGTCCGGGGCGGACGGCGGTCAGGACAGGCGGGTGGAGACGAGATCCCACACGGTGTCGGCCAGGCCCTCCTTGGGGCCCAGCGGGATCTCCAGCGGCGGGGCGCCGGTGGACAGGATCGTGGCCGCGTTGTCGGGGGTGCCGAACGCCTTGCCCGCGCCGACCTGGTTGACGACCAGAAGGTCGCAGCCCTTGCGGGCCAGTTTGGCCGCGCCGTTGGCCAGCACGTCGTCGGTCTCGGCGGCGAACCCCACGAGCACCGTGGCGCCGGGCAGCCGCCCGGTACGGCGGCGCTCCCCCAGCTCGGCCAGGATGTCCGGGTTTTGGACCAGGCGGATGGGATCGGGCTCGCCGGCCGTCTTCTTGATCTTGGAGTCGCTGGTCGCGGCCGGGCGGAAGTCGGCCACCGCCGCCGCCATCACCACCGCGTCGGCCGTCTCGGCCGCGGCGAGCACGGCCTCGCGGAGTTCGAGGGCCGACTCCACGCGCACCACCTTGGCCCCCGGCGGGTCGGGCAGCGCCACGTTGGCCGCCAGCAGGGTGACCTCCGCGCCCCTGGCCAGCGCCGTCCGGGCCAGGGCCAGGCCCTGCAGCCCCGAGGAGCGGTTGCCGATGAAGCGGACCGGGTCGATCGCCTCGCGGGTGCCGCCGGCGGAGACGACCACGTGCCGGCCGGCCAGGTCGCGGTCACGCCCGGCAAGGACGCGCACGCACAGGTCGAAGATCTCGCGCGGGTCGGGCAGCCGGCCACGGCCGCTGTCGGCGCCGGTCAGCCTGCCCACGGCGGGCTCGATCACCACGGCCCCGCGCTCGCGCAGCGTCGCGACGTTGGCGCGGGTGGCGGCGTGCTCCCACATCTCGGTATGCATGGCGGGCGCGAAGACGACCGGGCACCGGGCGGTGAGCAGGGTGTTGGTCAGCAGGTCGGAGGCCAGGCCGTGGGCGGCCCTGGCCAGCACGTCGGCGGTGGCGGGGGCGACGACCACCAGATCGGCCTCCTGGCCGATGCGGACGTGCGGCACCTCATGAACCGAGTCCCACACCTCGGCGGAGACGGGGTTGCCCGACAGCGCGGCCCACGTCGGCTCGCCGACGAATCGCAGGGCCTCGCGGGTCGGCACGACGCGGACCTGATGCCCCGACTCGGTGAACAGGCGGAGCAGCTCGCACGCCTTGTAGGCGGCGATGCCGCCGCTCACGCCGAGAACGACGCGGAACACCCCGGCGATGTCAGCCCTCGATCGGGTCGGCGGTGAGCAGACCCTCGCTGACCTCGCGCAGCGCGATGGACAGCGGCTTTTCCTGGGCGTGCGTCTCGACCAGCGGGCCGACGTACTCCAGCAGGCCCTCGCCGAGCTGGGAGTAGTAGGCGTTGATCTGACGCGCCCGCTTGGCGCCCATGATCACAAGGCTGTACTTGCTGTCGACCACGTCGAGAAGCTGGTCGATGGGCGGGTTGGTGATGCCCTCGGCGACCGGGGCAGTGCCTGCCACGTTGGTGGACCTCTCATCTGGGTAGCTGCTACGCGCTCATCAAGGCTATCAGGCGGCGGCACACGTCAGGGACGGACGTGTTGACCAGCGTCACGTCGAACTCCTTCTCGGCCGCCAGCTCCACCCGGCCGGCCTCCAGCCGCCGGGCGATGACGTCTTCAGGCTCGGTACCGCGCCCGCGGAGGCGGTTCTCCAGCTCCTCCCAGCTCGGCGGGGCCAGGAACACCAGCAGGGCCTCCGGCATGCTCTCCCGGACCTGCCTGGCCCCCTGGAGGTCGATCTCCAGCAGGGTGGGCACTCCGGCGTTCAGGCGTTCGAGCACGGGGCCGCGCGGCGTGCCGTACCGGTTGCCGGCGAACTCGGCCCACTCCAGCAGCTCCCCCTCGGCGACGAGGCGGTCGAACTCCGCGTCGCCGGCGAAGAAGTACTCCACTCCGTGGGTCTCGCCCGGCCTCGGGTGCCGCGTTGTCACCGAGACCGACAGCCACACCTGCGGGTGCGCCCTCCGGAGCTCGGCGACGACGGTGGACTTGCCGACGCCGGACGGTCCGGAAAGGACCGTCAGGCGCCTCCCCGGGCCCCGGGGAAGATCCTCGGGGCGGCCGGGGCCTGCCAAGGAGGGCATGGAGTCACCGTCACGCGTGTCCGGACCGCCTGAGGCGGCGGCCTGGTGATCCCGGGTCTCCCCGGTCCACGACGTATCGGTCACTCCATACCCCCGATGAATCTCTTCGGCGCTTCCCAGATCAGTTCTCGGAGGCGCCGAACTCGCGCTCCAGGGAAGCGCGCTGGTTGGCTCCGAGCCCGCGCACGCGGCGGGACTCGGCGATACCGAGCCGCTCCATGAGTTGCTTGGCGCGGACCTTGCCCACGCCAGGGAGCGACTCCAACAGCGCCGACACCTTCATCTTGCCGATGACGTCGTCGGTCTGACCATCCTTCAGCACCTCAGCCAGAGAAACCGCGCCGTGCTTGAGCCGGTTCTTGACCTCGGCACGCTCCTTGCGAGCCTTGGCAGCCTTCTCCAGGGCTGCGGCGCGCTGCTCGGGGGTCAGGGGAGGAAGAGCCACGCCGGGTCACCTCGAATTTCTGTCGATGTACTCGGACGGGAAGGGAAACTAGCTGGTCATTGACCTTCAAGCAACGTCAAGGGGCGTTTCGGTGCCGACAAAATCTTCTTCATCACTCTCCGCGATGGTGAAATAACACGTTGTTCACCAAATGGCCCTCACCACCGTGGTTTCAGGGGGTCGGGATCATACGGCGCAGCACAGCCGCTATGGTTGCCGCAGCGGCACCGGGATCGGCCGCGCCGGTGATGGGCCGTCCGATCACGAGGAGGTCCGCGCCGTCCGCGAGAGCCTGCTCCGGCGTCGCGACGCGCGCCTGGTCCTGGCTGGCGGCGCCGTCCGGCCGCACTCCGGGAGTGATCAACATCACGTCCGGGCCGACCTCGGCACGCACCGCGGCGACCTCGCGGGGCGAGCAGACCAGCGCCCGGGCGCCCGCGCCGACGGCGAGGACGGCCAGCCGCCGCACGGCGTCGATCGCCGGGCCGGCCAGGCCGATCCGGTCCAGGTCGGCCTCCGACAGCGAGGTGAGCAAGGTCACCGCGGCGATCCGGGTGCCGGGCGCGGAGTCAACCGCGGCCCGGATCATCGCCGGGCCGCCCGCCGCGTGGACGGTCAGGATCGTGGGACGCAGCCTGGCGACGGCCTTGGCGGCCCCTGCGACGGTGTTGGGGATGTCGTGGAGCTTGAGGTCCAGGAAGATGTTCACGCCGCTGGCGCCGCGTACGGAGGCGATCACGTCGGGGCCGTACCGGAGGTAGAGTTCGAGGCCCACCTTGACGGTGCTGACGTGCGGGGTCACCAGTGCCGCCCAGCGGGCCGCGGTTTCGAGGTCGGGCGCGTCCAGGGCGACGGCGATGGGTGCGGGCGTCAAAGGGAACTCTCCTCCAGGTCTGATCCGCCGGGGGCGGCGCCGAAGCCGGGCGCGCCCGGGTCGGGCAGGACGTCGGGGCGGTGCCGGGTGCCGCCTCCCGGCGGGTGGTGATGGGCCAGGCCGACGGCGTCGGCCAGGCGTTGGAAGCCGCGGGCGGACAGCAGCTCCTCTAGCTCGCGCAGGATGCGCAGGCACGCGTAGGGGTCGTGGAACAGCGCGGTGCCGACGCCGACCACGCAGGCGCCCGCGAGGATCAGCTCGAAGGCGTCCCTGCCGGTCAGCACGCCGCCCACGCCGACGATCGGCACGCCGGGCAGGGCCGCGTACACCTGCCACACGCAGCGCACCGCCAGGGGCCGTACGGCGGGCCCTGACAGCCCTCCGGTGACCGCGGCGAGCGCGGGGCGCAGGGTCTCGGTGTCGATGCTCATCCCCACCGGTGTGTTGATCATGGACAGCGCGTCGGCGCCGCCGTCCACGCAGGCCCGGGCGACCGCGACGATGTCGGCCACGTCCGGGGACAGCTTGGCGATCACCGGCACGTCGTAGCGCATCAGGGCGCGGACCGAGGAGACCACCTCGGCCGCCGCCGCGCCGTCCCTGGCGAAGACCCTGCCGCGGTCTTCGATGTTGGGGCAGGCGAGGTTGACCTCCACCGCGGTGACCCCGGGCGCGTCGGTGAGCCGCCGGGCGAGCGCGCCGTACTCGTTGACGGTGCCCCCGCCGATGGAGACCACCGTGCGCACGCCCCTGTGGGCCAGCCAGGGGAGTTCGCGATCGAGGAAGGCGTCTATGCCCGGCCCCTGCAGTCCGACGGCGTTGAGGAGCCCAGAGGGCGTCTCCGCCATGCGCGGGGTGGGGCGGCCGGCCCGGGGCGCCATGGTGATCGAGCGGGTCACCAGCGCGCCGATCCGGTTGAGGTCGAAGAACTGGGACAGCTCGCGGCCGGAGGAGGCACAGCCGGCCGCCGTCGTGATCGGGTTGGCCAGCTCCACATGCGCCAGATAAGTCCGCATATCAACTGACATTTCGGGGTCCGCCACCTCCGCCCGGCGACGCGGGCGTCGTCGAAGCCGACGGCGCGCCCGGCGCGCCCGCCGCGTCGAACGGAATCGTCCCGACGTCCTCGAACCGCACCCGCTCACCGCGGAACACCGGCCCCTCCACGCACGCGCGGACCATCCGGGTGATCCCGTCCTCCCCGATCACCGGCAGCACGCACGTCATGCACACGCCGAACCCGCAGGCCATCGCCTCCTCCACGGACACCTGCACGGGAATGTCGAACTCGATGGCGACCGCGGTGACCCCGCGCAGCGTCTCCATCGGGCCGCACGCGTAGACGACGTCCGCGCGGACGTCGGCGATGACGCCGGGCAGCACGTCGGTCACCTTGCCGCGCATGCCCAGCGAGCCGTCCTCGGTGGTGAGCGTCGTGGTCTCGCCCATCCGGCGGGCCCGCAGCGCGCCGAAGACCCGGTCGGCGGACTCCGCGCCGATCACGAAGTCGACCCGGCACCCCCGCCGCTGCAACGCGTCGGCCAGCCCGAACAGCGTCGCCGAGCCGTAGTCGCCGCCCACCAGCACGCAGTTGACCGGGTCACGGGGCAGCGGGAACGGCCGGCCGAGCGGCCCGACCACGTCGAGCGTGTCGCGCGCGCGCCGATCGGCCAGCCAGGACGTGCCGGGCCCGCGTACCGTGAACACCAGCTCGACCGTGCCGCCGTAGTCGGGCTTGACGTCGTGGACGGAGAACGACCTTCGGGTCAGCATCGACGACTGCGGGCCGCCCACGGCCACGGCCACGAAATGGCCGGGCCGCAGGTGCTCCGCGATCCCCGGGGCCACCACCGTCAGGGCATGGTAGGCATCGACCCGGCGCGTGGTCAGCACCGTGCCGGTCACCTGTACCGGGGTCGCAGCCGTCTTCCATCACCTCCGCGACGGGGCCGGTCAGCCCCGCAGCGCTCGCGCGTACTCCTGGAGGGACCGTACGCCCACATCGCCCCGGACGATGGCCTGGACACCCTGAACCGCCGCGGCGAGTCCTTGCACGGTCGTGATGCACGGGATGCCGCGGAGCACCGCGGCGGTCCGGATCTCATAGCCGTCCAGGCGCGGCCCGGACTGTCCCGGGCTGCCGAAGGGCGTGTTCACGATGAGATCCACCTGACCGTCCAGGACCAGGCCCACGACCGTCGGCTCGCCGTCCGGGCCCGGTCCTTCGCTGTGCTTTCGCACGATCTTGGCACGGACGCCGTTGCGGCGCAGCACCTCGGCGGTGCCCTCGGTGGCCAGGATCTCGAAACCGAGATCGGCCAGCGCCTTGACCGGGAAGATCATCGCCCGCTTGTCGCGGTTGGCCACCGACACGAACGCGCGGCCCTTGGTGGGCAGCGAGCCGTAGGCCGCGGTCTGGGACTTGGCGTAGGCGGTGCCGAAGACCTCGTCGATGCCCATCACCTCGCCGGTGGAGCGCATCTCCGGGCCGAGCACGGTGTCCACGCCGTCGTTGACCGCGTGGATGAAGCGGTTGAAGGGCAGCACCGCCTCCTTGACCGCGACCGGCGCGTCCAGCGGCAGGGTGCCGCCGTCGCCGGTGGCCGGCAGGATGCCCTCGGCGCGCAGCTCGGTGATGGTCGCGCCCAGCATCACCCGCGCCGCCGCCTTGGCCAGCGGCACGGCCGTGGCCTTGGACACGAACGGCACCGTACGGCTGGCCCGCGGGTTGGCCTCCAGCACGTACAGGACCCCCGCCGACATCGCGTACTGGACGTTGAGCAGCCCGCGCACCCCCACGCCCCGCGCGATGGCCTCGGTCGCCGCGCGGATGCGCTTGATGTCGGCCGAGCCCAGCGTGATCGGCGGCAGCGCGCAGGCCGAGTCGCCGGAGTGGATGCCCGCCTCCTCGATGTGCTCCATGACGCCGCCGAGGTAGAGGTCGTCGCCGTCGAAGAGCGCGTCCACGTCGATCTCGATGGACTCGTCGAGGAACCTGTCGATCAGGACCGGGTGCTCCCCCACGGCCTTGGACATGTAGGAGGTCAGCGTCTCGTCGTCGTAGACGATCGCCATCCCCGCCCCGCCGAGCACGTAGGAGGGCCGCACCAGCACCGGGTAGCCGATCTCCGCGGCGACGCCGCGGGCCTCCCCGGTGGTCAGCGCGGTGCCGTGCTTGGGCGCGGGCAGCCCGGCCTCGGCCAGGACCCTGCCGAACGCGCCGCGCTCCTCGGCCAGGTGGATGGACTCGGGGCTGGTGCCGACCACCGGCACGCCCGCGTCCTTCAGCGCCTGCGCCAGGCCCAGCGGGGTCTGCCCGCCGAGCTGCACGATGACGCCGGCCACCGGGCCGCTCTGCTGCTCGGCGTGGACGACCTCCAGGACGTCTTCCAGCGTCAGCGGCTCGAAGTAGAGCCGGTCGGAGGTGTCGTAGTCGGTGGAGACGGTCTCGGGGTTGCAGTTGACCATGACGGTCTCGAACCCGGCCCGCGACAGCTCGAAGGAGGCGTGCACGCAGGCGTAGTCGAACTCGATGCCCTGGCCGATGCGGTTGGGCCCGCTGCCCAGGATGATGACCTTGGGGCGCTCGCCGTAGGGGACCTCGTTCTCCTCGTCGTAGGTGGAGTAGAGGTACGGCGTGCGGGCGGCGAACTCCGCGGCGCAGGTGTCGACCGTGTTGTAGACCGGCCGCAGGCCCAGGGCGTGGCGCAGGTCGCGGACCCGGGCTTCGTCCATGCCGCGGATCTCGGCGATCTGGGCGTCGCTGAACCCGAGCCGCTTGGCCGCCAGGATGTCGGCGGCGGTCAGATCGGCGGCCTCGGCCAGCGCGCGGGCCCCCTCGTCGATCGCCTGGAGCTGGTCCAGGAACCACGGGTCGATCGAGGTGGCCTCGTGGAGCTGCGCGAGGGTCGCCCCGGCCCTGATCGCGCGCATGACGTTGCCCAGTCTGCCGTCGTGCGGCCTGCGCACGGCCGTGAGGAGCTCCGGGAGGGCCCCGGGAGGGCCCGCCCAGGTGAACGGCGCGCCCTTCTTCTCCAGCGAGCGCAGGGCCTTCTGGAGCGCCTCGGGGAAGGACCTGCCGATCGCCATCGCCTCGCCGACCGACTTCATGTGCGTGGTCAGGGTCTCATCGGCGCCGTCGAACTTCTCGAAGGCGAACCGCGGCACCTTGACCACCACGTAGTCGAGCGTGGGCTCGAAGGAGGCGGGGGTCTCCTTGGTGATGTCGTTGGGGATCTCGTCGAGCGTGTAGCCGACGGCCAGCTTGGCGGCGATCTTGGCGATCGGGAAGCCGGTGGCCTTGGAGGCCAGCGCGCTGGACCGGGACACCCGGGGGTTCATCTCGATCACGATCATGCGGCCGGTGCCGGGGTCGACCGCGAACTGGATGTTGCAGCCGCCAGTGTCCACGCCGACCTCGCGGATCACCGCGATGGCGACGTCGCGCATGTTCTGGTATTCGCGGTCGGTGAGGGTCATGGCGGGCGCGACCGTGACGCTGTCGCCGGTGTGCACGCCCATCGGGTCGATGTTCTCGATGGAGCACACGATGACGACGTTGTCGTGCTTGTCGCGCATGACCTCCAGCTCGTACTCCTTCCAGCCGAGGATGGACTCCTCAAGGAGCACCTCGGTGGTCGGCGAGGCGTCGAGCCCGGCCCCGGCGATGCGGCGCAGCTCGCGCTCGTCGTGGGCGAACCCCGAGCCCGCGCCGCCCATGGTGAAGCTCGGCCGCACGACGACGGGGTAGCCCAGCTCCTCGGCGGCGGCCAGGCATTCGTCCATCGTGTGGCAGATCGCGCTGCGCGCCGACTCGGCGTTGAAGCCGTGCTCTGCGGCGACCTTGGCGACGATCCCCTTGAACTTCTCGCGGTTCTCCCCCGCCTGGATCGCCTCGACGTCGGCGCCGATCAGCTCGACGCCATAGCGTTCGAGCACGCCGGCCTCGTGCAGCGCGATCGCGGTGTTCAGCGCGGTCTGGCCGCCGAGCGTCGGCAGCAGCGCGTCCGGGCGCTCCTTGGCGATGATCTTCTCGACGAAGTCGGGGACGATCGGCTCGACGTAGGTCGCGTCGGCGAACTCGGGGTCGGTCATGATCGTGGCCGGGTTGCTGTTGACCAGGATCACCCGGAAGCCCTCGGCGCGCAGGACCCGGCACGCCTGGGTGCCCGAATAGTCGAACTCGCACGCCTGACCGATCACGATCGGCCCGGAGCCGATGACCATGATCGACTGTATGTCCGTGCGCTTAGGCACCCTGCTTCGCCCCCATCAGGTCGCAGAACTCGTCGAACAGGCCCGCCGCGTCGTGCGGCCCCGCCGCCGCCTCCGGGTGGTACTGGACGCTGAAGGCCGGGCCGCCGAGCAGCCGCAGGCCCTCGACGCAGTCGTCGTTGAGGTTGACGTGGCTGACCTCCGCCCTGCCGTACGGCGTGTCGAACGGCCCGTCCAGCGGGGCCCGTACGGCGAAGCCGTGGTTGTGCGCGGAGATGTCGACCTTGCCGGTGCGCCGGTCCTGGACCGGCTGGTTCACCCCGCGGTGGCCGTAGCGCAGCTTGTAGGTGCCAAGGCCGAGCGCGCGCCCGAAGAGCTGGTTGCCGAAGCAGATGCCGAAGAACGGCCGGCCCGCCGCGAGCACCCCGCGCAGCGCCTCCACCTGGGCGTCGGCGGCGGCCGGGTCGCCGGGGCCGTTGGAGAAGAACACCCCGTCGGGGTCGCGGGCGAGGATCTCCCCGGCCGTGGACCACGCGGGCAGCACGTGCACCTCACAGCCGCGCTCCGCCATCCGGTGCGGGGTCATCGCCTTGATGCCGAGATCGACCGCGGCGACGGTGAAACGCCGCCTCCCGATCGCCGGCACCACGTACGGCTCGCGGGTGGAGACCTCGGCGGCGAGGTCGGCCCCCACCATGCCGGGCGAGTGGCGCACCCGCTCGACCAGCTCCGCGACCGGCGCCTCGGCACCGGTGCCGGAGAAGATCCCGGCGCGCATGGCGCCGCGCTCGCGCAGGTGCCGGGTGAGCGCCCGGGTGCCCGGCATCGCGATGCCGACCACGCCCTGGTCGGCCAGGTAGTCGTGCAGGCCGCGGGTGGCCCGCCAGTTGGAGTGGACGCGGGCGGGCTCCCTGACCACATAGCCGGCGACCCACACCCTGGAGGACTCGGGGTCATCGTCGTTGACGCCGGTGTTGCCGATGTGCGGGGAGGTCATCGCCACGATCTGGCGGTGGTAGGAGGGGTCGGTGAGGGTCTCCTGGTAGCCGGTCATGCCGGTGTTGAACACCATCTCGCCGAACGTCTCCCCCCGCGCGCCGTACGGCGCGCCGCGGAAGACACGCCCGTCTTCGAGAACGAGGACGGCCATCAGACCAGCTTCCCTTCCATGACGGTCGGCCTGCCGCGCAGCAGCGTGGCCACCACTCGGCCGGGCAGTGACATGCCTTCGTAGGGGGTGTTACGGCTCTTGGACGCGAACCCGTGCGGGTCGACGGCCGTGCGGGGGGCGGGGTCGTAGAGGGTGATGTTGGCCGCGGAGCCGGCGGCGAGCGGCCGGCCGTGGCCGGTGAGGCGGCCGATGCGGGCCGGGCGCGCCGACATCCGGTCGGCCACCCCCGCCCAGTCCAGCAGCCCGGTGTCCACCATCGCCTCCTGGACCACGGAAAGCGCCGTCTCCAGGCCGATCATGCCCATCGCGGCGGCGGCCCATTCGGCCTCCTTGTCCTCGACCGGATGCGGCGCGTGGTCGGTGGCCACGCAGTCGATCGTGCCGTCGGCGAGGGCGTCGCGCAGCGCGAGCACGTCGTCGCGGGTGCGCAGCGGCGGGTTGACCTTGTAGATCGGGTTGTAGGAGCCCAGTGGGGAGGTCTCCACCAGGTCGTCGGTGAGCAGCAGGTGGTGCGGGGTGACCTCGGCGGTGATGTTGTTCCAGCCCTTGGACTTGACCCAGCGCAGGATCTCGACCGATCCGGCGGTGGAGACGTGGCAGACGTGCAGCCGGGAGCCGACGTGCGCGGCGAGCAGGCAGTCGCGGGCGATGATCGCCTCCTCGGCGACGGCCGGCCAGCCGGTCAGGCCGAGCCTGCCCGACACCGAGCCCTCGTTCATCTGCGCGTCCTCGGTGAGTCGCGGTTCCTGCGCGTGCTGGGCGATCACGCCGTCGAACGCCTTGACGTACTCCAGCGCGCGGCGCATCAGCACCGCGTCGGAGACGCACTTGCCATCGTCGGAGAAGACGCGCACCCCCGCCGCCGAGTCGGCCATCGCGCCCAGCTCGGCCAGGCGCTCGCCGGCCAGGCCGATCGTGACCGCGCCGACCGGTCGCACGTCGCAGTGCCCGGCCTCCTGGCCGAGCCGCCACACCTGCTCGACCACCCCGGCGGTGTCGGCCACCGGCGAGGTGTTGGCCATCGCGTGGACGGCGGTGAACCCGCCGAGCGCGGCCGAGCGGGTGCCGGACTCGACGGTCTCGGCGTCCTCGCGGCCGGGCTCGCGCAGGTGGGTGTGCAGATCGACCAGGCCGGGCAGGGCGATCAGCCCGGCGGCGTCGATCACCGTGCTCCCCGCGGCGGTCAGACCCGTGCCCACCTCGGCGATCACGCCGTCGCGGACGAGGACGTCCGCGGGGTCGCCGCCGAGCACGCGGGCGTTCTTGATCAGGATCACTGGGTCTCTCCCCCGAGCAGCAGGTACAGAACAGCCATGCGGATGGTCACGCCGTTGGCGACCTGTTCGACGATGGTGGAGCGGGGCGAGTCGGCGACGTCGGCGGCGATCTCCATGCCGCGGTTCATCGGCCCCGGGTGCATCACGATCGCGTCCTCCGACATCCTGGCCAGCCGGTCGCGGTCGAGCCCGTAGCGGCGGCTGTACTCCCGGGCGCTCGGGAAGTAGGCGTCGTTCATCCGCTCCTTCTGCACGCGCAGCATCATCACCGCGTCGGCCTTGGGCAGCACGGCGTCGAGGTCGTAGGAGACCTCGCACGGCCAGGACTGGACCGTGACCGGCAGCAGGGTCGGCGGCGCGACCAGCGTCACCTCCGCGCCGAGCGTGTGCAGCAGCAGCACGTTGGAGCGGGCGACGCGGCTGTGCAGCACGTCGCCGACGATCGTGATCCGGCGGCCGTCCAGGGCGCCCAGCCTGCTGCGCATGGTGAAGGCGTCCAGCAGCGCCTGGGTGGGGTGCTCGTGGGTGCCGTCGCCGGCGTTGACCACGCTGCCGTCGACCCAGGTCGCCAGGCGGTGCGGGGCGCCCGAGGCGCCGTGCCTGATGACCACCGCGTCGGCGCCCATCGCCTGGAGGGTCAGGGCGGTGTCCTTCAGGCTCTCGCCCTTGGACACGCTCGACCCCTTGGCGGAGAAGTTGATCACATCGGCGGACAGCCGCTTGGCCGCGGCCTCGAAGGAGATCCGCGTCCGGGTGGAGTCCTCGTAGAACAGGTTGACCACCGTACGGCCGCGCAGCGTCGGCAGCTTCTTGATGGAGCGTTCCGAGACCCTGGCCAGCTCGTCGGCGGTGTCCAGGATGAGCAGCGCGTCGTCCCTGGTGAGGTCGGCGGCCGAGATCAGATGCCGTTTCACCGCTCGCTCCCCTCGGCCGCCCCGGGCCGCTGGTCGGGCCCGGGTTTGAACAGCAGCACCGCGTCACGCCCGTCGATCTCGGTGAGGTGGACCTTGACCTGCTCGCTCTTGGCGGTCGGGAGGTTCTTCCCGACGTAGTCGGCGCGGATCGGCAGCTCCCGGTGGCCGCGATCGACCAGCGTCGCGAGCTGCACCGCGCGGGGGCGGCCGACGTCGCCCAGGGCGTCGAGGGCGGCCCGGACCGTCCGGCCGGAGAACAGGACGTCGTCCACCAGGACCACGGTCTTGTCGTCGATGCCGTCGGGCGGCAGCTCGGTGCGGCCCAGCGGGCGGGCGGGGCGCAGGCGCAGGTCGTCACGGTACATCGTGATGTCGAGGTAGCCCACGGGGACCTTCAGTCCCTCGAACTGGGCGATGCGGTCGCCGAGGCGGCGCGCGAGCGTGGCCCCCCGGGTGGGGATGCCGAGCAGGACGACGCCCTCCGCACCCTTGGTGCGCTCGATGATCTCGTGCGCGATCCGGGTCAGCGCCCGGTTGATGTCCGGTCCGTCGAGGACCGCCCTGGGGGCGTCGGACATGCGAAAATCACCGCCTTTCCCGCCTCACGGGACGGGTCTTAAAGGATTCGTGGCCCCATCACCCTAGCAGCCCCATGGAATCGGCCCACATCACCCTCACGCACCTCTACCAGCCACAATGCACGAAACCTCGCTGAGCGCGGCGTTTGACGCCCGTCTGGGGCGGGGAGGGTCTGTAAGTCGTCAAGGGGGTCAGATGAGCTTTCGCGTCGATTCCGAGGTGGGCCGGCTGCGCCGGGTGCTCGTGCACAAGCCCGAGCTCGCCCTCAAGCGGCTGACCCCGAGCAACATGCACAGCATGCTGTTCGACGACGTCCTGTGGGTGCAGCGGGCCCTGGAGGAGCACGAGCAGTGGCAGCGGGTGCTGCGCGAGCGCGGCATCGAGGTCCATCTGCTGGCCGACCTGCTGCGCGAGACGGTCGAGATCCCCGAGGCGCGCAAGCACATCCTGGACAAGATCGTGGACGAGCGCTGGTTCGGCCCGCTGGCCACCGACGCCATCCGCAACACCCTCGACTCGCTCGGCTCGGCGGCGCTGCAGACGTACCTGACCGGCGGCATCACCAAGCGCGAGATCATGGAGCACGACTGCGCCCCCAAGAGCCTGGCCTTCCACTGCCTGGCCCCGGACGACTTCATCCTCCAGCCGCTGCCCAACCACATGTTCACCCGCGACAACTCCTCGTGGATCTACGACGGCGTCTCGATCAACGCGATGCGCAAGAAGGCGCGGATGAACGAGACCGTCAACATGGAGGCCGTCTACCGCTGGCACCCCATGTTCGCCGCGGAGCGGGCCGATGGCGGCTTTCGGGTGTGGTACCCGGGCACGGCGATGGCCCCGGCCACCATCGAGGGCGGCGACGTGCTGGTCCTCGGCAGGGGCGCGGTGCTGATCGGGGTGAGCGAGCGCACCCAGCCGCAGGCGGTCGAACTCGTCGCCCGCAACCTGTTCAAGGCCGGCTCGGCGACCACGATCGTGGCGCTGAGCATGCCGAAGGCCCGCGCCTTCATGCACCTGGACACGGTCATGACGATGGTCGGCGACGGGCGTTTCACGAAGTACGCGGGCCTGGGCATGCTGCCCTCCTACACGATCGAGCCGGGCGACAACGACAAGGAGCTGAAGGTCACCGACCACGCCCCGGAGGACATGCACCGCGCGATCGGCAACGCGATCGGCACCGGCGACATCGAGGTCCTCACCGCGCAGCAGGACGTCCACGCCGCCGAGCGCGAGCAGTGGGACGACGGGTGCAACGTGCTGGCCATCGAGCCCGGCGTGGTGATCGCCTACGACCGCAACACCACCACCAACAACTTCCTGCGCGACCGGGGCGTGGAGGTGGTGACCGTGCCCGGCGGCGAGCTGGGCCGCGGGCGCGGCGGCCCGCGCTGCCTGAGCTGCCCGCTGGAACGCGACGGCATCTGACCCCGCAAGCGGCCCGGAGTACCCATGGACGGCACCGCGCGGGCGGGGGGCGGCGGGTGAACGGCTGGCGGCGGGTGCTGCGCACCAAGCCCGCCGAGGAGATCGTCGCCGAGGGCGGCCAGGGCGAGGGCGGCGAGCTGCGCCGCACGATGACGCTCACCCAGCTCACCCTCTTCAGCGTGGGGGCCACGCTGGGCACCGGCATCTTCGTGATCCTCGGCGAGGCCACCCCGCTGGCCGGTCCGGCCGTCGTGTCGGCCTTCGTCCTGGCCGCGGTGACCGCGCTGTTCTCGGCGCTGTCCTACGCCGAGCTGGCCGGCACGATCCCGATCTCCGGGTCCTCCTACTCCTACGCGTACGCGACGCTGGGCGAGCTGGTGGCATGGGTGGCGGGGTGGTGCCTGATCCTGGAGTACGCGGTGTCGGTCTCGGCGGTCGCGGTGGGCTGGGGCCAGTACCTCAACGAGTTCCTGCGGCAGGTGGCCGGCGTCGTCATCCCCGAGGCGCTGGCCGGGCCGCCGGGGTCGGGCGGGGTGGTCAACGTCCCCGCAGTCGTGGTGGTCGCGCTGGCCACCTCGCTGCTGCTGCGCGGGGCGTCGGAGAGCGCCACCGCCAATGTGATCATGGTGTTCGTCAAGGTCGGGGTCCTGCTGTTCTTCTGCGTGGTGGCGTTCAGCGCGTTCGACACGGGCAACCTCACCCCCTTCGCCCCGATGGGCGCGGCCGGGATCAGCGCCGCCGGAGCGAAGGTGTTCTTCTCCTACATCGGTTTCGACGCCGCCTCCACGGCCGGTGAGGAGTCCAGGAACCCGCGGCGCGACCTGCCGCTGGCCATCCTGCTGTCCCTGGCCATCGTCACGGTCGTCTACGTGCTGGTGGCGCTGTCGGCGGTGGGCGCGATGCCGTGGCAGCGGCTGGCGGGCTCTGAGGCGTCGCTCGCCCAGGTCCTCACCGAGACCACCGGCGCGGCCTGGCCCTCGGCGGTGCTCTCCGCCGGGGCGGTGATCGCGATCTTCAGCGTCGTGCTCACCGTCATGTACGGCCAGACCCGCATCCTGTTCGCGATGTCCCGTGACGGGCTGATCCCCCGGATCTTCCAGCGGGTCAGCCCGCGCCGCCAGGTACCGGCCGCCAACACCCTCATCGTGGCCGCCTTCATCGCGCTGCTGGCCGGGCTGGTGCCGCTCGGCCGGCTGGCCGACGCCACCAGCATCGGCACGCTGTTCGCCTTCGCCGTGGTCAACGCCGGGGTGGTGGTGCTGCGCCGCACCAAGCCGGGGCTGCGCCGGTCCTTCCGCACGCCGCTGTACCCGCTGACGCCGATCCTCGGCGTGGTGTTCTGCCTGTTCCTGATGAGCCGGCTGGACTCCGCGACCTGGCTCACGTTCCTGGCCTGGGCGGCGTTCGGCCTGCTGGTCTACTTCGGGTACGGCTTTCGCCATTCCCGCCTCGCCAGAGGTGCGCGATGAGGTACGCCGGCGTCCTCACCGGCTACACCCCGGACCGGGGCGGCAGGGACGCGCTCGCCCTGGGCGCCCTGCTGGCCGGTCACGACTCCCGCGCCCTCACCGTCGCCGCCATCAGGCCGCCAGGTTGGACCACACCGGGCAGCGCGAAGGTCGACGCCGAATGGACCCGCTACCTGCGCGAGCGGGCCGAGGAGGCGCTGGAGGAGGCGGCGGGCCTGGTCTCCGGGGACGGGCCGGGCGGGCCGGAGCGCATCATCGGCGTGGACCGCGGCAGCGGCCACGGCCTGGCCGCGGTGGCCCGCCGGAGCGGCGCGGAGGTCATCGTCATCGGGTCGCCACCGCGCGCGGCCCGCGGGCGGATCGCCGTCGGCAGCACCGCCGACCAGTTGCTGCACTCCTCCCCCGTGCCGGTCGCGCTGGCCCCCGCCGGGTACGGCGAGCGTCCCCCGCCCGCGATCGACCGGCTGACCGTCGCCTACCGGCGCAGCCCGGGCTGCGACGCCGCGGTGCGCCTGGCCGCGGCCGGGGCGGCCCGCCTGGGGGTGCCGTTGCGGCTGCTCACGCTGGTGGTCCCGAGCCCGGCGGTGCGCGGCGCCCGGCGGGCGGCCCTTGAAGAGGACATGCTGCGCCGCTCGCGCGAGCAGTACACCGAGGATCTGGCGCTGGCCGTCCGCGAGCCGGGGCTGCCCGGCTCACCGGAGGTGACGGCGGAGATGGCCGAGGCGAGGAACGTCGGGGACGCGCTGGCCTCGGCCGGCTGGCTCCCCGGCGAGCTGCTGATCTGCGCCTCCAGCGACTCCGGGCCGCTGCGCAGGGTGTTTCTGGGGGACACCTCATTGAAGATCGTTCGGTCTGCCACACGTCCTGTTATGATCTTGCCCAGGACCCCCAAGGCCGAGCCGAGCGGCAGAAGCAGGAATGTCAAACCCTGACGAACCCATGTTTCATATGGGATCTGAGTAACGAATGCGGCGTACTTCACCGGACCGGATTCGGCATCTTTTTTCCAATCAGCTTGACCTTCGGCGTCCACCGCTTTACCGTCACTGTGCGTAACCACTCCTCGTGGCGTACCGGGCTAAACCCCAACGCTATGGTCACCGTTGGTGCCTGCCCCTGGCACCGACCCCCGGTGGTCAGGGCATAAGCCGCGAGGTAGGACAATCTAGAGAGAGCGCTACATAGAGAGCCGGGGGGCCACAGGATGCCGTCTGAGTATGCCAAGTCGCTGGGTGCACGACTCCGCGCGATCCGCACCCAGCAGGGGCTGTCCCTGCACGGAGTCGAAGAGAAGTCACGCGGCCGGTGGAAGGCCGTTGTCGTCGGCTCCTACGAGCGCGGCGACCGCGCGGTCACGGTGCAGAAGCTGGCGGAGCTCGCCGACTTCTACGGCGTGCCCGTTTCGGAGCTGTTGCCCGGGGGCGCCGCGCCGAGCCCGCTCGGCCCGACGCCGAAGCTGGTCATCGACCTGGAGCGGCTTTCCCAGTTGCCCAAGGAGAAGGCCGGCGCGCTCGCCCGTTATGCCGCGACCATTCAAAGCCAGCGTGGCGACTACAACGGCAAGGTGCTGTCGATCAGGCAGGAAGACCTGCGCTCGCTGGCGGTGATCTATGACAAGTCGCCCGGCGAGCTGACCGAAGAGCTGATCAGCTGGGGCGTCCTCGACGCCGAGGCGAGGCGCGCGGTCGAGTCCTTCTGATCCGTCCCCGGCTCGGCTCGCCGCACGTCCGATGCCCCTTTAGGAGGCGCCGCCGCCTCGGCGCTTCTTAGAGGGGCACGTCCGCGTCAGGGCCGGGCGCCGGCGCACGTCACCGCGGCGCCCCGCCGCACGGTCGCATTACCCCTTTCGTGCCCGGTAACATCAGGCGGCGATTTCAGGATCTTGCCATAGGGGAGCACGATCAAGGCACGGGCACGAGAATCGGTGGGTATGGCGCGCGTTTCAGACGGGGGGCGAGACGGCCCTCGCCGCGGCCAGGCGGCGCACCGCGCCACGCCGTCCGCCACGCGTTCGCTGCTGCTGGTGCTCCCCTACGTCGTGATGGCGATCGTGGCGATCGCCGACTGGCTGATCGTCCCCGACATCGGCCTGCTGCCGCTGCTGGCCCTCGGCCCCGCGTTCGCCAGCGTCGCCTGCGATCTGCAGCGCACCGGGATGGTCGGCATCGTCGCCGTCGCCCTGTGCCTGCCGCTCTCCACCCAGGGCCCCAGCGGCCAGTACCGCCTCCATGTGGCGCTCACGGCCATCGCGGGGGTGACCCTGGCCAGCCTGGTCGCCAGTGCCGCCCGGACCCGCCACGAACGCCGCCTGGCCGATGTCCGCTCGGTCGCCGAGGCCGCCCAGCGGGTGCTGCTGCGGCCGGTGCCCCGCAGGGTCGGTCCCGGCCTCGGGGTCGCGGTGTCCTACACCTCGGCGGTCGCCGAGGCCCGCATCGGCGGCGACCTGTACGAGGTGGTCACCCACCCGCGCGGCGTACGGGTCATCGTGGGCGACGTACAGGGCAAGGGCCTGGAGGCGGTCGAGACCGCGGCGATCGTGCTCGGCGCGTTCCGGGAGGCCGCCTACGACGAACGCGACCTGCTCGGGGTCGTGACCCGCCTGGAGAAGGCGCTGGCGCGGCGGCTCACCGGCGAGCAGTTCGTCACGGCGGTGCTGGCCGAGGTACGCGACGAGGACGAGATCGCCATCCTGAACTGCGGGCACCCGAGCCCGCTGATCATCCGCGCGGACGGCGGCGCGGAGTTCGCCGACCCGCCGGAGGAGACGCCGCCGCTCGGCCTGGCCTGGCTCAAGCCCGACGAGCCCACCGTGCTCGTGGAACGGTTCGCCGAAGGGGACCAGATCCTGCTCTACACCGACGGGATCGTAGAGGCCCGCGACCACGGCGGCGCGTTCTATCCGCTGACCGACAGAGTCCACCTGCTGACCGGCCCCGACCCGCAGACCTCCCTGGACACCCTCCGCGCCGACCTGCTCAAGCACGTAGGCCGCCCCCTCGGCGACGACGCCGCCATGCTCCTCCTCCGCCGCAGCTCCGCCCCCCTCCACCCCGACCCCTCACCTTCGGCCGAGACACCCTAAGGCTCGGCCCTCGTTAACACTCGGACGGTCTTCCTCATGTCGGGCTCCGCCCGACGCCGGGGCTCGTCGTGTGCCATACGTACCGGCCCGAATCGGATGTATCGGGCCTCCCCAGCCTCGGCGTCGGTCGCGCCCTTACCTACCGGTCCCTGGCCCCAGGAGAGCAATCCCACCGCCCTCTACTGGCCGTCCCGCCCCTTCCGTTCTGTGCGCCAAAGGGCTCGGCCCTCGCTGACGCTCGGACGGTCTTCCTCGTGTCGGGCTCCGCCCGACGCCGGGGCTCGTCATGTGCCGTAGGTGGCGGCCCGCCGAGTAGGCGTAGCGGGAACTTTTCAAACCGGACATCTCGCAGGTCGGCCGCTCCGGCTGCGGGTATGTCCCGCCAGTTCGCGGGACGCGATCGTGGCGTACGTGGGGGTCTCAATTGATCATGGCAAGGCCCCGATACGTGCTTTCTGTCCGTATGCCCACTGCTCTGGTGGCAGGCTCCGCAGGGCCATGCCCTTGCTCGCCGTTCCCACACTGACCACATCACCCACCGCCTGCCGCATCCAGGCACCCATCTTCAACAGGTGCACGCCAGGGCGTACGCCGGGCAGATCATCAACGGGGTCGGCGTCAACAGGGTGACCTCCGCCGACGATTCCCGAGCTGTGACCCAAGCCGGCAGACGCGGGAGGCAAGGTCATGTCCGGCAACGTGCCCACCAGCCTCGGGGCGGGAGCGAACGAAACGAGGATCATCGTGGCCGACTTCCGCGACTGCATCCTCATGGAGGAGGGTAACGCCGCGCCCGCCCAGCTCCGCTTCGATGAGCCGCTGTCGGCGAGTCTGGGCATCCGCCTGGTGGCCTACGGGTACAGCGCGTTCGCCTCTGGCCGCCAGCCGAAGGCGATCAGCGTCATTTCGGGTCGTGCCTGCGCTCTGATAACCGGGAAGAGCCCCCACCGGACCGGCTCCGAGGGGGCTCGCTCATGTTCTCGGCGGGGGCGTTCACCCAGGACGTCCCGCCGAGCGGGTCAGGCCGCGCCCATCCGGGCGAGGATGCCGAGCTGCACGTTCAGCGCGGCCACCATCTCGTGCGGCCCAGGGCGGGCGAACTGGGGCAGTACTCCGGCCGCCTTCTGCTCCCGAGTGGGCGGGGTGTGCTTGGTGGCCCACCACCATCCGTCTTGCACCACGATGTGCCAGCCGGGGTAGGTGGCCTCGATGGCGGTCAGGTAGGCCCGCTGGTCGGGTGTCAGATCCTCCACTGCACACCCCCGAGAAGAAGGCGCGGGCGGGCGCTCGACCACGGCCCGCCCGCGCGGCACGAGGAACTACCAACCCCTCGTGCGGGACGGTACGGCCCCGGGGCGATGGGGCGGGGCCGTACCGCGATCTGGATGGCGCGGGCAGCGTGAACACCACCTGGAAGCCGCCCGCGCCCGGCGGGCCCGCGCCGGCCCGCCGTACGGCACGGCGACGCGCAAGCCCTCGCCGCGCCGCCGTACCCGCTCAAGGGGTGTCCTCCCACGCGTCCCCGGCGATGGAGACGGTCACGCCGTCCGCCCGGTGCGCGGTGACGAGGGTCGTGCCATAGCGGTAGTCGTAGACCGCGCGGGGGGCCGGGGCGAGCCGCGCATACCGGACCCGCCCGCGCCCCTGCTGGAAGGTCGCGAGGGCGTCGAGCATCGCCTTCTCGGCAGCGGCCTCGTCATTGATCACGCCACTCGCCCCGCAGTCGCCGGCCTCCACCTCCCACACAACGAAAAGGCCGTCGTCTTGGGCGGTAAAACCGATCATGCCCGCTTTGGGTACTTCGGGCTGTCTATCATCTGTCACGGGTCGCAGACCTCCTCTGCGATCAAGGAACCCGTCGAGCGTTGCGAGCGTCTCGGCGGGTTCCGTCTGTTTCACTCTGCGTGACTACGCGCTGGTGTCATCATGAGACTGACCGAGGGGCTGGACCAGACCGTTGGCTTGGCGCGCCAACCGCGCGCCAATCACGACTTCGCGAGGACACGATGGCCGACCTGAACCCGGTGTGGCACATCTTCGGTGCCGTGATGCGTCAGCGTCGCCAGCACGCAGGCCTGAGCCTGCGTGAGGTTGGAGACGCCACCCATGTGGACTTGTCGGTGGTCGGCAAGTGGGAACGTGGCGTCCATCGGCCGGACGAAGACGCGGTGATCACGGTCGATGGCCTCGTTGGGGCGGGTGGCGATCTGGTGGCGCTCTACGCGAAAGCCCTTGAATTGGATCGCCGGCTCGGCGGTACGCTGCATCAGAGATCCTCGACCCGCGACGGAGAGGACGACGACATGGAACGCCGTGCAGCGATTCAACTCCTAGCAGCTCTCGGTACCGGTGCCTTGGTACCCCCCGGCAGTCTGGAAACCGTCTTAGCGGGCATCGAGCGCTCGGCCGGCGTCCAGGACACCTTGGGTCTCGACGACTGGGAGCGAACGGTACGAACTTATGGCCAGCTCTACTACGCCGAACCACCCAGCGCACTGATCGGCGATCTGACGGCAGACCTCATCTCGGTGAGTGGTGTGCTGAAGCGCGAGCAATCCCCATCCGCGCGTGCTGGATTGCAGCGCGTCAGCGCCCGGTTGGCCGCGCTTATGGCCACAGATTTCAGTGACGCCGGCAACCAACGACCGGCTCGTTTGACGTGGCAGACCGCGCGGCGCGCAGCCGATGTGTCGGGGGATCGCGACTTGTCGGTGTGGGTCCGAGCAAGGGAAGCCGACTGTGCCTTTTGGCAGAATCGGCCGCACTCCATGATCAGCGACATGCTCGACGATGCGATGCGGCACGCGAATGGTTCGCCTAGTGTCGGCCTCGCGGTCGCCCACGAAGTTCAGGCAAAGCTTCTCGCCATGCGAGGGGAGAAAGCCACGGCGACCGCCGCGTTGCAGAGTCTTACAACTACATTCGAGAAGCTGCCGAGCAGCGTCACCGCAGCCAGTGCCATTGGGGCGTCGATCGGGACCAGCTACCCCGAAGCCCTTATACATCGCACGACTGCCTACGTGTACGCTTTTCTGGGCGATAAGAACAAAGCGCCCAGCGCGGTTGATCAAGCGATCGCTAGCTATCCGCCCGGTCTAACAGGTGGCAATCTTCGCCTGATCCAGGCACTTGCCCATATCCATCAAGGACAGGTTGAAGACGGCTTGAGTCAAGCCGTTACCATTGCCGGTGGCGTAGCTCGCTTGACCCCCATGCGACACATGATCCTTGGCCGGATCCTAGCGGCCGTACCTGAGCAGGCGCACGCTCTGCCCGCCGCACAGGAGTTGCGGGCGCTGGCTGCCGCCTGAGCGTGCCGGATCGCTGGCAGCGAAGAAGTAGGAAGCGAAGGGCTCCGGCCAGTGCTCACCCACCGGCCGGGGATGAGCCCTGGCTGACCCCGGACTACAACTCCCCCAATATTGGCCTTGCGCTGCTGGCCCTCAAAGAACATAGGGCTGCACGGCGCGGAGTGGGCACAGGAGTACCACATGGCCCTGCGCCGCACCGAGGCACACACACATGGCCCTCGCGCGCGCGGAGGTGAACTTCACCGGTTGCCAGGCCATCTACGCCACCCATGGGGGCGCGGCCGGTTTGGCGATCTGAGTACGGGATGCGGCGTCACGCCTGTTGTACGGCGACCTGCGCAAGCGGCCAGGGGACTCGCCCGCCAAGGGCGGCGAGGTGCAACCTCGCCGAGGGGCCGGGCCCGTGATCGTGGGGGTGGGGTCAGCCGGCAAGGGGGACGGTGACGGGCAGGGCGGGCTGGCCGGGCACGCCGAGGATGGCCTCCACGGTGGTGACGAACGTCTCCGCCTCCGTGATCAGCTCTTCCGCGTCGCGTGCGCTGACCACTCGCACCATGCCCGCCTCGGCGGCGGCGCGCTTGCCCGCGCTCACCGCGAAGTAGGCCGCCCATTCGGCCAGCCGTGGCTCGGCCTCCGGGAGCAGTTCCCAGGCGCTGCGCAGTCGCCGGCGCCTGCCGTCCATCGGCCGGGGGCGGGCGGCCAGCACCGCCGCCGCCGCGCGCAGCGCGGCCAGGTGGGCGGAGACATAACGCGTCGCCGGGGTGGTCGCCGACGCGGCCTGCGTCAGGCAGTCGCGCGCATCGGCCAGGTGTGCTCTGACCGTGGGCGACAATCGGGGCCCGCTGTCATCGCTGAGCCGTGGGGTCATGCTGCAGCCTCCCTCGCTCGTGGCGGCTCCGGCTCACTGCCGGTGATGCCACATTCGCAGACAGCACCGACATTCTTGCCGGGCGGCCGGACGAGGAGCTTCCCCACTCCCCGTCCGGCCGGGCGGCGCCCACTCGTCTCCGCCGACGACGAGGACGCCACCCACCGCCCATGGAACGGGCCGCGAGTCCCGTTCTCACCATCGAACATAAATTCGATCGGAATTGATGTCAAGTCTTCTGCGAACACAGTTTCGATCAAGGGCGCTGACCAGGCCAGAGGGTGTGGTCTGGAGTCAGGGCGCGCACGCCCACACAGTCAGATGAAGTACACCCCGTCCGGGGCCACGGCGACGGTCTCGGCGGGCGAGTGGAAGAAGCGCGCCGGTCCGTAGCGAGGGCACGAAGTGCCGGCGCAGGAGGACCGAGCGGCCTGACGGCTGCCCGAAAGAGCGATGTGAACGGTGGACAGGGGCGCGCGCCTGTGAATCTTGGCCGCGAGGGCGGGAGGTGGCCGCCGAGAGCGGCGGTAGAGGGCTTTGGGGTGGGCCTCCCGGCTTGCTGCGTACTCGTGCTCGGTACGCAGCGATCCGGGAGGCACGGCACGCACCCACGGCCACCGGCAGGCCGCCGAGTGCGATGCCGGCATTGGCGATGGGGCGCCCGGCCGTTCAGTGGCCGGGGGCTGCGTCGTCGGCGGGGGCGGACTTCGGCAAGAGCTTCAGGAAGGGCAGGCAGATGACGGTGACGGCCATGACGGTGATGATGGCGAGGGTCATGGCGTGGTCGGGGGCTCCGCCATGGAGGTAAACGGTGGTGACGGTGGCGGAGCCCAGGGCGGTGGCGAGTTGCTGGACGGCGGTGAGGGTGCCGCTTGCGCTGCCTGCTTCGGCGGGGGCGGTGTCACCGATGGTGATGTCGAAGAGGGTGCCGAAGCAGGCGCCCATGCCGATGCCGGCCAGGACGCTGGCGGGTGCCAGGGCGAGCAGGGTGACGTCGGTGCCGCTGGTGATCACCAGAGCCAGCAGCCAGCCGGCTCCGGCGAGGGTGACCAGCATGCCGGCGAGGATGAGGGTGCGGCCCAGCTTCTTGGTCAGGGCCATGCCCGCGCCGGCGCCGGCGATGATTCCGAGGGTCAGCGGCAGCATGCCCAGGGCGGCGCTGCCGGGGCTGGCGCCCAGGGCCTGCTGGATGAACAGGGAGATGACGAAGCCCAGTCCGTTGGTGACGGCGAAGAACATCAGCCCGACCAGCAGCCCTGAGGTGAAGCCCTTGTTGCGGAACAGAGAGGGCTCGATGAGCGGCGCGGTCGCGGTGCGCTGACGGCGTGCGAACAGCAGCAGGAAGACCACACCGAGGGCCAGGGCCGCGAGGGAGAGGGCGCTCCAGTCGGTCTCGGAGCCTTCGATGAGGCCGAACATCGTGCCGAACATGGCCACGGCGAGGATGCCCGCGCCGACGCCGTCCACGGTGACGGACCGGTCGGCGTTGTCACGGGGCAGGATCCGGGCGGCCAGAACGACGCCGACGGTGCCCAATAGGAGGTTGACCAGGAAGATCGGCCGCCAGGACAGGCCGGCGAAGTCTGCGTCGATGACGAACCCGGCCAGGACCGGACCGCCGATGGTGGCGATACCCAGCAGCGGCCCGAACAGGTTGAACGACGTACGCCGCATGTCGGGGGTGAAGTGACGAGTCATGATCGCTATGCCCTGCGGGATGAGGAGGGCACCGAAGGCGCCCTGCAGGATCCGGGCGAAGATCATCACGCCGGGACCGGCGGCCAGCCCGCAGGCCGCTGAGGCGAGGGTGAAGCCGCTCATGCCGATCAGGAAGAGGCGGCGCTGCCCGTAGCGGTCGCCGAGGCGTCCGCCGATGATCAGCAGGACGCTCATGGCCAGGGCGTAGGACGCCCCGAGCCACTTGATCAGACCGTCGCCGCCGCCGATGTGGTCCACGATCGTGGGCGCCGCGATGTTCGTGACCGTCGCGTCGATCATGTCGAGGGCGTCGGCGAGCAGGACCAGGGCCAGGACCGCCCACATTGCGAGTTTGCCGAGCGGTGCCCCTGTCGGAGACCGGGCTTCTGTGCTGGTGGACATACGGGCCTCCAGGAGTGAACAGGGCGGAATTTCCTACTCACCAAGAAACACTACTCTGACCAAAACTGCAACCAGTAGTGATTTGGACTGGGTGGTGATATCTTTCTGGGATGGCGACCACTGGAGGCGCGCCCGGCAGGCGCGAACGCAAGAAGGCGGCGACTCGCAAGGCCCTGGCCGATGCGGCGCTGGAGCTCTTCTTGGCGCACGGCTACGAGAAGGTGACGGTCGCGCAGATCGCCGAGGCTGCGGACACCGCGACCACGACCCTGTTCGCGCACTTCCCGGCGGGCAAGGAAGCGCTGATCCTCGACGACAGCGGGGAGCGCGAGGCGGCCCTGGCCGACGCGGTCCGCAACCGGCCCGAGGGCAGCTCGGCTCTGGAGGCCCTGTACGCCTTCTTCGCCGGCCGGGCCCCTTTCGCCGACGACCAAGACCTGCCTGAGCGCTACCGGCGCGCGGCAAATCTGGTGATGAACACTCCGGCTCTGTGGGCCTACGCACGTCAGGTCTGGGTGGCCTGCCAGGACCCGCTCGCTCGCCTGCTCGCCGAAGCCGCCGGACAGGACGAGCCCGACGAATCCCTCCACATCCTGGCCCGCTACGTGCTGGAGATCCCCGACCTGGCATCGGGCCGCCCCGACCGCAAGGCCGCCCTCGCCGAGGCATTCCGCCGCCTCCACCTGGCCTGGCCCGACCTCTGACCTGCCCTCCTCGCCGTCTACGGGCCCCGCCCGCGACGCCCTGCGAGGAGCCTTCGTGGCCTGGAACGTCCACAGGCCCCGCGCCCCGACGGCAACACGGTGCTGGTGACCGGCGGCAACGCCGGCACCGGCTACTTCATCGCCGAGCAGTTCGCCGCCGCCGGAGCCACGGTCATCATCGGCAGCAGCCGCAGTCCGGCGAAAGCCGTCGCCGCGGTAGAGGCCGTCACCGCCCGCGTCACGCGAGCCCCAGCGTCGCGGAGCCCGATGTAAGTAAGAAGAGCGTCAGCGAGGGCCGAGCCCATTGGCGCACCGGACGCGTGGCGCGGTGGGGTCGGTGCGGGGGGCGGCGGGTGGAGGGCGCAGGGGCTTGTCGTACGGGAGCCGCGGGCGGCAGATGCGGTGCGAGCGGCAGCGGAGTCGGGCGGAGCCCGATGTACGGAAGAGCGGCGGCGAGGGCCGGGCCTTTGGGGCGTGCCAGTGCAGCGGGGTGAGGGGTTAAAGGGTCAGCGGCGGAACTTGCCTCGGACGTGGACGGGGACGCCCTTGCCGAGCATGGCGGGGAGGATCTTGGCCACGTGCATGGGGAGGCGGACGCAGCCGTGGGAGGCCGGGGCCAGGGGGACGGACAGGGCGCCGTGCACGGCGATGCCGCCGTTGAAGAAGATGGGGTTGTAGAGCTGGCCCAGGTAGGACTTGTGCCAGCCGGACTTGCGCCAGGTGGTCTTGTAGTCGCCCGTGGGGGTGCGGGCGTCGCCGCAGAAGCGCTGCTTCTTGCCCTGCCACTCGGTGGTCTCGCAGTACGCGATGCCGCTGCCGGAGGAGGTGTGGCTGATCAGCTTCGGCTCGCCGCCCACATAAAGGACCATGACCTGCTGGGTGAGGTTGATCTCGACCCTGGTGGCCTTGCCCCGGCGGGCCAGTACCTTGGGCGCCTTGGGGTCTTCCAGCGCGTTCCAGGTCCGGCGGGCGATCGTGCTGGTCGGGCGGATGCCGTTGACCTTCTGGAAGGCCCAGACGGCGAACTGCGTGCCGCCGCCGTACTGCCCGTCGATCTTGCCGGGGTGGTAGCCGAGCTCCTTCAGCCGCGCCTGGAGCACCTTGACGACCTTGCCCTTGGCGCCGAGGCGCAGCGTCTTGCCTGGCGCGGTGAACGGCGCGGGCTCGGCCCGGCCGGCCGCGAGCCCGGCGGCGGCCCCGGCGCTCGGTGCGCCCGCGAACTCCGCGTGTACGGCGCGCGGCGCGGGCCCGGCCACGGGCTCCGAGCCGCTGAGGCCGCATCCGGCGATGAGCAGGGCCGCCGCGGTCGCACAGGCGGCCAGTCCTAGGTGCTTAGCTGCCCCCACGTCAAACCATCCCCTCACACGCATTATCGCTAAAACAAGTGACTCTAGTGGAACAGTCACCCAGGGTCGACAAGTGCCATCGATCGGTAATCAATCGATATGTACGCCCCCGCTTGATTAGAGTGTCGGGATGCCAGAAAAGTTGCCGCACAACGCGGTAAAGGTGGAGACCGCGCTGCGCGAGCTGGGCGCGGAAGGGGAGATCGTGCTGCTGCCCGAGTCGGCGCCCACCGCCGCCGCGGCCGCCGCGCAGCTCGGCTGTGAGGTGGGCGCGATCGCCAACAGCCTGATCTTCGACGCGGACGGCACTCCCCTGCTCGTCCTCACCAGCGGTGCCCACCGGGTCGACACGGCCCTGATCGCCCGGACGGCGGGCGTCGCGAAGGTCAGGCGGGCGACGCCCGAGTTCGTCAGGGCCGCCACCGGCCAGCCGATCGGCGGGGTCGCGCCGGTGGGGCACCCCGCGCCGGTCCGCACACTGGTGGACACCTGGCTGAGCAAGCACGAGGTCGTGTGGGCGGCGGGCGGCCACCCGCACACCGTCTTCCCCACCACCTTCGAGGAGCTGGTCCGCATCACCGGCGGGACGCCGGTAGAGGTCGAGTGAGGCCGTCGGGGCGGCTGCTAGGGTGCGAGAAGTGATCGGATTGCGGCATGTCGGGCCAGAGGAGTTCGGCGCGGGGCTGGACGCGGCGATCGCCATCTACACGGCGGCCATGCGTCCCCCGGCCGACCAGCTCTCCGGTCGCAAGAGCATCATGCGCAACCACACGACCTACCCCGACTTCACCTGCGTGCTCGCCGAGCGCGAGGACGGCGAACCGGTCGGCTTCGCCTACGGCTTCCACGGCGCGGCCGACCAGTGGTGGCACGACGTGATCTACCGCTCGCTGAGCCAGGCGGGCGGGCCGGAGGCGGCACTGGGCTGGCTCGGTGACACGCTGGAGATCGCCGAGGTGCACGTGCATCCCGACTATCAGGGCAAGGGCACCGGGCGGGCGATGATGCACGCGTTGTGCGATGGGCGGCCCGAGCGCACTTCGGTGCTGTCCACGCATGACCGGCCGACCGCGGCCCGGCACCTGTACCACAGCCTCGGGTTCGCCGATCTGCTGACACAGTACGTGTTCCCCGGCGGCTACGAACGCTACGCGATCATGGGCGCGTCGCTGCCGCTCAAGGGCGCGGGCACCCCGGCACGCGCCTGAACGACGCCAAAGAGAGTCAGATCGACGTGGCCGGCGGGTCGTCCTGGACGCTCAGCGTGGTGACCTCGGCCTCGCGCGCGCCGGCACGGACGCTGCGCGCCTTCCTCGACCTGCTGCCGCACCACATCCGCGGCGACCACCGTCTTCTGGGGGCGGGGGTCGCCGTCACCACCGCTCAGACGCTCACCGAGGCCGCCGCGGGGACGGGGGCGATGCGCTGGAAGACCTCCCTGGTGGCGCTGGAGCGGTTGAAGGTGATGAAGTGGATGCCCGGCGCGCCCTCGTCGAGCAGCCGGCGGCACAGCTCCGCCGCGTGCTCGATGCCCAGCCGGCGGACCGCCTCCGGGTCGTCCTTGACCTCCTCGAAGCGGGCGGCGACCTCTTCGGGGAACGGCGCGCCGGAAAGCTGCTCGGAGCGGGCGATCGTGCTCATCCGGGTGACCGGCATGATGCCCGGGATGATCGGCGTGTCGCACCCGTTGGCCGCCACCCGGTCGCGCAGCCGCAGGTAGTCGTCGGCGCGGAAGAACATCTGGGTGATCGCGTAGTCGGCCCCCGCGCGGCACTTGCGCACGAAGAAGTCGGTGTCGGACTCGATCGTGGCCGACCTCGGATGCTTGTAGGGGAAGGCGGCCACGCCGACGCAGAAGTCGCCGGACTGCCGGATGAGCCGGACCAGCTCCTCGGCGTACAGGACGCCCTCGGGGTGCTGGACCCACTCCCCCATCGGGTCGCCGGGCGGGTCGCCGCGCACCGCGAGGATGTTGCGCACCCCGGCGTCGGCGAACCGGCCGACGAGGTGGCGCAGCTCGCGCACCGAGTGGTTGACCGCGGTGAAGTGGGCGACCGGGGTGAGGGTGGTCTCGTGGGCGACCCGCTCGACGATGCCGACGGTGCGGTCACGGTTGCCGCCGCCCGCGCCGTAGGTCACCGAGACGAAGGTGGGGCTGAGCGCCTCCAGCTCCCTGATCGCGCGCCACAACTGGCGCTCTCCCTCCTCGGACTTGGGGGGGAAGAACTCGAAGGAGAACGACCGGTCGCCGCTCGCGAGCAACTCGCGCACGGTCGGCACCCGGTCGGGGCGGACGGACGGACGACCCAAAGACATGTCCACCAGGGTACGGGGCGCCACCGGCAAACGCTAAGTCATCATCGGGTCATCGCCCGTGCCGCACCCCTGCCGGGTCCCGTGGACTCCGCGCCGGAGTCCTGTCAAGTGCCTGCCGAACTCCATGCTGAAACGGGCAGTCGGGATCATTCCCCGCGGCGCCCTGCCGTTACGCTCGGAACATGACCGTTTCCGGCGCCGCGCGCGGCATGCTCCGCACCGAGGTCGACCGTTCGCTGAAGACCTTCCTCGACCATCAGCGAGCGGTGGCCGGCGGGCCCGACGTCGCGCCGCTCTTCGACGCCGCCGAGGACTTCCTGGCGGGCGGGAAGCGGCTGCGCCCGGCCTTTTGCTACTGGGGCTGGAAGGCCGCGGGCGGCGGCGACGACCCCGCGGTGCTCACCGCGGCGGCCTCCCTCGAACTGCTCCAGGCCAGCGCCCTCGTACACGACGACCTGATGGACAACAGCGACCTGCGGCGCGGCATGCCCGCCGCGCACCGCCGCTTCCAGACCCTGCACGAGAAGGAGAGCTGGAACGGTTCGGCCGAGCAGTTCGGCGCGGGGGCCGCGGTGCTGCTGGGCAACCTGCTGCTGCTCTGGTCGAGCGAGATGTGGCGCACCTGCGGGCTGCCCCCTGAGGCGCTGGCCGCCGCCCAGCCCGCGCACGACCACATGCGCACCGAGCTGATGTGCGGCCAGTACCTCGACCTGCTGGAACAGGCGCACGGCGAGAACACCTTCGAAAGCGCGCTGCGGGTCGCGCTCTACAAGAGCGGCCGGTACTCGGTGGAGCGCCCGCTGCGGCTCGGCCTGACGCTGGCGGCCAGGGGCGCGCCGCCGTGGACGGACGCGCTGTGCTCCGACTACGGCACCGGCGTGGGCATCGCCTTCCAGCTCCGTGACGACGTGCTCGGCGTCTTCGGCGACCCCTCGCAGACCGGCAAGCCGGCCGGTGACGACCTGCGCGAGGGCAAGCGGACCATGCTGATCGCCCGCACGCTGGCCGCGGCGCCGTCCGAGGCGGCGGCCGTGGTCCGGCGGCTGCTCGGCGACCCCGCCCTCGGTGCGGAGGGCGTGGCCACGCTGCGCACGATCATCCAGGAGAGCGGGGCGCTGGCGGCCTGCGAGGAGATGATCAAGCGGTACCTGCACGACGCCCTGGACGCGCTGGAGCGTGCCCCGATCACCGCGGAGGCGCGTACCGCCCTGGCCGACCTCGCGGTGGCCGCCACGACCCGCGACATGTGAGCCCGGCCGGAAGGCTCACGGCGGCTGCGCCGCGGCCAGGCGGGCGGCGAACTCCGCCGCCGCCGCGGCGGGGTCGTCGGCGTCGGTGATGGCGCGGACCACGACGACCCGGCGCGCGCCGTAGGAGATCACCTCGTCCAGGCGGGCCAGGTCGATGCCGCCGATGGCGAACCAGGGGCGCGTGGCGGGCAGGTCCGCCGCGTGCTTGAGCAGGCCGGGGCCCGGGGCCGGGCGGCCCGGTTTGGTCGGCGTGGGCCAGACCGGGCCGCAGCAGTAGTAGTCGACGCCGTCTTCGGCCGCCGCCGCGGACGCCTCGCCGGCCTCGTGGGTGGAGCGGCCGATGAGGATGTCGGGGCCGAGGATGTCGCGCGCGACGGTGACCGGCAGGTCGTCCTGGCCGAGATGCAGGATGTCGGGCCGGGCGGCGTAGGCCACGTCGGCCCGGTCGTTGACGGCCAGGAGCGCGCCGTGCCGGTCGCAGGCGTCGCGGAACACCTCCAGCAGGGCCAGTTCGTCACGCGCCTCCAGGCCCTTCTCCCGAAGCTGCACGATGTCGACCCCGGCGCCGAGCACGGCGTCGAGGAAGGCGGGCAGGTCACCGCGGTTGCGGCGGCCGTCGGTGCAGAGGTAGAGGCGGGCCGATCGCAGGCGCTCGGTGAGCGCGGTACGGCTCGCGCCGGGCGTGGCACGCCCGGCGGAGGATGGGTGAGATGACATCGGGCGGCCGGTCAGAAGGCGAGCGCCTGCGCCCGGCGCTTGACCTCGGTGTGCCGGCCGGCGGCGATCGCCTGGACGGGCGCCCCGGTCAGGGACTCGTCCGGGGTGAACAGCCAGCGCAGTGCCTCGACGTCGTCGTATCCGGCGTCACCGAGCACGGTCAGCGTGCCCGGCAGGCCCTTGAGCACATCGTCAGCGGCCAGGAAGGCGGCGGGCACCTGGGGCTCGCCACCGTCCCGGCGTACTCCGATGATCTTGCGGTCCTTCAGCAGTTGCTTGGCCCGGCCGGCCGACAGGCCCAGCCGCTTGGCCACTTCCGACAGCGGGATCCACTCCCCTACCAACTCGTCGGTCTGCTGGTCGATCTGTGCAACAGAAAGCGTCACGAATCCACCAGTACCACGACTGGGCGATCTGCAAACACCCTCAGGCGACCACGCAATCGCGCAGCATGGTGCCGGGATCGGCCAGGCGGCGGGCGTCGAGCCGCCGGCCGGCCTCCACGATCCGCCTGCCCTGGACGAGGTCGCGAGGGCGATCGACGGTGAGGATCGCGGTCAGCCGGTCATCGCCGGTCAGCCAGCAGATGGCCCATTTGGCGTCGGTGTGCGGGTCGCCCCGCAGGACGCGGCGGGCGGCGCGCGGGCCCGCGTGGTACCCGGCGTACTGCACCATGTGCCCGAACTGCTCCGACCAGAAGTAGGGCACCGGGTCGTAGACGGCGTCCTCGCCGAGAATGGCCGCGGCGGCGACGTCGGGCGCGCCGAGCGCGGTGTCCCAGTGCTCCACCCGCAGCCGGCGCGCGAACCTGCGCGACCACCAGGCGGCGCAGTCGCCGACCGCGACGACGCCGGGCAGCGAGGTGCGCAGGTGCTCGTCGGTCACGACCCCGTCGGCCAGCTCGATGCCGGAACCGGACAGCCAGCCGATCGCCGGGCGGACGCCCACGCCGGTGACGACGACGTCGGCCTTGATCCGCGAGCCGTCGGCGAGCGTGAGCCCGTCGTGGTCGACCGAGGCGACCCGTGTGGAAAGGCGCAGCTCGACCCCGGCCTCCGCGTACCACGGGACCGTCCACGCGCCCGCGTCGTCGCCGAGCGCCGCGCTCAGCGGGGTGGGAGCGGCCTCCACGACGACCACGTCGCACCCGGCGCGGGCCGCCGCGGTGGTGACCTCCGCGCCGATCCAGCCCGCGCCGATGACCGCCACCCGGACCCCGGGCGCGAGCCGGTCGCGCAGCTCCAGGGCGTCGTCGATGGTCCGCAGCACGTGCTGGCGGCCCTCACCGCGCAGCCTGATCGGCGTGGCGCCGGTCGCGATCACCAGCCCGTCGTACGGCAGCTCGCCCTCGGTCGTCTCGACCACTCCGGGCCGCAGCCCCTTGGCGGCCACGGCCTGACGCCAGTCGATCTTCAGGGCGTCGAGGTCGAGGTCGACGTAGGTCGAGTCGATCTCCTTCTCCCTGTTCAGCACGGCCTTGGAGAGCGGCGGGCGGTCATAGGGCCGGTGCCGCTCCTCTCCGATCAGAGTGATTCTGCCGTCGTACCCGTGGGCCCGAAGGGCCTCAAGACTGCGCACACCGGCGAGCCCGGCTCCCACCACCACGACCTGATTCACAACCCACGACCCTAAGTCGGCGCATCGAAAGCGCGCCAATGGCGATTCGACAACGAAAACGCTAATCCATGTACACGCCCGCAGCTGACACCCCGTGCGGGGTCACTTCTGCGGACGCTTAGGCTAGAAGGGATAAACGCACGGGAGTCCGGACGAACCGGGCTGAGAGGAGGGCTGTCACGGCCCTCGACCGTAACAGAACCTGATCCGGGTCATGCCGGCGAAGGGAGCGATCGGCCGCATGAGGCCACAGCGCAGCGAGCACCACCGAAGCGAGCAAAACCGCCACCAACCAGTCGATCGGGAACGAAGGAACCTGGTAGGGGCCTCCGAGGAGACCGGCTCGGAAGGAGCCACCCACGATGGGCGTACCCCGCCCAGGGCGGCCCCAAGCGAAGGTATGCGGAGTGTCGATCCCCCAGGTGGGGATGAGTTCGGCCCGAAACCCGCGGCCGGAGTCGCGAGCCTCCCGCACGCCGTGTCCCCCGGCGGGCTCGCGAACGGCCCGAAACCCCTCGGCGACCCCCCGGGCGTCCCCGCTCCCCCGCCGCTGAGCGCGGCCGGAGGCGTACCGGCGTCCGGTGGCGCCCCACTCGCCGATTCCCCGGGTACGGACGCGCCGGGACCGAAAAACCCGGCCGGACACGGAAGCACCCCAACCAGGGTTGATGGCGGCCCGCAAACGGCCGCAGAGCCCGCCGGGCGGCTCGCGGGCCGAGCGGGGCGGGTCGTGGTGGTGGGAGGCGGCGTCGTCGGGCTGAGCGTCGCGTGGCGGGCGGCCCGGGAGGGCGCGGCCGTGACGGTCATCGACCCCGATCCTGGGGGCGGCGCGTCGTACGCCGCGGCCGGGATGCTCGCGCCGGTGAGCGAGGTCACCTACACCGAGGAGCCGCTGCTGCGGCTGGGGGTGGACTCCCTCGCCCGCTGGCCGCGCTTCGCCGCCGAACTCACCGAGGCCACCGGCGACGACCTCGACCTGCGCTCGGCGGGCACGCTGGACGTCGCCTTCGGCGCGGACGACCTGGCGGCGCTGGGCGAGCTGGCGGAGTTCATGGCCAAACTGGACCTCCCCGTCGAACGGCTCACCGGCCGCGAGTGCCGCCGCCTGGAGCCCATGCTGGCCCCGTCGGTGCGCGGCGGCCTGCTCGCCCCCGGCGACTCCTGGGTGAACCCGCGCCGGGTGACCCGCGCCCTGCTCACCGCCCTGTCCAGGCTCGGTGTCCCGGTGCTGCGCCGCCGGGTCGCCGAAGTGGTGGTGGCCGGCGGCACGGTCCAGGGCGTACGGCTCGCGGCGGCGGACGCCGAGCCCGGCTCGCGCGGCGTGCGGCCCGGCCGCGCCCCGCTCCCCCGTCAGGACTCCGGGGCGGCCCCGGAGCAGATCCCGGCGGACCAGGTGGTGCTGGCGGCCGGGGCGTGGACCGGCTCGCTGCCCGGGGTGCCCGGCGGCGTGCTGCCCCCGGTACGACCGGTCAAGGGCCAGATCATGCGCCTGCGCACGCCCTATCCCGCGCTGACCCGCTGTGTGCGCGGCACCGTCCACGGCTCCCCCGTCTACCTGGTGCCGCGCGGAGACGGCGAGGTGGTGCTCGGAGCCACCCAGGAGGAGATGGGCTTCGACACCCGTGTCACGGCCGGCGGCCTGTGGGAGATCCTGCGCGACGCCAGGGAACTGGTGCCGGGCGTCACCGAGTGGGAGGTCACCGACGTGGTGGCCGGACTGCGCCCGGGGACGCCCGACAACCTGCCCGCGATCGGCCGCACCGCGCTGCCGGGGCTCCTGGTCGCCACCGGCCATCACCGGGGCGGCGTACTGCTCGCCCCCCTCACCGCCGATCTGGTCGTCCGCCTGCTGGCGGGCGAGACGATCGTGGACCACCCCTGTTCACCATCGCGTTTCGAGGAAAGCACCGAATGAAAGTGACCATCAACGGCAGCCCGTACGACCTCCCCGAGGGGGCCACCGTGGCGAACGCCGTGACCGCGCTCACCACCGCGACCTCGGGTGTGGCGGTCGCGTTGAACGAGGAGGTCATCACCAGGGGGGCGTGGGAGTCGACCGCGCTTTCCGAGCGGGACCGCGTGGAAGTGCTCACCGCGGTGCAGGGAGGATGACGATGACCGGTCAGATGACCGAGCAGGCGGCGGGCCCGCCGCCGGTGAACGGCGCGGCGGAGGAGGACCGGTTCACCATCGCCGGCCGGGCGTTCGGCTCCCGGCTGATCATGGGAACCGGCGGCGCGCCCTCCCTGGAGGTGCTCGACCGGGCGCTGGCCGCCTCGGGCACCGAGCTGACCACGGTGGCGATGCGGCGGGTGGACCCGTCCGCGCCCGGGTCCGTGCTCGACGTACTGCGGCGGCGCGGCATCGCGGTGCTGCCGAACACCGCCGGCTGCTACACGGCGGGCGACGCCGTGCTGACCGCCCGGCTGGCCCGCGAGGCGCTGGGCACCAACTGGGTGAAGGTCGAGGTCATCAACGACGAGCGCACCCTGCTGCCCGACCCGATCGAGACCTTCGACGCCGCCGAGCGGCTGATCGCCGACGGGTTCGTGGTGCTGCCCTACATCGGCGACGATCCGGCGCTGGCCAGGAGGCTGGAGCAGGCCGGGTGCGCCGCCGTGATGCCGCTGGGCTCGCCGATCGGCTCGGGCCTCGGCATCCGCAACCCGCACAGCATCGAACTGATCGTGGAGGCCGTCTCGGTGCCGGTGATCCTGGACGCGGGCATCGGCACCGCCAGCGACGCGGCCCTGGCCATGGAACTCGGCTGCGAGGCGGTCATGCTGGCCACCGCGGTCACCCGCGCGCAACGGCCGGAGCGGATGGCCGCGGCGATGCGGTCGGCCGTCGAGGCCGGGCGGCTGGCCAGGCTGGCGGGGCGCATTCCACGCAGAAGGTACGCCGAGGCGTCCTCGCCGCTGACTCCCTAGCGTTCTTGCCCAACCTGTGGGAACGGCTCGGCATCGGTTTGGGACGTAGGCGCGGTGCCCCGCGCAAATCGCCCGTAAACTCGGGCTTGTGGACACGACGCTTGCCGATCCCCTCATCGGGAGACTCCTCGACGGGCGCTACCGCGTCGAGTCCCGGATCGCCAGGGGCGGCATGGCGACGGTCTATGTCGCCCTGGACATCCGGCTCGACCGCACCGTCGCCCTGAAGGTGATGCATCGGTCCCTCGCCGAGGACCCGGCGTTCGTGCGCAGGTTCATCGGCGAGGCCAAGTCGGCCGCCAGCCTGTCCCATCCCAACGTGGTCCAGGTGTTCGACCAGGGCACCGACGGCGACGTGGTCTTCCTGTCGATGGAGTACGTCCCGGGCCGCACGCTGCGCGACGTGCTGCGCGAGCGGGGCAGGCTGACCGGGCGGGAGGCGCTGGAGGTCATGATCCCGGTGCTCGCGGCGCTGGGGGCGGCCCACCAGAAGGGCCTGATCCACCGCGACGTGAAGCCGGAGAACGTACTGCTGGCCGCCGACGGCCGGGTCAAGGTGGTCGACTTCGGGCTCGCCCGCGCCGTGGAGGCGAGCAACCAGACCCGCACCGGCGTCATGATCGGCACGATCGGCTACATGTCGCCCGAGCAGGTGACCACCGGCCGCACCGATGCCAGAAGCGACGTCTACGCGGCGGGCATCATGCTGTTCGAGCTGGTCACGGGCGGCCCGCCCTATTCCGGCGAGGCGCCGATGACGATCGCCTACAAGCACGTCCACGAGGACGTCCCGCCGCCGTCGTCGGTGACGCCGGAGACGCCGCCCGCGCTCGACGCGCTGGTGGCGGCGGCGGCCTGCCGCGACCCCGAAGAGCGGCCCGCCGACGCCACGGCGCTGCTGATCCGGGCCGTGGAGACGCACCGGGCGCTGGCCGGAGACGCCGCCCCGCGCGCCGGTGAGACCGTGGCCGGCCGGTCCGCGCCGGGCGGGCCGGCGGTGCCCGGTATGACCGCCACCGTCTCGGTCCCGCACGCGGCGACGGCCCCCGCCGCCCCCGGGCACACGCTGATCCAGCCGCGTCCGCAGTTGCCCGAGCGCCGCGGCCCGTCGCGCCTGTGGGGCGCCATGCCGCCCGCGGGGCGTTTCCTGAGCGTGCTGGGCGCGGTGATGGTGGTGGCCATCGCCGTCACCGGCTGGTACTTCGCGCAGAGCGACCCGATCAAGGTCCCCGAGATGCTCGGCAAGAACATCGACCTGGCCAAATCCCAGATGGTGGGCCGCGGGTTCGTCGTGGTGATCGGCGACGGCGTCCACGACGACAAGGCCGCCGAGGGCACCGTGGTCAAGATGGACCCCGTGGCCGGTACCGAGGTGGACGACGGCGCGAAGGTCACGCTGATCCCCTCGCTGGGCCCCAAGATGATCACCATCCCCGACCTGACCGGCGGCACCGAGGGCACCGCGCGGGAGCGCCTGGCCAAGCTCGGCCTGAAGGTCGACGACGTGCGCCGCACCGAAAGCGACAAGGTCCAGCGCGGCCTGGTGCTGTCCACCACGCCCGAGGCGGGCGGCAAGGTACGCGAGGGCGGCAAGGTCGACATCACGCTCAGCGCGGGCCTGCTGATGCCGGACATGAAGGGCATCCCGCGCGACCAGGCCGACGCGTGGCTGCGCGAGCAGGGCTTCCAGGTCGAGTTCAGGGAACAGGCCGACGACGCCCAGCCGTGCACGGTCATCGCCCAGGACCCCGCGGCCAAGGCGGAGATCGACCGGAACACGAAGGTCACGCTCACGCTGTCCAACTGCAACGCCGGCTTCCCATGGCCGTGGGACGGCGGGCGCTTCGACGTCGGCGGCGACGGGGCCGTCCTCGCCGTCCCCAACGTGCTCAACAAGAGCGTCGGCGACGCCCGGCGCGAGCTGCGGGCCGCGGGCTTCGAGGTCAAGACCCGCAAACTGCGCGGGGGCGGCGGGATCGTACGCGGCCAGTTCCCCATGTCCGGGCACGCCCCCCGCGGCACCCGCGTCACGATCTGGTACTGACCACCCGCCGCCCAGCGGGCCGGGCGTGGCGGATCAGGTCGTCCAGGGGGTCAGCCGGGTGGCGGCCAGACGTTCCAGGAGGGGACCGGCGTCGGCGATGCAGCGGGCCGGGTCGGGCTCGATGTCGGTCAGCGCGTAGGCGGCCTGGATGCCCGCGGCGTGCAGTTCGGCCTCGCCGAGCGAGCGGCGGCCGCACACCGCGACGACGGGCACGCCCGCCTTGGCCGCGGCCTCGGCGACGCCCGCGGGGGCCTTGCCGCGCAGGGTCTGCTCATCGAGCGCGCCCTCGCCGGTGACGACCAGCCGGGCCCCTTCCAGGTGGCGGGAGAAACCGAGCAGGCCCAGCAGGTAGGAGATGCCGGGCCGCAGGTCGGCGGCCAGGAAGGCGAGCGCGCCGAAGCCGACGCCCCCGGCCGCGCCCGCGCCGGGTTCGGCGGCCACGCCCATCCGCCGGACCACGCCGTCGTGCTCGCCCGCGCCGACCACCCCGTGGGTGTGCGCGGCGACGGCGGCCAGCCGGGCGAGCCCCGCTTCGAGCACGGCCACGTCGGCGGGCGTCGCGCCCTTCTGCGGGCCGTACACCGCCGCCGCGCCGTACGGGCCGAGCAGCGGGTTGTCCACGTCACTGGCGACGATCACCTCGACCCCGGAGATGTCGATGAGCCCGGAGGTGTCGATGGTGTGGAGGTCGCGGAGCGCGGCTCCCCCCGGCCCGAGTTCGGCCCCGTGCTCGTCCAGGAAGCGCACCCCGAGCCCCGCCATCATCCCGGTGCCGCCGTCGGTGCAGGCGCTGCCGCCCAGCCCCAGCACGACGCGCCGGGCCCCCCGCCGTACGGCGTGCGCGATCAGCTCCCCGGTGCCCCTGCTGGTCGCGGTGAGCGGTGCGAGGGCCACGCCCTCGTGCGCCCCCGCGGGCCGCGCGGAGCCGGGGTCGGCGGCGGGCAGCCGGCGCAGCCCCGACGCCTCGGCCAGTTCCACCACGGCCGTCGGCAGGTCGTCGCCGAGCGGGCCGGGGTGCCAGGCGTACGCGGCCTTGACGGGGTCCCCGACCGGGCCGGTGACCTCCGCCTCGACCCGGGTGAACCCGCAGGCGACGACCGCGTCCACGGTGCCGTCGCCGCCGTCGGCCACCGGCAGGCGGACCGTTTCGACGCCCGGCCCGAGACCGGCGGCCACCCGATCGGCGACCTCCGCCGCGGAAAGCGACCCCTTGAACTTGTCGGGCGCGATGATGACATGACCCTCGGCCAATGAACCTGCTCCTCGGTTGCGTAGGGGCCTACATCACAGCACATCACGGACCGGGGACGGCAAACGGCCGTGCCTTGTGCCGGGCGCGCGCCCGGCCTCGCCCACCTGCCCATAAACTGGCATCCACCATGAGCGAGACACCACCGATCGGCGGTCATGTGATGGTCGCGGGGGGCCTGGCCACCGGCGGCCTGGCCTACGCCGCCGGCATCGGCGCCGAGATGATCCAGGTCTTCGTGTCCAACCCGCGCGGCTGGGCGCTGACCCCCGGCGTACCGGCCGAAGACGCCCGGCTGCGCGACTCCGGCACGCTGACCTTCGTACACGCCTGCTACCTGGTCAACCTCGGCTCCCCCAACCCGGACACGCTCACCAAGTCGGTGGCGAGCGTGCGGCACGCGCTGACCCGGGCCGCCGCCATCGGGGCCAGGGGCGTGGTGGTGCACACCGGCTCGGCGGTGAGCCGGTCCAGGGAGGAGGCCCTGCTCCAGGTGCGCGAGCACCTGCTCCCGCTGCTCGACGAGATCCCCGATGACGGCCCCGACCTGCTCCTGGAGCCGATGGCGGGCCAGGGCCGGATGCTCTGCGCCACCGTCCAGGACCTCGGCCCCTACCTCGCCGCCCTGGACTTCCACCCGCGCGCCGGGATCTGCCTGGACACCTGCCACGCCTTCGCCGCGGGCCATGACCTCGCCGCCCCCGGCGGCGTGCGGGAGACCTTCGACGCGCTGCACGCCATCGCGCCCGGGCGGCTGAAGTTGATCCACGCCAACGACTCCAAGGACCCGGTGGGCTCCAACCGCGACCACCACGAGAACATCGGCGCGGGTCACATCGGCGCCGAGGCGTTCGGCGAGATCATGCGGCACCCGGTCGCGGCGGGCGTACCGCTGTGCGTGGAGACCCCGGGCAAGGCCGTCAAGCACCGCGAGGACATCGAGCTGCTGAAGAAGCTCCGCGCGGCCTGATCCACTCCCGAAGGGCGCGGCCCGAGCCGCTGAAGAAGCCCGCGCGGCCCGACCCGCCTCGAAGGGCGCGGCCTGCCCCCGAAGGCACTGGGCGTGACGAGGGGCCCGTTCCCCGGCGATCCGGTCGCCCCCGCAGACCGGATCGCGGTGCGGCCCGCGGCCGTACGCGAGCGCCCTCGTCACGCCGAAGCCGCCCGGCCCCTCCCCCCCGGTAAGGGCCAGGCGGCAAGGTGACACCCGAATGTCACCCAGGTCCCCGCGCATCAGGTCAATGCGAGCCGGATGGCTCGGTCCCCCCCGATGCGGCGGTTTGTGGCTTCGACAGGCGCAACATTACGGTCACGATCAAGAGGGGGAAACCCGGTTGACCGCCCACTCTGCCAACGGTCTGTAGTCATCGATGTGCGGAGAGTCGCCACATGATGAGAGGTCGATCGCGTGCGACCAGCGGTCGGCCGGTTCGCGGGCACGCCCCCGGCGGTGACCCCCCGGCGGCGCTCAGGTCAGGCGCGGCAGCGCCCTGAACTGGCGTACGAGCTGCTCCCTGACCCGCCGGGTGTGGCGGCGGCTCACCGCCAGCGTCTCGGTGCCGACCTGCAGGATCGCCCTGCCGTCCTCGAAGCGCAGCTCCTGGACGTGCCGTGCGGACACGAGCGTGCTGCGGTGGACCCTGATGAAGCCCGCGCCCGCCCAGCGCCGCTCCAGCGCGCCCAGGGACATGCGGACCAGGTAGCTGCCCTCGCCCGTGTGCAGCCTGACGTAGTCGCCCTTGGCCTCGGCGAACCAGACCGCGTGCTGCGGCACGAAGCGGGTGCGCCCGCCCAGCTCGACCGGGATCATCTCCTCGTCGCCGGGCTCGGCGACCCCGCCGGGCGGCGCGACGGCCTCGGCCAGCCGGCCCACCGCCTCGGCCAGCCGCTCGGCGCGGACCGGCTTGAGCAGGTAGTCGATGGCCTGGAGCTCGAAGGCCCGCACCGCGCCGTCCTCGTGGCCGGTGACGAAGACCAGCCGGGGCGGGGCGGGGAAGCCGCGGATCATCCGGGCCAGCTCCAGGCCGTCGAAGCCGGGCATGCGGATGTCCAGGAACACGCCGTCGAGCCGCTCGCCGGTGCCGATCATCTGCACCATGTCCTGTAACGCGGTCACGCCGTCGGTCGCGGTCACCACATGCCCGATCCTCGCGTCATGCCGCAGCAGAAAGGCCAGCTCTTCAAGGGCCGGCAACTCATCGTCCACCGCGAGAACACGAAGCATGAACTCCACGCTGCCCTGCCGCCGCTCATGTCGCAACCGAAACGGTGACTATGAGTAAAGAGAATGGCTACTTGGAGTTATTCCGACCGGTCAATCAGGGAGTCAGGACGGGCCCTCACCGGGTTCTTCCTGATAGGAGTAGCGCTGTTCGCGCCATGGGTCGCCGATGTTGTGATAGCCGCGTTCCTCCCAGAAACCCCGGCGATCCTCGATCATGTACTCCACGCCGCGCACCCACTTGACGCTCTTCCAGGCGTACAGATGGGGCACCACCGCGCGTACCGGAAAACCCCGATCGGCGGAGATCGGCTTATCGTCCAGGTCCATGGCGAACAACGCGCGCTCGAAATCGCCGGTCCGCACATTGGCGCTGTATCCGTACTCGCCCCAGATCATCACGTGACGCACCTCGGGGGCCGGCGGGAAGGCCCGCAGCAGGACGCCCGCCGGGACGCCGCGCCACTCGTTGCCCATGAGCGAGAACTTGGTCACGCAGTGGAAGTCGGCCAGGATCGTCTCCCTGGGCAGCGCGGCGAACTCCGGCCAGGCGAGCGCGTGCTCACGGCCGTCGGCGGTGGCGCCGAAGACGCGGAAGTCCCAGGTGTCGGGGCGGAAGGCCGGCACGCGGCCGTAGTGGATCACTGGTCTGCCCCTGGGGACGTACTGCCCCGGTGGCAGGCGAGTCTCCTCCCGGGGAGCCTCGGATGGATCCACCGCCACTCCCTTTCGCCGGTCCGCGCGTTCGTGTCCCGCAGCGCCGTAAGGCCGGTACGGCCGGGCACTCTCGCCATCCTGCCACCGCCGCGCCGGCCCCTCCGACCCGGGCGGGCCTGACGGACACCGGATCGATGCGCTACGATGTGCGGCGATGCGTACAGCGTTCTGGTTTTGGTATGGCGACGGGCCCGTGGGTCGGACCGTTCGCCACCAGATGCTGCACTGACATCTGACGGCGTCGCGAAGGCCCCGGGTCCGCAAGGATCCGGGGCCTTTCGCATTTCAGTGGGAGGAACGACACATGGTCATCGTGATGACCCCGCAGGCCACCGGGGAAGACGTCGAGGCGATCATCGCGCTCGTCGGCACGGCGGGCGGCGAGGCGTTCGTGAGCCGGGGCGTCAGCCGTACCATCATCGGGCTGGTCGGCGACGTGGCGCAGTTCAGCGCGCTCAACCTGCGCGGGATGCGCGGGGTGGCCGACGTGATGCGGGTGTCCACCCCGTACAAGCTGGTCAGCAGGGAGAACCACCCGGACAGGACGACGATCACGGTGGGCGGCGTGCCGATCGGGCCGGACACGGTCACGCTGATCGCGGGGCCGTGCGCGGTGGAGACGCCGCAGCAGACCCTGGAGGCCGCCGAGATGGCCAAGGCCGCGGGTGCCACGCTGCTGCGCGGGGGGGCCTACAAGCCGCGTACCTCCCCGTACGCCTTCCAGGGCCTCGGCGAGGCCGGGCTGCGCATCCTGGCCGACGTGCGCGAGGCGACCGGGCTGCCGGTGGTCACCGAGGTGGTCGACGCGCACGACGTCCCGCTGGTGGCCGAGTACGCCGACATGCTCCAGGTGGGCACCCGCAACGCACAGAACTTCGCGCTGTTGCAGGCGGTCGGCGCGGCCGGCCGGCCGGTGCTGCTCAAGCGCGGCATGAACGCCACCATCGAGGAGTGGCTGATGGCCGCCGAGTACATCGCCCAGCGCGGCAACCTGGACATCGTGCTGTGCGAGCGCGGCATCCGCACCTTCGAGACCGCCACGCGCAACACCCTGGACGTCTCGGCCGTGCCGGTCGCCCAGCGGCTGTCGCACCTTCCGGTGATCGTGGACCCCTCCCACTCGGGCGGTCGCCGGGACCTGGTCCTGCCGCTCAGCCGGGCCGCCATCGCCGCGGGCGCCGACGGCGTGATCGTCGATGTCCACCCCCACCCCGAGCAGGCGCTCTGTGACGGCCCGCAGGCGCTGGTGGACGGCGACCTGCGCGAACTCGCGCAGGTCATGCGGCAGTTCCCGCCGCTGCTCGGCCGTACCGCGGCGACCACGCCGCTCTCCGCCGTCTGACCCACCGCCGGGCGCCCGCCTACTCATGAGCGACCGGGTACTCCCGCTCATGCGGCGGGCGCCCGGCACGGCGACGATCAGAGCATGAGCAAAGCGGCCGACAAGGCGATCAACCGGAACTCGACCACGGCGTTCTTCGTCCAGGCGGTGCTGTCCTTCGCGCTCTCCCTGGCCGCGCTCGTGATCGGCGTGGCCTACCTGCCGGTGGACGGCTGGATCCGCGCGTTCTTCGCGGTCGGCGTGCTGTACGTGGTCACGTCCGCGTTCACGCTCGCCAAGATCGTCCGTGACCGGCAGGAGGTCGCCGAGATGACCAGCCGCATCGACCAGGCCCGGCTGGAGCGATTGATCGCCGAGCACGACCCCTTCAAGGTGGATTGAACGCCTTATCGGGCCTTACCGCGGGGCCGGCGAAAAGGCGGCGCATTCGGCATCCGTAAGAATGCCTAGCCGCAATTCCGGCGGGCCACCGAATCCGGTTTTCCGCCGGGCACGCGGCGGCACGCCGGAAATCGGGATTTCAGGCGTCCAGCTTGTATTCCTGCAAGGAGTCGGCGAGCTGGACGGCGAGGTCTTCGGCGTCCAGGCGGCGCTCGATCTGCTTGAGGTCCTCGATCTTGGCGCGGGTCTCGGCGCGGCGCGGGGCGAGCAGCGTGCAGCAGTCCTCGTCGGGCAGCTCGGAGATCGCCAGCGTGCCGATCCTGCGCGCCTCCGCCATGATCTCGATCTTGTCCAGGCCGATCAGCGGGCGCAGCACGGGCAGGTCCACCGCGTGGTCCTGGGCGGTGATGTTCTGGAGGGTCTGCGAGGAGACCTGGCCGAGGGAGTCGCCGGTGACCAGCGCCCCGGCGCGGATCCGCCGGGCCACCTCCTCGGCGGTCTTGAGCATCAGCCGCCGCTGGGTGATCACGGCCAGGCGGTCCTGGCCGGAGGCCCGGATCGACTGCTGCGCCTTGCCGAAGGGCACCACCCAAAGGCGCGAGCGGCCCTGGAAGCGGTCCAGCGAGCGCACCAGCGCGTACGCCTTGTAGATCGACTCCGTCGTGGTGAACGGAATGCCGGAGAAGTGCAGGAAGTCGACCCGCAGCCCGCGCCGCATCATCCGGTAGGCCGCCACCGGGGAGTCGATGCCGCCGGACATCAGCACCAGCGCGCGCCCGCTCACCCCGACCGGCAGGCCGCCCTGGCCGGGCAGGCCGTCGGTGAAGACGAAGACCTCGTCCCTGTCGACCTCGATATGGACGGTCAGCTCGGGGTGGCTCAGGTCCACCGGCAGCCCGAACACGTCGTTGATCTCGCCGCCGACCGTGCGGTCCAGCTCGTTGGAGCGCAGCGGGAAGCGCTTGTCCCGGCGCCGCGAGCGCACCGCGAACCTGGGCAGCCGCGGGCCCTCGCCCGTGGCGAGCCGGCTCTCCACCAGCGCGAGCGCCGCCTTGGTGACCGCGTCAGGGTCCTTCTCGACGCGGTGGGCCAGGTGTACCCACACCAGGCCGGGAACGTCGGCCACCCGCTCGGCGACGGCCTGGGCGGTCTCCAGGGGCGTGCCGGCGGGCAGGAAGACGGCGATGACCCCGTGCCGCTGGCGCACGTCCACGCGCACCCCGCAGTCCTTCAGCGCGGCCCTGATGTTGCTCTGCAACCGCCGCTCGAACTGCTCCCGGTTCTTCCCCTTCAGCACGACCTCGCCCAGCTTGAGCAGGACGCACGGCTCGCCCAGCGCGGAAGGCGTCCCAATGGACGTCACGTCGAGCATTGTGTTTCCTCCGCAGCGGCGATCGGCAAGGGCGGCGTGACGGTCGCCCGGTCTTCCCAGGGTCGTTCCGCACAACGCGTGACTGAGCTACTTTAGTCCGGGCTACTTTAGTCCGGTTCAGGCGTCGTCAAGTCCCTGCTCGATCGCGTATCGCACCAGTTCGACCCGGTTGTGCAGGTGAAGCTTGCTGAGCGTGTTCTGGACGTGATTCTGGACGGTCCGGTGCGAGAGCACCAGCCGCTCGGCGATCTGCCGGTAGGACAGGCCCTTGGCGACCAGCCGCAGCACCTCCGTCTCGCGCGGCGTCAGGCTCGGCCCCGTCCCGCCGTCCGCGGGCTGGGCGGCCAGCCTGCGATACTCGCCGAGCACCAGCCCGGCCAGGCCGGGGGTGAAGACCGCGTCGCCCGCCGCGGTACGGCGGACCGCGTCCAGGAACTCCTCCCGGCTCGCCGATTTCACCAGATAGCCGGACGCGCCCGCCTTGACCGCCTCCAGCACGTCGGTCTGCTCGGCGCTGGCCGACAGCACCAGCACCCGCGCCGGATGGTCGCCGGCCGCCAGGCTGCGCGTCACCTCGACGCCGGTCATGTCGGGGAGCTGGAGGTCCAGTACGACGACGTCGGGCCTGGCCGCCGCCGCGACGCGCACGGCCTGCCGTCCCTCCCCCGCCGTCGCGACGACCTCGCACCCCGCCTCGGCGAGGTCGCGGGCCACGCCGTCCCGCCACATCGGGTGGTCGTCCACCACCATCACGCGCAAGCCGTCCACACCGCCACTCTACGGCCGGGCTACGGCCCGGCGGGACCTCCGCCGCGGGGCACGGTCAGCTCGACCTCGGTGCCCTGACCGGGGGCCGAGGTGATCACGGCCCGGCCGCCGAGGTCGGCGACGCGCCCCCGGATGGACTGGGCGACCCCGAGGCGGCCCGCGGCGGCGGCCTCCTCCAGCCGGCCCGCGGGGATGCCCGGCCCGTCGTCCCTGACCGTGACGGTGACGGTGTCCTCCTCGCCCTCGGCGAGGATCCAGGCGTGCGCGCCCGCCCCGCAGTGGCGGCGGACGTTGTCCAGTGCGGCGGCCACGGCCGCGGCGGTCTCCCGGGCGGCGCCCGTGGGCAGGTCGAGCGGGGTCGCGGGGGTGGAGACGGTGACGTCCGCGCCGCCGTACGCGCGCAGCAGCGTGCGCAGGTCGCAGGTGCCGGCCGGGGAGGGCTCGCGCTGGATGCTCACCAGCTCGCGCAGCGCGGCCTCCTGCTGCCCGGCCAGCCTGCCGAGTTCGGCGGCCTCGCCGCCGATCTCCTGGCCGCGGCGCTGCACCAGGGCGAGGACCTGTAGAACCGAGTCGTGGATGCCGCGGGCCAGGCGTTCCCGCTCACGGCCGGCGGCCTCCATCTCGGTGGCCCGCTGCATGCGCTCTTCGGCCTGGCGGGCGAGCCGGGCCACGTGGCCGATCAGGATCCCGGCCAGGAAGAGCAGCACCACGCCGTTGATCGACACCGAGGCGACACCGAAGTCGGAGATCTCACCGACCCCGCGCAGCCACAGGTCGGTGCCCGAGACGATCGCCGCGCCCAGCGCGCCCGCCCTGCGCCCGCCCTGGACGCCCCAGGCGATCACCGGCCCGCCCATCCAGGTCGCGATGATCGGCAGCGCGCCCATCTGGTAGGGCCCTTGGATGTACGGGGTGGTGAGCAGGCAGAACACGGTGACGATCATGTCGGCGGCGAGCAGCGCGCGCCCGCGCAGGGCGGGCGAGGCGTAGGCGTAGATCGTGACCACGGTCCACACCGTCATCACGCCGATCACCGCCCAGCCGGCCTGCGGGCGCAGATAGCCGTCGGCGCGGACCAGCAGGGCCGCCGCGTAGACGATCGAGGCGATCCTGAAGACCGCGATGGCCCGCCAGAACGGCATGTCGATGCCCACCCGCGCGTCCTCTCCCCGGCCCGGAAACATCACCGCGGGACCTTCATAGCGCATCACGGCCTCTCGCGGCGATGGGCGGGGGCGGCGGCGCGGTTGACCAGTCCGCGTGGTCAATAGGTGACAAAAGCTCATGTCACCAGGTCGGCGCTGCCATACTTCCCGAAACCTCCCTAATTAATAGGAACACACGGCGTATGTCGCATATTGATTATTTTGCGCATGAATGGTGGACACCGGTGGTCGCCTACCTCGTCTCCAGCGTCGGCGCGCTGCTGGGCCTCCTGCTGATCGCGCGAGCGCGCGACTCGACGGGCCGCGCCCGCGCGGCGTGGCTGGTGGGGGGCTCGCTCTCGACCGGCTGGACCGGCGTGTGGGTGATGCACTTCATCGCGATGATGGGCTTTCGGGTCTCCGGTACGCGGGTCCGCTACGACCTGCCGCTGACCTCCGCGTCGGCGGCCTTCGCCATCGTGGTGGTGGGCACCGGGCTGTCCCTGGCCGCGCGGGGCGGCGAGGGCCCCGCGCTCGCCGGGGCGGGGCTCCTCACCGGGCTCGGCATCGCGGGCATGCACTACCTGGGGATGGCCGCGATGAACATGAACGCGGATGTGTCCTACGACCCGGTGATCGTCGCGCTCTCGGTGCTCATCGCGGTGACGGCGGCGACCGCCGCCCTGCGGTACGTGCGGCGGACCGGCCCGGCCGCCGCGGTGGCGGGGGCGCTCATCTTGGGCGTGGCGGTCAGCGGCGTGCACCACACGGGCATGTTCGCGATGCGGGTGCGGGTGCGTCCCGCGGGCGGCGAACCGCCGGGCGCGGAGGCGATCGACCTGCTGCCGCCGGTGGTGGTGGCGATCAGCGTGGTGACGTTCGCGCTGCTGCTGGCGGTACTGCTCGCGCCGGGGCACGCGGTACGGCAGGCCGGGCCCGAACCGCCGGTGGGCGGGTGAGAAGGACGTGCGGGTGAAAAAGATGTACGGCCTGCGCCTCGCGGGCCGCTTCAACCAAGGCGCAAGCCGTACACGGAGGGGATGTGAGCGGATAGACCGCTTACTCCACAGAACCTAGGCCGGGCCACTTGCAATCCGCTTGCAAAGATCGGCCCAGGTCCGGGGGCGGATCAGCCGAAGAAGACCTCGGCCTCCTCGTAGCGCGAGGCCGGGACGGTCTTCAGCTCCTTGGTCGCCTCGTCCAGGCCGACCCGGACGATGTCGGTGCCGCGCAGCGCGACCATCTTGCCGAAGTCGCCCTCGTGGGCGGCGTCGATCGCCTGCAGGCCGAACCGGGTGGCGAGGACACGGTCGAAGGCCGTCGGGGTGCCGCCGCGCTGGATGTGGCCCAGCACCGTGGTGCGGGCCTCCTTGCCGGTGCGCTTTTCGATCTCCTTGGCCAGCCGCTCGCCGATGCCGCCGAGCCGGACGTGACCGAACGCGTCGAGCTCGCCGGTCTGCAGCGCCATCTGGCCCTCGACCGGGTGCGCGCCCTCGGCGACCACGATTATCGGCGCGTAGCGGGTCTTGAACCGGCTCTCCACGTACTCGCAGACCCGGTCGATGTCGAACGGCTTCTCCGGGATCAGGATGACGTTGGCCCCGGAGGCCATGCCGGCGTGCAGCGCGATCCAGCCCGCGTGGCGGCCCATGACCTCGCAGATCAGCGCGCGGTGGTGGGACTCGGCGGTGGTGTGCAGCCGGTCGATCGCCTCCATCGCGATGTTGACCGCGGTGTCGAAGCCGAACGTGTAGTCGGTCGCGTTGAGGTCGTTGTCGATCGTCTTGGGCACGCCGATCACGCGGACGCCGAGGTCGAAGAGCTGCTTGGCGACACCCAGGGTGTCCTCGCCGCCGATGGCGATCAACGCGTCGACCCCCGAGGAGGTCAGGTTGGCGTTGATTCGTTCCACGCCGCCGTCGATCTTGATCGGGTTGGTCCTTGACGACCCGAGGATCGTGCCGCCGCGTGGCAGGATGCCGCGCACCGCCTGGATGTCCAGCGGCATCGTTTCGCCTTCGAGCGGACCTCGCCAGCCGTCCCGGAATCCTACGAACTCATGCCCGTAGACGCTCACGCCCTTGCGGACGACCGCCCTGATGACGGCGTTGAGCCCGGGGCAGTCACCGCCTCCGGTGAGCACTCCTATACGCATTGCGGGTTCCTCCCGATGGTTTGCACGGCAAGACTCTAAGGGGTAGTACGGTCGGCTCACGGTGATGGTGTCGCCGCCCGACCCTGGCATTCTGCCGTAGCCACAAGTACTGGTCTAGACCATACGCGAGGAGTGTCATGAGTGTCCTGGCCGTCGACGCGGGCACCACCGGCGTCACCGCCGTGATCGTCACCGAGGACGGCCGGATCGATTCCCGTGGCTACCAGGAGTTCGCGCAGCACTTCCCGGAACCGGGGCGGGTCGAGCACGCGCCCGAGGAGATCTGGCAGGCGGTCCTGGCCGCCTGCCGTACCGCGCTGGACGGGTCGGACCTCACCCCCGCCTGCGTCGGGATCACCAACCAGCGCGAGACCGCCGTCCTCTGGAACCGCGCGGACCTGGCCGCGCCGCGCCGCGCGATCGTCTGGCAGGACCGGCGCAGCGCGGCCATCTGCGCGCGGCTGCGCGAGGCCGGGCACGAGCCGCGCGTCGCCGAGCTGACCGGCCTGCGCCTGGACCCCTACTTCACCGGGACCAAGCTCACCTGGCTGGCCGAGCACGACGCGCGGTCCTGGGCGGCGGTCACCAGCGGCGCGGCGGTGGTGGGCACCGTCGACTCCTACCTGATCGCCCGGATGACCGGCGGGGCCCGGCACGTCACCGATGCCTCCAACGCCTCCCGCACGCTGCTGTACGACCTGACGGCGGGCGGCTGGTCCGACGAGCTGTGCGAGCTGTTCGGCGTGCCCAGGGCGGCGCTGCCGGAGATCGTGCCCAACCACGGCGTGGCCGGCCGTACCGACCCCCGCGCCTTCCTCGGGCTCGACCTGCCGATCAGCGGCCTGGCGGGCGACCAGCAGGCGGCGCTGTTCGGGCAGACCTGCTTCGCCCCCGGCGATGTCAAGTGCACCTACGGCACCGGTTCGTTCGTGCTCATCAACACCGGCACCGAGCCGGTGCGCTCCCAGGACGGGCTGCTCACCACGGTGGCCTGGCAGAGCCCGTCCGGAGAGATCACCTACGCGCTGGAGGGGGCGATCTTCGTCACCGGGGCCGCCGTCCAGTGGCTGCGCGACGGGCTGGGCCTGATCGACACCGCCCGCCAGACGCAGGCGGTGGCCGGCACGGTGCCCGACTCGGGGGGCGTGGTGTTCGTCCCGGCCCTGACCGGCCTCGGCGCGCCGCACTGGGACCCTGACGCCCGCGGCACGATCTGCGGGATCACCCGCGGCACCACCAGGGCGCACCTGGTCAGGGCGACCCTGGAGGCCATCGCGTACGAGGTGCGCGACGTGGTGGAGGTGATGACCGGGGCGGCCGGGCTCGCCGTGCCGGTGCTGAAGTCCGACGGCGGCGCGAGCGGCAACGACCTGCTCATGCAGTACCAGGCGGACCAGCTCGCGACCCCGGTCGAGCGGCCGGTGGTCCAGGAGACCACCGCGCTGGGCGCGGCCTTCCTGGCCGGGCTGGGCGCGGGCGTGTGGTCCTCCCCGGACGAGCTGCGCGAGACGTGGCGGCTGGAGCGCCGCTTCGAGCCCGGCGTGCGCGATGAGGAGGCGTACCGGCGGTGGGGCAGGGCGGTGGAGCGGGCCCGCGGCTGGGCCTGAGCGTCCAGCGGAAAACCTGGCGGGGATGTGGTGTCCCGCATGGCACACTTTGTGCCCTATGCGGGAGGACTCAACGCGCTTGGTGACCGACCACACCGTGCTCTCGGTGGTGGTCGGGTCGCGCGCGTACGGGCTTTCGACCGCCGAGTCCGACACCGACCGGCGGGGCGTGTTCGTCGCCCCCACCCCGCTGTTCTGGCGGCTGGACAAGCCGCCCACCCATGTCGAGGGCCCGCTGCCGGAGCAGTTCTCCTGGGAGGTCGAGCGGTTCTGCGCGCTGGCCCTCGCGGCCAACCCCACCGTCCTGGAATGCCTGTGGTCGCCGCTGGTCGAGCGGGCCACCCCGGTGGGCGAGGAACTGCGCGCCATCCGGCGCGGCTTCCTGTCCCGGCGGGCGCTCGACTCCTTCGGACGGTACGCCGCCCACCAGTTCCGCCGCCTGGACCCGGCCGCGCCGCGCTGGAAGATGGCCATGCACCTGATCCGGCTGCTGCTTTCGGCCCGCCACCTGGCCGTCCACGGCGAGCCGCTGCTGGACATGAGCGCCCACCGCGACCGGCTGCTCGCCCTGCGCCGCGGCGAACTGAGTTGGGCCGAGGTGGACCACTGGCGCGCCCGGCTGTCCGCCGGGCTCGGCGCGGACGGCGGCCCGCTGCCCGAGTCGCCCGACCTCGCGGCCGTCGAGGCGTTCCTCACCGGTGTCAGGAGGGCCCACCTGTGACCGCCGTCCTGCCCGGCTGGCTGGCCGAGGTACCAGCGGGCCTGCCGTACCCGCCGGCGTTCGCCACGGTCAGCGGCGCCCACCTGTACGGGTTCCCCTCCCTCGACTCCGACGTGGACCTGCGCGGCGTCCACCTGCTCCCGCTCGCCGACGTCGTCGGCCTGTGGCCGGGCGAGGAGACCGTGACCCGCTCCTGGACGCGCGACGGCGTCGAGGTGGACCTGGTCACGCACGACCTCGCCAAGTTCTGCCGGCTGCTGCTGGGGCGCAACGGCTACGTGCTTGAGCAGTTGCTCTCCCCGCTGGTCGTGGCCACGTCCGGCGTGCACGACGAGCTGCGCGCCCTGGCCCCGGGATGCCTGACCCGGGGTCACGCCCGTCACTACCTGGGGTTCGCGCGCAACCAGTGGGCGCTGTTCGGCAGGTCCGGCGAGCTGAAGCCGCTGCTCTACACCTTCCGGGTGCTGCTGACCGGCTTACGGCTGATGCGCACGGGCGAGGTGGTGGCCGACGTGACGCGGCTGCACGAGGGCGCGCCGCCGTACCTGCCCGAGCTGGTGGCCGCCAAGCGGGAGGCCGAGCACGGGGCGCTGCCCGCGGGCGCGCCCGATGCGGTACGGCTGGCCGCCGACATCGCGCGGCTGACCGCCGAAATGGCCGAGGCCGAACAGCGGTCCGCGCTACCGGAGGCGGCCACCGCGGGCCCGGCCCTGCACGACCTGCTGGTCAGGGTGCGTACCGGCGCGTGAGCCGCCCGGCGCCTCAGAGGTCGGCGGGCGCGAGGATGCAGGAAGGGGTGGCGACGGTGAAGGCCGTGGCGGCCGATTGCGGAATGCCGGACTTGGTGGGGAGCATGGCGATGTCGCCGGAGTTCTGGCCGACGACGTAGAGGCGGTCGCCGACGAGCGCGAAGTGTCTCGGCCATCCGCAGCCGGAGGGCACCTCGTCGATGTGGGACAGGTCGCCGGCGTCGAGGACCGCCACGGTGTCCGGGCCTCGGTTGGCGACATAGACCAGGCGGCCGTCCGGGGAGACCTCGATGTGGGAGGGCGCGTTGGGCTCCGGCGAGCGGGACGCCGGGACGCGGGCCGCCTCCCGCCATTGCCGGTCGTACATCGACACGGTGCCGTCCAGCTCGCCCGCGAGGTACCAGCGGCCGGCGGAGTGGGCCAGGTGGCGCGGGCCGGTGCCGGGGGCCACGCGTACCGGGCCGCCGGGGTGCGGGCGGACGTTGTCGTCCACCAGGTAGCGGCGCACTTCGTCGGCGCCGAGGTCGGGCACGTAGAGCGCGCCGTCCGGCCCGAAGACGGCCTGGTGGGCGTGCGGGCCCGCCTGGCGGCCGGCGTCGGGCCCGGAGCCGTCGCCGGGGAAGGACTTGAGCGGGCCCGCCATCCGGCCGAACTCGTCCAGGCGCTGGACGCCCAGCACGCCGTCGCCGTAGTTGGCCACGGCGAGCCAGGAGCCGTGCGGGTCCACCGCCACGTGGCAGGGGCTGTCGCCGCCGCTGGGGCGCCGGCCGATCTCGGTCAGCCGGCCGTCCGGATGACGGGTGAACGCCGTCACGGTGCCCTCGCCGGTCTCGCCCACCGCGTAGAGCACGGGCAGCGTGGGGTGCGCCGCCACGAACGACGGCCCGGACGCGGCGGTCTCGGCGACCGCGGTCAGCCGGCCGTCGTGCTCCATCCGCACGGTGGTGATGCCCGGGCCCGCTCCGCCGCTGTCCGGCGTGTAACCGCCGATGTAGATCAGTCGTGTGGTCGCCACAACTGGCGAAGGTACCGGAGTTGGGCCTCCCGTTGCGCTCCGGCCCCGCCCTCATGGCCGTTCCATGGCCACACGGTGATCTCCTTGGGACCCGGCCGGTGGTTGTAGGCCGCGAACACGGTGGACGGCGGGCAGACCGTGTCCATCAGCGCCACCGAGTAGAGGGCGGGGGCCGAGCCCCTGGTGGCGAAGTTGACCCCGTCGAAGTAGCCCAGCGTGCGGAAGACCTGCTCCTCCAGGCCGCGCTGGGCGGACAGGAACCGGACGATCTCGGCGTACGGTTCGCTGCCGGTGATCTCCACCGCGCGCCGGAAATGCGTCAGGAAGGGGATGTCGACGAGGGCGGCGGCGACATTGGGCCGCAGCGCCGCGACGGCCTGGGCGATGCCGCCGCCCTGGCTCTCCCCCTGCACGGCGATGCGCGTGGCGTCCACGCGCGGGTGGGCCGCCGCCACGTCCACCGCCCTGGCCGCGTCTGCGAACACCCGGCGGTAGTAGTAGCCCTCCGGGTCCAGGACGCCCCTGGTCATCATCCCGGGGGCGGCGGCGAAGTCGCCGCCGTCCGGGTCGGCGGTCGCGCCCGGCCTGCCGGGGTTGGACCCGCCCTGGCCCCTGGTGTCCACCACCAGCACGGCGTAGCCGGCGGCGGGCCATTCGAGATGGGTGTGCGGGAAGCCCCGCCCGCCGCTGTAGCCGATGTAGGCGACCACGCAAGGGACCGGGTCCGGGACGTGGCGCGGCAGGATGAACCAGGCGTTGATGCGGTGCCCGCGCCAGCCGGCGAAGGCGGTGTCGTACACGTCCACGGAGGTCAGGGCGGCGTCGTGCGGCTTGAACTCGGCGGCCAGATCGAACGCCTCGGCCTCGGTGAGGGTCCGCTTCCAGAAGTCATCGAAGTCGGCGGGTTCATCCCTTGTGGGGAGGTAGTCGCGCAACTCGGCCAGGGGCATGTCGAACAGAGGCAATGGATCTCCCATCTCGTGTTCAGAAAATCGCTCGGGGGCCGGTCCAGGAGCATCGTGCCATGCCCGCTTCGATCGTGTTCGCGCTAGTTCCATCTGGTTCCGGCGAGTTGCCGGTGGAGGTCGATCAAGCTATTCTTTGACTCGGTCAACGAACTACTCGTCCCGGAAGGAGACAGCGATGACGGTCGATGACCGCGTGGCCGCCGTGCGCGCCTTCAACCGCTTCTACACGGGGGTCATCGGCGCCCTCCAGGCCGAGACGATGTACACGCCCTACTCGCTGACCGAGGCCCGGGTGCTGTACGAGCTGGAGCAGCACCGGCGCGAGGGCGGGCACAGCGAGGTCACCGACCTGCGCCGCGACCTGGGGCTCGACGCGGGCTACCTGAGCCGCATCCTGGCGCGGTTCGAGGGCGAGGGGCTGGCCACCAGGGAGCGCTCCGCCGCCGACGGGCGGCGGCAGGTCGTCCGGCTCACCGAGATGGGGCGGGCCACCTTCGCCGAGCTCGACAAACGCTCCGACGAGCGGGTCGAGGAGATGCTGGCCAAGCTCGGCGACGACGGCCGGGGCCGGCTCGTCACCGCCATGTCGGTGATCGAGCAGACCCTCGGCGACGAGATCCGCTCCGGCGGCGGGTATGTGATCCGCCCCCCGCGCACCGGCGACCTGGGCTGGGTGGTGTTCCGGCACGGCGTCCTCTACGCCCACGAGCAGGGCTGGGGGCAGCGCTTCGAGGGCCTGGTCGCGCGGATCGTCGCCGACTACGCCGACCACCACGACCCCGCCCGCGAGGCGGGCTGGATCGCCGAGGTGGACGGCGAACGGGCCGGCTGCGTCTTCTGCGTGCGCAAGGACGACGAGACGGCCCAGCTCCGGATGCTCCTCGTCGAGCCGTTCGCCCGCGGCCTGGGCCTCGGCGGTCGCCTCATCGACGAGTGCGTATCCTTCGCCCGCGCCGTCGGCTACCAGCAGATCATGCTATGGACCCGCCCCGTCCTCACCGACGCCCGCCGCCTCTACCAACGCGCCGGCTTCCAACTGACCCACGAGGAGCCCGGCGACGAGGAAGGCACCCCCGTCATCGAACAAACCTGGTCCATACCCCTCACCTAACCCCGACTCTCCGTACTCCGGCCGCGCCCCCGGACGCGAACGGCCAGGCGCGGCCGGCCTCCTCCACCTGGCCGTCCCCGCTCCCTGCAAAACCCCGAGACAAGGCCGCCGCGCCCAGATGCGCCCGGCTCGCGGAGGGCGACACCAGGTGCGGTGGCGGTCCGGACGCCATCCGGGTACCGAACCGCCCATGCCGCCGACGTTCCCATCAGGCACTTCGCCGTATCCCACCCTGGAGAAGAGAAACCCCTCGTACCCATGCGTGCCCGCCACCCACGGGAACCGTGGTGTGGGCTTCATGCGACTGCGGGCCCTGGACCCGATCCGGGACTCCACCCCGCAAGATCCATCGCTGCCTGGACACCGCCTTGGACCGCACATCGCGGCGCGCATCTCCCGCCCACAAGATTGCCGTGGACAGGCCGTGGAGGACGATGCCAGGTGCGGTGAAGTACCGGTTGGCACGCGGGCACCAGGCACTCCAGGCCCCCGGTACTCGCGCCACCAAGAGCGCCACGAATGTGAAGTGCGGCGAAGTACCGGATGACATACGTAGCACCGGATCTCCCACGCCCCCGGCCCTCGCATCAGGCACTTCGCCGCACTCGCGCCAGGCGCAGGGTGTCCTGGCGGGGGTGCTCGGTGTTGCGGACCGCCGTTCCTGGGTAAGCCCGGTACGGGGTCGGCGAGATCGAGATTCGGGCTCTGGGCGGGGCGGATACGAGGGTATGGGCGGTTTGTGCTGGGGGCGGGTGGGAGCTTCGTGTGACGTTAGGCCGCCAGGAGTCCGGATATTCCCGGCCGTTAACGGCCCGCCGATCCAATCGACCCTGACCGATGGCCCGCGGGTAGCGTGGTCGTGAATACGTCGCGCCCCGGACATGTGGAGGCAGGTCCCGATGCTGCGCCGTACGTACGCCCGGACGGGCCCGTGTACTGCCCGGGCGCTGAACGGATCGCTGTGGCGCGTGGCCGCGGCGGGCGGGAGCGCGCCCGGCGCGGAGGGCCCGTACGGCCCGTTGCTGCCGCCCGACCACGACGGCATTGCCCTGCCGGCCGGGTTCAGCGGCCGGGTCATCGCCCGCACCGGGCATACCGTGGGCGGCCTGCGCTGGCACGCCGCGCCCGACGCCGGTGCGTGCGTCCCTGACGGCGAGGGCTGGATCTACGTCTCCAACTCGGCGGTCCCGCTGCTCGGCGGCGCGTCCGCGATCAAGTTCCGCCCGGACGGCTCGGTACGCGACGCCTACCGCATCCTGTCCGGCGCCACCCTCAACCGCGCCGGCTGCGCGACCCCGTGGCGTACCTGGCTGTCGGGCGAGAGCACCGTCCTCGGGCGCATCTTCGAGTGCGACCCGTACGGCGTTCGCGCGGCCATGCCCCGCCTGGCCATGGGCCGGTTCAAGCACCAGGCCCTCGCCTGCGACGCCGATCGGAGGGTCGTCTACCTGACAGAGGACGAGGACGACGGCTGCCTCTACCGCTTCAGGCCGATGGACTGGGGCGAGCTGATCGAGGGCGAGCTTGAGGTGCTGTGCCACGCGCCCGGCCCCGCCCCGGGGCGGGTCGCCTGGCGGCCGGTGCCCAGCCCGGCCTCGCTGTTCACCCCGGCGCGGCACCAGGTGCCGGAGGCGGTGCACTTCGCCAGGACCGGCGGCTGCCACTACGCGGACGGCGTGCTCGCCCTCACCACCACCGGCGACGGCAAGGTGTGGGCGTACGACGCGGCGGCCGAACGCCTGGACGTCATTTACGGCGGCGGACGCCTGCTCGCCGACCCACCGCACCGCGGCCACGACCTCTACACCGCGGAAGACGGCGGCGCGCTGGAGATCAGTGTGGTCACGCCCGACGCGGCGGGCCCGGGTCCGCTGCTCCGGCTGACCGGCCAGGACCGCTCGAAGATCACCGGCCTGGCCTTCTCACCGGACGGCCGCCGCCTGTACTTCTCCACCCGCCCCACCCTCGCCCGCCGCCCCAGCCGTTCCCTGACCGCCATCGGCGGCACCACATACGAAATCACCGGCCCCTTCCGCCCCTGACCCCCCTCCACCAGGCCAGGGACGACACCAGGCCACCGAACCCTTTCGCGACCTGGGCTGCCCGCCACACGGCCCCACCTGCACCCCAGCACTCTGGGCAGTCCCTGACCGCCATCGGCGGCACCACATACAAGATCACCGGCCCCTTCCGCCCCTGACCCCCCTCCACCAGGCCACCGAACCCCTTCGCGACCTGCGCTTCCCGCCACACGGCCCCACCTGCACCCCAGCACTCTGAGCAGTCCCTGACCGCCATCGGAGCCACCACATACAAAATCACCGACCCCTTCCGCCCCTGCCCCCTCCACCAGGCCAGGGACGACACCAGGCCACCGAACCCCTTCGCGACCTGCGCTTCCCGCCGCACGGCCCCACCTGCACCCCAGCACTCTGAGCAGTCCCTGACCGCCATCGGAGCCACCACATACAAGATCACCGACCCCTTCCGCCCCTGCCCCCTCCACCAGGCCAGGGACGACACCAGGCCACCGAACCCCTTCGCGACCTGCGCTTCCCGCCGGACGACCCCACCTGCACTCCGGGGCGGTTCCCTGACCACCATCGGCGGCACCATCGGCCCGGGCCGCCACAGGTCACCGGGCCCCTTGGCGGCTTGGCCTTCCCGCGGGACAGCCGCCGCCTGTACTTCTCACCCGCCGCTCCGGCCGGTCCCCGACACCGTCCCATTCAAGTTTCTTGGCGGCGGGCAGAGTCAGGCCCATCCACTGCGATCTTGGCCACCAAGTAGACGGCGGGCCCGGCGACGTCGCCCCCTCCGAAGATCGGAGGGGGTCCGTCGGGCCGGGCCCGGGTGGTCGGGTCGTCCCGGACTGCGCCGGGGTGATCGGGCAGGCGGTGTTAACGCTGGGCCTGCATCATCCAGTGTTGCTTCTCCAGGTCCTGGGTCGCCTTGATCAGGAGATCCTGGGTCACCGGATCGGCCTCTTCAGTCGCCTTCACCCGCTCGCGCATCCGTTCGACCATGCCCTCCAGCGCGTCGGTGATCAGGGCGACCACCTTGCCGTCGTTGATCCATCCCACGTCGGGCTGCGGCAGCTCCGTGGCGCGGGCCACGGTCGCGGAGCGCCCGTCAGGGTTCATCCCGAGGGCGACGGCGCGCTCGGCCATCACGTCGGTGTGTTCGCGGGCGAGCGAGACGATCTCGTCCAGTTGAAGGTGCAGCGGCCGGAAGTGGTGGCCGACGATGTTCCAGTGTGCCTGCTTGGCCACGAGTGAAAGGTCGATCAGATCGATGAGCGCCCCCTGCAGGGCCTCGCCCACGACCTTCCTCTCATCCGGCGGCAGCGCGCCCGTGATGGCGGCCATGTCGCATCCCCTCCCCGAAATCGACATCAAGGTCAGTTTCATCCCGCTACCCAGCCGTTCGCGGCATATGCCCAACACTTGACACTGTCATAATTACAGTGTCACCATCACGGTATGAGCGAAACCTGGACCCTCAGCGAGCTGGCCGAGCGCGCGGCCGACACGCTGCGCGCCAGGTCCGGCAACGCCGCCGCCGCGCAGACAGCCGCCGGCGGCGCGGGCAGGGCGGCCCAGGCGGCGAACGGCCGGGTCCGCGAGGTGCCCGGGGCGCGCCTGATCCGGTGGTACACGACGATCGGCCTGGTCGATCCGCCGCTCACCCGCCGCGGCCGGATCGCCCTGTACGGGCGGCGCCACCTGCTCCAGCTCGTCGCGATCAAACGCCTGCAGGCGGACGGCCTGTCGATCGCCGAGATCCAGACCCGGCTGGCGGGGGCCACCGACGCGCACCTCGCCACCGTCGCCCAGGTCCCCCGGCCGCAGGCGGATGAACCGGAGGGACCATCTCCCCGGCCCGCGCCGCCGGAGCCGGCCAAAGCCCGCTCGCGCTTTTGGGCCGCGCCGCCGTTCCCGGCTCCGGCCCCGAGTCCGACTCCGCCGGAGCTCGACGGGCAGGCGGCGGGCATGGTCCACGGCGTACGGCTGGCGTACGGCGTGACCGTGCTGCTCGACGGCGCGGGCCGGACACCCGCGCCCAGCGACCTCGCGGCCATCACCGCCGCCGCCGCGCCACTACTCGCCGTACTCGCCGAGCGGGGCCTGATCGCCACCGGACCACCCACAGCTCACCCCGACACGCAAAGCAACGCGATAGACCCGGTGGACCCGACCGACATCGGACCACCGGCCACGCACCCCGGCGCACAAAGCAGCCCGATGGATGCCGGACCAACCGCCGCGCAGAGCGGCACACGGAGCAACGTGATAGACGCGGCGGGGCCGATCGGCGGCGGGCGGGGCTCTGCGCGAAGCGGTGCAGAGGATGCGACAGATCTAGCGGGCCCGACTCACGTCAGCCACCCGGAAGGGAGCACCGCATGATTGTTCCGATCACCTCGCTGCGGCCGGAGGAGTGCGTCCCTGATCCCGACGCGGGTCTCGGTACGCTGCGCACCGAGCGGGGCAACCTGCCGCTGGAGAGCCTGGACGTCACCGCCGACGTGACCGGCCTGATCGCCGCCGTCGAGGTGACCCAGGGCTTCCACAACCCGTTCGACCTCCCGCTGGAGGCGACCTACATCTTCCCGCTGCCGCCCAGGGCGGCGGTCACCGCGTTCCGGATGGAGGCCGACGACCGGGTGGTCGAGGGCCTGCTCAAGGAGCGCGGCCAGGCGCGGGCCGACTACGACCGGGCCATCGCCGAGGGCAGGCGTGCCGCGATCGCCGAAGAGGACCGGCCCGACGTCTTCAGCATCAGGGTCGGCAACATCGTGCCCGGCGAGAAGGTCCGGGTACGCCTCACGCTGAGCCAGCCGCTGCCGTACGAGGACGGCGCCGCGACCTTCCGCTTCCCGCTGGTGGTGGCCCCGCGGTACATCCCGGGCGCGCCGCTGGACGACGCCCCGGCAGGGCCGGGCGTGGAGCCCGACACCGACGCCGCGCCGGACGCCTCGCGCATCTCGCCGCCGGTGCTGCTGCCCGGGTTCCCCAACCCCGTACGCCTGTCGCTGGCCGTCAACGTCGACCCGGCCGGGCTGGACCTGCGCGAGATGCGATCCAGCCTGCACGTGGTCTCCATCGACGGCACCAACGTCAGCCTGCGGCCCGGCGAACGCCTGGACCGCGACTTCATCCTGCGCCTTGCCTTCGAGACCTCCACGGCGCTCGCCATGGTCGCCGACGACGAGGACGCCGCGAGCGGCGAGGGCACGTTCGCGCTGACCGTGATGCCGCCGGCCGGCGAGGCCGTGCGGACGCCGCGTGACGTGGTGCTCGTACTCGACCGTTCGGGCAGCATGGGCGGCTGGAAGATGGTCGCCGCCCGGCGGGCCGCGGCGCGGATCGTGGACACCCTGACCTCGGACGACCGCTTCGCGGTGCTGTCCTTCGACACCGTCGTGGAGCATCCGGAGCACCTGCCCGAGGGGCTGGTGGCGGCCACCGACCGCAACCGCTACCGGGCCGTGGAGCATCTGGCCAGGCTGGAGGCACGGGGCGGCACCGAGATGCTGTCACCGATCGAACGGGCCCTCGGCCTGCTGGCCGACGGCGAGCGCGATCGGGTCCTGGTGCTGGTCACCGATGGCCAGGTCGGCAACGAGGACCAGATCCTGGAGCGTACCGGCGCCCGGCTGGCGCAGGTGCGCGTGCACACCGTGGGCATCGACCGCGCGGTGAACGCCGGGTTCCTGGGCCGGCTGGCCGGGCTCGGCGCGGGCCGCTGCGAGCTGGTGGAGTCGGAGGACCGGCTGGACGAGGCGATGGAGCACATCCACCGGCGGATCGGCGCGCCACTGGTGACCGACCTGTCGCTGAAGGCCGACGGGTTCGAGCTGCTCCCCGACACGGTGACCCGGCCGGGGTCGCTGTTCTCCGGGGTGCCGCTTTCGGTCTTCGGCCGCTACCGGGCCGCGAGCGGCGCGGCGGCCACGCTGACCGTGCGCGGGCTGGCGGCGGGCGGGCGGCCGTGGGAGCGCGAGGTGACCGGCGCGGCCTCCGGCAACCCGGCGGTGCGGGCCGTGTGGGCGCGGGCGCGGCTGCGCGCGCTGGAGGACCGCTACGCGATGGGCGACCGCGCGCTGGAGGAGACGATCGTCGCGACGTCTCTGAAGTACGGCGTGCTGTGCAGGTTTACGGCGTTCGTCGCGATCGACACGCGGGTGGTGGCCGAGGGCGGGCCGCAGCACCGCGTCGTGCAGCCGGTGGAACCGCCGAGCGGATGGGACGCGCCCGCCGCGGGCGGTGGGGGGCAGATCGGGTTCGGGGCGCAGGCCATGGCGGCGTCGTTCGCCCCGCAGGCCCCTGGGGCGTTCGCCGCGCCCGAGGGGTTCGCCGGCGCGCCGGCCCAGGGCCGGGCCTTCCCCGCGCCGGCGAAGCCCGGCCCGAGGCCACAGCGCGGCTTCACCGCCCCGGTGCGGCCGGTGCCGCACGCGTTCGAGTCGGTACGGCCGCAGTTGGTCTCCGAACTGGAACGGCTGCGCGCCGCCGAGTCGCTGCCCGACCCCGCGCTGGCCGGGTACCTGGCCGACCTCGGCAGCCGCCTGGCGGTCCTGGCCGGGCACCTCGGCGGCCACCAGGAGCTGGCCGATCTGGCCAGGGACCTCGTGGCGGCCGAAGTCCCGGGCGCGGACCCGCGTGGTCTGTGGCGGCGCGCGTTCACCCTGCTGACCCGCCTCACCGGCGGCGACACACCGGCCCCGGGCACGCTCGGCACTCACCGCCGCCCCAACGACGGCGGCGCGCGCTCCTCCCGCGCCTTCTGGAAACGCCCCTGACCTGTCGGGGCAGAGATCGCGTCCCTCACTCCCGGGGTCGCCGGGAGTGAGGGACGGCCTCCCTCATGGTTCCCGCTTGCCGTACCCGTTCCGGCCGGACGGGTTCAGCGGCGGGCGTAGGCGCGGATCACCTCTTGGGAGAGGCTGTTCCCGCGCTGGTCGGTGGCTTTCAGGCGGAGGGAGACGAACTCGCCCCCGGGACGGCCGAGCCTGGCCTCGTAGGCGTTGCCGCCCGTGGCGCGCAGGCGGTCAACGGGCCGCCAGGTGGTGCCGTCGTCGTAGGAGACCTCCAGGGACACGTCCTTGATCCGGGCGGGGTCCGAGCCGCGCTGGTGGTACAGCCGCAGCCCGAACTTGTCGCCCCCGGCCCGGTTCTGGATGTCCACGGGCACGTCGTACTCGGCCAGCAGCAACGGCACCACCGTGGTCGCGTCACCCTCCGGGCGCTGTGAGCCGAACGTCCATTCCGCCCGGGTCCTGGTGGACAACTGGGCGTACGGTCCGGGCGTGCGGATCTCGTACTCGATCCGGTAGTCCTCCCGCTGCGCCGGCAGGGCGATGGTGCCCGCCGGAGTGGCTTCGGTCTCGGCGATCAGCGTCTCGCCTCGGTACAGGCGGAAGTCGCTCGTCGTCGCGCCCGGGAAGTGGCCCGTGCTCGTGGTCCCGGTGTTGCCGTGGGCGTCCACGTACGCCTGCATGTCCACGTGAAGCAGGTCGCCCGTCCTGCGCAACTGGTCGTACTGCCGCACGCCCGGCGCCATCGGCTGCCGGAACCAGTCCAGTTCGCTCCGCTCCCCCGCCGAAAGCGGCCGGTTGGTGAACTCCGACAGGGCGATCCGCGGCACGTCCTTCGGCTGCCAGATGGCGTTGTAGTTGCGCTCCGGCGCGACCGCCATCGCCTCCCAGGTCACCTTGGGGTCGGCGGTGACGTAGTCCACCCGGGTGCGCGGCGCGTACTGCGCGTGCCAGGAGTCGTAGGAACCGTCCTCCCAGGGCTGCCAGCCGAACCTGGTCTCCGACAGGACCACCTTGTCGGTGAGCCGGCTCCGGTACGTGGTCTTCACCGTGGCCATCGACCTCGGCCGCACGGTGTACTCCAGCCTGGCCGGGATGCGCCCCTCCTCGCGCTCGTAGACCTCGTAGGCGTAGGGGCTGGCCACCACACCGGTGGCGAGGACGAGGACGGGGATCTTGCGCATCCGCTCCAGTAGCCGCAGGCCCTCCTCGTGGGTCAGCCGCAGGGTCGGGACGGACAGTTTCGTCCCGGTGCCGGGGAACACCGGGTCCACGCCGGGCGTGTCGCTGTAGATCGCCACCAGCCTGGCGCCCGCCGCCGCGGCGGCGTTGGACTGCGCGGCGACCGTGGCCGACGGGTCCCGCCGGACCAGCGCGAGCCTGCCCCGCAGGTTCTTGCCCGCGAGGTCCTTGGCGGTGGCGCGCCCGGCGTCGGCGGCCAGGAGCAGCGCGTTGCCGTCCAGGCGCGGGAACTGGGTGGTGTCGTCGCTGAACCAGACGGCGTCGTAGTAACGCGGGTCGAGGTCGATGCCGGGCGTCCGCAGGGTGATCTCCGGCGCGGTCAGCCGCCACCTGCTGGCGAACCCGAACTCGCCCTTGGTCACCCGCCGGGTCGGCGTCGCGAAGAGCCGCTCCTCCTGGCTGCCCGCGGGCAGGTAGGAGTCCACGTTGTCCGGGCCCTTCTCGGGGGCCCGGTGCCAGGTCAGCTTGGTGGCTCCGCTCGGCCCGGCCTGGGCGTCCCGGTGCGGGGTGTCGATCTTGATCTCGGTGCCCTTGCGGGCGTCGAGGACCACTTCGGTGTCGCCGGTGACCTTCACCTCGGGGTCGCCGGCGAAAGTGGCGTTCAGGATGTTGCCGCGCAGGCCGTCGTCGAAGGGGTCCAGGCTGGGGTGGACGGTGGTGACCCGCCCCAGCACGGAGTAGGTGCCGGGCAGGACCCGTACGCACGAGCCGGGGACGCTCCCGCCGTCGCACCACTGGACCGGGTCGCCGGGCAGCGCGCGGCCGTGCAGCCCGCCGTCGGCCACGTTGACGATGTTGACCACGGACCTGGTCACCCGGCCGTCCCTGGCGATCGGCACGACCTTCAGCTCGGCCCGCTCGGGCTCGGCGTTGGCGGTCAGCAGCGTGCGCAGCGCGGGACCGCCGGCGGTCCTGGCGACCAGTTCGGCGCGCTGCCACCCGGCCTCGGCCCTGGCCGGGTCGAGGGTGACGGTCACCTGGCCGGTGCCGCCGGCGGGCAGGTCGAGCCGGGCCGGAGCGACGGTGAACGCGCCGCCCGCGGTGAGGTCGAGCGTGACCGGCGCGGTCGAGGGGTTTCGGTAGGTCACCGTACGGGCGACCGGCTCGCCCTTCGGGATCACCACGAGCCCGAAGTCCACCGATCCCGGCGACGCCTGGACCGGCTGGGCGAGCGCGGCGGCGACGTCGATCCGGCCGGTGCCCTGCTTGTCGGCGGGGATACCGGTGCCCGGCTTGGCGGTGCCCATCAGCAGCGACTTCAGCTCGGCGGCGGTGATCCCGGGCCGGGCCTGGCGCAACAGCGCGGCGGCGCCGGCGACGTGCGGGGTGGCCATCGAGGTGCCGGAGATCCTGGTGTAGGAGTCGTCCACCGGCTCGCCGAGCGCGGTGCCTTTCGCCCTGGCCGCGACGATGCCCACGCCGGGCGCGGTGACATCGGGCTTGACCGCGCGCTGCATGCCGACCGGCCCGAAACTGGAGAAGTCGGCGAGCCGGTCCTGGCCGTCCACGGCGCCGACGGTCAGGGCCTCCGGGGCGTCGCCGGGGCTGCCGACGCACGCCTGACAGCCGGAGTTGCCGGCCGCCACCACGAACAGCGTGCCGTACCTGCGGCTGAGGTCGCCCACCGCCTCGGTGAGCGGCCCGCCGGGCTCCGCGGTGCCAAGGCTCAGGTTGACGATGTCGGCGTGCTGCTCGGCCGCCGCCCACTCCATGCCCGCGATGATCCAGGAGGCGAAGCCCATTCCTCCGCCGTCGAGCACCCGGCCGCTGATCAGCTTCGCGCCGGGGGCGACGCCCTTGCGCGCGCCGGCCGAGCCCTGGCCGCTGCCGCCGAGGATGGCGGCGACGTGCGTGCCGTGCCCGTGCTGGTCGCCCTCGCCCGTCTCGGTGAAATCCTTTTCGGCGGCGATCCGCCCGGCGAGGTCGGGGTGCCCGGCGTCCACGCCGCTGTCCAGGACCGCCACGGTGGTGCCCGCGCCGTCGAATCCGGCCGCCCAGGCGGCGGGCGCGCCGATCTGCGGCACGCTGTGGTCCAGTACCGAGCCGACCTTGCGGTCCAGCCAGATCTTCCGCACACCGTCCAGCGGGGTCGCGGCCTTGGTACGGCCGGAGGCGGCCAGCCTGGCCAGCGCGCCGCCGAAGCCGGCCGCCTTGGCCTTGTCCAGGGTCGCCCCCGCCCCGCCGATGCTGGACAGGGCGCGCACCCGGTCGAGCTGCGGGACCGCCGCCTTGGCGGCGGTCCCGGCGTTCTCGGCGTAGGTGAGGATGAGCGGGATGGAGCCGGACCCGGCGTCGGTGTGCCCCTCTTCGGCCAGCGTGGTGACGTTGAACAGCTCGGGATCCAGGCGATCCGGGATCAAACCGAGCATGTCGTTGGGGTAGACGTACGTGTCGCCGTCGCGTTGCTGGACGCGGAATCCGGACGGCAGGGCGTTCCCGCGCCTGGCGGGCGTGACCGTGGCGGCACTCCGGCCGCCGGCCGACTCGGTGACGTGCACGCGGTCACCGGTGATCAGGGTGACGTCGTAGGAGCGCTGCCCTGCGGTGAGCCCCTGGGCGGAGGGAGCGCTGAGCGCCGCCGCATCCGTCCCGGTGAGCATCGTGGCGGCCACCGCGGTGGCCAGCGAGACGGTGGTGACGGACACGGTCAGGGCGGCACGACGCCAGCGCGGCGATCCCGGCCGGAGGCCCATTGGCAACCTCCACAAAGGGGGAAAAGATCGTCCTAATTCCTAATCGCCTGGACATCCGGCTGTCCACGTCCGGACATGGCGAAGACCTGACATGTCGTAAACCCGACTCCCTTGGAGGCGTGTCAGCCACCGGCACGTACGGATGAGGGCACCGAGCGTGGCGGAACGGCGTCCGGCACAGCCGCGTCCCGGCGGCCGGAAAACGAACGCGTCCCTCACTCCCGGGGTCTACCGGGAGTGAGGGACGGCCTCCCTCATGATCCCCGCTCGCCGAATCCGTTCCGGCCGGACGGGTCAGCGGCGGGCGTAGGCGCGGATCACCTCCTGGGAGAGGCTGTTCCCGCTCTGGTCGGTGGCCTTGAGGCGGAGCGAGACGAACTCGCCGCCCGGTGAGCCCACCGAGACGTCGTACAGGCCACCGCCCTTGCCCTCCAGGCGGTCAACGGGCCGCCAGGTCACGCCGTCGTCGTAGGACACCTCCAGGGACACGTCCTTGATCTCGGCGGCCTCCGAGCCACGCTGGTGGTACAGCCGCAGGCCGAACTCGTCGCCACCGCTCCTGTTCTGGATGTCCACCGGCACGTCGTACGCGGCGAGCAGCAACGGGACGACCACGGTCTCCTCGCCCTGCGGGCGCTGCGAGCCGAACGTCCACACCGCCTTGGTCCTGGTGGACAGCTTGGCGTAGGAGCCTGGGGTCCGCACGTCGTATTCGATCCGGTAGCCCGCGGGCTCCGGCGGCAGTGCGATCGTCCCTGCCGGAACCCCCTCGGTCTGCGCGACCAGCGTGTCCCCCTGGTACAGGCGGAAGTCGGTCGTCGTCGCGCCCGGGAAGCGGCCCGTGCCGACGGTCCCGGTGTTGCCGTGGGCGTCCACGTACGCCTGTATGTCCACGTGAAGCAGGTCGCCGGTCCTGCGCAACTGGTCGTACTGCCGCACGCCCGGGGCGAGCGGCTGCCGGAACCAGTCGAGCTTCGTCACCTCCCCCGGCTTGAGCGGCCGGTTGGTGAACTCCGACAGCGAGATCCGCGACAGGTCCGGCGGCTGCCAGATGACGTTGTAGTACCTCTCCGGCGCGACCGCCGTCGCCTCCCAGCTCAGCTCGGGATCGGCGGTGACGTAGTCCACCCGGGTGCGCGGCGCGTACTGCGGGTGCCAGGCCTCGTAGGAGCCGACTTCCCAGGGCTGCCAGCCGAACCTGGTCTCCGACAGGACCACCTTGTCGGTGAGCTGGGTCCGGTACGTGGTCTCGACCGTGGCCGCTTCCTCCGGCGCCACCGTGTACTTCAGCTCGGCCGGGATGCGTCCCTCCTCGCGCTCGTAGACCTCGTAGGCGTAGGGGCTGGCCACCACACCGGTGGCGTGGACGACCACGGGCCCCGCACGCATCCGCTCCAGCAGCTTGAGGCCCTCCTCGTGGGTCAGCCGCACGGTCGGGACGGTGAGCTTCGTCCCGGTGCCGGGGAAGACCCCGTCCAGGCCGGGCGTGTCGCTGTAGATCGCCACCAGCCTGGCGCCCGCCGCGGCGGCGGCGTTGGACTGCGCGGCGACGGTGGCCGCCGGGTCCCGGCGGACCAGCGCGAGCCTGCCTCGCAGGTCCTTGCCGGCGAGGTCTTCCGGCCTGGCCCGCCCGGCGTCGACGGCCGTCAGGTCGGCTTCGCCGTCCAGGCGCGGGAACTGGGTGGACTCGTCGCTGAACCAGACCGCGTCGTAGTAACGCGGGTCGAGGTCGACGCCCGGCGTCCGCAGGGTGATCTGCGGCGCGGCCAGCCGCCATCTGCTGGCGAACCCGAACTCGCCCTTGGTCACGCTCTCGGTCGGCGTGGCGAAGAAGCGTTCTTGGAGGCTGCCCGCGGGCAGGTAGGCGTCGACGATGTCGGCGCCCTTCACCGGCTTCCGGTGCCAGATCAGCTTGGTCGCACCCTCCGGAACCGCCTGTGCGTCGGGATGTGGCGTATCGATCTCGATCTCGACCGCCTTGCGGGCGTCGAGCACCACTTCGGTGTCGCCGGTCACCTCCACCTCGGGATCGCCGGCGAAGGTGGTGTGCAGCACGCTGCCGCGGATGCCCTCCTCCAGCGGGTCCAGGCTCGGGTGGACGGTGATGACCCGCCCGAGCACGGAGTAGGTCCCGGGAAGAACGCGCACACAGGAACCGGGCAACTGGCCCTCATCACACCACTGGACCGGGTCGCCGGGCAGCGCGCGGCCGTCCAGCCCGCCGTCCTCCACGTTGACGATGTTGACCACCGGCTTGGTCTCCCGGCCGTCCCTGGCGAGCGCTTTGACGTTCAGCTCGGCCCGCTTCGGCTCTGCGTTGGCGGTCAGCAGCGTGCGCAGCGCCGGGCCGCCGGCGGTCTTGGCGACCAGTTCGATGCGCTGCCACCCGGCCTCGGCCCTGGCCGGGTCGAGGGTGACGGTCACCTGGCCGGTGCCGCCGGCGGGCAGGTCGAGCCGGGCCGGAGCGACGGTGAACGCACCGCCCGCCGTGAGATCGAGCGTGACCGGCGTCGCCGAGGGGTTGCGATAGCTCACGGTGCGGGTGACCGGCTCACCCTCAGGGGTCACCACGAGCTCGAAGTCCACGGACCCGGAGGACGCCTGGACCGGCTGGGCGAGGGCCGCGGCGATGTCGACCCGGCCGGTGCCCTGCTTGTCCACGGAGACGCCGGCGGTCGGCTTGGCGGTGCCCATGAGCAGCGACTTCAGCTCGGCCGTGGTGATCCCGGGCCGGGCCTGGCGCAGCAGCGCGGCGGCACCGGCGACGTGCGGGGTGGCCATGGAGGTGCCGGAGATCCTGGTGTAGGTGGCGTCCACCGGCTCGCCGAGCGCGGTGCCCTTCGCCCTGGCCGCGACGATGCCCACGCCGGGCGCGGTGACGTCGGGCTTGACCGCGCGCTGCATGCCGACCGGCCCGAAACTGGAGAAGCCGGCGAGCCCGTCTTCGCGATCCACCGCGCCGACGGTCAGGGCCTCCGGAGCGTCGCCGGGGCTGCCGACGCACGCCTGACAGCCGGAGTTGCCCGCGGCCACCACGAACAGCGTGCCGTATCTACGGGTGAGGTCGCCCACCGCCTCGGTGACCGGTCCGCCGGGCTCGGCGAAACCTAGGCTCAGGTTGACCACGTCGGCGTCCTGTTCCCCCGCGGCCCACTCCATCCCGTCGATGACCCAGGACGCGAAACCCATTCCTCCGCCGTCGAGTACCCGGCCGTCGAGCAGCCTCGCGCCGGGGGCGACGCCCTTGCGCGCGCCGCCCGAGCCCTGGCCGCTGCCGCCGAGGATGGCGGCGACGTGCGTACCGTGCCCGTACTGGTCACCGGTGCCGATGCCGGTGAAATCCCGTGAAGCGGCGATCCGCCCGGCGAGGTCGGGGTGCCCGGCGTCCACGCCGCTGTCCAGGACCGCCACGGTGGTGCCGGTCCCGTCGAATCCGGCGGCCCACGCGGCGGGCGCGCCGATCTGATGCGTGCTGCGGTCCAGCGTCGATCTGGCCTTGCGGTCCAGCCAGATCTTCCGCACGCCGTCCAGCGGGGTCGCGGCCTTGGTACGGCCGGACGCGGCGAGCTTGAGGAGCGCGCCGCCGAAGCCGGCCGCCTTGGCCTTGTCCAGGGTCGCCCCCGCCCCGCCGATGCTCTCCAGCGTACGCAGCGTGGTGAGCTGGGGAACCGCCGCCTTGGCGGCGTTCTTCGCATAGGTGAGGATGAGCGGAATGGCCGCCGGTCCGGCGTCGGTGAGCCCTTCCTCGGCCAGCGTGGTGACGTTGAACAGCTCGGGATCCAGGCGATCCGGGATCAAACCGAGCATGTCGTTGGGGTAGACGTACGTGTCGCCGTCGCGTTGCTGAATGCGGAACCCGGACGGCAGGGCGTTCCCGCGCCTGGCGGGCGTGACCGTGGCGGCACTCCGGCCGCCGGCCGACTCGGTGACGTGGACACGGTCACCGGTGATCAGGGTGACATCGTAGGAGCGTGGCGCGGCGGTGATCTCTGTGGGCGACGTGGCCCGGGTCGCCGCGGCCGGGGCCTGTCCGATGAGCGCCGTGGAGGCCACGGCGGTCGCGAGGGAGATGGTGGTGACGGATAAGTTCACGGCGGAACGGCGCCAAAACCGCCCTTGCCGGAGGGTCATCGACAACCTCCACAATTAGGAAAAGATCGTTCAAAGTCCTAATCGCAAGGACGTATCCCTGTCTATGGCCAGCCCATGGCGAGGACCTGACATGTCGTGAACCCGACTCCATGAGTAAAGTGTCAGCCGCCGGCACGTACGGATGGGGGCACCGAGCATGGCGGAACGGCGTCTGCTGGAGGGATTGGGGGTCAGCGCCGCGGAGGAGAACGCCTACCGGGCGCTGCTGCGGCACGGGCCGTCCACGCTGAGCGGCCTTTCCGCGGGGACCGGGAGTTCGGTGACCGCGATCCGCCGGATGCTGCCCAGGATGGAGAACCTCGGGCTGGTCACCCGGGTGGCGGGCCGCCCGCTCCGGCTGTTCGCGACCCCGCCCAACGTGGCGATCGACATCCTGGTGGCGCGCAGGCACGACGAGATCACGCACAGCCGGGCCGCCGCCGCGGCCCTGGCCGCCGAGGTCGGCGACCCGTCCGGGCACCACCCCGAGGAGGTGCTCGAAGTGGTGACCGGCCGCGAGGCGGTCGCCCGCCGCTTCCTCCAGCTTGAGCGCAACGCGACCGAGGAGTTCCTGGTCCTGGTGCATCCGCCGTACGCGGTGGACATCACCGACGAGGGGGTCAACCGGCGGCGCAGCATGCGCCGGGTCCAGGCACGGGCGATCTACGGCCCGCGCGCCTTCGACGACCCGGTCATGCTGGAGCACACCCGGCGGGCCATCGCCGAAGGCGAGCACGCCCGGCTGGGCGAGGTGCCGATCAAGATGGCCATCGCCGACGGGCGTACCGCGATCCTGCCGCTCGCCTCCGAGCCCGACCCGAACGACGCCCTGGTGGTACACCCCTCGGCGCTGCTCGACGCGCTGGTGGCGCTGTTCGAGACGCTGTGGCGGGGCGCCGTGCCGCTCCGGCTCGCGCCCGCGGGGACGGGCGATCCCATCGAGGCCGAGCCCGGCCCGTGGCCGCGGTCGTCCGACACCGAGGTGCTGACCCTGCTGGCCACCGGGCTGAAGGACGAGGCCATCGCCCGGCAGCTCGGCCTCAGCGCGCGTACCGTGCAGCGCCGGGTGCAGACCCTGTGCGAGCACCTCGGCGCCCGCACCAGGTTTCACGCGGGCTTCCTGGCGGCCCGGCACGGGCTGCTCACCCGCTGAGCCGCCCGGCGGCCAGGTGCGGGCTAGCCCTCCTGCTCGCCCGCCTTGGCCTCGCGGGCGGCGCGGACCATCTCGATCTTGGCGCTGGCGGCGTACTTGTCGACGTACTCCTGCCCGGCCAGCTCCATCAGCGCGTACATGATCTCGTCGGTGACCGCGCGCAGCACCAGCCGGTCGTCCTCCATGCCGTAGTAACGGGAGAAGTCCAGTGGTTTGCCGAACCGCACCCCCGGCCGGATGCCGAGCTTGGGCAGCGGACGCCCGGGCGGCATCATCTCGAAGGTGTTGACCATCGCCCACGGGATCACCGGCACCCGCGACTCCAGCGCGAGCCTGGCCACCCCGGTCTTGCCCTTGTAGAGGCGTCCGTCCGGCGAGCGGGTGCCCTCGGGGTAGATGCCGAGCACGTGCCCGTTGCGCAGCACCCGCAGCCCGGTGCGCAGCGCCGCCTCGCTCGCCTTGCCGCCGGACCGGTCGATCGGCACGGTGCCGACCCCGGAGAAGAACATCCGGCTCAGCAGGCCCTTGATCCCGGTGCCGGTGAAGTATTCGGCCTTGCCGAGCGAGATGACCTTGCGCGGCAGGAACAGCGCGCCGAAGAAGTGGTCGGCGAACGACAGGTGGTTGCCCGCCAGAATGACCGGCCCTTCGCGCGGCACGTTGTCAGTGCCCTCCGCCCACGGGCGGAACACCAGGTGAAGGAACGGCCCCAAGATGGCCTTGACCACCCAGTAGAACACTCGGGCACCTCTTCTCGGCATCGGTGGCCGCCGCGGGCCGCCATTCAGGTCCGGCGCCGGTACGGTAGGGCAGCCATCTTCCCATCTTCCGGCCGGGAAGTCTCACCGCCAAACCGGCGTTCCTCTCCCCAAACCAGCGTGTCTCATGCGACGATCGGGCGAACCGCCGAAGGAGGGAGCGCGATGCCCGTGCTGCCCGGCGCCGAGCCGTACCACCGTGACGAAGGCCCCGTCGGCGTGCTGTTCTGTCACGGATTCACCGGCACACCGCAGTCGCTGCGGCCCTGGGCCGAGCATCTGGCGGGGGCGGGCCTCACCGTCGCCCTGCCGAGGCTCCCCGGCCACGGCACCACCTGGCAGGAAATGAGCCGCACCCGCTGGGAGGACTGGTACGCGGAGCTGGACAAGACCTTCGCCGACCTGCTGGGGCGCTGCGCGGAGGTGTTCGTGGCGGGCCTGTCGCTCGGCGCGTGCCTGGCGCTGCGGCTGGCCCAGGTACACGGCGCGGCGGTCCGCGGCGTGGTCGCGGTCAACCCGTCGCTGACGGTCGATGTGCCACTGCTGCGCCTGGCCCCGGTGCTGAAGCTGGTCATCCCCTCGGTGGCGGGCGTGGCGGGCGACATCAAGAAAGCGGGTGCGACCGAGCTCGCCTACGCGCGCACGCCGGTGCGCGCGGCGGCGACCCTGCCCCGGCTGTGGTCGCTCGTGCGGTCGCGGCTGGACCTGGTCACCCAGCCGCTGCTGGTCTTTCACAGCCCGGACGACCACGTCGTCAAACCCACCAGCGTCAGGCTCCTGCGCGAGCGCCTGACCGGCGGCAACCTGACCGTCGTCGAGCTGGCCGACAGCTACCACGTCGCCACGCTCGACAACGACGCCGGCGAGATCTTCGCGGGGAGCCTGGACTTCATCAGGACGCACGCCTCGGTACCCTTACAGAGGGACTGACCCGATGGGTGTGGCGGCCTCGGGAGGAAGAAGGCACGGGACTTCGATGACTGACAGGCCCACTACGTGACGCCCCAGAGCGACGAGGACGAGGTCTGGCGGCAGATCGTCGCCTCGTTCAACGAGCCGTCCGCGGACTCCGCGGAGGATCACCCCTGGCCGGACAGCGAGAACCTTCCCTCCGAGCCCGCCAGGCGGCCTCTCGGGCACGACGGCGACGAGCCGGGCACGGGGGGCGACGCCGATGGGGCGGCGCCCGACGGTGATCTCACCGACGCGGCCGACGCCGTTGACGCCGCCGGCGCCCCGGCCGAAGACGAGGAGGGACACTACGTCCCCCCGCTCCCGCCGCCGCTGCCCAAGGCCGACGCCTCCACGCGGATCGCCTGGGCCGCCCTGTTCGGCGGTCCCGCCTATCTGCTGCTGGCCGTGCTGCTCGGCTGGGAGTTGCAGAGCTGGGCGCTGTTCGCGGCGGTCGCGGCCTTCGTCGGCGGGTTCGTGATGCTGGTGGTGCGCAAGGGCGACGGCCCGCCGGGCGGCTCCGGCTGGGACGACGGCGCGGTGATCTGACCGCCCTCAGGCGGTCCTATGACCTGGTGGCGGGCGTCGCGCCGGCCGAGGGCTCGCCGTCGAGCGCCTTGGGGCTCTTGGGGCCGAACCGCTCGACCACGTCGGTGTAGGCGTCCTTGTCGTCGATGACGTGGCCCACCGCCCACACGGTGTCGTCGGTGCCCGGCAGGTGGCTCACCGCCTGTAGCCGCATGGTCCGCGGCGACCCGGTGGACTCGCCGCGCACGATGTCGGTGTGCTTGCCCTGGTGTCGCAGCAGGAACGCCTCGCCGGGGCGGCCGGGGTCGTGGCCGGAGATCCAGAAGGTGCCCTTGCCGTCGCCGGTCACGCCGTACAGGCGTGCGTCGCCGTCGGGCAGCTTCACCTGGGACCAGCGCTTGCCGTTCCAGGACAGCACCAGCGGGGAGATCTCGCCCGAACCGCGGTAGACGCCGCCGATCGCCAGGGCCCGCTTGGGCCCGTCGCTGTGGACGTCGCGCAGGTAGCCGCCGCGGATGCGCGGCACCGCGACCCTCTTCCAGGCCCCGCCGCCGGACTGGCGCATGATCAGCGGCCTGCCCTCGGCGTCGCCGACCGCGAAGCCGTCGCCCTTCGCGGTGAGCGACACGCCGTACAGGGTGCCCTCCTCGCGCATGGACTCCACCCGCCAGGTCGCGCCGGTGCGGGTGACGATGAGCGGCTTGCGGTCGCGGCTGCCGACCGTGGCCATCCGCCCCGGCACGGCCGCGACGCCCGCCAGCCAGTCGCTGGCCCGAAGCTGGTCGACGCCCACCCGGTCGAAGCCGGAGCCGTCGCCGTGCGCGACGTACGGCAGGCCGTCGTGCCCGGCGCCGACCGTCCACAGGTCGTTCGCCGCTGCGGCGGCGATCGAGCGCAGGTATCCGGCGCCGGTGTCGTCGTTGCGGATGCCCACCTGGGTCCACGCCCGGCCGTCCCAGTGGGCGATCGCGCCGCGGTTCTCCCAGGCGTCCCAGATCTCCTGCTGGCCGACCGCCCAGACGTCCGTGCTCGACAGCCCGGCCACGTCGGCGAGGGAGCTGTCGCCCTGCAGCCGCACGCGCTCGGTCCGCAGCCAGGACTCGGCGAGCGCGGGCGGGCGCGTGGGATCGGCGTGCGCGTAGGCGGCCGACGTGCCAGGAAGGACGAGCCCGGCGAGGAGCGCCGCTCCCGCGCCCGTCACCACCACGCGCCGCAGTGAGCGGCTGGTCATAGTCAGAATCGTACGGGGATGCTCTCACCCGTGTGGACATCCGCCTCGTCAAGGACAGGTGTCACATCAGTATGAATGACCCTTTCCGCCTCAAGTTCCCTGCTCAGCGACGGTTCGCCAGGGTCATGTATCGAGATGGTCGCGCGGGCGGTCAGGAGGCCCGCAGCTCGGCCACGACCGGCAGGTGGTCGCTGGCGGCGGCGAGGTCGGCGGGATCGGCGTCCACCCCGCCGCAGGACACGATCGACAGGCCGGGGCCGGCGAAGACCGCGTCGATCCGCTTGGCCGGCCGCCTGGCGCTGAACGTCATCCCCTCGCCGCGCGGGGCGCGGGCGTAGCAGTCGGCGAGGCGGCCCGCCAGGTGACGGAAGGTGTCCTGGTGGGCCTGCTCGTTGATGTCGCCGGCCAGTACGAGGGCCGCGCCGTACGGCTCGGCCGCCGCCTCCAGCAGCGTCACCGCCTCCTCCGCGTGCCGGGCGCGCGCGGCCACGTGCAGGTCCAGGTGCACCGAGGCGACCGCGACGCGCAGCCCGCCCGACTCCACCACCGCGATCGCCGTCGCCCTGCGCTCCAGGAAGAAGTAGAAGCGCAGCAGGTGGGTCTCGGCGCGCAGCACCCGCACGTCGGGGCCGGTCAGCACCGCGGTACCGCCGCGCCGCCGGCCGGCCGCCACGATCATCCCGGTCTCGGCGGCGAGCCGGGCGCGCTTGCGCCGCCAGGACCACCGCCGGGGGACCTCCTGGACGCACAGGATGTCCGGCCGGGTCGCCCGGATCACCCGGACCAGCGCCGGGACGTCGTCGCGCATCCCGTGCACGTTGTACGTCGCGACCCTGATCGTCATGCAGCGCAGGGTAGTTCGGGGCGCGCCGGCCCGGCCAGCACCCTGACCGCTACCGGACAGGGCCGTCGTTCCCGGTCAGAACCGGCGCATCGGGTGATGCTCATCGGCGCCGGGCGAGGTCGGCCGCGCCCACCAGCCCGGCCGACGCGCCCAGTTCGGCGAGCCGGATGTCGGCGACCGGGCGGTGCCCGCTGCCGGTGAGCGCGCGGGTGAACGACTCCCTGACCCGGTCGATGAACAGGTCCGCCGCCCGTGACACGCCGCCGCCCAGGATGAAACAGCCCGGGTCGAGCACCGCCGCCATGTCGGCCATGCCCTGGCCGAGCCAGTGGCCGATGCTCGCGAAGGCGGACAGCGCCGCGTCGTCGCCCGCCCTGGCGGCCTCGGTGACCTCCTCCCCCTCGATGTCGGCGGGCGAGCCGCCGGCCATCTCCAGCAGCGTGGCGGCGCGCCGCGGCTCGCCGGCCGCGATCACCCTGGCCTCCTCGACCAGCGCGCTGCCGCTGGCGTAGCGCTCCCAGCAGCCGAGATTGCCGCACCCGCACAGGCGTCCGCGCTGGACCACCTGCATGTGGCCCATCTCCGCGCCCATCCCCCACCGGCCCCGGTACAGCTCGCCGCCGAGCACGATGCCGCCGCCGATGCCGGTGCCGACGGTGACGCACACGATGTGGCTCTCCCCGCGGCCCGCGCCGTACCTGGCCTCGGCCCAGGCCATCGCGTTGGCGTCGTTCTCCACCACGACGGGCAGGCCGACGAGGGCGGCCACCTTCTCGCGCAGCGGCTCCTCGCGCCAGGCCAGGTTGGGGGCGAAGCGCACGATCGAACGGGTCTCATCGACGAACCCGGCCGCGCCGAGGCCGACCGCCTCCACCTGGTGCCCGTGCGCCAGCTCCTTGATCACTTCGGCGATGGTCTGCGCCACCTGGTCGGGATAGTCGGCGGGGGTGGACCGCAGGGTCTGGGCGACGATCTCGCCGTGCTCGTCGACCAGCCCGGCGGCGACCTTCGTCCCGCCGATGTCCACGCCAATGGTCAGCGCCATCTGCCAGCCTCTCTCCAAGGGCGGTCAGCCCAGGTCGTTGTGCTCCCCACGGTCGCCGGGGGCGTCCCGGTCGTCTCTGGGCCTGCGCGGGGGCGCCGGGCGCGCCAGCGCGTCCACCGCCTCGCGCAGCGCGGTGACCAGCTCGCCGCCGGCCGCCACCAGATGGTCGGCGATGTCGGTGCCGACGCCCGCGTTCGTGTTCTGCCCGGCCTCGCGGCGCGCGGCGATCACCCGGCAGACAGGACAGGATCGGCAGATGTAGCCGTCCTCGTGCGCATAGATCGCCTCCTCCCAGACGTCGCGCTCGCCGCGCTGCCCGCCGCCCCCGCCGAACACCTGGCCGATGCCTTTGCCGATGCCCTTCCTGGTGCCCCACAGCAGGCCGCGGCCGATCTCGCGGGCGGCGCGGTCCTGGAGGGAGTCGAGCAGCCGCCTGGCCTCGCGCGCCACCACGGTGAGCGGATCGCGGCCCTCGGCCCTGGCCCGCTCGACCTCACGCTCCCAGGCCGCCCGCCGGGCCGCCTCGGCCCGTTCGTCCCACTCCGCACTCCCGGCGTCCCGAGGTTCGGGGACACCGGGCTCGGCGGCATCGGCGGCATCGCCGACCTGGTCCACGACGGCGCTCCACGGATCTTCCGCACCCCTGCCGCCGTCAATGTCACGGTTCTCAGTCATTCAAGGCCTCCTGACTCGAACCGTACCCGCAGGTGACCTTCGCGGCGCGCGCCCGCGTCATGCCGCCTCGACGCGCTTCTTCAGCCCCTTCAGCGCGGTGTCCACGATGACCTTCTCGGCCTTGCGCCTGATCATGCCGATCATCGGCACCTTTAGCTCGACGGCCAGCTCGTAGGTCACCTTGGTGCCGCCGCCGGCCGCGGCCAGCCGGTAGCCGCCGGTCAGCCCGGACACCATGGCCCCGGGCTCGGCGATGCGCCAGCCGACCGCCTCGTCATCGTGCCAGTCGTAGGCGAGCACGTAGGAGTCGCTGATCACCCCGGCGTCCAGCGTGAACCTCACCTCGGCGGGCCGTCCGGCCGCGTCGGCGGAAAGGACCTGCGCGGACTTCACCTGACCCGCCCACTCCGGGTAGGCGGCGAAGTCGGCGATCACCGCCATGACGGCCGACCGGTCCGCGGCGATCGTGATGCTGGAGGTGGTGCGATCAGCCATGGGCTAACCGTACTCGTTCCCCCGATGCATCACATAGTCACCACTCCAGGGCATAGGGTGTGCGTCTGGCCCGAAAGTGCCCGACATTTATGCATTCGGTGCGGCCGATCCTGGTCCGGGCGGCCAGCGGCTGGTGGACGTGGCCGAACAGCGCGTACTTCGGCTGGGTCTCCTTGATCGCCTGGAGCGTCGCCTCGCTGCCCCGCTCGAACCGCCGGGCCACCACGTCGTACAGCAGCTCGGGCACGGCCGGCGGGATGTGCGCGCACAGCACGTCCACCTGGCCCACGGCGGCCACCTTCGCCGCGTACTCCTCATCGTCGATCTCGTAGGGGGTGCGGTAGCGCGTGCGCAGCCCGCCGCCGACGAACCCGAAGGTCAGCCCGCCGATCTCGACCCGCTCGCCGTCCAGGATGTGGTGCCCGTCGCGGGCGTGGCCCGCCCAGAAGCGCGGCACGTCGACGTTGCCATAGGTCATGTAGGCGGGCGTCGGCATGGCCGCGAACAGCTCCGCGTACTGCTTGTCGACCATCCGCTCGATGTGCTCGCCGGGATCGCCGTCCAGCGACGCCCACAGCCCGGCCGACATGACGCGGGCCTCATCGAACCGGCCCGCGGTGCGCAGCCCGACGTAGCGGGCGGCGTTGTCCGCGCCGAACAGCTCCGGGAAGATGCCCTGTGAGTGGTCGGCGTAGTCGATGAACAGCACGAGGTCGCCCAAACAGATCAGGGCGTCCGCGCCGTCTCCCGCGCGGGCCAGGGCATCGGCCCTCCCGTGCACATCGCTGACGACATGGACCCGCATGGCCGACATCCTAATCAGCCGCGCGAGCGCCGCCGGGGGCGGGTGCGGCGCGTTCCCCGGGCCTTCGGGCATGCACTGGTAGCGTGGGGTGCATCGTTGGTAACGCGTGGGTTTCGAGCCCTACCCACACGTAACTTATCGCGGTAGCGTCCCAGCCATCGATCGACATGCGCCGCAAGGAGTGTCCCGTGCGCGAGTACAGCGTCCCGGTGCTGGTGGACGTCCCCCCGGCCGCCAACTGCACCGACACGGTGTTCGAGCGGGCCGAGCAGCAGCCCGGCACCGTGATGATCCGCCGCAAGGACGGCGACGGCTGGTCGGCGGTGACCGCCAGGGAGTTCCGTGACGAGGTGGCGGCGCTGGCCAAGGGGCTGATCGCCATGGGCATCACCCCCGGCGACCGGGTCGGGCTGATGTCGCGCACCCGCTACGAATGGGCGGTCATCGACTACGCGCTCTGGGCGGCGGGCGCGGTCAGCGTGCCCATCTACGACACCTCCTCGGCCGACCAGATCAAGTGGATCCTCGCCGACAGCGGCGCCAGGGCGGTCTTCGTGGAGCTGACCGACCACCGCGACACCGTGCGCGAGGTCGAGGACGAGCTGCCCGCCGTCGCGCACCTGTGGTGCGTGGAGGACGGCGCGCTCGGCGAGGTGACCGCCGCCGGCGCCGAGGTCACCGACGAGACCTTGGAGGAGCGCCGCACCTCGCGCGGCATCGCCGACCTCGCCACGATCATCTACACCGCCGGCACCACCGGCCGGCCCAAGGGCTGCCGGCTCACCCACGACAACCTGCTGTTCACCGCGCGCAACGTGGCGGCGGGACCGCTGGAGCAGATGTTCGAGGCGCCCGACCGCTCCGGGCTGCTCTTCCTCCCGCTGGCGCACAGCCTCGCGCGGATCATCCAGATCGTGCTGATCGAGACCGGGACGGTCATCGGCCACTCCCCCAACCTGCGCGCGGTCGCCCCCGACCTGCAGTCATTCAAGCCGAGCTTCCTGCTCGCGGTGCCCCGCGTGTTCGAGAAGGTCTACAACAGCGCGGTGCAGCGGGCCGCCGCCGACGGCAAGGGCAAGATCTTCAAGCTGGCCGCCGACAGCGCGGTCGCCTGGAGCCGCGCGGAAAGCTCCGGCGGCGCGAGTCTCGGGCTGCGGCTGCGCCGCGCGGTGTTCGACCGGCTGGTGTACGGCAAGCTGCGCGCCGCCACCGGCGGCAACATGACGATGGCGGTCTCCGGCGGCTCCGCGCTCGGCGAGCGGCTCGGCCACTTCTTCCGGGGCGTGGGCATCGAGGTGTTCGAGGGGTACGGCCTGACCGAGACCTCCGCCCCCTCCACGGTCAACATGCCCGGCGGCAACAAGATCGGCACGGTGGGCAAGCCGCTGCCCGGCGTGACCATCCGCATCGGCGACGACGGCGAGATCCTGATCAAGGGCCGGCACGTCTTCGACGGCTACTGGAACAACCCCGAGGCCACCGCCGAGGTGATCGACGAGGAGGGCTGGTTCCACTCCGGCGACGTGGGCGAGCTCGACGCCGACGGCTACCTGCGCGTCACCGGGCGCAAGAAGGAGATCCTGGTCACCGCGGCCGGCAAGAACGTCGCCCCGGCTCCGCTGGAGGACCGCATCCGCGCCCACCCGCTGGTCAGCCAGGCGCTGGTGGTGGGCGATGACCGGCCGTTCATCGCCGCCCTGGTCACCCTCGACGCCGAGGCGCTGGAGCAGTGGAAGAGCGTCAACGGCCGCGCCTCGGCCACGCTGGCCGATCTGAGCGCCGACCCCGCCGTCCTCGCCGAGGTCCAGAACGCCATCGACGAGGCCAACCGGGTGGTGTCCAGGGCCGAGCAGATCAAGAAGTTCGCGGTGCTGCCGATCGAGCTCACCGAGGAGACCGGGCACGTCACCCCCAAGCAGTCGATCAAGCGCTACGTGGTGATGGCGGAGTTCGCCAAGGAGATCGACGAGCTGTACGTCGACACCCGCTCCTGAGCGCGGGCGCCGCTCACGGGGCCAGCAGCTCGGCGAACCGGCCGGCCACCAGGGGCCAGGACCACTCGCGCGTGGTCCAGGCCCGGCCCTGGTCGCCCATCGCCCGGGCCCTGCCCCGGTCGCTCAGCAGCTCGACGAGCGCGGCGGCGACCTGTTCCACCGATGTGCCGTCCACCAGCAGGCCGGTCTCGCCGTGCCGTACCGCGTCGGGCGCGCCGCCAGAGGAGCCCGCGATCACCGGCAGCCCGGTCGCGGACGCCTCCAGGTAGACGATGCCGAGCCCCTCCACGTCGATGCCGCCCAGCCGGGTGCGGCAGGGCATCGCGAAGACGTCGCCCGCGTCGTAGTGGGCGGGCAGGGCCGTCCACGGCACCGGCCCGGTGAACCGCACGGACCCGCCGAGCCGCGCCGCGGACCGCTCCAGCGCCCTGCGGCCCGGACCGCCGCCGACCAGCAGCAGCACGGCGTCGGGGACCGCCCGCAGCACCCGAGGCCAGGCCCGTACCAGCACGTCCTGGCCCTTGCGCGGGACCAGCCGCGACACGCACACCGCCACTGGACGCCCGGACAGCCCGAGCCGTTTGCGCACCTCGGCCCCACCGGCGCCCGGACGGAACACCGTCGTGTCCACGCCCGGGGTGAGCCTGGCCAGTTTGCCGGGGTCGATCACCCGCTCCAGCCGGCCCCGGGTGTACTCGCCCAGGTAGGTCACCACGTCGGCGTGCGCGCCGATCCGCGCGAGCACCTGCCGGGGGCCCGGCAGCCGCGCCCACGACGCCTCGTGGCCGTGGGTGAGCATGACGACCCGCCTGGCCCCGGCCGCGCGCAGCGCCGGGGCCAGCAGCCCGAGCGGCGCGGCAGCGCCGAACACGACCGTCTCGATCCCGTGCAGCCGCACCAGCCCGGCCGCCCGGCGGGCCACGGCGGGCAGCGGCAGCATCAGCGCGCCAGGGTGGCGCACGACCTGGTACGGCTGGCGGCCGTCGAACGCCTCGCACCCGGGCCAGCGCGGCGCGTAGACGACCACGGAGCCGGGAGGGCGGTGCATCGCCAGCCCGTGGACGAACGCCTGAATCCCGCCCGGCCGGGGCGGGAAGTCGTTGGTGACGATCAGCGTCCGGGCGGCGCCGTTGGGCTCCGGCCGTAGGCCGGGCGGCGTCATGGCTCCGGCACACGATCGCGCAGCGCCCACGAACGGGCGGCGGCGATCCGCTGGGGAGCCGTGGGGTGGGAGGAGTAGAGCAGGTATTCAAACCGGTCGGGGTCGAGGTCGGCGATGTTGGTGAGCGCCAGCCGCCGCTGCATCGCCACGAACGTGCCCGGGTCGCGGGTCAGGTCCAGCGCGTGGACGTCGGCCCTGGCCTCGATGTGCCTGCTGACCAGGTTCTGGCCCGGGCCGGACAGGAAGGCGGCCAGGCTCATCAGGCCCATCAGCAGGCCGACCGCCCGGGGGTCGGCGATCGAGGGCACGGCGGCGCGGCGGCGCGGCGCGCCGGCCGAGGTCACCAGGTAGAGCAGGATCACACCCCAGGCCGCGCCGAGGCCGCCGATCAGGGTGCCGGAAAGGACGTCGTCGCGCTCGGCGTGACCCAGCTCGTGCGCCACGATCAGCTCGATCTCGTTCTCCGGGGCCTTGAGCAGCGTGTCGTAGACGACGATGCGGCGGGTCGCGCCGAACCCGGACACGTACGCGTTGAGCGCCGTGGTACGCCGGGAGGCGTCGGCGACCAGCACGTCGTCCACCGGCACGCCGTCGCGGCCGGCCATGGCCAGCAGGTCATCGCGCAACCGCCCGGCCTGCATCGGCCGGAAGTCGTTGAAGATCGGCTCCACCACGACGGGGTAGACGAACGAGGCGGCCAGCGTCAGCGCGAACGCGCCCAGGGCCGCCGGAATCCACCAACGGGCGAACCGCCGCGCCAGCGCGATCAGCACGACCACCATGAGCGCGGTGAGCAACGTGCTCACGGCGGTGTTCTTCAGCCGGTCGGCGCTCCAGGACAGCCAGGTCTGCGTGGAAAGGCCGTACTCGCGGAGGTAGGTCTCCGACCAGACGCCGAGCGGCCACCGCAGCAGCTCCACCACCACCGTGAGCGCCACCACGCCGCCCACCGCCTTGACCCACCAGGGACCGGGCACGCGGCCCACCACCCGCGCCCCGAACGGCGTCGCCACCAGCACCACGGCGAAGACCAGCCCGAGCGCGAGGGACAGATAGGCGGGCGCGCTGAGCGCCGCGTCGAACGCCTGCGACCGGGCGATCTCCGCCGCGGTGAAGTCACGGGCCGGATCGGCGGCCACCTCGGGCGCGCCCGGCGGCAGCGCCCGCCACGGCGTCGTCACCGCGACGATCCCGGCGAGAGCCAGGCCGAGCACCACCAGTGCGGCCCATGCCGCGCGCAACCCCCGCACGTCAGCCACTCCCCCCGCCGGCGCCACATCTAGTAGCGCATTCTCCAGGATCGGCCGGTCGCGGGGCCACACTTGCGCGTCCACGCCGTGTCCGCCGGCCGGCAGTGGAGCCTATTCAAGCGGATGGAAGCGTCTCCACGGCGGGTCCAGGTCTTTGCCGCCGCGCCGGATTTCCACGATTGCGGAGAAATGCGGGTGATCACCGTCGATCACGAAAAAGCGGCCCCGTCCCACCGGAGGGGAACGGAAGGACGGGGCCGCCTTCGCGTCGGCGGTCTCCGGAAAAAGCGCCGCCGGAACTAAAGGCCCGGCCGTACGGCGCCGCTGAAACTCGCCTTGCGCCAGCCGCTCAGCTTCTCGACGCGGACCGTCTTTCCGCTGCTCGGCGAGTGGACCATCTTGCCGTCGCCGACGTACATGCCGACGTGTCCCTTACCGCGGAAGAACAGAAGATCTCCCGGGCGCAGGTTCTTGAAGGACACCTTCTTCTTGATACGGGTGTACTGGCTGTACGTCACCCGGGGAAGACGCACTCCGGCCTTCTTCCAACTGAACTGAACGAGGCCAGAGCAGTCGAAGGCGCTGGGGCCGCTACCTCCCCACCGATAGGGGTCGCCGACCTGTTTCTTGGCCACCGAAACGGCCTTGGCGGCCTTGATCCGCTGTGTGGCGGCCCTGCTGAGTTTCTTGGCCGCCGGCACCGCGGAATTCTCGCTCTCCGCCTCGGCGGGGGACGGCGTTTCCGCCGGGTCGGTCTGCATGGCGGTCGGTTCGATGGCGGCCGTCGCCTCCGCCGCAGTGGCCTGCAGCGACATCGTCACCACCGAGGCGGTGACGGTGAGGGCCGCGCCGCCGAGGGAAAGGCGGACACGGTGAGACGGCCGTGAATCATACACGGATGCGGACAGGATCGCTCCTCAACTCTTCCACGAACGCCTACCGGGTTAGCTGACGGATTCGGGCGGGGAAGTTCGCCCTACGGCGCTCATGCGCCGATTCACCCCAGGCCGTTTCCCGCAGCGAAACGCTCGGTGCGGGACGGGCCCATTGGGTCCCCGGCTCCATGCCTCATGTCTGCATGGATTCGGCAGGGTCACCACCCGGAATCGGGGGGTACGGCACGCGTCGCGGCGGACGGGCGGTGACCAAGCGGATCTCGCCATTCAGAAAACGACACCGGCGGATCCGGGCCGATGTCGTGCGGCGACTTGGCATGTTCGCCGCGATGCGAGAAGGTACTCCCATCGCCATATTCCGGCAAAGGGCCGACAAAGCGCGGAGATCGAAAAGGCCCTCGTTGATCTCTCGAATCCCCCGCGCCACATGGGGTTCCCGGCGCCCGATGTGACACTGCTCACATATCGGTGAATCATGTAACAGAGATCACATATGGCCACCGTGGCTCACGATCTTCACTCCCGTCACGAGAGGCGTTTTTCGCGAACTCCGCAAAGGGCGCGGTAAGCCGTGCTAGGCTCCAGTCCCACTGGAAGTCCCACCGAACAGGAGCGACGACAGGGCGACCGGGTGCCGGCGGGAGGCCGCATCGAGCGGACCGGAAAGCCGTACGAGCGGGCCGTCCACGCGGGCGTCCCGGACGACCACCCGAGGGAGCGCGACGCCATGGAGGCCGCCCTCGCTGTCACCAGAGGCCGCGTCCCGCGCGAGCCGCCGCCGTTCGAGCAGGTACCACGACCTCGGCCACACCGCGAGCGAGAGCAAGGCACCGTCCTGACAGGGCTGCCACCCAAGGCCGTCCAGAGCGACGATGAGCGGCCCGTGCCGCCCTGCGGCCTCGTAGCGGCCAGAGCGCGCCTGGAGGAGCCGGACGATCGGCCTCCTCCCCGGAGTGGCGGCCGACCGCTTCGGGCTGATCTACATCGCCCTGGCCGGCGATGCCCGCTCGATCATCGGGGCCCACCGCGCCGGGGGCCGAGGCCCTGAAAGAGGGCAAAAGAAAACGGCCAGGCCGCTCGTGCGACCTGGCCGTGATCTACCCGGCGGGCACGCTCGCGCGGCCCGCCGTCCGACCCGGTGTCAGGCGGGGACGATGTTCTCCGCCTGCGGGCCCTTCTGCCCCTGGGTGATGTCGAAGGCCACGCGCTGGCCCTCGTGCAGCTCACGGTAGCCGCCCTGGGACACGATGTTGGAGTAGTGAGCGAAGACGTCGGCGCCGCCGCCGTCCTGCTCGATGAAGCCGAAGCCCTTTTCCGAGTTGAACCACTTCACGGTTCCGGTAGTGCTCATGTCGTTTCTCCTTCTGACAGGTGCAGAGACGAAGCCCGCACCGTGCGAACCCCGTGTCGCCGCGATGACCCCCATCCGGAGACGCCCGGAAAAAGAAAAGCACCTGAGCTGTCACAACGCGTCAGGTGCACAAGTAATCTTATGGGTACCACAACTGCAACGTCTTCAACTTACCACGCCCGCCATGCGCCTGTGCAGACTCTCGTCACTCCCGGCGAGAGCCGCCAGGAACGGCGCAGCGGGGGCGCCGGCGGCACCCCCGCGCGACCGGGCACGATCAAGGGCGGATGGCTCCGACGAAGCGACCAAGGCCGTAGGAGCCGAGGCTGACGACCTTGATGACGTCGCCCGTCTGCGGCGCGTGGACCATCTTATTGTTGCCGGCATAAATCCCGACATGGCCGAGCCCGTGGCTGAACAGCAGGTCGCCGGGCTGCAGGGCGTCCATCGAGACCTTCCGGCTCGCCCCCCAGCGCCACTGCTCCCAGGTGGTCCGGGGCAGCGACACGCCACCGGAGCGCCAGGCCGCCTGGGTGAGCCCTGAGCAGTCGTACCCGCCCGGGCCCGTCCCGCCGTACCGGTACGGCTTGCCGATCTGGGCGAAGGCGAAGCTGAGCACCTGGCGGGCGTTGCCCGAGGCGCTGCCGGTGTACTTGACACCCGGGCTGTTCGGGTCGCCGTTGCGGTAGGCCCCGAGCCGGCGCAGCAGCTTGGTCTGCTCCTTGACCAGCCCTTCGACCTTCTTCTTCTCGCCCTTGACCTCGTCGAGCACCTTCTCGGTCTCACCCAGGGCCTTCTTGGCGGCGTCCCGCTTGCGCACCAGGTCGCGGGTGGCCGAGTCGAAGGCGGTCAGCGACTGGGAGCGGGACGCGGAGAGCTGGCTGATCGAGGCCAGGCCGGCGAGCATGGCCGCCGGGTCCTGCTGGCCCATCATGCCCGGCCAGGTGCTCAGATCGGCGCCCTGGTAGGCGGTGACGGCCATGCCGACGAGCTGGCGGCGCAGGCCGTCCACGGTGCCGCTCTGCTTGGCGTACTCGTCCTTGAGCCGCTGGTACTTCTTCTTGGCGCTCTTCTGCCGCTCGGTCGCCGCGTTGTAGCGGTCGACGACCTTGTCCGCCTCGTCGTTGAGCTTCGCCAGCTTCGCCTTGGCCTGCTGGATGGTCGGTCTCGGATCGGCGACGGCGGACCCGCCGAGCGGTACGGTCAACGCGGCCACAATGACTCCCGCGGCGACGGGAATCCGCACAACCCTCACCTGCACCAACCCAAATCTTTACGTTTCCGGACTTGGGGCGAAATAGTACAGAATTATGCAGGTGTGGCTCACGTTTTCGCCGTGATTGGGGTCCTTCAAGCGCGACCGAGGCGGCGCAGCAGCAGCGACGACTGCACCGGGCGCGCGCCCATCCGCCGCACCGACTCGGCGACCTCCCGGTCGGAGGACACCACGGCGATGGCCCGGCCCGCCGGCTCGGCCCGCACGAGCTGCCTGATCAGGTCATCGGCGATCTGGCCGGGGGCGCTGAACATCACCCGCACGCCGCGCGGCGCGGTGACCGGCACCGGGCCGTTCAGCTCGGCCCCGTCGAAGACACAGGTCACCTCGACCCTGGTCTGCGCGACCAGCCCGCCGAGGCCGGTCAGCAGCCGGCCGCGCTGGTCGGCCAGGGTGAGCGTGCCGTAGCCGGTCTTGGTGACGTTGTAGCCGTCGATGATCAGATGGACCTGCGGCAGCGCCAGCAACTGGTCCAGCAGCGCCGGGTCGTCATCGGCAAGGGCGCGGGCCGGGACGGCGCGCACCCCCGGCCGGTCCGGCGACACCGCGTTGACCGTGTCGGCCGGACGGCTGATCGTCGAGGGCAGCGCCAGCTCCCTGCGCAGCCCGGCCGCCGCGTCCTGGAGGGCGTCCAGCAGCACGCGCACGCGGGTGTCCTCCGCGCTGCGGCCCTCGCGGGCGGACCGGCGGCCCGCTTCGAGCTGGCGTTCGGCCTCCGTCAGGCGCTCGCGTGTACGGCGCAGCTCGGTCTCGGCCGCGCTGCCCGCCGAGGCGAGCGCGGCCCGCGCCTCCTCGGCGGCCTGTTCATGCCCGGCCGCCCGGGCATCGGCGGCCTTGGCGCGTTCCCGCGCGTCGTGCAGCTTGCGGCGCAGGTCGGCGATCTCGGCGCGGGCCGACCTGAGCTGCTCGCGGACGCGGTCGATCTCCTCCTTGGCCACCGCCTTCTGGCCGGCGAGCTGTTCGCGCAGCCGCGCGATGGTCTGCTCGTGCGCGGAGCCCTCCGCGGCGGCGGCGGAGCGGGCGAGGTCGGCCCGCGCGGACTCCACCATGTCCGGCCAGCCGGGCGGGCGGGTCAGGTAGGCGGCGGTGGCGACCAGCACCGGATCGGCGGCGGGCGGCACCGTGCCCTCGGCCAGACTGGAGACCAGCTCGGGCCAGCCCGCGGCCAGCGTCTCCGCGACGACCTCGCGGAACTTCTTGTCGGTCTCCAGTTGCGCGGCTATCGCGGCACCGCCCAGCCTGGCGCGCTTGCGGGGCTCGAACTTGGCTATCCCGCGCAGCGGCGCGGGCACGGCCGGGACCGGGATCGTCCCGAGCACCTGGGCCGCGAGATCGACCACATGGCCCCTCACCTGTTCGGGCAGCGGACGAGACAGGCCCTCATCGGCTGAACTCATCCCATGTCCCCTCAGCCCTCGTCAGGCACCCTTCCAGAAAAAACGTCTATCCGACAAGGGTACGGCCGTCACGCAACTGGCTTGGTCCGGCACAGGGACGCACATGACCTAGACGTGACCTGCGTCGTGAACGGTCAGGGCGATCTGGACGCGATTGTTAAGTTCCAATTTGGTGAGGACGCGCGAGACGTGCGCCTTGACGGTGGCCACGCTCATGAACAGCTCGGCGCCGATCTCGGCGTTGGAGCCGCCCCTGCCGACGGCGAGCGCCACCTCGCGCTCGCGTCCGCTCAGCCGGTCGAGCAGTTCGCGGGCGCGGGACCGGCGGTCGCCCGCCCAGGGATCGGCCACGTGGTCGATGAGCTGCCTGGTCACGATGGGCGACAGGATGGGCTCACCGGCCGCGACCCGGCGGATCGCCTCGACCAGGTCGCCCGGCGGGGTGTCCTTCAGCAGGAAGCCCGCGGCCCCGGCGCGCAGCGCGCGCAGCACCTGGACGTCGGCGTGGAAGGTGGTCAGGATGACGACCTCGGGCGGCCGGGGCGCGGCGCGCAGCCGTTCGGTCGCCTCCAGCCCGTCGAGCTTGGGCATCCGGATGTCCATCAGCACGATGTCGGGGCGGTGCCTGGCGACCATCGCGGGCACCTCGTCGCCGTCGGCGGCCTCGCCGACCAGGGCGATGTCCGGCGCGCCACCGAGGATCATGGACAGCCCGGCGCGCACCAGGGCGTCATCGTCCACGATCAGGACGCTGATGGGGTCGGCGGGAGCGCTCATGAGGGCCACGGTAGCCAGGCGCGCAGCACATAGTCACCATCGGGGCGCGTACCGTGCTCCAGCCGCCCCCCGGCCAGCCCGGCCCGCTCGGCCAGGCCGATCAGCCCGGTGCCGCTGCCGGGGATGACGATGTGGCGGCCGGCCGTACGCACCGGGTTGCGGATCTCGACGGTCAGCCCGGGGCCGGGCGCGCCGTCCACGGCGACGGTCACCGGCACGCCGGGGGCGTGCTTACGCGCGTTGGTCAGCCCTTCCTGCACGACCCGGTAGACCGTACGGCCGAGCGCCACGGGCACCTCCGGCTCGCCGGGCACGCGCAGCGCGGGCCGTACCTCCATCCCGGCCTTCCGCGACGCCTCGAGCAGCCCGTTCAGGTCGGCCATCGTCGGCTGCGGCGGCTCGGGGGCCGCGCCCTGCCGGTCCCAGCGCAGCACGCCGATGACCTCCCGGAGGTCCTGGAGCGCCTCGTGCGCGCCGGACCTGATCGCGGTGGCCGCCGTGGCGATCTCCTCGGCGGAGGCGTCCTTGCGGAACTCCAGCGCTCCCGCGTGCAGGCTGAGCAGCGTCAGGCGGTGGGCCAGCACGTCGTGCATCTCCCTGGCGATCCGCTCGCGCTCCAGCCGCCGGGCCCGCTCGGCCGCCTGGTCGGCACGCTCGCGCAGGGTGAACATGAGCTGCCGCCGGGACCTGGTGAGCATCCCCCAGCCGATCAGCACCAGGTAGACCAGCGCCGCCACGATGACCGTCCCGGCGACGCCGAACTCGGGGTCGGGGTGCAGCCAGGCGTAGGGCAGCAGGGCCAGCAGGTGCGGCACCATGATCAGTACGATGTACCGGAACGGCCGGTGGACCGCCACCGTGAAGACCACGATCAGCAGCGGCCCCGAGACGAGCAGCGAGAACGCCGACAGCGGCGCGAGCGTGAGCGCCAGCCCGACCGGCCACCTGCGGCGCAGCCAGAGCACCGCGCACGACAGCGCCCCCAGGATCTGCTCGGCGAACACCATCTCCGCCGGCCGGCCCTTCAGGTCGCCCAGGAAGATCAGGGTGATCAGGCAGGCCAGCAGGAACATGGCGATGTCCACGGCCCAGTCACGGGGGGTGCGCCGCACGGGCCGCCCCGGGCGCTCCTCCAGGGTGCCGATCAGGGCCGCGGGCAGCAGCCAGCGATACTCAGTCATCCTGACGTGCAGGTTACGTGGCCGAACGGATGCCGCGACAGCTACCAAAGTCGATGGCACGGACGCCCTCCGGCCGAAGCGGCGCGGCGGCGCGGTCCGCGATCGTCGGGTGCATGAAAGTGATACTCGACGTCGCCGGGGTGCTGTGCATCGTCCAGGCCGTGGGCGGGGCGCTCAACAACCTGCTGGGCAGTTCCACACCGAGCTGGTTCCTGGTCAACCACATCGCGGCGCTGGACGGCTACGAGATCTTCGCCAGCATCGTGGTCGGCGTGCTGGGCGTGGCGCTGTGCGCCGCCGCGCGTGCGGTGGGCAGGACGTCCGGCCGCGGGGAGGGCTGAGCGGATGGATCTGCGACCCCCGCGCAACCGGGCCGACCGGCGGGCCGTCACCTGGTGGACCGTGCAGGGACTGATCGGGGTCCTGGTGGCCGCGGTGGCCGTGGGCGTGCCGTACGTGCTGTTCACCGACCGGCCGCTGTGGCCGGCCGCGGTGGCGGCCGGGTTCGTCGTGGCGCTGCTCGCGCTGGCGCTGGTGTGGCCGCGGGCCTATTACCGCTTCTCCCGCTGGGAGGTGACGGACGAGGCGGTCTACACGTGCTCGGGGTGGTTGTTCCGGTCGTGGCGGATCGCGCCGATGTCGCGCATCCAGACGGTGGACACGGTACGCGGTCCGTTGCAGCGGCTGTTCGGGCTTTCCGACGTGACGGTGACCACGGCGTCGTCGGCGGGCGCGATCAAGATCGAGGGCCTGGACCACGCGCTCGCCGCCGGGCTGGTCGAACGGCTCACCGAGATCACCCAGCGCACGCCGGGGGACGCCACATGAGCGACGAGTGGCTGCGCCTGCACCGGCGCACCTTCCTGGCCTCCGCGGTGATGTCGATGGCGCTGGTCGTCCCGCTGGTCACGGTCTTGACCAAGGTGCTGCTGGACCAGGACGTGGCGCTGCGCCTGGTGGTCGCCGCCGACGCCGGGGCGACGGTGCTGATCATCATCGGGGTGGTGATCTACGACGTGCTGCGCTGGCGCGCCACGACGTACCGGATCACCGGCGAGCGCGTGGAACTGCGCTCGGGGATCATGGTGCGCGAGCACCGCTCCATCCCCAGGGACCGGGTCCGCACGGTGGACGTCACCGCCGACCCGGTTCGCCGCGTACTCGGCCTGGCGGTGGTCAAGGTCGGCACCGGCGAGCGGGCCGGCGACGACAAGGCCGAGCTGACGCTCGACCCGGTAGGGCGGGCCGATGCCGACCGGCTGCGCCGCACACTGCTGCACCGGAGCCCGGAGCCGGACGGCACGCCGCAGGCCGACGCCCCCATCGCCGAACTGCGCTGGGCGTGGATCCGTTACGCCCCGCTGACCGTGTGGGCGTTCGTCGGCGGCGCCGTCCTGGTGGGCGTGGCCCACCGGGCGCTGGACATCATCGGCGTGGAGCTGTTCTCCCTCGACGCCCTCGGTGGCCTTTGGGACCGGCTGAGCGTGATCCCGGCATGGCTGCTGATCATGCTGCTGGTGGCGGCCAACCTGCTGGTCGGGACGGCCGGCGCGGTCGCGCTGTTCGTCGAGTCGTGGTGGCACTACCGGCTGGACCGCGAGCCGAGCGGCACCCTGCGGCTGCGCAGGGGGCTGCTGACCACCCGCTCCCTGACGCTCACCGAACGGCGGCTGCGCGGCGTCGAGCTGTCCCGGCCGCTGCTGCTGCGCTGGGGCGGCGGCGCGCGGGTCAAGGCGGTCGTCACCGGCCTGTCCAAGAACGACAAGGAGACCGAACGCGCCGACACGCTGACCCCGCCGGTCCCGCTGGCGGAGGCCCTGCGGGTCGCCCAGGAGATCTCCCCGGGCGAGCACCCCGCGCTGCGTGCGCATCCGAAGGCCGCGCGCGCCCGGCGGATGCGCTGGGCCGGGTTCGCGGTGGTGCTGCTCGCCGTGGCCACGGCCGCGCTGGACGCGGTGTTCGCCTGGGTGCCGTGGTGGGCGTGGGCGGTCCCGGCCGCCGCCGTACCGGCCGCCGCGTACTTCGCCGCCGACGCCTACCGGGGGCTCGGGCACGGTCTCACCGGCCGCCACCTGGTCACCCGGTCCGGTACGGCGGTGCGCCGCACCATCGCACTGGACCGTACCGGGATCATCGGCTGGCACTTCCGCCAGTCGGTCTTCCAGCGCCGCGCCGGCCTGGCGACCCTGGTCGCCACCACCGCCGCCGGGCACGGTTCCTACACCGTCCACGACGCCGCCGAGGCGGCGGCGGTGGATCTGGCCGACCTGGCCGTCCCCGGGCTGGTGGCCCCCTTCCGGGCGAGCGGAGATCGTGACGGATTCGTGACGCCGGGCTAGGCGATGCCTCGCCGCGCCGGCCGGTACTCAGGGCAGCCCGCCCTGGGCATCGCCCCCGGCGCGCGGTTCGAGGTCTGGGTCGCGGCCGGGCGTCTGGCGCAGGTCGCCGCGCGGGTGGCGCTGCCGCGCGTCCCGGAGTTCGCGACCGCGCCGAGCACGCCGCCGCTGCTGTACGAACCGTCCCTCGGGCGGTCGCCCTGGTCGCCGGGACGGCGCTGGTGGTCGCGTTCGCGGCCGTCGCGCTGACCGCCGAGGCGCTGCCGCGCGGCATCCGGGCCGGCCGCCTGCGGCAGGCGCAGCCGTGAATCCGAAACCGTTGAATCCGGGAATATGTCGGTGGCCGCCCTTATGGTCAAGAGCGTGGAGATCGCTGTGCAGGGCGCGCTCGACGAGTTGGGCACGCCACTCGACCAGGTGACATTCGTGGTGTTCGACCTGGAGACGACGGGAGGCTCGGCCGCCGAGCATGCGATCACCGAGATCGGGGCGGTCAAGGTGCTCGGCGGTCAGGTGGTCGGCGAGCTGGCCACGCTGGTCGATCCCGGCGGGCCGATTCCGCCGTTCATCGCGGTGCTGACCGGCATCACCGACGCGATGGTGGCGGCGGCGCCGAAGTTCGCCTCGGTGCTGCCGTCCTTCCTGGAGTTCATCAAGGGCGCCACCCTGGTGGCCCACAACGCCCCCTTCGACATGGGCTTCATCAAGGCGGCGTGCGCGGCGCACGGATATCCGCCGCCGGCCAACCCGGTGGTCGACACCGCCGACCTGGCCAGGCGGGTGCTCACCCGCGACGAGGCGCCCAACTGCAAGCTGTCCACGCTCGCCCGGATCTTCCGCAGCTCGACCGAGCCGTCCCACCGGGCCCTGGCCGACGCCAGGGCCACCACCGACGTGCTGCACGCCCTGCTCGAACGCGCGGGCTCCTTCGGCGTGCACACCCTGGAGGAGCTGAAGGGGTTCGTCCGCGCCCCCACGCCGGAGCAGCGGCGCAAGCGGCACCTGGCCGACACGGTGCCCGCCGCGCCGGGCGTCTACGTGTTCGAGGACGAGCACGGCGAGGCGCTGTACATCGGCAAGAGCGGCAGCCTGCGCACCCGGGTGCGCAGTTACTTCACCGCGAGCGAGACCCGCCGCCGGATCCGCGAGATGATCGGCATCGCCGAGCGGGTCCGCACCATCGTGTGCGCCACCGGGCTGGAGGCCGAGGTCAGGGAGCTGCGGCTGATCGCCGCGGGCAAACCGCGCTACAACCGCCGCTCCCGCTTTCCGGAGCGGGCGGTGTGGCTCAAGCTCACCGACGAGCCGTTCCCGCGGCTGTCGATCGTCCGTGAGGTCCGCGACGACCAGGCGGCCTACCTCGGGCCCTTCGGCAGCGGCCGAGCCGCCGAAGACGCCAGGAGCGCCCTGCACGAGGCGATCCCGCTGCGCCGCTGCACCGAGCGGCTGGGCCTGCGGCCCTCCCGCTCGGCCTGCGCGCTGGCCGAGCTCGGCCGCTGCGGCGCGCCCTGCGAGGGGCGGGAGAGTCAGGCCGGCTACGCCGTACACGCCGAGGCGGTGCGCCGCGCGATGGAGCACGACGCCTCGGCGGTCTACGCGGCCGTACAGGCCCGGATGGAGCGGCTGTCGGTCGAGCAGCGCTACGAGGAGGCCGCCGCCGACCGCGACCGGCTGGCCGCCTACATCCGCGCCGCCGCGCGCATGCAGCGCCTGCGGTCGCTGACCCGGCTGCCCCAGCTCGTGGCCGCGAGCCCGGCCTTCGGCGGCGGCTGGGACATCCACGTCGTCCGGTACGGCAGGCTCGCCGCCGCCGGGGTGATGCCGCGCGGCGCGCACCCCACCCCCTTCGTCGACGCCCTGGTGGCCACCGCCGAGACCGTACGCCCCGGCCCCGGGCCCACTCCGGCGGCCACCGCCGAGGAGACCGAGTGCATCCTGCGCTGGCTGGAGTCGCCGGGGGTCCGCCTGGTGCAGGCCGACGACGGGTGGAGCATGCCCGCCTGGGGGGCGGCCCGGCTGCGGGGCCGTATCGAGCGGGCCTACCAGGCACTGCGGCAGCACAGTGAGCGGGAGGGGCGTCCGCTGCGGTGATCGGCTCGCGCGATAGGGTGGGGGCCACGCCGGCAGGTCACCGAAGGAGGGGCTCGTGGTCACCGCGATCGTGCACATCAAGGCCGAGGTCGACCGGATCCCGCAGGTGGCCAAGGAGATCGCCGACATCGACGGGGTGAGCGAGGTCTACTCCATCACCGGCGAGTTCGACCTGATGGCCATGATCAGGGTGCGCGCCTACGAGCAGGTCGCCGACCTGGTGCCCGGCAAGCTGAACAAGGTCGTGGGCGTCCGGCACACCGAGACGCACCTGGCGTTTCGCACCTACTCCAAGCACGACCTGGAGGCGGCCTTCTCCATCGGGCTCAACGAGGCCGACTGACCTCGCCACCGCCGGGTCCCGATCCGGGGGCCGGCAGGCGGACGCGTACCTCGAAGCCGCCTGCGGGGTGCGCGGCGGCCGACAGGGTGCCGCCGAAGAGCGCGGCCCGCTCTGCCATTCCGGCCAGTCCCCGGCCGGGGGTCACGGTCTCGGCCCTGGCCGTGCCATGGTCCCGGACGAGCAGGTCCAGCGCGCCGGAGCACCAGCGCAGCGACACCTCGGCGGTGCGGGCCGCGCCGTGCCGTACGGCGTTGGCCAGCGCCTCCTGCACGATCCGGCAGACCGACACCTCGAACATCGGCGACAGCGGCGGCGGCGTTCCGGCCACGCCGAGCCGTACGGCCAGGCCGCCCGCCTCGGCCTCCGCGACCAGCCGGGGCAGGTCCGCGAGCCCCGGCAACGGCTCCCGGGCCCGCGCGAGGTCGGTCCACGGCCGTTCTGAAGGCCCGGGCGGCGGTTCACCGGAGCCCGCGGAATCCCCATCGGTCCGCTCCGAAGGCCGTGGCAGCGCCGCCAGGCGGCGCAACTCCGCCACGGCCAGCCGGCCGGCGTCCTCGGCCTCGCGCATCGCGGCCTCGGCCTGCTCGGGATCACGACGCATGACCAGCCGCGCCCCGCCGACGCGCAGCGTCATCACCGACACCACGTGCGCCACCACCTCGTGCACCTCCCCCGCGATCAGTTGCCGCTCCCCGGCCGGCACCGCCCGATCCAACTCGGCCCGCTGCGCGGCCAGCAGTTCCCGCTGTACCCGCACCCGCTCCGAAAGCGCGGAAGCCCTGCGCCGCTCACGCACGGCCCAGCCGCCCACCAGCCCGAGCGCACCGGCCAACAGCACCGCGGGACCCCACACGACAATGGGCTGGACGATGGCGACCACAAGGTCGAGACGCCGCATGCCGGGCAGCGTAGGCCCCGACCGCCCCCCGAACATCCACACCCAGGATGACCCCCACTCCCCCACCATGCGGACCCCCCTCAGTACCCCCAGGCACGCAGAAAGGCCCCATCTATGCCCCAAGGAGGACAGGCCCGCACACCGCCCCGCCAACACCACGAACACGATCCAACGGCCCGACCCCGGACTCAGCCGCACCAACATGCAGGATGACGCTGACCTGCCGTCGCTACGGGAACGGTGGACTCAGGCACAGGGGCCGCCGGCAGCGGCCGGCCCAACAGCCAGGACCCGCCGCCACACCGCGCGCGGCCGACCGCAATCCAGCGGGCCGCGCCCCTAGAGTCGGAGCCACCGAGAGCCACGCTGACAAGCCCAGACCGACACAGACGCGGCCCACCACCACTCAGAAACCCACACCCCCGAAACCAGGCCCGCCGACAAGCAGGACGGCCAGGACCGGCCGTCGCTACAGGCGCAGCCGACCGCAAACAGCGGTCCGTAGCGACGGAGTCAGGCACGCCGACGGGCAGGATGACCAACACCCGGCCGGTGCCATGGGTGCGGTCGTCCGGCGTCCGGTGGAGGGCTAGGGGCGGGGGGCGCTGTGGGCTTGGCTGGTGGTGATCCAGCGGGCGAGGATGGTGGCGGCGGCTCCGGAGTCGACGGCCTCGGCGGCGCGGGTGTGCGCTTCGGCCATGGCGGTGTTCAGGTCGTCGCCGGTGGCCGTGCCGGACGCGGCGACGATGCCCGCCGCGGCGTTCAGCAGTACGGCGTCGCGGACCGGGCCCTGCTTGCCGGCCACCAGGTCGCGTACGGCCTGGGCGTTGAACTCGACGTCGCCGCCGCGCAGCGACTCGACGCTCGCCCGGGGAATGCCGATCGACGCGGGGTCGAAGGTGACCTGGGTGGCCGTGCCGTTGCCGACCACCCACACCGTGGAGGTGGTCGCGAGGGTCAGCTCATCGAGGCCATCGTCGCCGCGGAACACCAGCGCCGAGACCCCGCGCTCGGCGAACACCCCCGCCACCACCGGCAGCATGCGCGCGTCGAAGACGCCGATCGCCTGCGCCGCGGGCCTGGCCGGATTGGTCAGCGGCCCGAGGAAGTTGAAGAACGTCGGCACGCCCAGCTCCCTGCGCGGCGGCGCCGCGAAGCGGAAGCCCGGGTGGTAGGCCGGCGCGAAGCAGAAGGCGATCCCCGCCTCGACGGCCACGGCGGCGGTGTCGTCGGGCGACATCTCCAGGGTGATGCCGAGGTGTTCGAGCACGTCGGCCGCCCCGCAGGAGGAGGAGGCCGCGCGGTTGCCGTGCTTGACCACCCGCGCCCCCGTGGCGGCGGTGACGATCGCCGCCATCGTCGAGACGTTGACGGTGTGGGCACGGTCGCCGCCGGTGCCCACGATGTCGACCACCGGGCCTTCCACCCGCAGCGGGGTGGCCAGGTCGAGCATGACCCGGGCCAGGCCGGTGACCTCGGCCACCGTCTCCCCCTTGGCGCGCAGCGCCACGGCGAAGCCGGCGATCTGCGCCGGAGTCGCCGACCCCGTCATGATCTCCTTCATCGCCCAGGCCGTCTCGTCGGTGGTGAGGTGCTCTCCGGCGAGCAGGGCCGACAGCAGCGCGGGCCACGTGGTGCGCGCGTCCATGGGATCTCCAGTCATGAGCCGGCGGTGCCGCCGAACGGCTACCGGGCGGGCGGGATTTCGGCGGGCCGCGCGGGCCGCGCGGGCAGTGCGGTACGGGCGAGCCGCTGCCGCATCAGGTCGGCCACGGCCTCGGCCAGGACGATCGGGTCGAGCGGCTGGGCCACCACGGCCTCGGCGCGCGACCAGTTGGCCAGCCAGCGGTCATCGCGGCGGGCGACGACCAGGCAGATCGGCGGGCAGTCGTAGACCTCGTCCTTGGCCTGGCGGGCGACGCCCATGCCGCCCGCGGGCCGCGCCTCGCCATCGAGCACGGCCACGTCGATCTCGCCGGAGTCGAAGTGCTGCAGGACCTTGGGCTGCGTGGCGCACTCCACGAACTCCACCGCCGGCACGTCGGCGGCGGGCCGCCTGCCGATGGCCAGGCGTACCTTCTCTCTGGTGGCGGAGTCGTCGCTGTAGACGAGGACCTTCATCTTGACGTCCGCGGCCGGTTCGGTGCCCAAGGTGATGCTCGCTTCCAACATCGGTGTCTCCTGGCGGGCCGCCGGCCGTCGGGTGCCGCGGCGTGGCCAAGAGGTATGGTCAACAGGGATCGTACCGGGCGAGGCGGGTGGATACCCAGGCTGGAGGCGCTAGCCAGGCAATTGTCCGGTTTGCCCTTGTTGGTGTGCGCTTTGTTCCACCTAACGGGGGGTCGTGCGGCGACCCGACCAGGAGAGCCGCAATAATGCTGCCCGTGGCGACAGCATCCGCAATCACGACGACGACAGCACACTCGTCTCGCCGGCCGAACCTGGTCAGCGTCGGGACGATCGTCTGGCTGTCCTCTGAGCTCATGTTCTTCGCGGCGCTGTTCGCGATGTACTTCACCATCCGGTCAGTGACCATCGGCCAGGGCCAGAACTGGCCCGAGGCTCACCTGAACGTCCCGTTCTCAACGGTCAACACGATCATCCTGGTCCTGTCGAGTGTGACGTGCCAGATGGGCGTGTGGGCCGCGGAAAAGGGCCAGGTCAGCAAGCTGCGCTTCTGGTACACCGTCAGCTTCCTGATGGGTCTGGTCTTTGTGATCGGCCAGGTCTACGAGTACGGCCAGCTCGCCGGCGAGGGGCACACCCTCTCCCACTCGGCCTATGACTCCATCTTCTACCTGGCCACGGGTTTCCACGGCTTGCACGTGACCGGTGGACTGATCGCGTTCCTGTTCATGCTGGGACGCACGTACGCCGCGAAGCGCTTCACCCATGAGCAGGCGACCAGCGCGATCGTCGTGTCCTACTACTGGCACTTCGTCGACGTTGTCTGGATCGGCCTCTTTATGACCATCTACGTGATCAAGTAACAGGAACGGGGATCTCTGTGACCAGGATCACCGCTAGGCGGCGGCATCCCCTCGCGAGATACGCCGTCCTGCTTCTCGCACTGGCGTTGCTGGGCGTGGGCTATGCGGCCTTCTCCCCGAAGAGCCAGAGCGCCGACGCGGCGATCGCGTCGGGCAAGGTCGACGACGTGAAGGCCGGCGAGGAACTCTTCAAGTCGCACTGCCTCACCTGCCACGGGCCCGAGGCACGGGGCACCGCGGAGGGGCCCACGCTGGTCGGCGTGGGCGCCGCGGCGGTCGACTTCCAGATGAGCAGCGGGCGAATGCCCGCCACCACGGTGGGCGCCCAGGTACCGCGCAAGCCGCTGCCCGCCTGGGTGACGCAGAAGAAGATCGACCAGATCGCCGCCTACGTCCAGTCCCTCGGCGGCGGCCCGACCGTCCCCAGCAAGGACCAGGTGGACCCCGCCAAGGGCGACCCGGCCAAGGGCGGCGAGCTGTTCCGGGCCAACTGCATCAGCTGCCACAACTGGGCCGGCGCCGGCGGGGCGCTCACCCAGGGCAAGTACGCCCCCAACCTCAACAGCTCCTCCCCCGCCCAGATCTACGAGGCGATGATCACCGGCCCGCAGGCGATGCCGGTCTTCAACGACTCCACGATCACCCCCCAGCAGAAGCGCGACATGATCGCCTACATCGTGAGCGTCCGCGAGCAGACCGACCCGGGCGGTTTCGGGCTCGGCCGGATCGGCCCGGTGACCGAGGGCCTGGTGGCCTGGATCGTGGGCATCGGCGGCCTTGTGCTCGCAGCCATCTGGATCACCGCGAAGAGGCGACAGGCCAATGACTGACCACAACCCTGAGATCGAACGGCCGGAAGAGCGCGTTCCCAAGCGCGTCATCGGCACTCCACCCGCGGCCACGGAGCCGGCCGTGCTCGGCGAGGACACACCCGCCGCGCCCGCCGTCGTGGCCGGGGTCAAGCCGCAGGACCCGCGCACGGTGAGGAAGGGCGAGCGGCTCGCCGCCCTGTGCTTCACCATCACCTTCCTGGCGGGCATCGGCTTCATCGCCTCGTACGTGATCTTCCAGGTCGGCGACCTGGACGGCACCGCGGCCTCCAACCTCGCGCTCGGCGGCACCCTGACGCTGGCCCTGCTCGGCCTGGCCCTCGGCATGGTGGTCTGGGCGCGGATGGTGCTGCCGAAGTACAGCGTCGTCCAGGAGCGGCACGTGATGGCCTCCGACCGGGAGGTCAGGAGCGACGTCGCCGAGAAGTTCGTGCAGGGTGTGGAGGAGAGCGGCTTCGTCAAGCGGAAGCTGCTGCGGCGTACGCTGCTGGCCGCGGTGGCCCCGCTGGGCCTGGCCCCCGTGGTGCTGCTGCGCGACCTCGGCCCGCTGCCGGAGACCACGCTCCGGCACACGGTCTGGGGTGAGAAGACCAAGGACGGCAAGCCGCTGCGGCTCGTCGTCGAGGGCACCGGCCAGCCCATCCGGGCCGCCGACTTCAACACCCCCGGCGGCCTGCTGTCGGTGGTGCCCGAGGGGTACGAGCACGACCTGACCGTCCTCGCCAAGGCCACGGTGATTCTGGTCAACCTGCGGCCCGAGGAGATCAAGTCCGGGACGAACAAGAACTGGACCTACAACGGCATCGTCGCCTACTCCAAGATCTGCACCCACGTCGGGTGCCCCGCGGCTCTGTACGAGCAGAACACGCACAACATCCTCTGCCCCTGTCACCAGTCGACGTTCGACGCCACGGACGGCGCCAAGGTGATCTTCGGCCCGGCGGCCCGGCCGCTTCCCCAGCTTCCGATCGACGTGGACGCGGAGGGCTACCTCATCGCCACGGGGGACTTCCCGGTCCCGGTCGGCCCCAGCTTCTGGGAGCGCGGTGACGCCGAGGCGGAGTACCGGCAGAAGGGAGGCCAGGTATGAGCACCGAAACCGGCAACCGGCCAGAAACCGCTGAAATCCCCAAGGCCGTCTCAGGACCGAGCAGCTACCTCGACGAGCGCATCGGCGCCGGAAACTTCATCCGGCGCAACATGCGCAAGGTCTTCCCCGACCACTGGTCGTTCCTGCTGGGTGAGATCGCGCTCTACTCGTTCATCATCCTGCTGCTGACCGGCACGTTCCTGACGCTCTGGTTCAAGCCCAGCATGGGGCACGTCATCTACGACGGGCCCTACGCGCCGCTGCGCGGCGTGATGATGTCCGAGGCGTACGCGTCTTCGCTGCACATCAGCTTCGAGGTGCGCGGCGGTCTGCTGATCCGCCAGATCCACCACTGGGCGGCGCTGCTGTTCGTCGCCGGGATGATGGCCCACATGCTCCGGGTGTTCTTCACCGGCGCGTACCGCAAGCCGCGTGAGCTCAACTGGATCATCGGCGTCCTGCTGCTGACGCTGGCCCTGGCCGAGGGCCTGACCGGCTACTCGCTGCCGGACGACCTGCTGTCCGGCGCGGGCCTGCGGATCACCCAGGGCGTGGCGATCTCACTGCCACTGGTGGGCACCTATGTCTCCTTCTTCCTGTTCGGCGGGGAATATCCAGGCGAGGATGTCATCTCCCGGTTCTACACCCTGCACGTGCTGCTGATCCCCGGCATCCTGGTGGCCCTGGTCACCGCGCACATGGTGCTGATGTGGGTGCAGAAGCACAGCCAGCAGCCGGGCAAGGGACGCACGAACATGAACGTCGTCGGCGGCCCGTTCTTCCCGTCCTTCGCGCTCAAGGCAGGCTCGTACTTCCTGTTCACGTTCGCGATCCTGGCCGGGCTCGGCACGTTCGCCCAGATCAACCCGATCTGGCTGTTCGGCCCGTACACACCTGCGGACATCTCGGCGGGTTCGCAGCCCGACTTCTACATGGGCTTCCTCGAAGGCTCGCTGCGGATCATGCCGGCCTGGGAGATCAACGTCCTGGGCTACACGCTGCCGATGAGCGTGATCATCCCGGCCCTGCTACCGCTGGGGCTGGTCATGACCGGGCTCGCGCTGTATCCGTTCATCGAGCAGTGGGTCACCGGCGACCGGAGCGAGCACCACGTCGTCGACCGGCCGCGCAACAACCCGCACCGCACCTCGATCGGCATGTCGGCGATCACGTTCTACGGCCTGCTGTGGCTGCTGGGCGCGAACGACGAACTCGCGGCCAACTTCCACATCTCGCTGTTCGCGATCACCAGGTTCGGTCAGGTCGCGATCATCGTGGGGCCGATCCTGGCGTACATCATCACCTACCGCATGTGCCTCGGGCTGCAGCGCAAGGACGCCGAGGTGATCGGCCACGGTGTCGAGTCGGGTGTGATCAAGCGCCTGCCGCACGGTGAGTTCATCGAGGTCCACGTGCCGCCGGCCGAGGACATCGAGGCGCACATGCGCGGCAAGACGCCCATCCCGGCGCTCCCCGACGGCTCGGACAAGAAGGGCATTCCGCCGAAGGGCATGCGCGGCCCGCTAGGCCGCCTGCGCGGGCGGATGAGCCGGTCGTACGGCGGGGAGAAGATCCCGATGGACCAGCCGCACGGCGACGACCACGGCGCCCACGAGGAGATCGGGGAGCACGAGGAGCACGCCGCCGTCGGAGCGGCCGGCGAAGGCCGGTCGCTGGACCGCTGACCACGGCGGAACGCGCGTCGCCACAACGCGCAAGGGGCCCGGGATGTCCTATCCCGGGCCCTTTCGTGGTCTTTATTACGGTTGACCTATAACCCGAAACCATTGAAAAATGATATGCAATCCCTATTCAAATAGGGACGACTGACCAAACGCGTTCCTTTACCCTCGGTAAGACCGAAACGCTTTCTTCAGAGGGACAGGTTCGTGATGCCGCTCCGCAGAACTCATCTGGCCATCGCCACCGTGCTCGCCGCGGGGGTCGCGGCCGTCGGCGTCTCCGCCATCGCCGAGGCCACCTCGACCCAGGGAGGGCATACCTCCTCTGCGGTCATCCGCGACGTCGAGGGCAACGCCATCGGCCGCCTCACGATCGCCAACCAGGGATTCGGCAAGTCCCGCGTCACCGTCTCGGCGCGCGGGCTGTCCGAAGGCTTCCACGGGTTCCACATCCACGCCACCGGCGTGTGCGACCCCAAAGCGGTCGACCCTTCCACCGGAAACGTCTCGCCCTTCTTCACCGCCGGCGGCCATTTCAATCTCGGCCAGGGCACGCACGGCGCGCACTCCGGCGACCTTCCGCCGCTGCTCGCCGCCGGCGACGGCACCAGCTCGGCCAGCGTCGTGACCGACAAGTTCCGGCTGAGCCAGCTCAACGACGCCGACGGCAGCGCGATCATCATTCACGCCCTGCCCGACAACCTCGCCCACATCCCCGAGCGCTACGCCCCGAACGGCCCCGACGACGCCACCAAGCGCACCGGCGACGCGGGCGGACGCTTCGCCTGCGGGATCATCAAGTAGCCCCGCCTCCGTAGCACCAGAGGCCCGGCGGGCGGCGTCCCGCGAGGCGCTGTGACCCCCACCGCGGGGGTCACAGCGCCGTTGGACGGCCGAGACGCCACCGCCGGCCTCGGTACCACCCCAACGGCCGTGCCCGCCCGTTGTCCGTACCACGACACCGGCCCTGCACGGCCCACCGGCATCCGCCCGCGGGCCACCCGCCCTTCCGAACCCGGGCCTTAGAGCGGGCCGGACCTCGACACCTCCCGGCCTTCGGCCACACACGGGTCGTCCCGCCTCCCACCGGCGCTCCGCTTCCGCACCCTAGCGGCCGTTCCGGCGACCGGCCACGCGCGGGGCCGCAAGGGTCGTCCCGCCTCTGGCGGCCGTACCGGCCTCCTCGCCGGCCGTGGGGCAGGGGTGTCACACGAGCCCTCGGGGGCCGGTGGTATGGCCTCCTGCCGCGCCGGACACAGTGCAGCGGGCCTGGCAGCGGGCGCCCCGAGGCGGCTCAGGAGGCGGTGTAGGGATCGGTGGTGAAGCCCGAGCCCAGGCTGGTCCAGCGCAGCCACTCCGGCCAGCTCTCCTGCCAGTGCCCCCACCCGTTCAGCGGCTCCAGGCGGCGCGGCGAGCCGGTCAGGATGATCGGGTCGCCGATCAGCGTGTTGTCGAGGAACCACTTGGCGTGCGACGGGCTGACGTTGACGCAGCCGTGGCTGACGTTGGAGTTGCCCTGTGAGCCGACCGACCAGGGCGCGCTGTGGATGTACTCCCCGCTGTTGGAGATGCGGACGGTGTTGTACACCGTGAGCTGGTAGTAGCCCGCCTGCCCCGGCCCGGCGTCCGGCGAGGTCATCACGGTGACCCCTTCACGGGACATGGCCAGGTGGACGCCGCTGGTGGTGTGGTACTTCATCACCCCGCCCCGCCCGGCGCTGAACGGGATGGTGCGGATCACCCTCCCGTTCCGTTTGACCCGCATGACGTGGTCGTTCAGGCTCCCGCTGGTGATCTGCGAGCGGCCGATCTTGAAGTCGAGCACGTGGTTCTTGGTCCCGTACATGCCCTCGCCGCCGTGCGCGCCCGCCAGCCGGGCGATCAGCCGTACCTTGGTGCCGGCCGGCCAGAAGGTCCTCGGCCGGAAGTGCACGGTCTTGTCGTCGAACCAGTGCCACGCGCCCAGGACCGGCTTGGAGGACTGGACGATCAGGTGGCGCTCCACGCCGACCCGGTCGGTGATCTCCCGGTCGAAGGAGATCATGATGGGCATCCCGACGCCCACGGTCAGGCCGGTGTCGTCCTTGTGCGGCAGGATGTTCTCGACCTTGAAGGCACTCTTCGGCGTCACCGTGGAGAACGTGCTGGTCGCCCGGGTGGCCTTGCCGTCGGCGTTGGCGGCCACCGCCGTGACGGTGTAGGTGGTGCCGGGCGTGCCGACGTCCCTGCTGCGCCACTGGGTGCGGTCGGCGCTGAAAACGCCGTTCAGGGCCCCCTTGGGCGAGGTGACGCTCACCTCCGAGATGGTGCCGTGCTGCGCGGACACGACGACGGCCGTGTCCGGCGCCACATTGCCCGCCGAGTTCGCCGGGACGACGGTGACCCGCGCGTCGGGGGCCTTGCGTTCGCCCTCCGAGGCGGTGGCACCTGACGAACACGAAGCCGTCAGGGCCAGTACGAGCAGTCCCGCGCCATGTGCCGATACCCGGATTGCGTGCCCCACCTGTGACTCCCCCCGTCGAGCCTGACATGCCAGGCCCGCCCACTATCGGGGTTATTACCCACAGTGACGGCAAGAGTGCTCGTAATGCTGTACTTCACCGGCAAAGAACGCCAAAACGGGTGATCGATGAGGTTCGACCACCCGTTGTGACGCGCTTTATCCGGCGGGAGAGTTGATCAGTGCGAGAAGTGCCCGCGGTAGTACTGGAACACGAAGCCGATGGAACTCATGATCACGCAGGCCACACCGATCATGAACAGCCACCACCCGATCACGAAGCCGACGAACGCCAGCGCCGCCGACAGGGTGACGAACAGCGGCCACCAGCTATGCGGGCTGAAGAAGCCGATCTCCCCCGCGCCATCGCTGATCTCGGCCTTCTTGTCGTCCTCCGGCTGCGCCCCGATCCGGCGCGCGGTGAACATCAGGTAGTAGCCGATCATGAAGGCGAAGGCGACGGAGATCGCCAGCGCCGTGGTGCCGACCGGCTCGCCCGACCAGAACCAGTAGATGACGCCCACCAGGGCGAAGAACACGCCGCAGAGCAGGAACAGCCAGCCCTGAACCTTCATTGGCTCATCTCCTCCAACTGGCCTCTGGACTTGGCCGTGACGTGCGGGTAGTGCAGGTCGAACGCGGGACGCTCAGAGCGGATCCGCGGCAGCGAGGTGAAGTTGTGTCGCGGCGGCGGGCAGGAGGTGGCCCACTCCAGCGAGTTTCCGAAGCCCCAGGGGTCGTCCACGGTGACCTTCGGCGCCGAGCGCCAGGTGCGCCACACGTTGTACAGGAACGGCAGCGTGGACGCGCCGAGGACGAACGCCCCGATCGAGGAGATGACGTTCAGGTTGGTGAATCCGTCGATCGGGCTGTAGTCGGCGTACCGCCGCGGGAAGCCGATCACGCCCAGCCAGTGCTGCACCAGGAAGGTGGTGTGGAAGCCGATGAACAGCGTCCAGAAGTGCACCTTGCCCAGCCGGTCGTTCAGCATCCTGCCGGTGAACTTCGGCCACCAGAAGTAGAATCCGGCGAACATCGCGAACACCACCGTGCCGAACACCACATAGTGGAAGTGGGCGACCACGAAGTAGGTGTCGCTGATGTGGAAGTCCAGTGGCGGCGAGGCCAGGATGACACCGGTCAGGCCGCCCAGCAGGAACGTGATCAAGAACCCGACCGAGAACAGCATGGGCGACTCGAAGGTGAGATGCCCGCGCCACATGGTGCCGATCCAGTTGAAGAACTTCACGCCGGTCGGTACCGCGATCAGGAACGTCATGAACGAGAAGAACGGCAGCAGTACCTGTCCCGTGGGGAACATGTGGTGCGCCCACACGGTGACCGACAGGCCGGCGATGGCGATGGTCGCGCCGACGAGGCTGATGTAGCCGAAGACCGGCTTGCGGCTGAAGACCGGCAGCACCTCGGTCACGATGCCGAAGAACGGCAGCGCGATGATGTAGACCTCCGGGTGCCCGAAGAACCAGAACAGGTGCTGCCACAGCATCGCGCCGCCGTTGCCGGGGTCGAAGATGTGCGCGCCGAGCTTGCGGTCGGCCTCCAGGGCCAGCAGCGCGGCGGCCAGCACCGGGAAGGCCAGCAGCACCAGGATCGAGGTGAGCAGGACGTTCCAGGTGAAGATCGGCATCCGGAACATCGTCATGCCGGGCGCGCGCATGCAGATGATCGTGGTGATGAAGTTGACCGCGCCGAGGATCGTGCCGAGCCCGGCCAGTACCAGCCCCATGATCCACAGGTCGCCGCCGGGCCCGGGAGAGCTGACCGCGTTGGACAGCGGCGTGTACGCGAACCAGCCGAAGCTGGCCGCGCCGCCCGGGGTCACGAAGCCGCTGATGGTGATGATGCCCCCGAACAGGAACATCCAGTAACTCACCATGTTCAGGCGCGGGAAGGCCACGTCCGGCGCGCCGATCTGCAGCGGCATCAGCTCGTTGGCGAACCCGGCGAACAGCGGGGTCGCGAACAGCAGCAGCATGATCGTGCCGTGCATGGTGAAGAGCTGGTTGAACTGCTCCCTGGTCACCAGTTGCAGGTCGGGCGCCACCAGCTCGGCCCGCATGATCAGCGCCATCACGCCGCCGATCAGGAAGAACACGAACGACGTGATCAGGTACATGTGACCGATGATCTTGTGGTCCGTGGAGGAGGCCCAGCGCGCGATGACCGAACCCTTGCGGGTGGGCACCGGCGTGATGGTCTGGCGTAGGGGTTCGTTGATGGCGGTCACTGCGTGCTCCTCGCCTGTTCGGCGATGTACCTGTCGAACTCTGCCTTCTCCACGAGCTTCACCCGGAACAGCATCCGGCTGTGGTCGTAGCCGCACAGCTCGGCGCACCGACCGGCGTGGACGCCCGTCTCGGTCAGCGTGTCGACCTCGAACCTGTTGTTCTCAACGCCCGGGATCACGTCCCGCTTGAACAGGAAGGCGGGAATCCAGAAGGAGTGGATCACGTCGGGCGAGCGCAGGTCGAACTCGACCTTGGAGCCGACCGGCAGCACCAGCTCGGGGGCCTCGGGCGCCTGGTAACTGCTCGCCGGGCGGCCGATCACGCTGACCTTCTGGTTGTTGTAGTCGGTGGTGAAGCGCCAGCTCCACTGGAAGGCGTCCACACGCACCTTCACCGCGGCGGTACCGGAGATCTTGCCGAGCTCGTTCTGGTCCCTGGCGGTGAAGTAGAAGAACACCGCGACCATGATGACCGGGACCATCGTGTAGAGGATCTCGATCGGCAGGTTGTACCTGACCTGCGGCGGCAACTCCTGGTCGCTGTGCTTCTTCTTGCGATGGAAGATGCACGCCCACACGATGAGGCCGATGACGACCGCGCCGGTGCCGAGCGCCGCGATCCAAGAGCCGTTCCACAGGCTCTGGACGATGTCGCCCTGTCTGGTCACGGATTCGGGCATGCCGCCACGCGACCATTCGGCCGCAACTTCATTACTGCATGCCGTCGCCGAGGCCAGCAGCAACGCCAGAACGGCGGCACGTGGCACCCTGCGACGGGCCAACGAACGCCGTGTCGCACGGCGGGTCGGACTCACGGATCGCCTACCCCACAGATGCAGCCCAGGGAGTCGATCCCTGGGCGGTCGATTTCATAAGCTTCACAAGCACGGTTTGGATGTGGACACATTAGCGCCAACCCTGTTCGCCCCTCTGCGCAGCCCCCGTTAGTGTCACGCTGTGGCCTACTTCGATGCCGCCTCTACCGAGCCCCTGCACCCGCAGGCCAGAGAGGCCCTGCTGATGGCACTGGAAACCGGCTGGGCCGACCCGGCGAGACTGTACGGCTCCGGCCGCCGGGCACGGTTGCTCCTCGACCAGGGCCGCGCGGAGATCGCCGAGGTGCTGGGCGCCCGGCCCGACGAGGTGGTGTTCACCACGTCAGGCACCCAGGCGGTGCATCTCGGCGTCCTCGGCACCCTACACGGACGGCGACGCGCCGGGCGGCATCTCGTCGTCGGCGCGGTGGAGCATTCCGCCGTGCTGCACGCCGCGCAGTTGCACGAGCGGGACGGCGGCACGGTCGAGACGGTCGGGGTCGGCCGTACCGGGGCGGTCGACGCCGCCGCCTTCGCCCGCGCGGTGAGCGCGCCCGGCACCGCCCTGGCCTGCCTGCAGACCGCCAACCACGAGGTCGGAACGCTCCAGCCGGTGGCCGAGGCCGCCGCGGCCTGCCAGGACGCCGGGGTGCCGCTGCTGGTGGACGCGGCGCAGACGGTGGGCCGGCTGCCGGTTCCGCCCGGCTGGTCGGTGCTCGTCGCGAGCGCGCACAAGTGGGGCGGCCCGCCCGGCGTGGGGGTGCTGGCCGTGCGCAAGGGCACCCGGTACCGCTCGCCGCTGCCGGAGGACGAGCGCGAGGCCCGGCGGGTGCCCGGCTTCGAGAACGTGCCGGGCGTCCTGGCCGCCGCGGCGGCGCTGCGGGCCCGCGTCGCCGAGGCCGGGGAGCAGGAACGGCTGGCCGCGCTGATCGACAAGATCCGGCGTACCGTCGCCGCCACGATCCCCGATGTGGAGGTGATCGGCGAACCGGTCGATCGCGCCCCGCACATCGTGACCTTCTCGTGCCTTTATGTTGAGGGCGAGGCGCTGCTTCGCGAACTTGACAAGGCGGGTTTCTCGGTAACGTCAGGAAGTTCTTGCACGGCGAGTACGCTTCGTCCATCGCACGTTTTGGAAGCGATGGGTGTGCTTACGCATGGAAATGTCCGGGTATCGCTGCCCAGTGGAACATCGGAAGCGGACGTGGACCGGTTCCTCGCCCTCCTTCCTGAGACCGTGCGCCGTATCCGCCAGGAAGCAGGGGTGAGCTGGTAGATGTCGCGTTGGCAGGCCACCACACGGGAAGAGGCCGCGCAGGAGCCCGCGTTGACGATCGACGCGCTGGGCAAGAAGTGCCCCATCCCGATCATCCTGCTCGCCGAACAGATCCGCTCGGTGCCGCTGAACGCGATCGTCGCGGTGCTCGCGGACGATCCGGCGGCGTACACGGACGTACCGGCGTGGTGCCGGCTGAAGTCGCACCCGCACGTGGCGACGTACGAGCTGCCCAAGGGCGGCTGGGCGATCCACGTCCGGCGCAACTACTGAGCCTGGCCTGAGCCTGGCCTGTACCAAAGCGGGTAGTCGCCCCTGAAAGCCGCTCATCCGACTTTCGGGGGGAATCACGATGGGTACCGCGCAGAGCGCCACCACGGTCAAGGACGTCATGCATCCCGGCGCGCGCTGCATCGAGGCGCACGAGACCCTCGACCGCGCCGCCCAGTTGATGCGCGAACTCGGCGTCGGGGCACTGCCGATCAGCGACGACGGCCGGCGGCTCCGGGGCATCATCACCGACCGGGACATCGTCGTCGACTGCATCGCGGCCGGCCGGGACCCGGCCAAGACACGGGCGGGCGACCTCGCGGCCGGGCTGGTCTGGGTCGGCTCCGACGCCACGATCGACGAGGCCCTGGCCAAGATGGAGGAGCATCAGATCCGGCGGCTGCCGGTGCTGGAGGACGACCAGATCATCGGCATGATCAGCGAGGCCGACCTGGCCAGGCACCTGCCCTCGGACAAGCTCGCCGAACTGGTGAGCCGCATCTACGCGCCGTCCTGACGGCGGCCTCGGAGCGGCATCGGAGCAGCGACGGCGACGGCACGGCGGCAGAAAGCGGTCGTGGCTCTCTGCCGTCCGTTGACGTCTGTGCTGTGCGGACCGCCGTGGGTCAGGGGTGCGGGCAGCGGATGTGCTCGGCGACCTCGGTGGCGGCCGAGGCCCCGTAGGCGGAGCCGAGCCGGTCCAGGAACTCCTGCCGGGCCAGCTCGTACTCCTGGCCGCCCACGTGCTCCAGCACGTGCGTCGCGGTCAGGTTGCCCACTTGGGCGCACCGCTCCAGCGGCAGGCCCCAGCCCACCGAGGCCAGGAACCCCGCGCGGAAGGCGTCGCCGACGCCCGTGGGGTCGACCTTGGCCTTCTCCGGCGCGGGCGGGATGTGCAGCGGCGGCTCCCCCGCGCGATCGATGCGCGCGCCCTTGGGCCCCAGCGTGGTCACCCTGACCTTCACCCGCGCCAGGACGTCCTCATCGGACCAGCCGGTCTTCTGCTCGACGAGCGCCTTTTCGTACTCGTTCGTGAACAGGTAGGTCGCGCCCTCGACGAGCGTACGGATGTCCTCGCCCTCCATCCGGGCGAGCTGCTGGGAGGGGTCGGCGGCGAACGGGATGCCGCGCTGACGGCACTCCTCGGTGTGCCGCAGCATCGCGTCCGGGTCGTTGGCGCCGACCAGCACGAGGTCCAGGCCGCCCACCCGATCGGCCACCGGGCCCAGCTCGATCTCCCGCGCCTCGGCCATCGCGCCGGTGTAGAACGACGCGATCTGGTTGTGGTCCTGGTCGGTGGTGCACAGGAACCGGGCGGTGTGGTGGAGCTCGGAGACGTGGATGGAGTCGCAGTCGACTCCGTGGCGCTCCAGCCAGGACCGGTAGTCGGCGAAGTCGGCGCCGACCGCGCCGACCAGGATCGGCGTCAGGCCGAGACAACCCATCCCGAAGGCGATGTTGGCGGCGATCCCGCCGCGCCGGACCTGAAGGTCGTCCACGAGGAACGACAGCGACACCCGGTCGAGCTGCTCGGCGATGAGCTGATCGCCGAAGCGACCGGGAAAGGTCATCAGATTATCGGTCGCGATGGAGCCGGTGACGGCGATGCGCACGGGGTTCTTCTCCTCGTTGTCTGCATCTTGCTGTGGCCCGCGCCCTGGGGACGGGCCGGATTTCGACGAGCTCCGCAAGACTATGTTAAAGCAGCACCGAGGGTCATGCCGTGGATCTCGCTCCGGACGCGTACCGCGGCGGGCCGCGAACCGTATGCCGCCCGCGTCTCCCGCCCAACGCGAACAGGCCCCATGACCAGCCTGTGATCATGGGGCCCTCAGGTCGCGAGGACCGGCCCCGCTAGTTGAACGAGTCGCCGCAGGCGCAGGAGCCCGTGGCGTTGGGGTTGTCGATCGTGAAGCCCTGCTTCTCGATGGTGTCCACGAAGTCGATGGAGGCGCCCGTGAGGTACGGGGCGCTCATCCGGTCGGTGACCACGCTGACGCCGCCGAAATCGGAAACCACATCCCCGTCCATGGAGCGGTCGTCGAAGAAGAGCTGGTAGCGAAGGCCCGAACAGCCACCCGGCTGCACGGCCACGCGCAGGCTGAGCCCTTCCTCACCCTGCTGCTCCAGCAGGCTCTTGACCTTGGCGGCGGCCGCGTCGGTCAGGATCAGGCCCTGCTGCGTCGTCTCGCTGCTCTCAACCGTCATTTGCTGACTCCCGCGTCTGGATCAGCCCCCGAAGGCGGCTGTCTGTTTCTGACGTCCTACCTAGACGCTACCAACACCCACCTTCCTCCACACATTCCGTGCCGATGGCACTCGCTCCGCTCGCGCGGGGCTGTGCCCATGGCACTCGCTCCGCTCGCGCGGGGCTGTGCCCATGGCACTCGCTCCGCTCACGCGGGCCCGGGCGCCTTCAAGGCCGCGTCCTCCGCTCCTCGCTCAGTCGCTCACTCGCTCGTCCCTCGCTCCCTCACTCCATCGCTCGTCACTCCGGACACGACCGCGCCCGGGCCGTGCGTAGTTGCGCTCCCTGCATCCCTTGACACTCGCTCCGCTCGCGCAGAACGCGCTCAAACGCGCTCGCGCGGGGCTGTGCCCATGGCGCTCGCTCCGCTCGCGCGGGCCCGGGCGCCTTCAAGGCCGCGTCCTCCGCTCCTCGCTCAGTCGCTCACTCGCTCGTCCCTCGCTCCCTCACTCCATCGCTCGTCACTCCGGACACGACCGCGCCCGGGCCGTGCGTGGTTGCGCTCCCTGCATCCCTTGACACTCGCTCCGCTCGCACAGAACGCGCTCACTCCGCTCGCGGGGGCCCGAGGCCGGTCCTGATCGGCGGCCCGCCCTCTGGGTGTCACCCCTGCCTCCGGCGGGGATGCGCTCACGCGCAATGGCCCTCACTGGCGCTCGGCCTGTCCTTCCTCATGCCGGGCTCCGCCCGACGTACGGCAAGCCCGGTCAACGCCGCCCTCTGGCGGGGCCGCGCTGTCCGCCCGGCTGGCGTCGTACTCGAAGAGTGGGGCCGCGTGACCGGCCTCGTTCTCGACGGGCAGCCCGTCCGGCTCCGCGACCTACAACCGACTATCCCGACTGGTGGATATGACGATCAGGACCACGCGCCAAGGCGACGACCTCGGCTGGTACGACGCTCGGCGACGCCGACCCGACCGCGAGGCGCGCAACGCCGGGGTGTACCCGGCAGTCGCCGCAGAAACCGTACAAGGAACTGCGGGCGTGCCAGGAAACACTTCAGGCCCTGGAGCAGCCCGCCATACGGGCGCCGGCGATGAGGGCCTGTACCGACGGAACGCGCCGGCGCAGGCCCAGAGGGCCCCGCCGCCATCAGACCGGGTTGCCCGACGAGGCTCCCAGCCCCCAGGGCCGTGTTAGGGGCCCGGCCGCAGGTTGCTCCGCGACCATAATGCGAAGGATCACTGCGGCCGGGCATTCTGCAGTCAGATCAGTTAGGCGATTCGGACGGCCAGTCATTCGCGATCGCCCACTTGAACGCCTCAAGCAGCATGTAAGTGCGGACACGGTCGACCGGAAGCCCGGCCGTGGCGGCGACCTCAAGCAGCTCTTCGCTCGGGGTATAGACGGCTTTGGCCATGGAGGCGGTCAGGACCCGCTGGATCTCACGCTGCAAGATCGTCTCGGCCGCCACGATAGCCCCCAGACGACACCGCCGACGCTACGGCCATCGGGCGGCCCCCAGCCGGGCGAGAATGCCGTGCTGCACGTTCGGCGCAGCCACCAGCTCGAACGGCCCGAGCCGGGTGAACTGATACAGCACCACCGCCCCCTTCTGCGCTTCGGTCGGCGGGGCGCACTTGGTAGCCCACCGCCAGTTCCGGCGCCCGAGGATGCGCCGGCCGGGATATGCGGCCTCGATTGCTTTGAGGTGGACGCGCGGACGGGGCGTCAGATCGTCCATTGCCCCCGGCAAGGGACGCGGGCGGGCGGGCGGGTGCCGGGTGCGGGCCGCCCGCCCGCGCGGGCACAGAGGCCAGCGCTTCCCTGTGTGGCGCAGCACGACTCTGAGGCGATCAGGCGGGCCCGCCGCGCATCGCGGATGGTGTGGATGGCGCAGGCGGTGAGGGCTGCAACCGGGCACCGTCCGCACCCGCGGGCCACCGACCGGCCCGCCGCGCGGCACGATGGCGCTCTGCACTCCCCCGCCACGCCGCCACCCCCGTTCACAAGGTCACCTCCCACGCATCCCCGACGACTGCAACGGTCACGCCGTCCACACGGTGCGCGGTGACCAAAGTGGTGCCATACCAATAGTTCGAGCAGGGCCCTTGCTCGGCGGGCACCAGTCGGGCGTACCGCACCCGGCCCCGCCCATGCCGGAAGCTTTCGAGGGCGTCGAACATCGCCTGGTCAGCAGTGACCTCATCCTTGGTCACGCCGCCCACACCGAATTCACCGGCGTCCACCTCCCACACGACAAACAGGTCGTCGTCTTGGGGGGTGAATCCGGGCATGCCCCTTTGGGGACAACAGCCGATTCAGCATCGCTCACAGGTCGCACCACCTTTGCGGCCAGGCAGCCCGCCGAGCGTTCCCAGCGTCTCGACAGGCTCCGCCATGTGTTCGCAGGCTAGGCCGCGTGTCACCCCCTTGCTACGGACATCCCGTCAGATTTGGCGAGCCAAATCACCGGCCCCTGCGACGGCCCGTCAGACACGGGGAGTGGTCGATCGATCACATATGACGTGGCGTCCTAATCAAGTCCGACAGCACGCGCCAGACGTCGCACGTTCGACGAGGGACGGGCCTTCGCATCGCGCATCTCACGTACCAGCGACCGCGCCGCCCCTTGGTGCCTGAACCACACCGGGGACAACCGCTCCGCCTCGGTCAGCCGGGCCTCGGCAGCGGACAGGCGCCGCGTATCCATCAACGCCTGGGCGACGTCGAGCAGGTGATGGCCGTAGGCGATAGGGCGAAGGTCAACCGGTTGTACCTTGTGCGCAGCCTCCAGGGCGCCCTTCGGCTCTCGCAGCAATGCCCAGGCGTGGACCTCGTTCACGGCGACCTTCGTCGGACCGTACGTGGTCTGGTAGGCCGCCACGGTACGCCCCAGACGCTTGGCGCCGGCGGCGGCGAGTTGGATGTAAGCGGTGACCCGGTCGCTGACGTTGTCGGCTTGCAGGGCCGCCGCGCCGATAGCGGTAATGAGAAGATTGCCCCACACCGCTACATGTCCGGAGGGTGCGCTGAATTGCGGCTCGATTTCTTTGGCGACCCGGACAGCGAGCGCCTCGGCTTCTGCGAGCCGGGCCTGATGTTCCAGAACCCAGGCGTAGGTGGCGTGACCGGACGCCCACAACCATTGATCGTCGCCTTGGGTCGCGGCGCGGATGGCTCGCTCGGCCGATACGAGCGCAAGTTCGGTTTTCCCGAGATGGACCATCAGGTTCGCAGTAAGCTGATATGCCTGGGCGAGATGCCCGGCTGCTACCGCGCCGAAGGATCGCTGTGAGAGGCGTGCTTCCGCGATGAGTCCGGGAAGAGCCGCAGTGAGCGGCCCGAAATCTCCGCGCCAGTACTGATCCCACGCCTTGGAGACTGCCGCGTCCAGTACCGGGGAGGGAGTCGGCTCGTCTTCGTCGGCGACGTCCAGGCCGTGCATGCCGGGAAGAAGGACGGGCGACAGGACGGCGTCCCGGATGGCCAGGACGCTGCCCCCATCGCGGTCGCTACCCAGGCGCTCGCGCCTTCCAGTCAGCTCGGATACTTCGACATCAAGGGCATTGGCCAGCTTCATTAATGAAGTGATGCGGCAGGACCGGCGGACACCTTGTTCAAGCTTGGATATCAGATCCTTGGACAGGCCGGCCCTTTCTGCGAGTATTTCTTGGCTAATGCCGAGTTCAGCGCGGATCATCTTGAGTTGCCTGCCTATCGTGCTAATCTCGCGCATGGGCCCCGCCCCTTCCTGAGCATCGACGACCTCAGGCTATGGTGAAGAGCCTTTAACGTGCTAGTACGGCGGTTACCATTCGCAGCATGACCGGCGAGGATGGGCGATAGCCCGTTGCGATCTTTCGCCGGAAAGCGGAGACGAAGAGAGCAGCCGCTCCTGATCATCGCATCGAACCTCGCGTGCAGACCGCCAAGTACACCCGCGTCCACATATCCGACCTGCCCAAACGCAACGGACAGGCGATCAACGCCCAGGCCGGGGACCATTGGCCGCGGAGGTAGGGGCAAGGGAGCCCAGAGACGCATGGACAGGTCTGCCAGATGTAGCGCTCGAAGATCCGCGCGGCCCGACCGCCTAGCGATCTTTCGCCTCGCGCACCAGAGGTAGCGGCGGCCTGCCGGTCAACGGCGCGCTCGTACCGAATGAGCGGCCGTCTCGGCCGGTGCCAGAACGAGCGAGCCACCGCAGCACGCGCGAAACACCGAGCACCAGACCGCAACCGAACACGTCGGGCGAAGCCCGGCACGAGGAAGATCGTCCGAGCGTCAGCGAGGCCCTTTGGGCGCGCGGAGCGCGCCGCCCCGTTGGAGGCAGGCCCCAACGGCCGAGACGGTGACGGCCGGGAGTCGGCCAACGGCGTGGTCGTACCGAAGCGGCGGTTCTCAAGTCGGTGCGGGAACGGCGAACAGCCACGACACATGCGAAACCCAGACACCAGACCACAACCGAACGCGGCGGACGGCGAGAGCGGGCCTGCCGTACGCCGGGCGAAGCCCGGCCCAAGAAAGATCGTCCGAGCGTCGGCGAGGCCCATTGGGCGCGCGGAGCGCGCTCAAAGGGCGGCGGGTCGGGGGTTGGTGGCAGGTGTCGTGGTGGTCCTGGACCCCATGTGCCGGAAGGGGTACCCCCGGGCGGAATCCGACAGATGGTGTGTAATCATTAGTCGTCAGTTCGACGATAAGGGGGGATGGTCGTGACGACCACCCAGACCGGACTTCCGCTCTTCGTCCTCGGCCAGGGCCGTGATCCGCACAGTGAGCGGGGTGTGGAGTGCCCGGGAGAGTTGCCGGCGGCGTCGGATCCAGGGTTGGTGGCGCGGGCGCGGGCGGCCAAGGAGGCGTTGGGCGACCGGCTGTTCGTACTCGGCCACCACTACCAGCGCGACGAGGTCATCCAGTTCGCCGACGTGACCGGGGACTCGTTCAAGCTGGCCAGTGAGGCCGCCGCCCGGCCGCACGCCGAGTACATCGTCTTCTGCGGCGTCCACTTCATGGCCGAGTCGGCCGACATCCTGACCGGCGATGACCAGCGGGTCGTGCTGCCCGACATGGCCGCCGGGTGTTCGATGGCCGACATGGCCACGTTCGACCAGGTGGAGGAGTGCTGGGAGGCGCTGGAGGACGCCGGGATCGCCGACCAGGTGGTGCCGATCACGTACATGAACTCCAGCGCCGACATCAAGGCGTTCTGCGGGCGCAACGGCGGCGCGGTGTGCACCTCCTCCAACGCCCGCAGGGCCCTGGAGTGGGCGTTCCAGCGGGGGCGCAAGGTGCTCTTCCTGCCCGACCAGCACCTCGGCCGCAACACCGCCGTGCTGGAGCTGGGCATGGGGCTCGACGACTGCGTCGTCTACAACCCGCACCGCCCCGAGGGCGGCCTGACCAGGCAGCAGCTCGGCGACGCCAAGATGATCCTGTGGCGGGGGCACTGCTCGGTGCACGGGCGCTTCACCCCCGAGTGCGTGGACGACGTACGGGAGCGCATCCCCGGCGTCAACGTGCTCGTCCATCCCGAGTGCCGGCACGAGGTGGTCCTCAAGGCCGACCATGTCGGCTCCACCGAGTACATCATCCGCAAGCTGCGCGAGGCGCCCGCGGGCAGCGCCTGGGCGATCGGTACCGAGCTGAACCTGGTCAAGCGGCTGGCCCAGGAGTTCCCCGACAAGCAGATCACGTTCCTGGACCGGACCGTCTGCTACTGCTCCACGATGAACCGCATCGACCTGCCGCACCTGGTGTGGGCGCTGGAGTCGCTGGCCGCCGGTCAGGTGGTCAACCAGATCACCGTCGACGCCGACACCGCCCACTGGGCGAAGGTCGCCCTGGACCGGATGCTGGCGCTGCCCTGACAGAGACGGCCCCGATGGAGAACGGCCCGGCCGTGCAGGCCGGGCCGCGCGGTGACGTTCAGACCGCCGAGTGGGACAGCCACCAGGCGAGCAGCCCGCTGTCGCCGTCGATCGAGTAGTCGTCGGCCCTGCGCCTGCCCCACACGAGGAGTTGCAGGTCGGAGGAGGTGGCGGCGCGCACGGTGACGTCGCCCGGCTCCGGTGAGCGGCGGTAGGAGAACCCGCCGGGTTCCAGGGTCACCACCCACCCCGCGCCGCTGTCGGCCTGCCAGGACAGCGTCTCGCCGTCCCCGGTCAGCTCGCGGGCGGGGGCCCCGCCGCGCGCGTACGGCAGCAGGTCGAACAGTTCCTCGACCCCGTCGGCGGCGATGTCCTCGTCGATCGCCGGGGCGATGCCGATCGCGATCTGGGCGTCGGCGTGGTGGACGACGGTCTCGTGCAACTGGCGGCGCGACCAGAACCGGACGTGCCGGTCGCCGCCCCAGGCCCACATCGGGGCGTCCGGTTCCTGGCCGGACAGGGCCTCCTGGAGGATCTCGGCGCCCCGGGCGAGCCAGGCGGGGTAGTCCGCCCGGTGTTCCGGCTCGCCGAAGTCCATCTCGCCGCGGTGGTACCGCTCCGGGCTCAGGTCGCGCACCATCGCGGCGGCCCAGCGGTGGATGACACCGGTGTGCGCGATCAGCGCGCCCAGGTCCCATCCGGGACAGGTCGGCGTGGGCGCCGACATGTCATGCCCGGTGACGGTCTTCGCCATCCGGTTGATCTCATCGCCCACCGCCCGCGTGTGGTCGGCGTGCGTCCACGTTCTCATGCGCGTCCCCCTAGGCTCGGCCGTACCGGCTCTCAGCCTGGCAGGCGACGCGCCGGACGTCACGACCCGATTTCGGGTCAAAGCCCGGGCGCGCCCCACACGGGGAACCATCTGCCGAGGTCGGGCTCGATCTTCAGCTCGCCCGAGAGGGCGGCCCGGACCTGTAGCTCCAGGGCGGTGTCGCGGTGTTCTCCGGTGAGCGGGGCGAAGGGGTAGAACGTGCCGCGCTTGTAGAGGTAGACGATGGCCAGCCGGCGCTGCCCGCCGGTGAAGGACACCAGCGAGCACAGCAGCGACGGCCCGAACCCGGCGCTCTCCAGGGTGGAGTTGACCGCGTGCAGTTCGGTGACCAGGGAGCCGAGGTCGGCGGATGGGCGGCGCAGCAGCAGCCAGGTGTAGCCGTAGGGGTCGACCGACTCCTCCACGCCGTCGCCGAGCAGTGCCTTGGCGTCGCGGGTGAGCGCGGCGAACGCGCCGCCCTCGGCCGCGCGGAAGGCCACGGACCCGGTGCCCGACGGGGTCAGGCCGGTGGCCGCCTCAAGGGTGACCGCGGCGGAGGGCAGCGCGAACAGCGCGGAAAGATCGGGCTTTTTGGGCTTGCTCCGGCCGAGCAGCGCGTCCAGCCACCCCATCACGCGCCCCGGCCGAGCTGTGCCGAGATCTCGGCGAGCTGCTGGAGCCGCCGCGCAAGGGGCGGGTGGGTGGACAACAGCGCTGCCAGGCTCGCGCCGGAGGACAGCGCGGGCGCGAAGAAGAAGGCGTTGAACGGCTCGGCCCTGCGCAGGTCGCGGGTCGGGATGCGGCCCATCTCGCCGCTCACCTTGGTCAGCGCGCCGGCCAGCGCCGAGGGCCGCTGGGTGAGCAGCGCGGCGGCGCGGTCGGCGGCGAGTTCGCGGTAGCGGGACAAGGCCCGGGTGAGCAGGAAGCTCAGCGCGTAGACCAGGCCGGACACCAGCAGGATGATCAGCCCGATCGGCGGGCCGCCGCGGTTGTCCCGGCCGCGGCCGAGGCCGCTGTAAAGGGCGAAGCGGGTCATCAGCCCCGCCACGATGCCGAGAAAGGAGGCGATCGTCATCACCACCACGTCGCGGTGCGCGACGTGGGACATCTCGTGCGCGAGCACGCCTTCCAGCTCGTCGGGTTCGAGGCGGCGGAGCAGGCCCGTGGTCACGCAGACCACGGATTTCTTCTGGCTGTGCCCGGTGGCGAACGCGTTGGGGACGTCCGAGTCGGCGATCGCCACCTTGGGCTTGGGCATGTCGGCCATGGCGCACAGGCGATCGATCGCCCCGTGCAGCTCGGGTGCCTGCCCCGGGGTGACCTCTCGCCCGTTCATCGCGAACAGAGCGATCTTGTCGGACAGGAAGTACTGGACGGCCAGCAGCACCAAGGCCAGCGCCAGCACCGTCAGGGCCCGCACTCCCAAGGCGATGAGGACCGCCACGAAGGCGACGTAGAGCAGGCCGATCAGGAACAGGGTGATGACCATGCGGCCGGTCAGGCCCCGGTCAGCGGCGAACCGGGTACGTGTCATGACACCACGCTATCCGCCCGTACCGGTGACCGATCCAAGGGCGCGCCCTGCCGTGACGTGCCCGATCACCGGAAGGGCGGGTGTCATCCGGCCGGGTCTCGCGCGTTCAGCCGGGGATGAGCCCCTCGTCGCCGAGCATCTCCCGGACCTCCTCCATGGAGGCGTCGGACGGCGGCAGGATCAGCTCGGAGGGCTCCAGGCTGTTGTCCGGCAGCGACTTGCCGACCTCGCGGACCTTGTCCAGCAGAGCGTGCAGGCGGACCCGGAAGACGGACTCGTCGCCCGTCTGGATCGCCGCCTCCAGCTCGCCGTCCAGATCGTTGAGGACGCCGATGTCGGCGGCGGCCACCTCGATCTGGCCCTCTCCCATGATGCGGACGATCATGCGCCCTCCCCCGGCCGGTGTGGCTGTGCCTGGTACGGCTGCGTCGGGGGGCGGTCCTGGTGCTGCTGGTAGTCCTGCGGCGGCGGCTGCTGCTGGTACTGGGGCTGCTGCTGGTACTGCTGGGCCTGGCCGGGCTGGCCCGGTCCGATCGCGTCACGCGGCGCGGGCCCCTGGCCCAGCTCCGCCTTCATCCGCTGCAGCTCCAGCTCGACGTCGCTGCCCCCGCCCATGCGGTCCAGCTCGGCCTGGATGTCGTCGCGCTGCCCGGTGAAGTCTTCGAGCGCGCCGCTGGCCAGCAGCTCGTCGATGGCCCCGGCCCGCGCCTGCATCTGCGCGGTCTTGTCCTCGGCGCGCTGGATCGCCAGGCCGACGTCGCCCATCTCCTCGGAGATGCCGGAGAACGCCTCGTTGATCCGGGTCTGTGCCTCGGCCGCGGTGTAGGTGGCCTTGATGGTCTCCTTCTTGGTGCGGAAGGCGTCGACCTTGGCCTGTAGCCGGTGGGAGGCCGTGGTCAGCTTCTCCTCTTCGGCCTGGAGGTTGTTGTGCTGCAAGCGCAGGTCGGCGACCTGGGTCTGCAGGCCGCTGCGGCGCGTCAGCGCCTCTCGGGCGAGGTCTTCGCGGCCGGCCGCCAACGCCTTGCGCCCCTGCTCCTCCAGGCGGGTGCCCTGCTGTTCGAGCTGATTGATCTGCAACTCGACCCGCTTGCGCGAGGTGGCCACGTCGGCGACTCCTCTGCGCACCTTCTGCAGCAGCTCAAGCTGCCGCTGGTAGGAGTAGTCAAGGGTCTCGCGCGGATCTTCCATCTTGTCCAGGGCCTTGTTGGCCTTGGACTTGAAGATCATGGAAAGTCTCTTCATCACGCTCATGCGCGTTGGCCGTCCCCTTCTTCACTTCCGCCTCGGGTCTCCCCGCTCGTACGCCCCCAATGGAGCCGCCTTGGGATTACCCTACGCATAACGCGCGGGGGCGTCATTAAGTTGCACTCCCGGTAGGCTGACACCGTGTTCCGACGCCGCACCCAGCAGGACGTGGACGAGTCCCCCGTCCTCGCCAACGATAACTCCATAACCGATCCTAAGCCCCAGGGCAAGGGCCGCCCTACGCGTAAGCGCAGTGACGCGGAGAAGGAGCGGCGCAGGCCGGTCACCGCGCCTGCCAACCGCAAGGAGGCCTACCGCCAGATGCGCGAGCGGCAGGCGGCCGAGCGCTCGCGTGCCCGTGAGGGCATGATGCGCGGCGAGGAGAAGTACCTCCCGGCCCGCGACCGTGGCCCGGTGCGCAGATTCGCCCGTGACTGGGTCGACTCGCGGCGCATCGTGAGCCAGTACTTCCTGCCGTTCTCGCTGGTGATCCTGCTGGCCACGATGATCCCCTTCCCGCCGCCCGTCCAGGGCTACGTCTATACGGTGGTCATCACCGTGGGCTGGCCGGTCATGATGGTCGGCGTGCTCTTCACCTCCATCTGGGTGTCGTGGAAGGTCAAGAAGGTCGCGGCGGAGAAGTTCCCCGACGAGAGCGTGCGGGGCGTCGGCTTCTACGCGGCGATGCGCGCGCTGCAGATCCGCAAGCTGCGCTTCCCGCCGCCGCTGTTCCTGCCCGGCGGCAGGCCGGTGCCGCCCAAGCAGCCAAAGGACAAGTAGGACAGGTACCACAGATACCCACCTGGCTCAGCCGCGCCGGGTGTCCCATTCCAGGCGGCCGTTCTTGACGACCGGGTACATCCCTTCGACGGGCCTGCCGCGCAGCAGGGCGTCCGCGGTGCGCTTGAGCATGGCGTGATAGCTGGGGACGGCCCCGTCGAAGCGCAGTCCCGTCTCGTGGTTCGCCTCGCCGACCTCCCCGCCCGAGGAGTCGGTGACCATCAGGTCACCGTTGCCGTAGTCGCCGAACGGCACCAGCCTGCCGTGCCACCAGCCCTCGCGCGGGCTCATCGCGCCGCCCTGGGCGGCCACCACACGGCAGTTGACCCGCCAGTTGTCGCGTATCTCCCGCACGCCCATCGCCGTGGCCCCGAGGTAGCCGAAGGCTCCCGCCCGGTTCACCGCGCCGTTGTGCCGCAGCAGGGAGGCCCGCAGGTCGTCGGGGAACCGCACGCCCATCTGCGCCTCGGCCTTGGCGATGATGCCGGCCTTGGCCGGGCGCTTCAGCGTCCGGTAGGTGTCCGGGGCGTTGGCCCGCAGCCAGGTCTCGATCCGCCGCCACTGGTGGCCCACGGCGCGCGTCACGGCGGGCCTGACCGGCCGTACGACGGGCGCGGCGTCCGGCGGGGCGCATCCGGCCGCGCGGGCGTGGCCGGTGGCCATCGGGTCGACCGGTGCGGGAGCGGGCGTCTCGACCCGCTTGGGCGACGCGACGACGCGGGGCCCGGCCACGAAGTCCTCCTGCCCGGAGCAGACGTAGGCCGTCGTGCCCCACTCCCCCTCGTTCCGGTCCTCCGGGAGCGGGCACCCGGAGTCCTCGACGCCCCACACGGGCAGCAGCCCTTCGCTGCCGGTGCCGGTGTGCTCCTGTTCCAGGGTCGCGGGGTCCTTGCGGAAGACCGCCTGCTCGAAGGCCATCGCCAGGAAGACCACAAGCCCGGTGGCGATGGCGACCGCGCCCCAGCGCACCAGCGGCCGGCGCGGCCCGGGAGCCGGCTCCGGCCCCGGCTCGCGACGCGGCTCACCGGCGGCCCGCTCCAGCGCGGTGATGAACTTCGGGATGCGGGCGGGCCGCCGATAGCGCTTGAGATCGTCTTCCGTGGGCTTGCCCAGGATCGGGTCCGGCGGCCACGACGTGACCATCGGCCCCGGCTCGTGATCGGGCACGGCCTCCCGTACGGCGGACGCCCGCAGCGCCCGCACCCCGGCCACCACCAGTACCACGCCCGCCACCAGCAGCCCCACGGCCAGGAGGCGGGGCCCCGCCGCGCCGCTGCGGCGCAATGAGCTCGTCGACATCACGGGGCACACTAGCCGAAGCGGATCTTTCTATTACCGCGGTTTAGGGTCAGATGTATGGAATTCCGGCATCTCGGCCGCAGCGGCCTGATGGTCAGCGAGATCAGCTATGGCAACTGGATCACCCATGGGTCCCAGGTGGAGGAGGAGGCCGCGCACGCGTGTGTGCGGGCGGCGCTCGACGAGGGCATCACGACCTTCGACACCGCCGACGCCTACGCCGGCACCAGGGCGGAGGAGGTGCTCGGCCGCGCCCTGAAAGGCGTGCGCCGGGAGTCGGTGGAGATCTTCACCAAGGTGTTCTGGCCGACCGGCGACGGCCAGAACGACCGCGGTCTGTCCCGCAAGCACCTCACCGAGGCGATCGACGGTTCGCTGCGCCGGCTGGGGACCGACTACGTCGATCTCTACCAGGCGCACCGGTACGACTATGAGACCCCGCTGGAGGAGACCCTAAAGACCTTTGACGACCTCGTGCGCCGGGGCAAGATCCTCTATGTCGGCGTCAGCGAGTGGACGGCCCCTCAGATCCAGCGGGCGCTGGAGATCGCCGACCAGATGGGCTTCGACCGGCTGGTGTCCAACCAGCCGCAGTACTCCATGCTGTGGCGCATCATCGAGGCCGACGTCGTGCCGTTGTGCAGCCGGGAGGGCGTCGGGCAGGTCGTCTGGTCGCCGATCGCGCAGGGGGTGCTGACCGGGAAGTACCTGCCGGGCCAGGCCCCGCCGAGCGGTTCGCGGGCGGCCGACCCGGTGAGCGCCGGGCCGATCGGGCGGTTCATGAACGACGACCTGCTCACCCGGGTGCAGGACCTGCGGCCGATCGCCGCCGATCTCGGGCTGAGCATGGCCCAGCTCGCCATCGCGTGGGTACTGCAGAACCCGGACGTCTCCTCGGCCATCATCGGCGCCACCCGCCCCGATCAGGTTCGGGAGAACGTGAAGGCGAGCGGTGTGAAACTGGGCGCCGACGTGCTGGAGCGGATCGACCAGGTGCTCGGGGAGCACGTCCAGCGCGACGGCTCTCTGGTGGAGCGGATGAGCCCCAAGACCCGTGACTGACGCTCTCCCGGCCCCGGTGCGAGGCCCCTTGGCGGCGCCGCGGAGCGCGGACCGCCAGGGGCCTCGCCGTTCACTCCGGCCGCAGTGACATCCCCGCGTACTCGACGCGGTCCTCCTCCAGCAGCGTGACCCGCTCCACGCCCAGCTCCAGCAGCTCGCCCCAGTTCTCGCCGAGCCATGACTCCGCGTCCGCCTGGCTCTGGAACAGCTCGCGGGGCAGAATCCGCTCGGTCACCTCGCCACCGGACGCGTTCTCGTAACGCCAGCGCCACACCATGCCATACGCTCCTTTTCGCGGGCCTTTACGCGGGTTCGGCGGGTGCGCCCTGAATCGCTCGGCGAACCCTGTACCGAGCCATCCCCGTCCCATCTCTCGTGACTCACCCCAGTCATTCCAGTAGTCCCGGCGGTACGGACGACATCATCCCGCCCCGAAGACACCTTGTCCCATCCTCTACCCCACGAGATCAGATGCGTAGTCTGACCGGATGAAGGTGGAGTTCAGGGGTACGGCGGGCGCGCTCGGCCACCCCACCGGCGGATGCCCGTGCGCGTCGTGCGGGCGGGCGGCGGCGAAGGGCACGCAGCGCCGTCCGCTGGAGATCGTCGTGGACGGCGTCCTGCGCCTCGGCTCGACCGCTCCCCCGCCCCCCGGATACGCCGTGCGGGAATCCGCGCTGGGCCTTGAGGTCACCGCCCCAGGCGGCGCGCGCCTGCTGCACCACACCGGGCGGCCGGGGGCGTCGGTGTCCGCGTTCGACGTCGTGGCGGTCGATCTGCTCGGCGAGCCGTCCCGGCTGGGGGTGCTGCGCCGGGTGGGCGCGGTGGACGCCCGCACGCACGTGGTCGCGGTGGGCATCGACCACCGGGTCGCCTCGGAGGCGGAACTGCGCCGCCGGCTGGCGCTGTGGGGGGCGCGGGCCGTGCCCGACGGGACGGTCGTGGCGGCCGGCGACGCCCCGCCCGCCACACCCCGGCCCGCGCGGCGGACGCTGCTGCTGGGCGGGTCGCGGTCGGGCAAGTCCGCCGAGGCGGAGCTGAGGCTGGCCGCCGAGCCGGCGGTCACCTACGTGGCGACCGGCGAGCCGGGCGGCGACGCCGAATGGCGGGCCAGGGTCGAGGCACACCGCCGCCGCCGTCCGGCGCACTGGGAGACCGTCGAGTCCACCGACCTGGCCGGGGTGCTGCGCGCGGCAGCGCCGGACGCGCCGCTGCTCATCGACGGGATCGGCACCTGGCTGGCCGCGGTGCTCGGCGAGTGCGGGGCCTGGGACGACGATCCGGGGGCCGAGGCCGCCGTGGCGGAACGCTGCGCGGAGCTGGTGGCGGCCTGGCGGCGTACCGGGGCCCGGGTGGTCGCGGTCTCCGACGAGGTGGGGCTGGGCGTGGTGCCGGCGACCCGCAGCGGGCGGGTGTTCCGCGACGCACTGGGCCGGCTCAACCAGGCCCTCGCCTGCGAGTCGGAGGAGTCTTTCCTGGTCGTCGCGGGCAGGCCGGTGCCGCTGCCGGTCTGACGCGGCGGGGGTCGCACAGGGATAGCATCGGCCGTCATGTCGGACGACAAGGGATCGACCTCTGGATTACTGACCGCGATCCGGTTCGCCCTCGGCACCTTCACGATCTTGCGTGTCGGCCATGTCGAGGTGGACCGGGCGGTGGCCCGTCGCGGCATGCTCGCCGCCCCGCTGGCCGGCGTGCTGCTCGGCGGCGCGGCGGCGGTGGTCTTCACGGTGGCGAGCCTGTTCACCGGCGAGACCCTGCTGGCGGCCGTGCTCGCCGTGGCCGCGCTCGCGCTGCTCACCCGGGCGCTGCACCTGGACGGCCTGGCCGACATGGCCGACGGCCTCGGCAGCGGCAAGCCCGCCGCCGGGGCGCTGGACGTCATGCGCCGCTCGGACATCGGCCCGTTCGGCGTGGTGACACTCTGCCTGGTGCTGCTGGTGCAGGTGATCGCGCTGGCCCGGAGCGAGATGGGCCCGCTCGCCCTGGTCACGGCGTGCGTCACCGGGCGGCTCGCGATCATGTGGGGCTGCCGGGCCGGGGTGCCCGCCGCCCGTCCGGACGGGCTCGGCGCGATGGTCGCCGGCACCGTGGGGCGGTGGGCGGCGCTCGGCGTCACCGCCCTGACCCTGATCGCGCTGGCCACTTTGGGCCTCCTCGCCGAGACGGACGGCTGGACATACGTAGTGAACGAGTCCTTCGACCGCAGCTACCCCGATGCCGCCTCGGGCGAGAGCACCGCCTTCCTCGAACCCGAGCCGACGCCCTTCATCGGGCCCTTCGACGGGCCGCTGCCCATCCCCATGACCGGCCCGCTCGCGCTCATCCTGCCCGGTGCCGCGCTCGCCGGGCTGCTGGCCGCCTGGCCGGTCGGACGGCGTGCGGCAGACCGGTTCGGGGGCGTGACGGGTGACGTGCTGGGCGGCCTGTGCGAGGTCGCGGCGACCGCCGCGCTGCTGGTGTTCGCAGTGTTCTGACCACGCAGGGTGAGGACACGAATTGGTGGGACGAACCCTCGTTTATGCCTAAGCTGTCCGCACAGATAGCATCGGCTCACGTGACCACTGTGCGGCTGAACACATCTGATTCCGTCTCGCTCGACACCGACGCGCTGGTCGTCGGAATCCATTCCGGAGCAGACGGGCCCCGCCCCGCGCCCGGAGCCGAAGGACTCGACGCGGCCCTGGGCGGCACGTTCGCCGCCACGCTGGCCGCACTGGGCGCCAAGGGCAAGCCGGGCGAGATCACCAAGGTCCCGACGCTGGGGGCGCTGCCCGCACCGGTCCTGGTGGTGGCGGGGCTCGGCGACGAGCCCGGCGAAGACGGCCTCGACCTCGAAGTCCTGCGCCGCGCGGCGGGCGCCGCCGTGCGCGCGCTGACCGGCACCTCCCGGGTCGCGCTCGCGCTGCCCGCCGGCACGGCCGAGCAGGCCCACGCGGTCGCCACCGGCGGCCTGCTGGGCGCCTACGCGTTCACGAGGTACCGCACCACCGGCGACGTGCCCGAGCCGGTCACCGAGGTGACCGTGCTCAGCGCGGCCGAGGGCGCCGCCGCCTCTGTCGAGCAGGCCGCGGTCGTGGCCGAGTCGGTGAGCCTGGTCCGCGATCTGGTCAACACCCCGCCCTCCGACCTGTGGCCGGCGCGGTTCGCCGAACTGGTCGAGCAGGCCGGGGCCGAGCACGGCCTGTCGGTCGAGGTCCTGGACGAGGCGGCGCTGCGCGAGGGCGGCTACGGCGGCATCGTCGCCGTCGGCCAGGGCTCGGCCCGGCCGCCCCGCCTGGTACGGCTGGCCTACACCCACCCCGAGGCCGCCAAGACCATCGCCTTCGTCGGCAAGGGCATCACCTTCGACTCCGGCGGCCTGTCGCTCAAGCCGTCCGCCTCGATGGACTGGATGAAGTCCGATATGGGCGGCGCCGGCGCCGTGTTCGGCTCCATCGTGGGCGTGGCCCGGCTGGGCCTGCCGGTCAACGTGATCGGCTACCTGTGCCTGGCGGAGAACATGCCGAGCGGCACCGCGCAGCGTCCCTCCGATGTGTTCACCAGCTACAGCGGCAAGACCGTCGAGGTCCTCGACACCGACGCCGAGGGCCGCCTGGTGCTGATCGACGGCATCGCCCGCGCCGCCCAGGACGACCCCGACCTGATCGTCGACGTCGCCACGCTGACCGGCGCGCAGATCGTCGCCCTCGGCTGGCGCACCGCCGGGGTCATGTCCAACGACGACGAGCTGCGCCAGGAGGTCGTGGACATCGCCGCGGCGCAGGGCGAGGCCGCGTGGGGCATGCCGCTGCCCGCCGAGCTGCGCAAGGGCCTCGACTCGGCGGTGGCCGACATCGCCAACCTGCAGCCCGAGCGGTGGGGCGCGATGCTCACCGCGGGGATCTTCCTGCGCGAGTTCGTGCCCGAGGGGGTTCGGTGGGCGCATCTCGACATCGCCGGCCCGGCCTTCAACAAGGGCGAGCCGCACGGGTACACGCCGAAGGGCGGTACGGGGGCCATCACCCGGACCCTCGTCGGCATCGCTGAGCGGTACGCGCGCTGACCCCCGGGCCCGCCCCGATCCTGGTCACGGACCGCGCGCACAAGTGAAAAGATGCCATTGCCGAGGGTGGGCCACCCGCCTGGCCTCGGCGAAAGACCAATCCGACAAGGAGCTATCCCGTGGCTGAAGGCAGCCCCAACGACTTCGACATCGTCGTCCTGGGCGGCGGCAGCGGAGGCTACGCCTGCGCCCTGCGGGCGGCCGAGCTGGGCAGTAAGGTCGCGCTGATCGAGAAGGACAAGATCGGCGGCACCTGCCTGCACCGGGGGTGCATCCCCACCAAGACGTTCCTGCACGCGGCCGAGGTGGCCGACGAGACCCGCGAAGCCGCCACGTTCGGGGTCAAGGCCCGGTTCGAGGGCATCGACATCGAGGGCGTGCACGGATTTCGCGACAAGATCGTCACCAGGGCGTGGAAGGGCGTTCAGGGGCTCCTGAAGAGCAAGGGGGTCACCATCGTCGAGGGCGAGGGCCGCCTCGCCGGGCCCGGTCAGGTGAGCGTCGGCGGGCAGACCTACCGGGCCGCCAACGTGGTGCTGGCCACCGGCTCCGAGCCGCGGTCGCTGCCCGGCCTGAAGATCGACGGTGAGCGGATCATCACCAGCGACCACGCGCTCACGCTGGGCCGGGTGCCCGCCTCGGTGATCGTGCTGGGCGGCGGCGTGATCGGCGTCGAGTTCGCCAGCCTGTGGCGCTCGTTCGGGGCCGAGGTCACCATCGTCGAGGCGCTGCCGCACCTGCTCCCGCTGGAGGAGGAGTCGAGCTCCAAGGCCCTGGAGCGCGCGTTCCGCCGCCGGGGCATCCGCTACGAGCTGGGCAGCCGGTTCGACAGCGTCAAGGTCACCGAGACCGGGGTGGTGGTCACCCTCGAGGGCGGCAAGACCCTCGACGCGGAGCTGCTGCTGGTCGCGGTCGGCCGCGGGCCGGTCACGGCGGGGCTCGGCTACGAGGAGGCCGGGGTGCGCGTCGAGCGCGGCACGGTCGTGGTGGACGAGTACTGCCGGACCGGTGTCCCCGGCGTCTACGCCGTCGGCGACCTGATCCCCACGCCGCAGCTCGCGCACGCGGGATTCGCCGAGGGCATCCTGGTCGCCGAGCACATCGCCGGCCTTGGCCCGATCCCGATCGACTACGACGGCGTGCCCAGGATCACCTACTCCGACCCCGAGGTCGCCTCGGTCGGCATCACCACGGCCAAGGCGCGCGAGCGGGGTCTCGAAACCGTCGAGATGACCTACGACCTGGCGGGCAACCCCAAGAGCCAGATCCTGCAGACGCAGGGCTCGGTCAAGATCATCGCGCAGCAGGACGGCCCGGTGCTCGGAGTGCACATGGTCGGCCGCCGCGTCGGTGAGCTGGTGACCGAGGGACAGCTCATCTACAACTGGGAGGCCCTGCCCGCCGAAGTGGCGCAGCTCATCCACGCCCACCCCACGCAGTCCGAGGCCGTGGGCGAGGCGATGCTGGCGCTGGCCGGCAAGCCGCTCCACGTGCACAACTGACCACAAGCCCGCGAAACCCAGGAAACGCGAGAGAAGAATCACACATGCCGGTCTCCGTAACGATGCCCCAGCTCGGCGAGAGCGTCACCGAAGGCACTGTCACCCGTTGGCTGAAGAAGGAAGGCGAGCGCGTCGAAGCCGACGAGCCGCTCCTTGAGGTCTCCACCGACAAGGTGGACACCGAGATCCCCTCGCCCTCCGGCGGCGTGCTCACCAGGATCGTCGTCGCAGAGGACGAGACGGTCGAGGTCGGCGCCGAGCTGGCGGTGATCGACGAGTCGGGCTCGGGCGCCGGGGCGGCCGCCCCCGCCGAGCAGCCCGCGCCCGAACCGCAGGCCCAGCCGGCGCCCGCCGCGCCTCCCGCACCGGAGCCGCAGCCCGCGCCGCCGTCCTCGATCCCGCAGCCGGCCCCGGCCGCCCAGCAGGCGCCTCCCGCGCCGCAGCCGCAGGCGCCCGCTCCGGCGGCTCCGGCTCCGGCCGAGCAGGCTCCGCCGCCGCCCACCCCGCTGCCCTCCACCGGCGAGGCCCCGTACGTCACGCCGCTGGTGCGCAAGCTCGCCAGCGAGCACGGGGTCGACCTGGACACCCTGAACGGCACGGGCGTCGGCGGGCGCATCCGCAAGCAGGACGTCCTTGAGGCCGCCCGCGCCCAGCGCGAGCAGGCCGCGACCGCCCAGCAGGCCCCGGCGCAGCCCGCGGCTCCGGCCGCGCCCGCGGCCCAGGCTCCGGCCGCCGCTCCCGCGGCGGCCCCCGAGCCGGTGCAGGTCGACACCGCGCTGCGCGGCCGTACCGAGAAGATGTCCCGGCTGCGGCAGACCATCGCCAAGCGCACGGTGGAGTCGCTGCAGACCTCCGCGCAGCTCACGACGGTCGTCGAGGTCGACGTGACGAAGATCGCCCGGCTGCGCGAGCGGGCGAAGGAGGAGTTCCTGCGGCGTGAGGGCGTCAAGCTGTCGTTCCTGCCGTTCTTCGCGCTGGCCACGGTGGAGGCGCTCAAGCAGCACCCGAAGCTGAACGCGGTGATCAACAGCGACACCAACGAGGTGACCTACCACGACGTCGAGCACCTCGGCATCGCGGTGGACGCCGAGAAGGGGCTCGCCGCGGTGACCGTGCGCAACGCGGGCGACCTCAACATGCCCGGCCTCGCGCGTAAGATCGCCGACCTGGCCGACCGGTTCCGCGCCAACAAGGTGAGCCCGGACGAGCTGGCCGGCGCGACGTTCACGCTCACCAACACCGGCAGCAGGGGCGCGCTGTTCGACACGCCGATCCTGTTCCAGCCGCAGGTCGGCATGCTGGGCACCGGCGCGGTGGTCAAGCGGGCCGCCGTGGTGGACGACCCCGACCTCGGCGAGGTCATCGCGGTCCGTTCGATGGTCTACCTGGCCCTCACCTACGACCACCGGCTGATCGACGGCGCCGACGCCGCGCGCTTCCTCACCACGATCAAGCGCCGCCTGGAAGAGGGCCGTTTCGAAAACCAGCTCGGCCTTCCCTCCTGACCGTTCCCCTCCGGGGGTACGATCGCGGGCCTGTGGCCGGGTCCGTCCGCTTCGGCGGGCGGGCCCGGCCTTTCGCTTGCGCGCGAAAACTCGTGGCCGAATCCGGGGGGCTTTGTCAGGGGGCCCTATCGGTGCCGATGTCCTCGCCGGACCGGTGGCAGGGGCGTAGGTTGGCACTGTGACGATCATCTTGACGGGTGCGTCAGGACTACTGGGCAGCGCGCTGAGCGCGGCGCTGCGCCAGGACGGGCACCGGGTGGTGTGTTTGGTACGGCGGGCCGCGCGAGGCCCCGACGAGTCGTTCTGGAACCCCCGGGAGGGTCTGATCGACCCCGGCGTGCTGGAGGGCGCGCAGGCGGTGGTCCATCTGGCCGGGGCCGGGATCGGTGACCGGCGCTGGACGCCCGCCTACCGGCGGGAGATCGTCCGCAGCCGGATCGACGGCACCCGCACGCTGGTCACCGCGCTCAGCGGGCTCGCCGGCAAACCCGAGGCGCTGCTGTCGGGCTCGGGCATCCACTACTACGGCGACACCGGCGACCGCGTCGTGGACGAGTCCGCCCCCGCGGGCGAGGGGTTCCTGCCGGCCCTCGTGACGCGCTGGGAGGCCGAGGCCCTGCGGGCGGAGGAGGCGGGCATCCGGGTGGTGCCGCTGCGCACCTCGATGGCGCTCAGTGCCACGGGCGGGGCGCTGGCCAGGATGCTGCCGGTCTTCCGGCTGGGCCTGGGCGCGCCGCTGGGCTCCGGCAGGCAGTTCTGGTCCTGGGTAACCAGGGAAGACTGGGTGGACGCTGTCCGATACATCCTACACAAACCCGAAATAACTGGGCCGGTCAATGTGACTTCCCCTGCCCCGGTTAACAATGTAGATTTCACTCGAACCTTGGCCAAGGCGTTGCGCCGACCGGCGATGCCGCTCGGCCCTCCGTCGTTCGCGCTTCGCCTGGCACTGGGGGGCTTCGCCGATGAGGGGGTCCTTACCGGCCCCCGGGCGCTCCCCGGAAAGCTGACCGAAAGCGGATATATATTCCGCCACAAGAGTCTCGACCAAGCGTTTTCCGCCATATTTTAAGATATCCATTCATTTGTCCCCCCATTCTGGAGAGCCGTATGAGCAGGGCCGGTCAGTCCCATATCCTCGCCATTGGTGGTGGATCGTTCCGGCAGGTGCGGTGCTACGCGTTCTGGGAGCCGAGCCCCCTGATGAGATACGCCCTCGACCTCACCGGGCAGGACCGGCCCAAGCTCGGCCTGGTGGCCACCGCGGTCGGCGACGACACCGACGTCCTGGCCAAGATGTACGGTGCGTTCCAGCGATTCGACGCCGAGGTCAGTCATCTCACCGTGTTCCCGATGCCCAACGTCGAAGACCCGCGCGCCTGGATCCTCGAACAGGACGTCATCTACGTCACCGGCGGCAGCGTCGCCAATCTGGCCGCCCTGTGGCGCACGCACGGGCTGGACGAGGCGTTCGCCGAGGCGTGGCGGGCCGGCGTCGTGCTGTCCGGCCAGAGCGCGGGCGCGCTGTGCTGGCACGTCGGCGGCAACACCGACTCCTTCGGCCCGGAGCTGCGCCCGTGGGCCGAAGGGCTCGCCCTGCTCCCCTACTCCTGCGGCGTCCACTACAACTCCGAGCCGCAGCGGCGTCCGGTGCTGCACGAGTCGATCGCCGGCGGCGCGCTACCCGAGGGCTACGCGGCCGACGAGGGGGTCGCGCTGCACTACGTCGGCACCGAGTTCGTGCAGGCGGTGACGGTCGATCCGGCCGGATACGCCTACCACGTCCAGCCCGACGGCACGGGCGGGGTGAAGGAGTTGCGGATCGAGCCGCGGCTGCTGACGTCCTGAGTACTACGCTTGTGGCGTGAGGGAACGACACAATCGGCACATGCGCCCCACGGCGCACAGCGGCGGCGGACCTGCGGTGGCGATCGTGCGGCTGGGGGTCGACGTTCCCTACGAGCAGGCATGGGAGTTGCAGCGGCGGATCCACGCCGGCCGGGCGGGCGGCGCGGCTCCGGACACCTGCCTGATGCTGGAGCACGCACCGGTCTACACGGCCGGCCGCCGCACCGTCGCGCACGAACGGCCCGCCGACGGCACGCCTGTCATCGACGTCGATCGGGGCGGCCGGATGACCTGGCACGGGCCCGGCCAGTTGGTCGGCTACCCGATCATCGCGCTGCCCCCGTCGCTCGGCGTGGAGGGCTACATCCGGCTGCTCGAAGACATGCTGATCCAGGTCTGCGCCGACTTCGGGGTGCGCGCCGGGCGCGTCGCGGGACGCAGCGGCGTCTGGACGGGCGGGTCCGGCGACGGAGATCCGGTCAGGGGGCTGGGCGCGATCGGCATCCGGGTGACCGGAGGCGTCACCATGCACGGGTTCGCGCTCAACTGCGCCACCGACGCGAGCTGGTTCGACCGGATCGTGCCGTGCGGCATCGCCGGGGCCCAGGTGTCCTCGCTGTCGGCCGAGACCGGGCGCAGGATCGTGGTGGACGAGGTCATGCCGTACGCCGAGAAGCGGCTGGCCGAAGCGCTCGGCATGAAGCCCTACGACCTGCCCGAGGAAGACGTGCTGCGCCCCTGAGACTTCGCCGTGCGGATCCGGTGGCGGATGTCGGTGGCGGATGTCACCATTGCGGCCATGTCGATCACCGGTTCGTTAGCCGAGGGCTCGTTCGCCGCGAGGGCGGGCACGTGGGCCCGGCGCGCCGTGGCCTACGCCATCTCGCTGGTCGTCCACCTGGGCACGCTGGCGTTCTTCGCCCTGGGCGTCCAGACGATCGCCCGCGCCCCGCAGTACACCTTCGCCTGGCTGTTCGGCGGCCTGTTCGCGGCCATCGGCGTACTCCTGCGCCCACGGATGCCGAAGCTCGCCCGCGACGCCGAACCGCTCACCCGCGAGGCCGCGCCCGCACTCCACGCGATGGCCGACCGGGTGGCCGACCGGGCCGGAGTGCCGCGCCCGGCGCTCATCGCGGTGCGCGACCTCGCCGCGGGCACCACCTACGAGCGGACGGGGCTGCGCCGCTGCCCGGTGCTCACCATCGGCCTGCCGCTGTGGCTGGCCACCTCCCCCGCCCAGCGCGTCGCGCTGCTGGCCGCCGCCTGCACCCGGCCCGACACGGCCGATGACCTGGTCGTCGGCGGCGCACTGGCCACGCTCGGCCACTGGCGGCACGCGCTGCTGTCCAGCGAGCCGCTCAGCGCCCGCCAGCGGGCGCAGGAGCAGATGCAGTTCACCCTCGGCGCGTACGGCGCCCCGGACACCTCCTACGAGGCCGCGGGGACGTTCGGGCGCGCGGTCGGCAGGGTGCTCGGCGCCCCCGTCCTGCTGCTGGACCTCGCACTCAGGCGGCTGGTCCGCCGTGACACCGCCCTGGCGGCCGAGCGGGCCGCGCGGCGCGCCGCCGAGATCGCCTCGCCCGGCGCGCTCGCCGAGGTGGAGGCCGCCCTGGCCGCCCCCGGCGGCCTCGTCGCGCCGCTCCAGGCCGCCGCCCTGCGCGGCGAGAACGCCGCCGCCATCCGGCAGGCGGCCCTGGCCCGCGCCGTCGAGACGCCTTCCGAGGGGCCCGTGCGGAGCCTGCTGAGCGACGGCGAATCGGCCGCCGTCGATGAGGAGCTGCTCGCCCACTACACGCGCGCGCTGCGCGGCTTCTCCCTGATCACATGAGGCGGCGCCGCCGCCGGGCGCGGGGACGGTACCCCGTGGAGCGCGCCGCCGGCCGGGACTTAAGCTGGATGACGTGACCGTTGCTCCTGAAGGCCGTAAGCTCCTCCGCCTGGAGGTGCGAAACAGCCAGACCCCGATAGAGCGCAAGCCCCCCTGGATCAAGACCCGGTTGAAGACGGGCCCCGAATACAGCGAGCTGAAGTCGCTGGTACGGCGCGAGGGCCTGCACACGGTCTGTGAAGAGGCGGGCTGCCCCAACATCTACGAATGCTGGGAAGACCGCGAGGCGACCTTCCTGATCGGCGGCGACCAGTGCACCCGCCGCTGCGACTTCTGCCTGATCGACACCGGCAAGCCGGTCGGCTACGACCGTGACGAGCCGCGCAGGGTCGCCGACTCGGTCAAGCGGATGGGCCTGCGCTACGCCACGGTGACCGGCGTGGCCCGCGACGACCTGCCCGACGGCGCCTCCTGGCTGTACGCCGAGACCGCCAGGCAGATCCACGAGGCCGTGCCGGGCTGCGGCGTCGAGCTGCTCGTCCCCGACTTCAACGGCGACCGCGGCCTGTTGGAAGAGGTCTTCGGCAGCCGTCCCGAGGTCTTCGCGCACAACATCGAGACCGTGCCGCGGATCTTCCGGCGCATCCGTCCGGGGTTCCGCTACGAGCGCTCGCTGGAGGTGATCAGGATGGCCCGCGAGGCCGGGCTGGTCACCAAGTCCAACCTCATCCTGGGCATGGGCGAGACCCGCGAAGAGATCATCGAGGCCATGCGCGACCTGCACGAGGCCGGGTGCGACCTGCTGACCATCACCCAGTACCTCCGGCCGACCCCCCGCCACCACCCGGTGGACCGCTGGGTCAAGCCGGAGGAGTTCGTGGAGCTGTCCGGCGAGGCCGAGGGGATCGGGTTCGCGGGCGTGCTCTCCGGGCCGCTGGTGCGCTCCTCCTACCGCGCGGGCAGGCTCTACCAGCAGGCCGTCCAGGCGCGTCAGTCCACCGCGGGCTGACCGCCTCGCCGCTTGTCGGCCCCCGCCGCCGCGCGGGGGCCGGGGGTCTCGTTTTCATCTCACCAGCCCCCCGTTTGTATGCTGCATAACATGGCGAAGAAGCCCACAGACCCCGCGACCGCAGACCGCCCGGGGCGCATCAAGCAGCTCCGGATGATCGCGCAGATCATCCAGCAGGCTAACCCCAAGGGGATGCCCATCGTCTTCGCGGCCGCGCTGGGCACGTTCGCCTTGTGCGTCGTGATCGGCGTGGTGACCGGCTGGTTCTGGTACATGCTCGTGCTCGGCATCCCACTTGCGCTGATCGTGGGCCTGGTCGTGTTCGGCCAGCTCGCCCAGCGGGCGCAGTACCGGCTGCTGGACGGCCAGGTCGGCGCGGCGGCGGCGATCCTCCAGAGCATGCGCGGCAAATGGGACGTCTCCCCCGCCGTCGCGGTCAACCGTGACCAGGACGTGATCCACCGCGTCGTCGGCTACCCCGGCATCGTGCTGGTGTCGGAAGGGCCCGGCTCGCGCGTCCAGCGAATGCTGGTGGCGGAGAAGAAGCGCCTCCAGCGGGTGGCCATGGAGGTGCCCGTCTACGACGTCCAGTGCGGCGACGGCGAGGGCCAGATCCCGCTGCCCAAGTTGCAGCGCCACCTGATGAAGCTGCCGCGCAACCTGCGCAAGCCCGCGGTGGAGGAGGTCAAGTCCCGGCTGCGGGCGCTGCCGACGAACATCCCGGTGCCCAAGGGGCCGATGCCGCGCAACGTGCGGATGCCGCGCGGCGGCGGTGGCCCCCGGCCGAAGGGCCGTTGATGGCCGAGGCCGCGGCGGCCGGATACCACGAGGTCGGGGCCGAGGCCACCGCGCGGGCCAATCGCGGCTGGTGGGACTCGGCGGCCGACTCCTACCAGGTCGAACACGGCGAGTTCCTGCGCGACGTCGGTTTCGTGTGGTGTCCCGAGGGACTGGACGAGGCCGCGGCGGGGCTGCTCGGCGAGGTGGCCGGGCGGCGCGTGCTGGAGGTCGGCTGCGGCGCGGGGCAGGCCGGGCGGTGGCTGGCCGCGCAGGGGGCGCAGGCCACCGGGTTCGACCTGTCGGCACGGCAGTTGCGGCATTCGCGGCGGATCGACGAGGCGAGCGGCGTACGGCTGGCGGCCGTGCAGGCCGACGCGCGGCGCATCCCGTTCGCGGACGCGAGTTTCGACCTGGCCTGCTCGGCCTACGGCGCGCTGCCGTTCGTCGCCGACGCCGGGGCGGTGCTCGGCGAGGTGCGCAGGGTGCTGCGGCCGGGCGGGCGGTTCGTGTTCTCGGTCACCCATCCGGTGCGGTGGGCCTTCCCCGACGACCCGGGCAGGCGCGGGCTCACCGCCGACCGCTCCTACTTCGACCGCAGGCCGTACGTCGAGACGGCCGAGGACGGCACGCCGACCTATGTCGAGCACCACCGCACGATGGGCGACTGGATCGGCCTGATCGCGGGCGCGGGCCTGCGCCTGACGGGCCTGCTAGAGCCCGAGTGGCCCAAGGGCCACCGGCGCGCCTGGAACGGCTGGAGCCCGCTGCGCGGCGCCCTCATCCCGGGCACCGCGATCTTCACCTGCGAGGCGTGAGCGCGCCCGCGGGTCAGAGGTGCACCACGACGGTGCCCGCCGCGCGGTCGTGCAGGCCGCGCCGGTCGCGGTCCCACACCAGGGCGGGCAGCGCGAGGCAGAGCAGCAGCGTGCGCACCACGACCGGGACGAACGCGGGCCTGCCGCCGTCGAGCGCGGCGACCCGGATGCCGGTCAGGCGCATGCCGAACGTCATCCCCGTGGTGCCGATCAGCAGCAGGCACGTAACGGCGAAGACGCCGAGCCCGGCCAGCGGGTAGTCGATGGCGGGAAGCCGCAGCAGGCCCTGGGCGATGGCCCAGGTGCAGATCATCCAGTCGATCGTGATCGCGCCGATCCTGCGGGGCCAGCTCGCGACCGAGCCGGGGCCCTTCTCGGGCAGCCCGAGCCGGCTCCCCTGCGCGTCAGAGTCATCGCCCCGGATGCCGATCAGCAGCGACTGCGTCCAGCGGGGGCCCTGCCTGGTGGTCATATCTGTACGGTAGCCGCCCGGTGGGCCGGTGCGGCATCTCACCCGACGCCTGTGCCGATGTCCGCCCGCTTAACATGTGCGAAACAAGCGAGACATGGGTCGGAAACGGCGCAGCCATACGTTCGGGACTGCAAGCCTGTGCCGTTGGGAGGTTTTGGAGTGTTTAGCTCAGCCGACGACGTCCTGAAGTTCATCAGGGACGAAGAGGTGCAGTTCGTCGACGTCAGGTTCACCGACCTACCGGGAACGACGCACCACTTCACCTTTCCCGTGGAGAACTTCGGGGCCAGAGTGTTCACCGACGGCCTCATGTTCGACGGGTCGTCCATCCGCGGCTTCCAGGCCATCCACGAGTCGGACATGCTGCTGCTGCCGGACCCGTCCACGGCCGTGATCGACCCGTTCCGCCCGCACAAGACGCTGAACATCAACTTCTTCGTGCACGACCCGCTGACCGGCGAAGCCTACAGCCGGGACCCGCGAAACGTCGCGCGCAAGGCGGAGGAGTACCTCAAGGGCACGGGCATCGCCGACACCGCCTACTTCGGCCCTGAGGCCGAGTTCTACATCTTCGACGACGTCCGCTTCGAGACCAGCCCGAACGCCGGCTTCTACTACATCGACTCCATCGAGGGCGCCTGGAACACCGGCAAGGCGTCCGAGGGCGGCAACCTCGGCTACAAGCCCCGCTACAAGGGCGGCTACTTCCCGGTCCCGCCCATGGACCACTTCACCGACCTGCGCTCGGAGATGGTCAGGAAGCTCATCGAGGTCGGCATCGACGTCGAGATGCAGCACCACGAGGTCGGCACGGCGGGCCAGGCGGAGATCGACTTCAGGTTCGGCCCGCTGCTCAAGACGGCCGACAACATGATGCTCTACAAGTACGTCATCAAGAGCACGGCGCTGGAGCACGGCCACACGGTCACCTTCATGCCCAAGCCGATCTACGGTGACAACGGCTCGGGCATGCACTGCCACCAGTCGCTGTGGAAGGACGGCGAGCCGCTGTTCTACGACGAGGTGGGCTACGCGGGCCTGTCCGACACCGCCCGCTACTACATCGGCGGCCTGCTGCGGCACGCCCCGGCGCTGCTGGCCTTCACCAACCCGACGGTCAACTCCTACCACCGTCTGGTCCCGGGCTACGAGGCCCCGGTCAACCTGGTCTACTCCCAGCGCAACCGCTCGGCCTGCGTCCGCATCCCGATCACGGGCTCCAACCCGAAGGCCAAGCGCATCGAGTTCCGCGTGCCGGACCCGTCGTGCAACCCGTACTTCGCGTTCGCGGCCATGCTGATGGCGGGCATCGACGGCATCCGCAACAAGATCGAGCCGCCGGAGCCGGTGGACAAGGACCTCTACGAGCTGCCGCCCGAGGAGGCCCGCGACATCGCGCAGGTGCCCGCCTCGCTGCCAGAGGTCCTCGACGCGCTCGCCGCCGACCACGAGTTCCTGCTGGAGGGCGGCGTGTTCACACCCGACCTGATCGAGACGTGGATCAACTACAAGCGGGCCAACGAGGTCGACCCCATCCGCCTGCGCCCGCACCCACACGAGTTCGAGCTGTACTACGACGTGTGACGGCGGGGTTTTCCTGCTCATCGTCGCCGAGCAACGTCTGACCGCACAGAGACCGAGCAGAACGGCCCGGCACCGCAATCGGTGCCGGGCCGTTCTTCGCTGGTGGGGGCGCTGACGGCGGTTTCGCGATCGTCAGCTCGCCGCCTGCTGCGCGCAGCGTCTGTTCTCCCACGCTTGCCCTCAAGCCGCCCATCCTGGCCGAGATGCCCGACGACGCGGACCTCAAGGTACCGCGCGACCCCAACCAGCCGCCGCCTGGGACACCGGCAGGCCGTCCCGCCGCCGACCAGCGGTACGACTCAAGCCCAACACCAGAGCGCGGCTCGCCGCCGCGTGCCATCAGGAGCAGATGGACGGCAAGGCCGTCATCAATGACGCCATCGAAGCGTACCTCGACGAGCCGGATCTAGAGCAGTAAACGCTTCGCAGGTTCGAGCCCGGCCGCTACATCAAACCGCCCATAGTGGCCAGCGTGTGCCATCGACACCGCCAGTGCAGAGCGTCCCCAAGATCGATTTCCAGGGCGGGGTCGTCGTGCTTGTCGACATACTTGCAGGCACTGCTGACAGCTCAGGCATCCCCAGCGGGCGCAGACGAGTCATGATGTAGTGGAACCTGCGGCAAAGGGATTCCCCTTCTATTCCAGGTGCGAGGCCGAGAGCCCCCGGCGATCGCTCTGCGCAGGTTGTCAGCTTTTACGCGGGCCTCACGGGCCGAGATTAGCTGCCGATGCCGACAGCAATCCGCAAGTGATCTTTTGAGGCAAGCAATGCAGGCCTTTCGAAGCCGGCGCTCGTTGACGCCATGGGGAAATAACGGCAGGCCATGCTGTGGAAGTCCACGCTCCAGTCATCACGCATAACTAAGCGTTGATCTTGCCGCACAGCCGTTCGTGATCTACGCTCACACCGCACTTTCAAGATTGTCAGGATCTTCATGGAGACTGCCCTTTGCGTACTACACGGTTGTTACGAAGCCCAGTTCTCGCCGCAACGGCAGGCGTGGCTCTTGCCGCCTCGCTTCTCACCCCCCCGCCCGCCCAAGCACAGCAAACTACCCCCTCACCCATTTCCATGACGGCCGTGACCAGGCAGTCGCCAGGAGAGATCCTGGGCGCCGCCACAGAATCCCGGCGAGTGGTCCGCAAGCAGGACGGCCAGGTGGTCATCGAAACCTGGTCCCGGCCCGTGCGACTCAAGCAGAGTAACGGAGCGTGGGCCTGGGTTGACACGAGGCTCGTCGAGAAGGACGGTGCTCTTCGGCCGAAACTCGTGAAGGCACCCCTTTCCTTCACGGCTGGCGGGAAGCCAGAACCGTTCGCTCAGCTGTCGACAGCGGCGGGCCAATCGCTCGCCTTGACCTGGCCGACCACACTTCCGCGCCCCCAGGTCTCCGGAAACCGGGCGACGTACGACCTGGGCGACGCCGCCCAGCTCGTGGTCAGCGCTACGGCGACGGGATTCTCCTACGAGATCGTCCTTCAGCGCCGTCCGGTGAAACCGCTGGACCTCACCCTTCCCATACAGGTCAAGGGCGCCTCCTTCGGCGAGCGACAGGAGGAACTCGTCGACGCCCAGGGGCGAACCGTCCTGCACGCGTCCACGCCCCGCCTGCGCACCAAGCCAGGACCGCGTACAGCCGTGAGATCGACCCGTGGCGCGTTCACGAGCGAGCGGTCGGGCGACAACCTGCGGTTCGCGCTGGACAACGCGAAGCTTGACACCGCTGCCTTCCCCTTGACGATCAGCGGCTCGGTGGCGACGACCGCGAATACGGACGTGGACGTCTCCGACGAGGGCGGCGCGGGTGACCCGTCGTCGCCGTTGTTGATGACAGGCGGCATCTTCGGCATGCGCAACCGCGTTCTGCTGCGCTTCGACACCCTCGCCCTCACCGGCCAGCGCATCGTCGACGCGAAGTTGTCGGTGGTGAACACCGACGGCCCCGGCTGCGGGGATGCCGGAGACGGCATCCAGGCCCGGCGGATCACCAGCCGCTGGGATCCGTACAACCTCACCTGGGCCAACAAGCCGGCCACGACCACCGAGGGCGCGACGATCGTCACCCAGTCCTACGCCAGCGACTGCGGCAGAGGGACACTCCACTGGCCTGTCAAGGACATCGCCGCTGCTTGGGCGAGCGGCAGCCCCAACTACGGGCTGTCACTCCAGGAGCCGAACGAGGCCAACGAGTTCGACAACTTCCGTGAGCTCGCTTCCTCTGATCATTCCGACCCCAGTATCGAGGCGCCGAAGCTGACGGTCGTCACGGAACCGGTCCCGGCACCTCAGGTTCTGTACCCGGCGGGAGCCGACGGGGTGGAGGTGTTCACCGCGCCTGTGGACTGGAAGCTGGACACGCTACCGGTCTCCGCCGAGAACGTGCACGCGCTGTCCAGCGCCGACAACCGCGCCAAGGCCAACGCCACCACGCTGGCCCCGCCCTACTTCGACCCGGTCAGCGGGCGCGTCGTCGCTCCCGCGACGCCGGCGGGCAGGGACACCGCGAGCCAGGTGCTGACCGGAACCGCGCTGGACAACGGCGACGCCGACGAGACCCTCTCGATCGGGTTCGAGAACGAGGACGCACCGGCCGCCAAGACCGCCGCGGTGCCCGCCGCGGAAATTCCGTACTCGATCACCCCTCGGTATGCCGAGGTCGCCAACAGCTATCAGGCGCTTGACAACATCACCGACCAGGTGTTCGATCTGGACGCGACGATCCCGGCGAGAACCGCGCTGTTCGCCACCCAGATCTGGCCTGAACGCAACCTGGTCGTGGTGCAGTCCACCGACGCCTCCACAGGGCTGCGTAAGGCATTAGCGGACCGGTACGGCACGTACAACGTCGCCATCTGGCTGCGGTCGGACAGTGATCGACCGCAACTGGACGTCGGCACGACGTTCTCTACCTCCCCCTCCGCCGCCCCGGACAGTCGACAGAATGACACGGGGAAGCTCAACGGCGGCTCGGCGTTCACTTCTTCCAAGCCCGACGGCACCCCATTCAACGGGTGCACGACCGGATTCGCCATGGGGACTGCGGCCGACAACCTCATGGTGAGCGCCGGGCACTGCGTTGTATCTGGCGGAATCACGAGCGCCGGTGTCGTCGAATGGACGAACTGGGTGGCCGGTCAAGGCACGATCAAACTGCCGAACCAGCCGACCTATTATGGCGACGTGTCCCTGATGCAGACGGTACTCGGCCGGGTCACCAGCCCCACCATCTTCATCGGTGGCAGGGACTCAACAGAAAAGCAATTCGTGGGCGGGCGATTCTCGGTCCCCGCGCGAGAAGGAGACCAGTACTGCGTCGGCGGTGCCAGCCAGAATACGGAGACCCTGTCCAACGGTCAGATCTGCCGCTTCAAGGTCACCGACATCGCCTGGAAGATCAAGAGCTCGAAGTCGACGAGCACGACACGCTGGGTTCAGGTCGGTAAGAAATCCGGCCGGTGCACGATCGGGGGCGACTCGGGCGCTCCGGTCTATACCTTCCGCAAGGGCGATGGATTCGTGGTGGCCAAGGGCATCCACCACGGCAGCAACAGTGCCGACGGCAAGCCTATCCAGTCCACCTGCGTGAACTACTTCACCGACATCCATGACGTGATGAAGGCCGTCGGTAAGGACGTCTACAAGAAATGAACCCCCTGGGCCCGTCCTTCCTGTGGCGCATGTGCTGCCTCCTGGTGCTGGCCGTCGCCGTCTCCATGGTGGCCGGCATGCGGGAGTCCCGGCCGGTCCAACCGCCCTTTCCCGGGCGGATCAACACGGTCATGGTGGAAGGACGGGTCCTCATCCTGCAGGTCTTCGGCGGGGCGAGCGACTCGGCATGTCTCCAGACCGACAAGGTCGAAGCCGTCGAGTCCGAGGCAAGTGTTCGGCTTCGGATAGTGCTTCGCGACGCCTGCCCGCCCCCCGGGCGCACGCTGCTGGAGATGTGGCGGGACGAGTTGTGGCCGCCGGCCGTGCTCGACATCCTCCATGGCGTCGAAGTGCCCGTCCTGCTCGAACGGCCCTTGGGACGCAGGAAGGTCGTCGACGAGACAGGCCGCGAGCTCCGGGTCTGCCCGATCACGGGCTCGCGACGGAAGACCATGCAACAGTGCCTGACAACGCAGTCTGCCCCGCCGCCGCGGCTGGGCAGATGACGTTACCGCTATCGGGCGGCGGGACCGCGTTACCGATCAGTTTCACCTTGTCGCGTGCAGTGCCGGCGTCGAGCTGATGGTGGTCGGGGAACGACTGGGCACGCCGGAGCTCAGGAATCCGCAGCATTCGGAGCAGGATGGACGACACGTCGATCTGGCCGTCCGAGGTGAGCAGTGCCCACCGGTCGCGAGTCGGCAGCGTCCGCACCGGCCCGGCCATCCGCATGAGCTGAGACACGAAGACGCCCCCTTCTGTAGCGGCAGAGTGGTCACCTCCGCCCGGTCCGTCAAAACGCGATCATGCTGGGATCGTCGGCGAGGTACGACATCAGACCCATCGGCTTGACCTTGGTCTTGACCGGCAGCTTGGGATAGACGAGCTAAGGTCATCGGCACGGTGGTCCCGTGTCCTGAAGGCGGCGCGGGGCCGTGGGCGTGGCTGGGCCCAAAGGGCGGGTAGGGGTGTGCCGGGGTTGCGCCGCCGGGGAGGGGGACACGATGCCGCGCCGCTACCAGAAGCCGCCGCGCCACCGGCTCAAGGGCTGGCACAAGCCGCCGGGCTCCGTCGTGATCACCCGGCCGTCGAGGTTCGGCAACCCGTACAAGGTGCGGCCGTACGGCCCGTACACCGCCGAGGAGGCCGCCGGGCTGTATGAGCGCGACCTGCTCGCCGGAGGCGTCGTGAGCGCCCCTGGGCGCCCGCCCACGACCATCGAGGAGCTGCGCAGGCGCGCCGGCGGCCTGGACGTGGTGTGCACGTGCGACCTGGACGCCGCCTGCCACGGCGACGTCATCCTGAGGTACGCCAACCCCTGACCCATCGCGACCGGGTACGGGTAAAGCAGCGCTAAATACCGGGACGAACCGGCATACCCGGCGGCCCGATGGGCAGGCGTCGCTTCTCCGAATCGCCCCGTCCGCTAGCTCTGTTTCCGGTGATGCCGCAATTCGCCCAGACGTCCCGACGCGTCAGACCCGTCCTGCTCGCCACCCGGCGCGCGCAGCCCACGGTCGTCTTCATCATCCGCCTGACGGTGACGGCGGTGGCCGCCTACCTGGTCGCCCTGGTGCTCCCGCTGGCGGAGAAACCGCTGCTCGCGCCGCTCACCGCGCTGCTCGTCGTGCAGTACACGCTGTACCAGACGATCAGGTCGGCCATCCAGCGGATCGCCAGCGTGGTGGTCGGCGTGCTGATCGCCGTCCTGCTGGCGGCGACCGTGGGGTTCACCTGGTGGACCCTCGGGCTGGCCATCGCGACCTCGCTGGTCATCGGCTACACCGCCCGGCTCGGGGACCACATCCTGGAGGTGCCGATCAGCGCCATGCTGATCTTCGCGCTGGGCGCGGCCACCCCGGCGGGCGCGGCCGACCGGGTCTTCGAGACCCTGGTCGAGGCGGGCATGGGGCTGCTGGCCGGGCTGATCGCCTCTCCGGTCCACCTGGAGACCGCCCAGGAGGCGATCGGCGACCTCGGCTGCCGGCTGGGCGAGCTGACCGACCGCCTGGCCGACGGGCTGTGGCCGGGCGAGTACCGCGCGGCCAGGGAGGGCGAGGGCCCCGACTTCCCGGCGCTGCTGCGCGACGCCCGGCAGGTGGGCCGCGACATCCAGCGCACCGACGGCGCGCTCAGCCGCGCCGAGGAGAGTCTGCGGCTCAATCCCCGGGCGGGCGGCCTGCACCCGATGGGCACCGCGCTGCGCAGCGGCCTGGAGACGCTGGAGTACTCGGCGGTCAACCTGCGCGGGCTGGCCCGGTCCCTGGCCGACCGCCAGCATCTGCAGGACGGCGGCGTCTACGCCATCGAGGCCAGGGACCGGCTCGGCGCGGCGCTGCGCGAGGTCTCCGAGTGCATGCGGGCCTTCGGCCTGCTGGTGCGCTCGGAGGTGGTCCGCGACGTGCGCGCCTACGACGAGGCGCTGCGCAGCCACCTCGCCGAGGGGCGGCGGCGGCGCGACGAGTTCGCCGACGCGCTCGCGCCGTGGATCTCCGCGCGGTCGGCCGAGTGGCGGCTGCACGCCGAGGTGCTCGTCCACCTGGACCGGCTGCTGGACCTGTTCGACGCCGAGCACCGCGCCCAGTCGCGCAACCGGCGCAGGCGGCGCATCCTGCACCGGATCGGGGCGGCGGCGAAGTCCGGTGGCTCGGAACGCCGCCCGCGCGCCCCGGTACTTCGCCGCCCCCGGCCGGGGTAGCGCGGCTACTTGGTGAACCGGCCGCGAAAGCCGGTCAGCCGGCGCAGCGCGTCCCACCAGAAAGGCGCGCCGAACAGCAGCGCGACCAGCGAGATCAGGAATCCCGGCCAGTGCCCGGGAGTGATCAGCCGCCGCGCCCACGTCTCGATGTTCCATGACACGGCCGGGCTCCCGCCGTCCGGCGGCATCCGCATGCTGACCAGCGAGTGCTCGAAGATCTGCACCATGGCGGGCGAGCTGAGGGTCTCGGTCACGCACACGTACGGGTCGGCCGACTCGCCGGTGGCGGTGCAGCGCTGCTTCAGCGCGGCCAGCCCCTCCGAGCCGCCGGTCGCGATCGACGCCACGCCCGCGCGGAACGCGTGGTCGCGCAGCAGCGCCTTGCCGTACTCCAGCGCGTCCACGCTGAACAGCAGCACCACCAGCAGCGACAGCGACACCACCACCCAGCGCACGTAGCGCCGGTAGAGCATGGTGAGCCGCTGCATCTCGCCGTCGAACCACTCCTCGGTGCCCTTGCGGAAGCGCTCCAGGTCGTTGGCGGCGCTCTGCCACACGCCGCTGAGGTGGCCGTAGAGCGGGCTGCCCATCGCGTTCAGCCGTTCCAGCAGGCCGGGCACGCCCTTGGGGTCGGCCGAGACCAGTTCCATCATCGCCAGGGCGAATCTCTGCGGCGGGATGGTGGCGATGCTGGTGCGGCCCCGCTTGGGATGGTCGATCTCACGCAGCCGCTCGTACAGGTGCCCGGTGAGGTCCGTGGGCTCGCCGCGCCGGTCCGCATCGGCCTGCGGCACCGCAGCGACGACCGCGGGCGCGGGCTCGGGCGTGTGCCGGGGCCGGGGGTCCTCGGCGAACGGCAGGCGGATGAAGACGTCGCGGATCCGCTTGGGAATCCAGGATTTGCCGCCAGGGACTCCGTCGAGCGTGTCGCGCAGGTAGGCCCACAGGAACTTGCTGCGGATCGACAGCAGCCTGACGACGCCCTCGTTCAGTCCGCTGACCAGTAACGAGAGTAACAAGAAGGCGACGGCCGAGCCGATCGCCAAGTCCAGGTAAATAGATATCAATGTGGATCACCCGGACCGTTGATACACGCAGCCGCCACCGCCCGCAACGGGTTCGGCGACATTGGGTCCCGCGAAGGCGACGGTCAGGCGCCGTCGCCGTAGAAGACGCGTTCGACGACCCGGCGGGCGCGGCGGGTGGCCCTGCGGTAGTCGTCCAGCATGTCCTCTGAGGCGTCGGGCGGGTAGCCGAGCGCGCGGGAGATGAGCACGCGTTCGCGCAGCCCGACCGGAATCGAGTCGGCCGCCCTGCCCTTGACCAGCATGATCGCGTCACGGACGCGGGAGGCGAAGCGCCAGGCGTGGGTCAGCGTGTCGGCGTCGCCGGGGGCGAGCAGATCGGCGTCCACGGCGGCGCGCAGGGCGTCCAGGGTGCGGGTGGTGCGCAGGCCGGGCACCGCGTGGGCGTGCCCGAGCTGGATGAGCTGGGCGACCCACTCCACGTCGGCGAGCCCGCCGGGGCCGAGCTTGGTGTGCAGCGCGGGGTCGGCGCCGCGCGGCAGCCGTTCGGCCTCCATACGGGCCTTGAGACGCCTGATCTCGCGCAGCCCGGTCGCCGAGACGCCGCCGCGCGGGTAGCGCAGCGGATCGACCAGGGCGGTGAACCGGGCACCGAGACCTTCGTCGCCCGCCGAGAACCGGGCCCGCAGCAGCGCCTGCGCCTCCCAGGGGGACGACCAGCGCGCGTAGTAGGCGGCGTAGGAGGCGAGGCTGCGCACCAGCGGCCCCTGGCGGCCCTCCGGCCGCAGGTCGGGGTCGATGTGCAGCGGCGGGTCGGGGGCCGGTACGGCCAGCAGCCGCCGTAGTTCGTTCGCCACCGCGAAGGCCGCGTCGGTCGCGTCCTTCTCCGCCGCCCCGGGCAGCGGCTCGTGGACGAACATCACGTCGGCGTCGCTGGCGTAGGACGACTCGAACCCGCCGAGCCGGCCCATCGCGATCACCGCGAACCGGGTGGGCAGCGCCCCGCCCAGGTCGGCGGCCACTTTGCCGACGGCGGCGGAAAGGGCCGCCGCGATGGTGACGTCGTTCAGCTCGGACAGTGCCATGCCCACCTGCTCGATGTCCCGGACCCCCACGAGGTCCGCCACGGCCGTGCGGAACAGTTCTTTGCGGCGCAGCGCCCGCGCCGCGATGACGGCGCTCTCGGCGTCGTCGTGCCGGGCCACCGCGGCGGCGGCCTCTGCGGCCAGTGCCCCGGCCGGGCGCGGCGACAGCTCGGCGTCGGCGCCGAGCATGGCGACCGCGTCCGGCGCGTGTAGCAGCAGCCCGGTCACGTAGCGGCTGGTGCCCAGCAGCCTGGCCATCCGCGCGGCCACGGCGGTCTCGTCGCGCAGCAGCCGTAGGTACCAGGGGGTGGTGCCCAGCTTGTCACTGACCTGGCGGAAGCCGAGCAGCCCGGCGTCGGGGTCGGGCGCGTCGGCGAACCAGCCGAGCATCACCGGCAGCAGGGTGCGCTGGATCGCCGCCCGCCTGGACACCCCGCCGGTGAGGGCGGCGATGTGGCGCAGCGCGCCCTGCGGGTCGGCGTAGCCGAGCGCCTCCAGCCTTGCCCTGGCCGCCGCGGCCGACAGCCGGGCCTCCTCGCCCGGCAGCCGCGCCACCGCCTGCAGCAGCGGCCGGTAGAACAGCTTCTCGTGCAGCCGCCTGGCCTCCATGGCGTGCCGCTTCCAGCGGTCGGTGAACTCCCCCACCGGGTCGGTGGTCATGCCCAGGGCCCGGCCGATCCGCCGCAGCGCGGCGGGGTCTTCCGGCACGACGTGTGTGCGCCGCAGCCGGTGGAGCTGGAGCAGGTGCTCGACCTGCCGCAGGAACGCGTACGCCTCGGCGAGCGCCCTGGCGTCGTCCCTGCCGACGTAGCCGCCGCGCGACAGGGCGGTGAGCGCGGTCAGGGTGGCGCGGCGGCGCAGCAGCGGGTCGTGCCGTCCGTGCACGAGCTGGAGAAGCTGGACCGCGAACTCGATGTCGCGCAGCCCGCCGGGGCCGAGTTTGAGCTGGCGGCCCTGCTCGTCGGCGCGGACGTGCGCCTCGACCCTGCGGCGCATGGCCTGCACGTCCTCGACGAAGCCCGGCCTGGCGGCGGCCTGCCAGACCAGCTCGCCGACCGCGGCGGTGTACTCGGCGCCCAGCGCGGCGTCTCCGGCGACCGGCCGCGCCTTGAGCAGCGCCTGGAACTCCCAGGTCTTGGCCCAGCGCCGGTAGTAGGCGAGGTGGCTGCCCAGGGTGCGGACCAGCGGCCCGGCGCGGCCCTCGGGGCGCAGCCCCGCGTCGACCTCCCACAGCGCGCCCTCGGGGGTGCTCACGCCGCAGGCGCGCATCGTCGCCTGAGCGAGCCGGGTCGCGACGGCCAGCGCCTCGGTCTCGGCCACGCCGTCGCGCGGCTCGGCGACGAAGACGACGTCAACGTCGCTGATGTAGTTGAGCTCGCGCGCGCCGCACTTGCCCATGCCGATCACGGCCAGCCGTACCTGGCCGGCCGCCTCGCCCACCCCGGCCCTGGCGATGGCGAGCGCCGCCTCCAGGGCGGCCCCGGCCAGCTCCGACAGCTCGGCGGTGACCTCGGCCAGCGGGGCCAGGCCGGTGACGTCTCTGGCGGCCAGGCACAGCAGCCTGCGCCGGTAGGCGACGCGCAGCGCGGACAGCGTCTCGGTGGCGTCGCCGGCGGCGCGGGGCTCGGCGGCCCGTGGGTCGGCGCCTACGGCGCGCAGCAGGTCATCGCGCGCCTCGTCCTTGGCCGGAGGGTGTACGGCGGGCGGGCCGCAAAGCGCCCTCCAGTGGCCGGGATGGCGTACCACGTGCTCTCCGAGGGCCGCGCTGACGCCGAACACCCCGAGTAGCCGCCCGCGCAGCCCCGGGTCGCTCCGCAGCTCGGAAAGGACGCCGGGGTCGCGCTCGGCCAGCCGGTTGAGCGAGGCCAGCGCGAGGTCGGGGTCGGCCACGGCGACCAGGTCGCGAAGCAGATCGGCGTCGTCGGCGGCGGGCGGCCCCAGCTCGGCGAGCAGCCGCCCGGCCCGCGCCGCGTCGGCGAAACCCAGCCGCGCCAGCTTCCCCGCGGTCGTCTCGATGCGGGGCACCGTCATCACCGTCCCTCTGTCAGCGCACGGGGCGGACTCCGCGCTACGCGAACCGGCCCGCCCGTCGTCGAAGCCGGGGGGCACCGCGTCGCCGGGGCGTCGTCGCACAGCGTAAACCTTAGAGGCGCGCGGCGTCCTCAGCGGTTCCGGTGCGTGATCACGCCATCATCGGCGGGACTCCTGCACTTCTCGCACACCTGACCGGCTCCGGCACAGTCCGGCGAACGCGTGGCCCACCGGCCGCCAGGTCCGGGTCAGCCGGTCCTGTTCCCGCCGTACCTCGGCGTCGAGTTCGCCGGGCGAGTGGCCCGCGTCCGCCAAGGCGTCCGCGGTGGCGCTGGTCCAGCGGGCGAAGATCTCGTGGTCGGCCTCAAGGTGGAACTGCGCCGCCCACGCCGCCTCGCCCAGCCGGTACGCCTGGTGCGGGTAACGCTCGCCGGTCAGCAGCGGCACGGCCCCGGGAGGCGGCACGGTCGTGGCGTCCTGGTGGTACTGCACCGCGACGGCCGGTCCGAGCCCGCCGAACAGCGGGTCGCCGGCCGCCTGCGGGAGCGGGATGAGCGCGGTGAGACCCACCTCCAGGCCGGCCGCGCCGCGCTCGACGGTCCCGCCGCAGGCGATGGTCATGAGCTGGGCGCCCAGGCAGATGCCCAGGGTGGGCACGCCATCGGCGACGCAGCGCGCGATCAGGTCGCGGGTCGCGGGCAGCCAGGGGCAGACCTCGTCCTCCCAGGCGGACGCGGAGCCGCCGAGGACCATCAGGCCGCCGCCGGCTCGCGCGGGCACCGGCTCGCCGAGGTACGGCCGGACGACCGTGTGGTCCGCCCCGGCCTCGGTCAGCCAGCCGGCCAGGGGTCCGGCGGGCGCCTCCGCCTGGTGCTCGACAATGGTTATCGCCATATCCCCCATTATTGGGGAAAACGGGCTTTATTGGGGATCTTGGGCGGTTCGCGGGAGGATCCACACCGCCTTGGCCACCGCCACCAGCGTGCCGTCGGTCTCGTAGATCGCGCTGTGCGCGGTGAGCTTGCGGCCGTCCCTGCCCGCTGTGCCCGGCAACGGGGCGCCGACCACCGAGTACGCGCCGCCCGGGTAGACCCTGCGGTACACCTGGGCGGTCAGCCGGCCGAGCAGCGCCCGCTCCCCCTCGCGCATGCTCGCCCACCCGCTCACGCAGTCCAGCGCCGCCCACACCACCGGCACGGGCACCACGCCGTCGTCGTCGGTGACGCTCATGGGCACCCGCCAGCCCGCGGCGTGCAGGCCGGCCGTACCGGGCAGCGGGCCGGGGAAGATCCGCAGGCCGTCGCCGGGCTCGCGCATCCCGCACACGAAGCACTCGGGGAACGGGTGCCCGTCCAGCCCGGCGAAGCCCTCCTCGGCTTTGGCCGCCTCGTTGAACGGCACGAACCCCGGCTCGGTGAGCGGTTCGGCGACCGGGATGGCCTCGACCAGGCCGGCGCCGTCCTGGCACAGCGTGACGGCGTTGCCGTGGTGGACCAGGGTCAACTCGGTGTCCAGCGGCGTGGGAGCGTGCAAGGTCACCTCGACCGGCGCCTCCTTCGCCGCCTCGCCCAGCGCCCCGGCCACCACCGCGGCGATCCAGCCGCCGTTCGCGGCCGTCTCCGGCCCCCGGTAACGGGCCGGTACCGTGACCACCGTCCGCAGTTCGGCCGGTGCCGTCATGTGCTGCCCCCCTACACCTGGTAAAGGTGAATGCTTGATCAGGTAATGAACCATTGACTTTATCGAACGTCCGTGGTGCGGGCCGAAAGGGGCCGTCCCTCCGGTCTCCGGGCGGCCGTCAGCGGCCGGGCCGCAGGTGGGTGCGCCGCCCGTCGGGGTCGAAGATGCCGATGACCTCCACCGGCCCGTCGTACGCCCCGAACCCGTGCGGGATCATGGTGGAGAACTCCGCCCCCTGCCCCGGCTCGACCAGAATCCGCCGCTCACCGAGCATCAGCACCAGGACACCCGACAGGATGATGATCCAGTCCTTGCCGGGATGGACCTTCAGCTCCGCGGCGCTCGCCGGGGCCGGCCTGGTGATCCGCATCTTGGCCACGGTGATGCTCGGGTCACGGCTCAGGCTCCAGGTGGTGACCCCGCGCTTGGCGTCATGGCGCGGCCTGATCACCACATCGTCGTCGGAGACGGACTCCACGAGCTGGTCCAGCGTGGTGCCGAGCGCGCGGGCGATCACGGTCAACTGGTCCAGGCCGATCCGCCGGTGGCCCGTCTCGATCCGGCTCAGCGTGGACGGGCTCAGGTAGCAGCGGGCCGCCAGGTCGTCCAGCGACCAGCCCAGCACCGCCCGCAGCCCTCTGATCCGCTTGCGCACCAGGCCGTCCAGATCCTCGCCTTCTTGCTTCATACGCAAGAGCCTATGCTGCCTGCGCAAGACAGACGTAGGGTCGCGAGCATGACGGACCACGCACTTCACCACCACCACCCGCACACCGCCCCTCTCTCCTTCGGCCCGGAGAACGGCGACACGGCCCTCCTGCTCGACCTCGACGCGGAGATCTTCCAGGAGCACCTGGCCGAGCTGACCGCCTGGCTCGCAGACCTCACGGGACTCGCGGGCGGCGCGCCCGTGCGCAGGATCCTCGATGTCGGCAGCGGGACCGGCACCGGTTCCTTCGCCCTGCTGCGGCATTTCGCGGACGCCGAGGTCATCGCCCTGGACAAGGAACCTCACCTGCTGGCCCACCTGCGTGACAAGGCCCGTGATCTCGACCGGGCCGACCGGGTGCGCACGGTCGCGGCCGACCTGGACGCGACATGGCCGGCCGTCGGCGAGGTGGATCTCGTGTGGGCGTCGGCGTCCCTGCACCACATGGCCGACCCGGCCCACGCGCTGCGCCAGGCGTACGCCGCCCTGCGGCCCGGCGGCCTGCTGGCCGTCGTCGAACGGGACGGCCCTCCGCGCCTGCTGCCCGACGACCTCGGCGTCGGCCGCCCCGGCCTGGAGGCCCGCTGCCGGGCCGCGCTGGATCGGCGGCACAACGAGACGATGCCCTACCGCGGCGCGGACTGGGCGCCGCTCCTCACGGCCGCGGGGTTCGCCGTCGAGGCGTACCGGAAGTTCGAGATCGACCTGCGCCCCCCGCTCCCCGAGTCCACCCGCCGCTACGCCCTGCTGACCCTGCGCCGCATCCGCACCGGCCTGGCCACCCTGGAGACGCCCGTCGACACCGATGACCTGTCGGTCCTCGACCTGCTCATCGACGGCGAAGGCCCACAGAGCGTGCTCCACCGCGACGACCTCACCGTGCGCTCGAACCGCGACGTCTGGACGGCCAGAAAGCCGGCCTGAACGGGCGGCCCTTCGATTGGAATGGTCTGGGGCCAGGGCTGGAGCCGGAGCGTCCCTGCGAGCTACCCGAGGGACCTCCCGGGCCACTGGGCCGACGGCTTCGACCGGCGGGCCCAGGAGGCCGCGCTGAACGAGCTGCCCCCAGTTCGGCCACGCTGATCGACGGGCAGACCCACCACTTCGCGCACGCCCGCACGCCGCTGCCCACCCACGACCGGCCCGGCTCGTTCACGATCTTCCCCTACGTCGTCGAGCCGCTCTCGCGCGACCGCCACCGGGTCATCTCCAACCTGCCGGGCGTCGGTTTCTCCGGCCCGCCGACCGCGCCCGGCCGGAACAGCGGCAGGATCGCAGGCGCGTTCACCGAGCTGATGTCCCGCCTCGGCCACGACCGGTACGGCGCGCAGGGCTCCGGCGGCGGCGCGGCCATCGCCCTGGAGGTGGCCCGCCTGACCCCGGACCGGCCGATCGGCGTCCACGGCAACGGCCGCATCCCCCTCCCCTCCGGCGACCCCGCTGAACGCACCGTCCTGACCGGGCCGGAACAGCAGCGACTGGCCCGGCTGGAGCACTTCCGCCAGGAGATGATGGACTTCAAACGCCGTCCAGTCCACCCGCCCGCCGAACTCCCCGAGGACGCGGTCGGCCGCGACGCCCTGCTGACCAACGTCAGCCTCTACCGGTTCACCGGCACCGCAGGCTCATCCGCCGACTTCCACTACGAGACCGACCACGCCCCTGCCGCCTGGCAGCCCAAGGAACGCGGCAGTGTCCCCGGCCGGCTTCGCCGAACTCGACCACGGCGGCAACTTCCTCCCCCTGGAACGGCCCACCGCCCACGATACCGACGTACGAAGGTTCTTCACCGGCCTGACCAGCACTTATAGCACCGGCAGGTAGCGGCCTAGTTCGTATTCGGTGACGTGGCGGCGGTATTCCTGCCACTCGGAGCGCTTGTTGCGCAGGAAGTAGTCGAAGACGTGCTCTCCGAGGGTCTCGGCGACCAGTTCGCTGCGTTCCATCGCGACGATGGCCTCGTCCAGTGACTGGGGCAGCGGGGCGATGCCGAGGGCGCGTCGTTCGGCGCTGGTGAGGGCCCAGACGTCGTCTTCGGCGCCCGGGGGCATCTCGTAGCCCTCCTCGATGCCCTTCAGCCCGGCGGCCAGGATCACCGCGAACGCCAGGTAGGGGTTGCAGGCCGAGTCGAGGGAGCGGAACTCGATGCGGGTGGACCCGCTCTTGTGCGGCTTGTACATCGGCACGCGCACCAGGGCGGAGCGGTTGTTGTGTCCCCAGCTTATGTAGGAGGGGGCCTCGCCGCCCTGGCCGGCGATGGCCTCGGAGCTGCCCCACAGGCGCTTGTAGGAGTTGACCCACTGGTTGCAGACCGCGGTGATCTCGGCGGCGTGCCGCAGCAGGCCGCCGATGAACGAGCGGCCGATCTTGCTGAGCTGGTACTCGGCGCCCGGCTCGTAGAAGGCGTTGCGGTCGCCCTCGAACAGCGACATGTGAGTGTGCATGCCCGAGCCCGGGTGCTCGGTGAACGGCTTGGGCATGAAGCTCGCCCAGACCCCCTGCTCCAGCGCGACCTCCTTCATCACCAGCCGGAACGTCATGATGTTGTCGGCCGTGGTGAGCGCGTCGGCGTAGCGCAGGTCGATCTCCTGCTGGCCGGGGCCGCCCTCGTGGTGACTGAACTCCACCGAGATGCCCATCGACTCCAGCATCATGATCGCGTTGCGCCGGAAGTCGTGCCCGGAGCTGTGCGGGGTGTGGTCGAAGTAGCCGCCGTCGTCCATCGGCTGGGGGCGTACGCCGGGCTCCGGCCTGCCGCGCAGCAGGAAGAACTCCACCTCGGGGTGGGTGTAGAAGCTGAAGCCCATGTCGGACGCCTTGGCCAGGGCGCGCTTGAGCACCCAGCGGGGGTCGGCGTGGGAGGGCGAGCCGTCCGGCATCAGGATGTCGCAGAAGATGCGCGCCGCGCCCGGGCTCTCGCTGCGCCAGGGCAGGATCTGGAAGGTCGAGGGGTCGGGCTTGGCCAGCATGTCGGACTCGTAGACGCGGGCGAACCCCTCGATGGCCGAGCCGTCGAAGCCGATGCCCTCCGCGAACGCGCCCTCCAGCTCCGCCGGGGCGATGGCCACGGACTTGAGGAACCCCAGCACGTCGCTGAACCACAACCGGATGAACCGGATGTCGCGCTCTTCCAGGGTGCGAAGAACGAACTCCTGCTGGCGGTCCAAGGCATCTCCTATCGCCGCGGTGCCCGAAAACCCGCTCCGGTCGCTTTCCAGTCTGCCCGCTTCGTGTTTCACACACGTTACGACCAGCGCTTGTACGGCCGGCGCCCGATGTGCACCAGGTTAGCGGCAAGGATGAGGCTCTAGCCGAATCCGCCGTTTCCGCCTCGGGTCCGGCGGGCGGTGATCGGGCCGAAACCCCGGACCGCGGCAACCGGCCGTTGATCCGTTGGAGATCGGCTCGGCGTAGCGTGCCGTGACATGCCCGCCCGCCACAGGTCCCGGCAGGCAGGTACGCAGGACAACGCTGGTGGAAGTTGCCATATCGGCCACGGCACACCGGCCCTACGCTTACGGCTGAAATGTTGAATTTTCAGGTTCTCGGGCCCTTTCGGGCATCCCATCGTGACTCGGTACTGGACCTCGGCGGGCGGCGTCAGCGGGCGGTACTCGCCCGGCTCGTCGTCGCCGGGGGCCGCGCCGTACCCGTCGGCACCCTGATCGGCGAACTGTGGCCGGGCGAGCCCCCGGCGCAGGCGCTCGCGACGATCCAGGGCTACGTGTCGCGGCTGCGCCGCGCGCTGGAGCCGGGCCGCGCCCCGCGCGGGGAGGCGGGCGTACTGGTGTCCGCGCCGCCGGGGTACGCGCTGCGGGCCGAGCCGGGGCAGGTCGACTCGTGGCGGTTCGAGGCCCTGGTGAAGTCGCCGGAGCAGGCCGGCCCGGCGGGCGAGTGGGAGCTGATGGAGACGGCGCTCGGGCTGTGGCGCGGCCCGGCGCTGGCCGAGTTCGCCGACCTGCCGTGGGCCGCCGCGGAGGCGGCCAGGCTGGAGGAGCTGCGCCTGCTCGCGGCCGAACGGCGGGCCGCGGCCGGGGTCGCCATCGGCCGTTCCGCGCCGCTGGTCGGCGACCTTGAGGCGCACGCCGCCGCCCACCCGATGCGCGAGGAGGCGTGGCGGCTGCTGGCCCTGGCGCTGTACCGGGCGGGCCGCCACGGTGACGCGCTGGCCGCCGTCCGCCGGGCGCGCGGCCTGTGGCGCGACGAACTGGGCCTGGACCTGCCCGCCACACTGCGCCGCCTGGAATCCGACATGCTCGCCCAGGCCCCCCACCTCGACACCACCCCGCCCCCGCCCCTCCGCGTCGCGGCCCCCACCGGCCTGCACGCCGTACCAGAGCACGAACCCGACCTCGCAGCCATCGACGATCAGGCGCGGGCCCGTACGGGCCTGCGCGCGGTGCCGGAGAACGAACCCGGACCCGCCTCCACACGGAAGAACGGCCTCGCGGTCGCCGACCAGGCCCCCATGGGCCCGCGCGCGGTGCCGGGGGACCAGTCCGGCCACAACGCCGCAGGAGAGCTGCGCGTCGCGGTCGCCGACGATCAGGCGTTGGTCCGTGTGGGCCTGCGTGTGGTGCTGGAGAACGAACCCGGGCTCGCCTTCGCGGGTGAGGCGGAGGACGGTGAGCAGGCCATCGGCATGGTCCGCGCGGCCCGCCCCGACCTGGTGCTGCTGGACATCCAGATGCCGCGCCTGGACGGCCTGACCGCCGCCAGGCGCATCCTGGCCGAGCCCGCCCCGCCGAAGGTGATCATGATGACCACCTTCGGCACCGACGAGAACCTGTACGCCGCGCTGCGCGCCGGGGTGAGCGGCTTCGTGCTGAAGACCTCCCCGCCCGAACAACTCGTCGCGGCCCTGCGCGCCGCCGCCGCCGGAGACGCGCTGATCGACCCCGCCGTCACCACACGGCTGATCGCGGCCTTCGCCGGCCGGTCCGACCCCGCCGCGCCCCCCGAGCTGGCCGGGTTGTCCGACCGGCACCTCGACATGGTCAGACTGGTCGCACGCGGGCTGACCGACCGGCAGATCGCGGCGACCCTGAGCCTGCCCGAGCCGGAGGTGAGCGGCGCGGTCGCCGACCTGCTGGACCGGCTCGGCCTGTTCGACCGGGCCCAGATCGTGGTCCTGGCCTATGAGTCCGGGCTGGCCGGCCGCGCGGGCAGTACGCGGTGAGCGCGATCCGCCGCTGCGGGGCCGCGCTGGCCGCCGCGGCGGCGGCCGGCGGGGTGGGCCTGACCGTGGCCGCGCTGGTCGTCGCCGGGCCGCTGCCGCCCGGCTGGCGGCTCGATCCGCCGCTGGTGCCCGACCACGCGGCCGGGCTGATGTTCCCGCTGGCCGGGGCCTACCTGGTGGCCCGCCGCCCGCGCCTGGTGATCGGCTGGCTGATGCTGGTCGGCGGACTGCTCTGCGCGGTGAACGTGTTCTGCTCGGCGCAGCTCTCGGCGTACGCCTCGGCGGGGGGCATGGACGCCGCCGGTTGGTTCCGGATCATCGGGACGGTGGCCTGGGCCCTCGGCGGCTCCACGCTGGCCGTGCTGCTGCCGCTCTTCTCCCCCGACGGCCGGCTGCCCTCGCACCGCTGGCGGCCGGTACTGGTGTTCACCGTGGCGGTGACGCTGGTCGAGGCCGCCCGCACCGCCGTACGGCCCACGCCGTCCGCCGCGGGCTACCCGTTCCCCCAGATCATCCCGAACCCGATCGCACTGGAGGCCCTGGCCCCCTACAACCACACGATCCAGGCCATCACCAAGATCGGCACGATGGCCGCCGTCGTCTGCGCGCTGCTCGCCCTCGGGCTGCGCTTCGCCCACGGCGACGCGACGATCCGGCGGCAGATCGCCTGGCCGCTGGCGACGTTCGCGGGTTATGTGGCGTTCCTGCTTGCGGGTGAGGACTTCTGGCTGCCCGGTTCGCTGTGGACCGGCCTGGTGCCGGTGGCCATGGCCTTCTCGGTGCTGCGCTACCGGCTGTACGGCATCGAGACCGTGGTCAGCCGCGCCGTGGTGGCCACCGGCCTGGTCGTGGTCGTGAGCGCGGTCTACTTCGGCGTGGCCGCCCTGGCCGGGATGTTGGTCACCGGCTATGACGCGGTGGCCGGGCCGGTCGCCGCGCTGGTCACCGGCGCGCTGTTCCGGCCGGTGCTGACCCGGCTGCGCCGGCTCATGGACCTGCTGCTGTACGGCAGGCACGGCGACCCGCGCGAGCTGGCCAGACGCCTGGTGAGCGAGATCGGCGCGAGCGACCCGCGCGGCGCGCTGGCCGCCGTGACCACCTCGGTGCGCGAGGCGCTGGGCGTGACCGGGGTGGCGGTGGACCTGGGCGAGGCGGGCACCGCCGAGGCCGGCGAGACCGGCCCGGCGCCCCGGCGGGTGCCGCTGATCTGGCACGGGGAGCCGGTCGGACGCATGCTGCTCGGCCCGCCCGGCCCGCGCCGGTTCGCCGCCGCCTACAACGAGCGGCTGGTCGCGGCGGTCACGCCGTACGTCGCGGACGTGGCGCACGCCGTGATCATGGCCGCGGATCTGGAGCGCTCCAGAGAGCGCATCCTGACCGCCCGCGAGGAGGAACGCCGCAGGCTGCGCCGCGACCTGCACGACGGTCTCGGCCAGGCGCTGGCCGGCATGGCGATGTCGATCACGCTGGCCAGGGCGTCGCTGCGCGGATCTCCGGAGTCGGCCGACCGGCTGCTCGGCGAGCTGCGCACCGGCATGGACACGGTCAGCCAGGAGATCCGCGAGCTGGTGTACGGCCTGCGTCCGCCGTCCCTGGACGACCTCGGGCTGGCCGGCGCGGTGCGCGCGCTGGCCGCCGAGACCGGCCTCGCCGCCACCGTCACCGCCGAGGACCTGCCCTCCGGCCTGCCGGCGGCGGTCGAGGTGGCGGCCTACCGGATCGTCCAGGAGGCGCTGACCAACGTGCGCAAGCACGCGGGGGCGAGCGCCGCCGCGGTCGGGCTGCGGCACTGCGAGCGGCGCCGGGCGCTGGTCGTCACCGTCGGCGACGACGGCGGCGGGCTGCCCACGGGCCTGCGGCCGGGGGTCGGCTTCTCCTCGATGCGGGAGCGCGCCGCCGAGCTGGGCGGGACGTGTTCGATCACCTCTCCGCCCGCGGGCGGGACGCTCGTCACCGCGGTACTGCCCCTGCCCGGCGCCGACGCCGCCGAGACGGAGGGGCCGCACCGGCGAGGAGATCGCCGGTAATAGGCTGGGCAGCGTGGTACACCTGCGCATCGCCCTGGCCCAGACCAACCCCACCGTCGGCGACCTGACCGGCAACGCCGCCAAGCTGGTGGGGTGGACCCGCCGCGCCGCCGACCGGGGCGCGCACCTGGTGGTGTTCCCCGAGATGTTCCTGACCGGTTATCCGGCGGAGGACCTCGTGCTGCGCACCTCGTTCGTGGAGGCGTCCATCGCCGCCTTGGAGGAGCTTGCGGTACGCCTGGCCGATGAGGGGCTGGGCGAGATCGCCGTGGTGGCGGGGTACGTCGACCGGGCCGGTCTCGCGCCGCGCGTGGGGCAGCCCAAGGGCGCCCCGCTCGACGCCGCCGCGCTGCTGCACCGCGGGGCCGTCGTGGCCCGCACCGCCAAGCACCACCTGCCCAACTACGGCGTCTTCGACGAGTACCGCTACTTCGTCCGGGGCGACCGGCTGCCGATCTTCCGGCTGAACGGCGCCGACGTGGCGGTCGCGGTCTGCGAGGACCTCTGGCAGGAGGGCGGGCCGGTCGCGGTGGTCGCGCAGGCGGGCGCGGGGCTGCTGGTGGTGCCCAACGCCTCGCCGTACGAGAAGGACAAGGACGACGTCCGCCTGGAGCTGGTCGCCCGCCGGGCGCGCGAGGCCGGATGCGCGCTGGCCTACGTCAACCAGGTCGGCGGGCAGGACGAGCTGATCTTCGACGGCGACTCGGTCATCGTCGGGCCGGACGGCGAGCCGGTCGCCAGGGCCGCGCGGTTCGTGGAGGAACTTCTGGTCGCCGACCTGGAGGTGCCCGCCGCCGGGCAGGACGCGCCGCGGGGGCCGTCCGCCTACGACGCCCACGACGGCACCGCGATCACGGTCGAGCGGACCACGCTGGGCGAGGTCCGGCCCTGCCCGGCGCCGCCCGCCCCGCCGCGGCTGGCCGACCGGCTCGACGACCGGGCCGAGGTCTACTCGGCGCTGGTGCTGGGCGTGCGCGACTACGTGGCCAAGAACGGCTTCCGCTCGGTGATCCTGGGCCTTTCCGGCGGCATCGACTCGGCGCTGACCGCCACCATCGCCGCCGACGCGATCGGCCCGGACCGCGTCCACGTGGTGCTCATGCCCTCGCGCCACTCCTCGGAGCACTCCGTGTCCGACGCGCGTGACCTGGTGGAACGGCAGGGTCTTCAGGACCGGCTGGTGCCGATCGAGGGAATCGTCAACGCCTTCGAGAAAGAGATCCAGTTGAGCGGCCTGTCGGCGGAGAACCTCCAGGCGCGGGTGCGCGGCATGCTGCTGATGAGCCTGTCCAACGAGCACGGCCACCTGGTGCTGACGACGGGCAACAAGAGCGAGCTCGCGACCGGTTACTCCACCCTGTACGGCGATTCGGCGGGCGGATACGCACCGATCAAGGACGTGCCCAAGACGATGGTCTGGCAGCTCGCCAGGTGGCGCAACGAGCAGCGCGGGGCGGGCGATTTCGTACGCGACTTCGGCGGCCCGCCGATCCCGCCCAACTCGATCGAGAAGGAGCCCAGCGCCGAGCTGCGGCCCGGCCAGCGCGACACCGACTCGCTGCCCGCCTACGACCTGCTGGACCGGCTGCTGGACGACTACGTCGAGCGCGACATGGGCGCGGCGGAGCTGATCTCCGCCGGGCACGACGCCGAGCTGGTCGCCCGGGTGATCCGCCTGGTGGACGCGGCGGAGTACAAGCGCAGGCAGTATCCCCCGGGGCCGAAGATCACCCCGAAGAACTTCGGCCGGGACCGCAGGCTGCCCATCACCAACCGCTGGCGCGAGACGACGACGTAGCGGCGCGGCTCAGGCCGCGCGCATGCCCGCCAGTAGCTCGTCGGCGACAAGCGCGGCCAGGTCGCCGGGCACCTCGTGCACGTCGGGCCACTTCATGTACCACATCATGGCGCCGACCACGGCGGCCATCGCGATCTCGATGTTGAGGTCGTGCCGCAGCTCGCCGTTCGCGACCCCGCGGGCGAGCACGGCCCGCAGCGCCTTGCGGCGCGGCGCGATGGTGACCTCGCGCACCCGCTGGACCAGCCGGGGGTGCCGCTCGGACTCGCCCATCGCGATGGCCATCACGCAGCGGGCCCGGGGGTCCTCCACCTCCCGCTGGATCGCGCCGAGGTAGACGTGCAGATCGTCGCGGACCGAGGTGCCGGGCATCGGCGGCAGCGGCGCCTTGAGCGTCGCCATGGCGTCGACCACCAGGTCTTCCTTGTTGGACCAGCGGCGGTAGATCGTGGTCTTGCCCACGCCCGCGCGCGCCGCGACGGCCTCGATGGTCAGCTCCGAGATCGCGATCCCGTCGCCCATCAGGTCGAGCACCGCGTCGATGATGGCCTTCTCCGCCTTCGCGGAACGGGGACGGCCCGCCGCGCGGACCGCCCCTTCGGCCGTTCCATAGGTCGTCATCAGACCCTCACACTACAGCCGGTTCCTTCTCATGTTCCTGCGGTAGCGACGGCTCCGCGGGCTTGGTCTTGCCCGGCAGCCAGCGGAACACCATCACCGCGCCCAGCAGTGCGATCACCGCGGAGGCCGCGGCGGTGACGTGCATCCCGCTCACGAAGGCGGCCTTGGCCGGGGCGATGAGGACCTGGCCCGCCTCGCCGAGGCTCTGCGCGACGGCCATGGTGGCGGGCAGCGACTCCCCCGCCTCGTGCCGGGCGGCCTCGGGCAGGATGGTCAGAGAGGGCGCGATGCCGTCCCGGTAGACCGCCGACAGCAGCGATCCGAGGATGGCCACGCCGAGCGCTCCGGCGACCTGGCGGACGGTGTTGCTCATCGCGGACCCGACGCCCGCCTTCTCCCTGGGCAGCGCGTTCATGATCGCGGTGGTGGCGGGCGGCATGATGTTGGCCATCGCCGCGCCCTGCACGAAGAAGAGCACGACCATCAGCGGGATCGGCGTGTTCTCGTCCATCAGCGCGTACGCGCCGATCATCAGCGCGACGACCACCATGCTCACGCCGGCCGACGCCTTGCCGCCGAAGCGGTCGGCCACCCGCTGGCTGAGCGGGGCGAAGATGAGCTGCGCCGCGGCGAACGGGATCATCAGCACGCCCGACTCCAGGGCGCTGAAGCCCAGCACCGTCTGGAGGTAGAAGGCCAGGAAGAACATCGTGCCCATCATCGCGAAGAACACGATGCCGACCATGCCGATGGCGATGGAGAAGCGCATGTCGCGGAAGTAGGTCACATCGAAGGCCGGGTGGTCGATGCGCCGCTCGTACCAGGCGAAGACGGCCAGTACGGCGAGGCCGCCGAGCAGCGGGACGAGCGCCTGCGGGCTGGCGATGGTGGCCAGCTCGCCGGCCCTGATGATGCCGTACGTCACGGCGACCAGACCGATGATGGACAGCACCACGCCGACCGGGTCGAGCCTGGACGGCTTCGGGTCACGCGACTCGGGCACCACCAGCGCGATGAGCACGACGCTGATCGCCACCACCGGAACGTTGACCAGGAAGACCGAGCCCCACCAGAAGTGCTCGATCAGCAGGCCGCCGGTGATCGGCCCGACCGCGACGGCCAGGCCGACGCCCGCCGCCCAGATCCCGATCGCCCGGCCGCGCTCTTTCGGCGGGAAGACGTTGGAGATGATCGCCAGGGTGGCCGGCATGATCGCCGCGCCGCCGATGCCCATGAAGGCCCGTGCGACGATGAGCTGCATCGGGTCCTGGGCGTAGGCGCTGGCCAGCGACGACAACCCGAACACCACCATGCCGGCGAGCAGCATCCGCCGCCGCCCGGTGCGGTCGCCCACCACCCCGAAGGTGAACAGCAGCCCGGCGAAGACGAGCGTGTAGGAGTTGATCGCCCACTCCAGCTCGCTCTGCGAGGCGCCGAGCCCGTGCACGGGGTCGGCGATCGTCTTCAGCGCGACGTTGAGAATGGTGTTGTCCAGCACCACGGCGAGCAGGCTGAACACCAGCACACCGAGGATCGGCCATCGGCGTGGATGGCCGGTATGAGCTTCCAAGACGGGCCCCCACCAACTACAGAATTTCGATACGCGTAAGTTTCGCAACGCAACCGTAGCGGATCATATTTCGATACGCAACAGTCCCGTTTCGGAATAGGGCGTGACACTCGTCACGCCGAGGCCGACGCCGGTCCCGGCTCCTTGACCTCCCGGGGCGCACGCCGCCAGAACGGCGTCGCGACCAGCACGAACACCGCCGCGAGCACGCCCGTGGCCAGGAACGCCCACCCCGGGCCGTACCCGTCGATCACCGCCCCCGCGACCGGCCCGGCCGCCGCCATGCCGATGGTCAGCGCGGTCGAGTGCAGGCCCATCGCCTCACCGCGCACGGACGGCGGCGTCCACTGGGTCAGCGCGTCCACCGAGGACGCGAGCGCCGGGGCGCACAGCAGGCCGGCCGGGATCAGTGCCAGGCAGAGCCAGCCCCAGCCGCCGGTGACCAGGCCGAGCGGAGCGGTGAACGCGCACAGCCCGGCGGTCAGCAGCAGCGGCGAGAGCGCCCGGGGCAGGCCACCGTAGACGAATCCGCCGACCAGCGAGTAGAAGCACCACAGCCCGATCACCAGACCGGTCCACTCCGTCGCGTGCCCGTCCTTCAGCACGGCCACCAGCGACAGCTCGGTGGCGGTGAGCACGAACGTCAGCGCCGAGACCGTGCCCAGCAGGGTGATCACCCCCATGCCGAGCCACTGCCTCCTGGGTACGACGGGCGCGCCCGCGGACTCCGCGTCCTCCTCCGCCGAACGGGTCGGCGGATTGAGCACCAGCAGCGCCGCGCCCGCCGCGACCAGCCCGAATCCCACGAGCGCCAGAGCCCAGCCGCTGCCGAGCCCGAGCACCAGCCCGACTCCGGCGGCGGGGCCGATCATGTACGACAGCTCCACGGCCATGGAGTCCAGCGCGAACCCCGTCCTGCGCCGCTCGGCGGGGAGCACCGCGGCCACGCACTGCCGGATCACGCTGAACAGCGGCAGGGTGAGCAGGCCCGACAGCGCGGCGGAGACGAGCAGCGCGAGGTAGGGCAGCGTCGGGGCGGTCAGCCAGAAGACGAGCTGGGCCACGGTGGTGATCGCGATCACCGGGCGCAGCCCCTTCTTGTCGATGAAGCGCCCGGCCACCGGCGCGCTGATCGCCATGCCCACGGTGATGATCGCGCCCACCAGGCCCGCCTGGGTGAAGTTCAGCTTCATGCCGTGGAGCACGTGCATGGTCAGCGCCATGCCGGTGGCCGTCACGGGGATCCGGGCGAGGAGCCCGACCAGCAGCAGCGTCCGCACCCCGGGGACCGCCAGCACCCGCTTGTAAGGCGTTAAGTCCATTTCGTCACTTACCTCCCGAGCTATTCTGCCGGTTCGGTGTGACATTTCGGAAAGGGATTACCCGCAGCGGACCCGTGGTTGGAACCAGGGGTGTCACCGCGCGACGGGGCGTGCCATCATCGAAGGGTCCGGAGACGCCACAGGGGCGCTTCGAGGCCTGGAGGGATCCACGATGTCCTCTGCCATGTCCGTATCAACGTCAGGTACCACCGCTTCCCCGGCCACCGGCTCGCCGACCGCCCTGTACGGCGGCCAGGCCGGCAGAAGGGTCACCGTCCGCGACATCGCCGCCGCCAGGCAGCGCGGCGAGCGCTGGCCGATGGTCACCGCCTACGACGCGATGACCGCGCGCGTCTTCGACCAGGCGGGCATCCCCGTGCTGCTGGTCGGCGACTCGGCCGCGATGGTGGTCTACGGGTACGACTCCACCATCCCCGTCTCGGTGGACGATCTCCTGCCGCTCGCCGCGGCGGTCGTCCGGGGGTCCTCGCGGGCCCTGGTGGTCGCCGACCTGCCGTTCGGCTCCTATCAGTCCTCACCGCAGCAAGCGCTTGAGAGCGCGGCCCGCTTCATGAAGGAGGCGGGCGTCCACGCGGTCAAGGTCGAAGGCGGGCGCCGGATCCTGCCCCAGGTCGAGACGCTGGTCTCGGCGGGCATTCCGGTGATGGCCCACCTGGGGCTGACCCCCCAGTCGGTCAACGCGTTCGGCGGCTACCGCGTGCAGGGGCGCGGCGAGGCGGGCGACGAGCTGATGGCCGACGCCAAGGCGCTGGAGCACGCGGGCGCGTTCTCCGTCGTCCTTGAGTGTGTACCTGCCGAGCTGGCCGAGCGGGTCACCGCCTCGCTGTCGATCCCGACCATCGGCATCGGGGCCGGCCCGGGCACCGACGCCCAGGTCCTCGTCTGGCAGGACCTCATGGGGCTGACGCCGCACCCGGCCAGGTTCGTCAAGAAGTACGCCGACCTGGCCGGCGAGATGGACCGCGCGGTCCGCGACTTCGCCGCCGAGGTGTCCACCGGCGCCTTCCCCACCGCCGAGCACAGCTACCGCTGACCCACCCCACCCGGCCCGCCCAGGCAATGGGCGGGCCCCCGCATCCCAAGGCCCGGGGCCGCACTCCCCCGCCGTCCCCACCTGGAGAGGCTGGGCCGCAGTCAGGAGGGGCGGGCGTGGAGGTCGGCGGGGTCGGTGTTGGCGCCGCAGAGGACGATGGCGGTGCTTTCGCCGGGGGCCGGGCGGTGGGCGCCGGTGAGCAGGGCCGCGTAGGCGGTCGCGCCGGCGGGCTCGACCGCGATCCGGTACCGCTGCCACAGCTCCCGCCGGGCCGTGACGATCGCCTCGTCCGGCACCAGCAGGCTGCGCACACCGGACAGCAGGCCGAAGGCGATCGAGCCGAGCCGGCTCGCGCCGAGGGAGTCGGCGGCCACGCCGCCCACCTGCACGTCCACGGGCGCGCCCCGCGAAAGGGCCTCCCGCAGGGTGGGGCTGCGCTCCGGCTCCACCGCCACCACCCGCTCGGTCCCGCCGAGCGCCGCGGCGATCCCCGCGGCGAGCCCGCCGCCGCCCACCGCGACCAGCACCGCGCCGAGATCGGGTACCTGGCCGAGCAGTTCGCGCCCGAGCGTGGCCTGGCCTGTCACGATCTCGGGCTGGTCGTAGGCGTGGACGTCGAGCGCGCCGGTCTCGGCGGCCCGCTTGAGCGAGGCCGCGCGGGCGTCGGCGTACAGCGAGCCGGTCTGGTGGACCTCGGCGCCGAGCGCCCGCAGCCCGGCCACCTTCACCGCGGCGGTCACCTCGGGCACGAATATCTCGGCGCGGATGCCGAGCGTCCGGGCGGCGTGCGCGACGGCGAGCCCGTGGTTGCCGCCGCTGGCCGCGATCACCCCCACCTCGGGCAGCGCGCCCGCCTCACGGGCCGACAGGATGCGGTTGAACGCCCCGCGCGGCTTGAAGGACCCGGCGTGCTGCAGGAACTCCAGCTTGAAGTACAGCCCCGGCTCGGCCTCGATCACCGGCGTGCGCCGGACATGTCCGCTGATACGGCTGGCCGCCCGCGCTATCTCGTCCGGCGTCTCGTCCATAGGTCCCCCCCGTGCCCCGGCCGACGTTCCAAGATAGCCGACACCCCCGGATCAGCGATTCACCAAGATTTCACCTGATCTCAGGACTGACCGGCTGATGCCGGGTATTGCCCGGTCATGCCATTCGGACTCGGCCGCCTGCCCGGCCCCCTGCACTGGCTGGCGGACGTCGCCACGACGATCGCCGGACCACTGCTGGGCAGGTCCACCTGGACCTACCCCGGCCGAATCCACCTTGAGCTGCTGTGCGAACCCGCCCCCACGACCGAGATCGAGACCGCCCTCCAGGTCATCCCCGGCGTCCGCTGGGCGCGCGTCAACGAACCGGCCGGACGCGTGATCGTCGCGATCGGCGACCCCGCCCCCGACACCAGGGCACTGCTCGCCGCGCTGGACGAGGCCGAGCGCAAGGCCGAGCACGCCCCCAAGGAGCCGGCGCACGCCGCCACGCCCGAGGAGCCCCCGCCCGGCCTGGTGCTCGCCGCCGACCTCGGCGGCATGGCGGCGACCGTCCTGGAATGGGTGCTGCGGCGGACGCCGCTGCCCGCCGAGGCGGCCGGTCTGGTCGGGCTGATCGACACCATGCCGCGACTGCGCCAGGCGGTCGGCAGGGCCGCGCACACCGACATCCTCAAGGCGTGGCTGCCCGTCATGGGGGCCGCCGCCCAGGGTCTCGCCCCCGGCGTGACCGGGCTGATCGCCGACACGGCGCAGCGGGTCGTGCAGGTACGCGAGTCGCGCGCGCTGGCGGCGGCCTGGCGGGCCGCCGAGGAACGGCTGACCGGCACCCCGGAGCGGGCCGCGTCCGGGCTGCGCCCCGCCGTACGGCCGGTGCCGCTGCCGCCGGGGCCCGCCGAACGTTACGCGGACCAGCTCATGACGGGCGCGCCGCTGGGCGGGGTGGTCGGCGCGCTGCTCACCTCGGCGCCCCGGCGCGGCCTGCAGACCGCGATGATCTTCACCCCCAAGCCGGCCATGGCCGGCCGCGACACCTTCGCCGCCGAACTGGGCGCGGTGCTGGCCCGCCGCGGGATCGTGATCATCGATCGGCGGGCGCTGCGCCGCCTGGACCGGATCGACACCGTGGCCGTGTCGGAGCGTACGCTGCGCGGCTCGCCGTACGGGGAGGTCATCGAGGCCGCCGCCGCGCGGGCGGGCCTGCGGTTCGTCACGATCGCCGAGCCGGGTACCGCCGAGGTGCACGGGCTGCAACGGGAGGGCGGCGGCGTGCTCCTGGTGTCGTCGGACGGCCCCGCGCTGGCCGCCGCCGACTGCGGGCTCGGCGTGCCGGACGGCGACGGCCCGCCCCCGTGGGGCGCGGCCCTGCTCCTGCCCGGCGGCCCGGCCCCCGCCGTGCACCTGATCGCGGCCGTCGAGGTGGCCCGCCGGGTCAGCGAGGACGGCGTACGGCTGGCCCGCGCCGGCACCGCCGTGGCCGCCATGCTCACCCTGACCGGCCACGAGAGCCGGTCGGCGCGGCAGGCCCTGTCCGTGATCGGCGCGGCCTCCTGCCTTTCCATCGGCCAGGGCGCGTGGCGGGCCTGGCGCGCGGTACGCGACCCGATCCGCGAGCCCGCCAAGCGGGTCCCCTGGCACTCCATGCCGGTCGAGGACGTCCTGGCCGAACTCGGCGCGCACCCTGAGGGCCTGCCGGACGTCCCCCGCGAGCGGCGTCCCCGCCCGGCGGCCGAGCGGCAGTCGCTGGCCGGTGGGGTGGTGGCCGAACTGGCCAATCCGTTCACGCCGGTGCTCGCCTCGGGCGCGGCGGGCTCGGCCGCGATCGGCTCGTTCGTGGACGCGGGCCTGATCCTCGCCGTGATGGGCATGTCCGCGCTGATCGGTGGCGCGCAGCGGACCGCCACCGCGCGGACCCTCGCGGGCCTGGCACGGCACATGCGGGTCCCCGCGATGGTGCTGCGCGGCGGCCGGGTGCGCCACGCCGACGCCCGCGACCTGGTCCCCGGCGACATCGTGCTGCTGTCGGCCGGTCAGGTGGTGCCCGCCGACTGCCGGATCATCGAGGCGGACGGGCTGGAGGCCGACGAGTCCGCGCTGACCGGCGAGTCGCTGCCGGTCGCCAAGGATCCCGCGCCGCTGCGCGCCAGGGAGGTCGCCGAGCGGCGCAGCATGCTGTACGAGGGCACCTCGATCGCGGCCGGTACGGCCAAGGTCGTGGTGGTCGCCGTGGACGAGGACACCGAGACGGGCCGGGCGATGGCGGCGGCCGGGGATAAGCCGCAGGTGAGCGGGGTCGCCGACCGGCTGGCGCAGATCACCCGGGCGACCACGCCGATCGCGCTGGCCGCCGCCGCCACGATCGTGCTGTCCGGCCTGGCGCGCGGCCGGCCGCTGCGCGACTCGCTGGGCGAGGGCGTCAACCTGGCCGTGGCCGCGGTGCCCGAGGGGCTGCCGCTGCTGGTCAGCGCGGCGCAACTGGCCGCCACCCGGCGGCTGTCGGCGCACGGGGTACACGTACGCGACCCTCGCATCATCGAGGCCCTGGGCCGGGTCGAGGTGCTCTGCTTCGACAAGACCGGGACGCTCACCGTGGGCGAGATCCGGCTCACCAGGGTCGCCGACGCCCGCCGCGAACGTCCGCTGGACGACCTGGACGCCGACCTGGCCCGGGTACTGGCCGCGGGGGTGCGGGCCACCCCCCAGCGCGGGCACGACGGGGAGCACAGCCACCTGACGGACGCGGCGGTCGCCGAGGGCGCCGAGCAGGTCAAGGTGACCCGCAGGACCGGCTCGCGGGGCTGGCAGGAGGTGGCGGCGCTGCCGTTCGAGCCGTCCCGCGGCTTCCACGCGACCGTCGGCCGGGTGGGCGGCGGCCACCTGCTGAGCGTGAAGGGCGCGCCGGAGACGGTGCTACCGCGCTGCACGCTGATCCGCCTGGGCGGGGAGGACCGGCCGCTCACCGCGGCCGAGCGGCGCCGCCTGGACAAGCGGGTCCACGCCCTGGCCGAGTCCGGGCACCGGGTCCTCGCCGTGGCCGAGCGCCGCCTGCCCGCCTCCTGGCGGGCCGCCCCGGAGCCGTCGGACGACGACGTGGGCGAACTGGTCTTCGTCGGCCTGCTCGGGCTCGCCGACGTGGTACGGCGGGCGGCCAGCCCCGCCCTGGCCCGGCTGCGCGCGGCGGGCGTACAGATCGTGATGCTCACCGGCGACCATCCGGGCACGGCGGGCGCGGTGGCCGCCGGCCTGCTCCCCGGCGAGCGCGAGCCGCACGTCCTGACCGGCGCGGAGCTTGAGGAGATGGACGACGAGGAGCTGCGCCGCCGGCTGCCCGGCGCGGACGTCGTGGCCCGCTGCACCCCCGCGCAGAAGGTCAAGGTGGTGCGCTGCTTCCAGAAGCTGGGCCGCACGATCGCGATGACCGGCGACGGCGCGAACGACGCCGCCGGCATCCGGCTGGCCGACGTCGGCATCGCCCTGGGCGGCACCGGCACCCCCGCCGCCCGCGCCGCGGCCGATCTGGTGGTCGCCGACGACCGGCTGGAGACCATCGTCCACGCGCTGGTGGAGGGCCGGGCGCTGTGGGCGTCGGTGCGCTCGGCGCTGGCCATCCTGGTCGGCGGGAACCTCGGCGAGATCGCCTTCACCCTGCTCGGGTCGCTGCTCTCCGGTTCCTCGCCGCTGTCGGCCCGTCAGTTGCTGCTGGTGAACCTGCTCACCGACCTGGCCCCCTCGCTGGCCATCGCGCTGCGCGCGCCGTCCACCGGCACCGCGGCCGGGCTGCTCCAGGAGGGCCCGGAGTCCTCGCTCGGGCGGGCGCTGAACCGCGACATCGTACGGCGGGCCGTGATCACGACCGCCGCCGCCGGGATCGCCTGGACGGTGGCCCGGTTCACCGGCACCCGCGCCCGCGCCCGGACCGTGGGCCTGCTGGCCCTGGTGGGCGCCCAGCTCGCCCAGACCCTCCAGGCGGGGGGCCGCGACCGCGCCGTGCTGCTGAGCGCCCTCGGCTCGGCGGCGGTGCTGGCCGTGGTGGTGCAGACGCCGGTGCTCAGCCACTTCTTCGGCTCGGCCCCGGTCGGCCCGGTGGGCTGGGCGATCGCGGTGGGCGCGGTGGCGGCCGTGCTGGCGCTCGACGCGACCGGGCTGCTCAGGACGTCCTGAGCGCCTGCTCGAAGTCGGCCCACAGGTCCTCGGGGTGCTCGATCCCGGCCGCGACGCGGACCGTGCCCTCGCCGATGCCGTGCCTGGCCAGTTCCCCGGCGGACAGGGCGCGGTGCGAGGTGGTGGCCGGGTGCAGGATCAGCGTCTCGACGCCGCCGAGGGAGGGGGCCAGCAGGGCCAGCTTCAGCGCGCTCATGAACCGCTCGCCGGCCGCACGCCCGCCCGTCAGGTCGAAGGCGAACACGCCGCCGAAGGCGGGCAGCAGCCTGGTCGCCGTCTCGTGCGAGGGGTGGGAGGCCAGGCCCGGCCAGTGGACAGCGGCGACCGCCGGGTGGGCGGCCAGCCGGGTCGCCAGGAGGCGCGCGTTGTCGCAGTGGCGCTCCATCCGCAGGTGCAGCGTCTGGATGCCGCGCAGGGTGAGCCAGGCGGCGAAGGGGTCGGGGGTCGGGCCGAGGTCCACCGAGAACCGCCACACCTTGCGGTAGGTCTCCTCGGAGGCGAACACCGCGACGCCGCCCACCACGTCGGTGTGCCCGCTCAGGTACTTGGTGGTGGAGTGGATGACGATGTCGGCCCCGTGCTCGATGGGCCGGCACAGCACGGGCGAGGCGAAGGTGTTGTCCACCACGGTGGTCACCCCCGCCTCCGTCGCCGCCGCGCACATCGCGGGCAGGTCGGCCACCTGCGTCATCGGGTTGGCGATCGTCTCCAGGTACAGCAGCCGGGTCTCGGGGCGTACGGCGGCGCGCACCGCCTCCGGGTCGTCCTCGGGGACGTAGGTGACCGAGACGCCGAACCGCTCGCGCAGTTCGGTGAGCATGGTGGCCGTTCCGCCGTACAGGGCACGCTGGGCGATCACGTGGTCGCCCTGCCCGACCAGCGCGAGCAGCACGGTGTTGATCGCGGCCATGCCCGAGGAGGTCGCGAGCGCGCCCACGCCGCCCTCCAGCCCGGACACGGCCTCCTCCAGCGTCCGCACGGTCGGGTTGGTCAGCCGGCCGTAGACGAACGCGCCGTCCGGGCGGCCCATGCCGTCGGCGAAGACGGCCGGGTCGTCGAAGACGAACCCGGAGGTCTGGTAGATCGGCGTGGTGATCGGGACGCTGCCGTTCAGCGGCGGCCTGGGCAGGTGGACGGCACGGGTCTCGGGGCGCAGTTCGCTCATGACAACCAGGATCGCCCGGCCGCCCGTGCGCGTGGCACCCGCCCCCGCCCCGGCGGCATCAGCGGGCCGGGCCGGCGAAGTCGCGGAAGACGCGCCCGGCGTTCAGCAGCGCGCCGCCGTCGACCGGGAGGGTGACGCCGGTGATCCAGGCCGCGTCGGCGGAGGCCAGGAAGGCGACGGCGGCGGCGATGTCGTCAGGGCGTCCGATCCGGCCGAGCGGGATGGTGGCGGCGATCCGGTCCAGTGTGTCCGGCTGGTCGTCCCAGGCTCTGGTGCGGGTGGTGCCCGGCGCGACCAGGTTGAACCGCACCCCGTCCGCGGCGCACCGCGACGCCAGGTTCTCGGTGAGGTTGCGCAGCCCGGCCTTGGCGGCCGAGTAGGCCACCGAGCCGAACGGCGCCAGCCCGTTGATCGACCCCACGGTCACCACGCTGCCGCCGTGCGGCGAGCCGATCAGATGCGGCATCGCGGCCCGTACGCAGCGCACCACGCCCATCAGCGTGACGTCGATCTGGCGGTGCCAGTCGTCGTCGGTCAGCTCGTCCAGGTCGGGGAGGTTCAGTCCGCCGCCCGCGTTGTTGACCAGCACGTCCAGCCGCCCGAACCGGGCCACGACTGCGGCGACCGCCGCCGCCACGGACTCCCCGGAGGTCACGTCGCACGTGACCGCCACGGCCCGCGCCCCGTCGGCGGCCAGGCGGGCGGCGGCGCGCTCCCCCGCCGCCGCGTCCACGTCGGCCACCGCGACGGCGGCGCCCTCCCCGGTCAGCCGCTCCGCGATCCCCAGCCCGATCCCGTGCGCCGCCCCCGTGATCATCACGATTCTGTCCTCGAACCGCCGCATGGCCGCCGTCACCTCCGGTAGATGTGCCCCTACCGTAGTGGCGGCCCGCCGTCACTCAAGATCTCTGGTCGAGCTTCCTTCCTTGAGGCTCCATGACCTCTCCACGCCGAGCGGGGATCTGACGCCCCAGAAGAAGGACGTCTGACCGACGGAAAAGGACAGGTTGAAAACGCCGTAGCCGACCACCGCACTGACCGCCATGGAATATGTCCCGAGCAGCAGCGCGGACGGCATCAGCCCGAGCTGGCCGTTGAACGGCGCGATGACGAAGGCCGCGATGGACCCGAACAGAGTGCCCGACAGGACGAGGCCGATCAGCATGAGAATCGTCTCCCCCACGGGCCCGCCCCCGAGCAGGGCGCGCAACACCTTGCCGGCGATCGCCGCCACCAGGCCGATGGCCAGGACGTACAGCAGAAGCAGCCACCACGGCTCGCCGTCGGCCCGGTGGGCCAGCACCACGTAAGGGGGCCAGGCGAAACCGGCCGACGGCAGCAGCACGCGTAAGGTCTTCACCATCCTGGACCCCGCCCCTCCGTGGGCAAGCGCCGTTTTCCCGGCGACGGCCGCGATAGCACTCACTCAAACACACGGCAGGGCGGGACGCCATATGAACAATCGTTTCCCGGCGTCCGGGCCGATCGCCGGAAATGGCACAGGAACGGCGATGCCCGAGCCGCGGCCATGAATGCGGCCCGGCCGCTCACGCCCACCATGCGCCGGGACCGGCCGGAGCGGCCGGGCGTCCTACGCCGCAGATGCCCAGACGCCGCAGATGCCCAGACGCCGGAGATGCCCAGACGCCGGAGATGCCCAGACGCCGGAGATGCCCAGACGCCGGAGATGCCCAGACGCCGGAGATGCCCAGACGCCGGAGATGCTCAGACGTCGGAGATGCTCAGACGTCGGTGATGCGGATGCCCGCGTGCGCCTTGTGGCGGCGGTTGATGGAGATGATGTTGGCCGTCAGCGCCTCGACCTGGTGGGCGTTGCGCAGGCGTCCGCCGTAGATCCCGCGTACCCCGGGGATGCGCGAGGCCAGCGCCTGGACGGTGTCGGTGGCCTCACGGTCATCGCCCAGCACCAGCACGTCGAGATCGACCTCCGAGACCTCGGGGTCGAGCAGCGTGACGGCCGAGACGTGGTGGAAGGCGGCGACCACCCGGCTGCCGGTCAGCACCGCGGCGGCCTGCTGGGCGGCGCTGCCCTCCTCGACCGGCAGGGCGTAGGCCCCCTGCTTGTCGAAGCCGAGCGGGTTCACGCAGTCGATGACGATCTTGCCGGTCAGCGGCTCGCGCAGCGCCTCCAAGGTGGCCTTGTGCCCGTCCCACGGCACGGCGACGATCACGATGTCGGCCTTGGCGGCGACCTCGGCGTTCTCGCCCGCCGTCACGCCGTGCCCGATCGACTCGGCGGCCTGCAGGGCCCGTTCGGCGCTCCTGGACCCGATCAGCACCCGCTGCCCGGCCAGCGCGAACCGCCTCGCCAGGCCCTTGCCCTGGTCGCCGGTCCCGCCCAAGATGCCCAGGGAAAGCGCCCCGACCTCGGTAAGCGTGCCATCCGCCACGATTCTCACTCCTCATCGCCACCGTAACCAGGAATCATGCCAGGCGGCCGATCGCGAGACGCCCCCGGGGTGGCTGCGGCAGCATGAAGCCATGGACGCGTCGTCAGTGGAGTTCCTGCGCGAGGCCCTCGCGCCGACCGGATGGGTGGAGCGCACCCGTGACTTCGCCCGCGGCCTGCGGGCGACCCGCTCGCCCGGCGGGCTGCTGGTGGTGGGCACCCCCGCCGAGGAGCCCTGGCACGTGACCGCGCACCTGGCCGACGAGGCCCGGCTGGCGGATCTCCCGCAGCTCGCGCCGACGCTGGTGCGCTGGTCGGTACCGCCGGGCGCGCCGCCGCACCTGCGGGTGGGCATGGACCGCCTGGGCGCGGCCCGGCGCGGCGAGACGCTGTTCGTGGTCACCGAAGCGGCCGTGCCGGTCCCCCTGCTCGAACGGCTGGACGACGCCAGGCGCACCGGCGCGACCATCCTGGCCCTGGACGGCGACGGCGGCGACCCCGAACTTACCGGCCTGGCCCACGACGCCCTGTCCATCCCCGCCGACGCCCCGGTGTCCTTCGACGGGGCCCAGCACCTGGTCAGCATGGCCGCGGGCGAGCGCGGAGCCGGCCGCGGCCTGCGCGGGCGCCTGGCCCGCCTGCTCGACCGGGTGAGCGGCCCCCACGTCGTGGACTGACCGCGCCCGCGGCGGGGGTCAGCGCGCCCCGCCGGTCATCTCCGGCAGCGCGGCGAAGACCTCCAGCACCTGGCCCGCCTCCGGCGTGCTGTCCGGGTCGATCAGCCACTGCAGGATCAGCCCGTCCTGGACGGCCATCATGACGGTGACGAACACCTCCGGGTCGAACGGCGGCCGCCTGCCGGTCCGCTCGGCGACCCGGCGGACCATGGCCACGCCCGCGGCGCGGGCCTCGGCGTAGGCGGCGGCCAGCCTGGCGCGCAGCGCCTCGGAGCGCGCGGCCGGCGGAAACGCCTCAATGAACGCGATCAGCAGCGGCCGGGACTCCTTGAACACCTCCAGCAGGGCCGCGAGCCCTCGGGACAGCGCGCCCGCCATGTCCGCGTCGTCCTGCTCCGAGGCGAAGACCGCCTGCTCGACCCTTACCGTCCACAGCCGGAAGCACTCCTCCAGCGCCTCGTGCAGCAGTGCCTCCTTGCCACCGAAGTGGTAGCCGATGGAGGCCATGTTGGTGCCCGAGGCGGCCACGAGGTCGCGGACCGTGGTCGCGGCGTAGCCCTTCTCCTGAAGGCAGCTCACCGCTCCGGCGAGAAGTCTCTCCCGGTGGCCGCCCACCGGCTGTTCACGTGACACGGGAGCCATGATACAAATCTATTCAAACGCATAAGACGATCGTTCGCATAACCATCGGAAGGGGGCCCCGATGCCCGCACCACCGCCCGGACCTCGGCTCACATCCGTCCAGCAGACCTACCGCCTCATGCGCGACCCGGACGCCTTCTTCCGTGCCTCGGCGCGCGAGCACGGCCCGGTGTTCACCATCCGCTACTTCGGCTTCCCGCCCGAGGTCTACGTCGCGAGCGCCGAGCTCGCCGAGCGCGTCTACGCGCTGGACGGCGACGGCGGCGGCCGGGCCGGGGAGGTCCGCCGGGCGTTCATGAAGCCGATGGTCGGCAGGCACTCGCTGCTCAGCCTGGACGGCGAGCCCTGGCGACGGCACCGCAAGCTGCTCAGCCCGCCGCTGCACGGCAAGGCCGTCGCCGGGTGGCGCGGCGAGATCGAGCGGATCGCCGGCCGCTCGGTGGACGGCTGGCCGCTCGGCGAGCCGTTCGCGCTGCGCGACCGGATGCAGGACATCACGCTGGAGGTGATCATCCGGCTGGTGTTCGGCATCACCGAGGCCGGGCGGCTGCGGCGGCTGCGCGCCCTGCTGCCGAAGCTGCTGGAGACGACGGGCACGAGCTCGTTCCTGATGCTGCCGGCCCGGATGATCGACCGGATGATCGCCTCGCCGCTGCTGCGCCGCGTGCCGTACCTGCCCACCACCCGCTTCGGGGTGCTGCGCGAGGCCCTCGACTCCCTGCTGTTCGACGAGATCGCCGGGCGCAGGGCCGCGCCCCGGCCGGACGCGACGGACATGCTGTCCCGCCTGCTGGCCGCCACCGACGAGAACGGCGAGCCGATGTCCGACCAGGAGATCCGCGACGAGCTGGTCACCATGCTGATGGCCGGGCACGAGACCACCGCCACCGGGCTGGCCTGGACGTTCGAGCGGCTGGTCCGCACCCCGCGGGCGCTCGACCGGCTCTCCGCGGACCTCGCGGCCGGCGAGGACCACTACCTCGACGCGGTGATCAAGGAGGGGCTGCGCTCGCGCCCGGTGGTCTTCGAGGCCCCCCGGCTGCTGGACCGGCCGCTCGCGCTCGGCGGGTACGAGATCCCGGCCGGGTGGTACGTCGCCCCGCTCATCTCGCTCATCCACCGCGACCCCGACGCCTACCCCGACCCGGACGCGTTCCGCCCGGAGCGGTTCCTGGCCCAGGAGCACGGCGGGGACGGCGTCACCGAGCGCGCGCAGCGGTCCTGGATGCCGTTCGGCGGCGGACGCCGCTACTGCGCGGGGGCGCAGCTCGCGCTGCTGGAGATGCGCGCGATCATCCGCGAGGTGCTCGGCCGCGTCGAACTGACCGCGGGAGACGGGCTCGCCCCGGAGACGGCGCTGCTCAAGAACGTCACCCTCGCACCGTCCCGGCGCACCCTCGTGGTCGCGCGCTCACGTACGCCGGTAGGCGCCTCCTGACCCGCCGCACGGGCGGGTCAGTCGTCGTCCCACCTGCGGTCGCCCTCGCGCCATGCCTCGTTGCGCTCGGCGGCGGTCTGCAGGGCGCGCGCCGCCGCTTCCCGGGTCTCGTAAGGACCCATCCGGTCCTTGTTGGGGCACCCCTCGTCGGGCTCTACTCGCAGATGCGTCAGACAGAACCACCATTTGCCGCTCACGTGACGAATACTGCCCGCTTCGGGGCCCAACTAGACTTGCCGCCATGACGACACTGCTCCAGCCCGGGCGGATCTCGCCCATGCGCAAAGTCCCCGCCCACATCCAGCGGCCGGAGTACGTCGGCAAGAAGGCCCCCAAGACCGGCGAGCCCAACGTGAAGACCCCGGAGATCATCGAGAAGATGCGGGTCGCGGGCCGGCTGGCCGGGCAGGCGCTGGAGGAGGTCGGCAGGCACGTCGCCCCCGGGGTGACCACCGACGAACTGGACCGCATCGGCCACGAGTTCCTGTGCGACCACGGGGCCTACCCCAGCACGCTCGGCTACCGCGGCTACCCCAAGTCGCTGTGCACGTCGATCAACGAGGTCATCTGCCACGGCATCCCCGACGACACGGTGCTGCGCGACGGCGACATCGTCAACGTGGACATCACCGCGTTCATCGGCGGGGTGCACGGCGACACCGACGCCACGTTCCTGGTCGGCGAGGTCGATGAGGAGTCGCGGCTGCTGGTGGAGCGCACCAGGGAGGCGACCCACCGGGCGATCAAGGCGGTGGCCCCGGGGCGGCAGCTCAACGTGGTGGGGCGGGTCATCGAGGCGTACGCCAAGCGGTTCGGCTACGGCGTGGTACGCGACTTCACCGGGCACGGCATCGGCACCACGTTCCACTCCGGCCTGATCGTGCCGCACTACGACGACCCGTCGCTGTCCACCACGCTGGTGCCGGGCATGACGTTCACCATCGAGCCGATGCTCACGCTGGGCGCCATCGACTACGACATCTGGCCCGACGGCTGGACCGCCGTCACCAGGGACCGCCGCCGCACCGCGCAGTTCGAGCACACGATCCTCGTCACCGACGACGGCCGGGAGATCCTCACCCTCCCCTGAGGCGGGGTGGCGCGGCGCTCAGCGGCGCGGGATCACGCCGGTGACCGTGGTGCCCTCGCCGGGCACCCCACGGACGGTGAGCGCGCCGCCGAGTTCGGTGAAGGCCGCGCGCATCAGCGCGGTGCCCCGGCCGGTGGCCGGGCCGTAGAAGCCCACGCCGTCGTCGCTGACCGTCATACGCAGCCCCGAGGCGCCCAGCGTGACCGCCACCGATACCGTCCGCGCCCCGCTGTGCCGCTCGACGTTGGCCAGTGCCTCACCGAAGGCGGCCATGACCGCGCGGCTGACGCCCGGATCGACGTCGCCCTGCGGCAGCGCCCAGGTCTCGACCGCGATGCCGGTGCGGCGGGACCACTGGTCGAGGTGATCCTCCAGGGCCTCGGCCAGCCCTTGTCCCCCGCGCATGCGTGTTTCCTCGGTCACTGGCATGCGTCCTTCCACGCGAGGACATCCGGCTCCCGGCACGCCTGCCGCGCCCGCACGGCGGCCCCGCCGGAAAGTGCCGGGCGACGCCCGGCCGACGCCGCGACGACGATGTCCCACTCCCCAGCCACAGGCTACCGGAGAGCCCTGACCAGGGATGTTCCCTCCGACCCGCGGGTCAGTCGGCGCGGCCCTTCTTGTCCAGCTCGGCGAGGTAGTCGTTGTAGGCGTCCAGTTCCGCGTCGCCGCTGCCGCCGGTGCGCGCGGCGATGGCGTCGGCCCGGCGGTCGGCCTGGCGGGCCTTGCGGTCGTCGTCCCGCCACCACTGCGCGGCCAGCGCGAGGAGCACGATCAGGGTCGGGATCTCGCCGAACCCCCAGGCGATCGCGCCGCCGGTCTGCTGGTCGGCCACCGCGGATGCGCCCCACGTACGGCCGAGCTGGTCGTAGTAGGTCGCGGCGATCTGGCTGGTCATCATCATCAGCGCGATGCCGAAGAAGGCGTGGAAGGGCATCGTCACGAACAGCGTCACCAGCTTGGCCACGTGCGGCAGCCGGTGCGGGGCCGGGTCGATGCCGATGATCACCCAGAAGAACAGCGAGCCGCTGGCCAGGAAGTGCACCGACATCGCGATGTGGCCAAGATGGCTGTCCATCGCCGAGGCGAACAGCGGCGTGAAGTACAGCGCGTAGGTGGAGACGATGAACAGCGTCGTGGCGATGGCGGGGTGGGCCAGGAAGCGCATGACCCGGCTGTGCAGGATCACCGTCAGCCACTCGCGCGGACCCCGATCGCCCCTGCGCGGCGCGGGCCTGAGCGCGCGCAGCGCCAGCGTGACCGGCGCGCCGAGCACCAGGAAGATCGGCGCCAGCATGGAGATCACCATGTGCTCGGTCATGTGCGCGCTGAACAGCACCTTGGCGTAGCGGCCCGCGCCGCTCTGGGTGGCCAGGACGAGGATCAGCACACCGGCGAACCACGAGATGGTACGCCCCCACGGCCAGCCGTCACCGCGGCGGCGCAGCCGCAGCACACCGGCCCCGTAGAGCCCGGCGAGCACGGCGGCCAGCGTGGCGAAGAACACGTCGAACCACCACATCGTCACCACGTTGGCGAGCGAGATCTCCGGCGGCAGCGGGAAGCCCAGCAGCTCGAACGCCCGGTCCAGGGCGATCGGGGCGGGCGGGGGCTCGGTACGGCCGAGCCCGACGGCCAGGCCGACGGTGGCGAGCATGAGCACCGTCTCGCCCCCGGCCAGGCGGGTGAACGCGCCCGGCTTGCTCTGGGACACCAGCGGCAGGGTGCGCCTGCGGTGCAGGTAGCCGAAGAGGCCGAGCAGCCCGAAGGCGAGCGCCTTGATCACGATGAGCCGGCCGTAGGGGGAGGTCACCAGGTCCGTGACGGCGGTGAGCTGGGCCAGGGTGATGAACACTCCGGACAGGCCGACCATGACGAAGCACCACAGCGCCATCCGCGAGAACCGGTCGCTCGCGACGGCAAGGTGCTGGTGGCCGCGCAGCGCGTGGGCCGACACCACGACCAGGCCGCCCACCCACAGCGAGAGGCCGACCAGGTGGAAGGCGATCGACGTGGTGGCCAGCGAGTGGTTGGGCGAGGAGGAGGAGTGACCGGTCAACGCGGGGGGCAGCAGGGTGGCGATGGCCAGCACCAGCAGGCCGCCCGAGGCGCCGACGGTGATCGCGCCCCGGGAGAACAGCGCGATCGCCACCGCGAAGAGGATCACCAGGGTGAGCGCCACGCCTTGGGAACTCTGGCTGGCGAAGCTGAGCAGCTCGTTGCCGTTGAGGATCTGCGAGACCGGAGCGCCCCAGGTCTCCGACACGGTGAACAGCATCGTCGCCGCCGTCGCGCCCGCCCAGCCCAGCGCCAGCCAGGAGGCGGCCTTGACGTACTCCAGGGCGGACTTGCCCAGCAGGCCCTTGTCGCTGGGCAGCAACGCGGTGGCGGCCAGCAGGGTGCCGACGGTGAGCACGCCCGAGGCGTTCATCAGCAGCTTGGACAGCGGCAGCGCCCACCGGGTCAAGGTGCCCTCGTCGGGCAGGCCGGGGATGATGCGCGGCGTCGCCGCGCCGCCCACGAACATGGCCGCGATCAGGGCGACCACCGCAGCCGCCGTCGCGACGAGCGCCAGGCGTACACTCCTGCTCATCGGGTCACCGCTTCTTGCCGCTCTTGCGGCGCAGGCTGAGAAAGAGCCCGATGCCGACGCCGGCGAGGCCGCCGGCCAGGATCCACAGCCACACCGGGAGCCCGCCCCCGCCCTCGGGGGCGGCGAGCACACCGTGGGCCGACGCGGGAGAGGCGAGGAGCGCGGGCAGCAGCGCGCCGAGCGGTACGGCCAGCGCGGCGCGCGACGGGAAAGTCTTCATGGCGATCCCAGGCTACCGACGGGAAGCGCCGCCCCGAACCGTGGATCGCAACCTTGGGCCCCCCTTGCCACCTCCTGACCGCGCTGGAACGGTCCCTGACCGCCCCGGTCGCCCCGGTCGCCCGGGGCGGTCGGCGGCGGGCCGCGATCAGCCGTTGATCACAGCGTTGATCACAGCCCGACGCTGGTGAGGGCGCGCTGGTAGGCGGCGACGCTGCCGGGGCGGTCGTCGAGCTTGCCGAGCACCTCGGCCACCGTGCGCCAGCCCTGGGCGGCCCGGCGGGCGGGCGTCACGTTGTCCAGCCAGCGCTTGGCCGAGTCGATCGCCTCGTGCGCCTCGGCCCGCTTGCCGAGCACCGCGTACGCGCCGGACAGCAGCAGTTGCGGCTCCACGCCGAGCCCGTTGATGGTTTCGGAGACCAGGTCGTGCGCCTTCTGGGCGTGCACGACGGCCTGGTCGTAGTTGCCCAGGGCGAACTCCACCCGCCCCAGCTCGCGCTCGCACCTGGCCTGGTCGGCGCTGCCGGCCGAGGTCCCGGCCAGCTCCTGCTGGGAGCGCAGCAGAGCCTCGCGGCAGCTTTCCGCCTCCTCGGGCCGGATACGGAACCGCAGGTAGGTGTAGGCCAGCCGGACCCTCGCGAGGTTGCGCGGATCGCCGTTTTCGGAGTGGATGGCAAGCGCCCGCTCGGCCAGCGCCAGCGCCTCCTCCTTCTGGTTGGTGGCCTCGGCGAGCAGCGCCCCGTTCCAGCAGGTGGCGACGATCGCCCGGGGCGTGCCCAGCAGCTCCGCGGCGGCGAACAGCTCGGCGCAGAACTGCGTGGCCCGCAGCAGGTCGCCGCGGAAGTGGTAGGCGTACAGGAGCGTGGCGCCGAGCTCGATCAGCTCGTCGGTCCAGGCCGGGCGGGCGCTGCCCATCAGGATCTGCTCGCAGACCTGTACGGCGGCCGACAGGTCGCCCCGCTCGCGGTAGCAGCGCGACAGCGCGATGGCCACCTCGACGTGCCGCTCGGGCGTCATGGCCTCGCCGGCCGACGCCCGCAGCCCGTTGAGGGTCGCGATCGCCGCGTCGAGGTCGCCGCCCGCCTCCATCGCCCGCGCCAGCCCGAATTCGGCGTCGAGCCGGAGCTGCGCCAAACCAGCCAGGTCGTTGTCGGCCACCAGAGCGGCATACCGCCTGCGCGCCTCGGCGACCTCGCCGTTCTCCAGCGCCATGCGGGCATAGCCGAGTTCCAGCTCCAGCTCTTCCATCTGCTCGGCGGTGACGCCGTTGACCAGGTAACTCAGCGAACAATCGAGCTTGCCGGCGAGCAGTTCGAGCACCGCTGGAGTTGGCGTTCGCTTCCCGCTTTCGATAAGAGATACGTAGCTGTCGGACAACTCCGGATGCGCGAGCTGGGCTTGAGACATACCGCGCTGGCGGCGGATTGTCTTAATGCGCTGGCCCGCCAGATCTTGACTCACCGGCACCCCTTGGAACAATGTCGTCGAACGAAAACCAGTGACGGGAGCACCACCATGCGTCGACGCCTCACTGTCTCCGCCCTGACGGTGCTATGCACAGCCCTTATCGCCGTCGCGGCCAATGCTACCGCCGCGGAGGCCTATCCGTCCGGGACCCAGGTGGTCACGGAAGGGAAGGACATAGCCTGCTGCTAGCCGACTCCCGGCAGAGCCGAGACCGGCGGGAACGACCCTCGCGGGCGGACAGGACCCGATCGGGTTCCGTCCTTCCCGCGCGGGACCTCCCGCCCAGACCAGGCGCGTGTGAGCGCTCGGCAGACCGCTCTCCGGCCCCGCACGGCCGGTGAGCACACCGAGCGCTCGCACGCGTTCCGTTTTCATGGCCCCCCACTGCGCGGATCGGCGCACCTCACCAGCTCGTGAATTACGAGCATATCGTGCTTATATCACATCGTCCGGTAGCGCACGACTGTTATCCCTAATTCGGATGGCTCGTCACCCCCCTACAGGCCCACGCTGACCAGAGCCCGCTGGTAGGCGGCGACGCTGCCGGGGCCGTCCTGGAGCTTGCGCAGCACCTCGGCGACGGTCCGCCAGCCCTGCGCCGCGCGCCGCGCGGGGGTCACCTGCTCCAGCCATCGCCTGGCCGCGTCCAGCGCCGTACGCGCCTCCACCGGCTCGTCGGCCATGGCGTAGGCGCCGGCCAGCAGCAACTGGGCGTCGGCGCCGAGCCCGTTGGTCGTACTGGAGACCAGGTCATGGGCTTTTCTGGCATGGGCGATGGCCTGCCCGAAGTCGCCGAGGGCGAGTTCGACGTGCGCCAGGTCCAGTTCGCACCTGGCCCGGTCCGCCACGCCCGCGGACGACTCGGCCAGTTCGCGCCGGGAGCGGTGCAGGGCCTCCCGGCAGCTTCGGGCCTCGTGCGGGAGGAGCAGGAACCGCTGGTAGGTGCAGCTCAGCCGGACGCGAGCCAGGTTCCGGGGATCGCCGTTCTCGGAGTGGACGGCGAGGGCCCGCTGGGCCAGGGCCAGGGCGTCCTTCGTCCGGCCGATCGCCTCGGCCAGGGCCGATCCGTTCCAGCAGGCGGCGACCGTGGCCCTGGGGGTGCCCAGCAGGTCGGCGGCGGCGAGCAGTTCGGCCGACCAGTGCTGCGCGCGCAGGAGGTCCCCGCGCAGCATGTACGCGCCGAGCAACGTCGAACCGAGTTCGACCAGCTCATCGGACCAGGCCGGACGCACCGGGCCCAGCAGGATCTGCTCGCAGACCTGTACGGCCGCCGACAGGTCCCCCCGCTCCCGGTAGCAGCGGGACAGCGCGATGGTGACGGTGATGTGCTGTTCCGGGGTCATGGCGTCGCCCGCCGCGGCCCGCAGGCCGTTGAGGGTGGCGATGGCCGCGTCGAGGTCGCCGCCCGCCTCCATCGCCCGGGCCAGGCCGAACTCCGCCTCGAACCTGAGCCGGGTCAGTCCGGTGAGGTTCTTGTCCGCGACCAGGTTCGTGTACCGCATGCGGGCCTCGGTGACCGCGCCGTTCTCCAGGGCGATGCGCGCGTAGCCGAGTTCGAGCTCGAATTCGTGTAACTGCTCGGTGGTTACTCCGTTGACCAGGTAACTGAGTGAGCAGTCGAGCTTGCCGGCGAGCAACTCCAGTACCGCCGTGGTCGGCGTCCGCTTACCGCTTTCGATAAGAGAAACATAGCTGTCGGACAACTCCGGATGCGCGAGCTGGGCTTGCGACATACCCCTCTGCCGACGAATTGTCTTAATGCGCTGCCCCACCAGATCTTGACTCACCGGCACCCCTTGGAACAATGTCGTCGAACGAAAACAGTGACGGGAGCACCACCATGCGTCGACGTCTCTTGCTTTTCGCCATGGCTGTCCTGTGCACAGTCATGGCCACCGTCGCGGCCAATGCTACGGCCGCGCAAACCTCCATGTCGCCACTCTCGGACGTGGGTGAGCCGATGTGCTGCTGACTCAGCGGTAAAGCAAGGAAGAGATCGGCCCGGCCGGTGGGGCATGACCCCCGGTCGGTTCCTCCGCCCTCCGCATCCGATACCTCACCGTGTTGGCACGTACATGCAGGCGCTCGGCGCAGGTGTTCCACGACCCCGAGTACTCCAGGAACACGCCGAGCGTCCGCACGGGCTCTGACAGGCGCTTTTCGGCGAAGTCGAAAAGCGGGTCCGGCAGCCGCGCGGCGAACGACCGCCGCGCCTCGCCGGGAACCGTGACCGGTTAGAAGCCCTGTGTGTAAAACTCATCGCCGGTCACGACGCCGCCGTTACGTGAATCGTCGCCGCCGCGCCGTACGGGACGTTCGGCGGGCGCTCTGGCGGGTGGGCGACATCGTGCCGCCCGGAGCTGGGTAGGACCGGTCTCGTCCCCCCGCCGGGGCAAGGGAGGATCGTGGACCGACTCGACCGCTTCTTCGGCCTGCGGGCCCGCGGGAGCACGGTCGCCGCCGAGGTACGCGGCGGGGTGACCACGTTCGTGGCCATGGCCTACATCGTCCTGCTCAACCCGATCATCCTGGCCGGGGCCGTGGACGTCACCGGCGCCAGGCTGTCGATCCCGCAGCTCACCACCGCCACGGCGCTGGCGGCGGCGGTCAGCACGCTGCTGATGGCGGTGGTCGGCAACGCCCCCTTCGGGGTGGCCGCGGGCCTCGGGCTGAACGCCGTGGTGGCCTACCAGGCCGCGCCGCACATGACCTGGCCGCAGGCGATGGGCCTGGTGGTGCTCGAAGGGCTGGCCATCGTGGTGCTGGCGGTGTCCGGCGTACGACGGATGATCATGAACGCCATCCCGCTCGCCCTCAAACACGCCATCAGCGTCGGGATCGGCCTGTTCATCGCGCTCATCGGCCTGGTGGACGCCGGTTTCGTGGCCAGGGGCACCGGCACGCCGGTGCAGCTCGGCACCACCGGCCACCTTTCCGGCTGGCCGGTCACGGTCTTCTGCTTCGGGCTGCTGCTGATGATCGTGCTCTACGCCCGGCGCGTCCCTGGGGCGATCCTGATCAGCATCGTGGCCACGACGGTGCTGGCCATCGTGGTCGGCACCGCGTTCGCCGTCGATCCGGCGCAGTGGGGGGTGGTCGCCCCCAGGGTGCCCACCTCGATCGTCTCGGCGCCCGACTTCGGGCTGCTCGGCGCGTTCGACCTGTTCGGCGGTTTCGGTACGGCGGGCGCGCTGACCGCCACCGTCGTGCTGTTCACGCTGGTGCTGTCCGGCTTCTTCGACGCGATGGGCACCATCATCGGCGTCAGCGACGAAGCGGGCCTGGTGGACGAACAGGGCCAGGTGCCGCGCCTCGGGGCGATCCTCACCGTGGACGGCGTGTCCGCCGCGATCGGCGGTACGGCCAGCGCCTCGGCCAACACCGTCTTCGTCGAGTCGGCGGCCGGGGTCGGCGAGGGCGCGCGTACCGGCCTGGCCAGCCTGGTCACCGGGGCGCTGCTCGGGCTGACGCTGCTGTTCACCCCCGTCACCACGGTCGTGCCGGCCGCGGCGGCGGCCCCCGCCCTGGTGCTGGTGGGCGCGCTGATGATGACGCAGGCGCGAAACGTGCCCTGGACCGACCTGGACCTGGCGATCCCCGCCTTCCTGACGATCGCCCTGATGCCCTTCACCTACAGCATCACCACGGGGCTGGGCGCGGGACTCATCGCCTACGTCGCGATCAAGCTGGGGCGGGGGCGGCCGGGCGAGGCGCACCCGCTGCTGTACGTGGTGGCCGCGATGTTCGTGGCCTTCTTCAGCGTCGGCCTGTTCGACGGCTGACGACAGGTCGCCGTGGCCGATATGGCCGCGGGACCTGCCGCGGGACCGGCTTCCCGCGGCAGGCGTCCGAGGGCACCGCCGCGGGGCGGTGCGGAGGGACATCGGCCCTGCGTACTGGTCTCTCGGAGGCCGGGTGTTGCTCCGGGTACGGTCACGATGGTCAGGGGCGCCGGCGTGACGGGGTCGTCCGGCCTCCGAGAGTGCTCATCACACCAGATCCCCCGTCTCGAACTTGATCTCGTTCAGCCGCCGGCAGGCCCGCTCCATGCGCTTGAACGCCGTGTTGACGACATGCCCGAGCTCGGCCAGCTCCCGGTTGCGCCGCTCGGCCTCCTGTCTCTCCCAGTGGCCGATGGCCTCATCGAGGGACTTGAACCGGCCGCCGGCCGCGACCACGACCTGCCGGCCGTTCGCATACCGGATCGCCACCCTGCCGACGATGGTCCAGTCGCCACGAGCCATGGCACGCCCCTCGCGTCCGCCGACCACTACCGTTCGCCTCTCGTCGATCAGCAGACGACGCTGTCGGCCGAGTTCGCCGCGGCGGGCCACGGCGGGACCCGATGCGCTGGGAGGCATGACTCCGACGATAGGAACGAGGCTCTCCCGCCCTCAACGGGCTTGCACGAACTTGCACACGACTTTGGCCGACGCCCTCACGAGGACGAATCAGTCGAGCACGCCGCGGGCCTGGGTGATCAGCTCGTGGGCGTGCCTGCCGAAGCGGGCCATCGCCGCCAGTTCGTCGAAGCCCTTGGCGTACTGGGCGATCTCGCGGGGCTGGGTGACGTTGACCGAGGCGGTGAGCAGTTCGACCTTCACGGTCCGGTCGTCGAAGATGTGGAAGGCCTCGACCGGCCACAGCCGGCGCGACTCGGTCTGTGGGATCACCCCCAGTGAGACGCGCGGCAGCGCCATGACGGTCAGCAGGTGGTCGAGCTGGCCGGCCATGATGTCGGCATCGCCGATGCGGTAACGCAGCACCGACTCCTCCATGAGGATGGCGAAGCGGTGGTCGCCCTCGTGCAGCACGCGGGAGCGGGTCAGCCGCGCCTGTGCCGCCGCCTCGGAGTCGTCGGGCAGCCCGCGGAACGCCGCCACCGAGGCCAGCAGCGCGCGGGCGTAGGCGACGGTCTGCAGCAGCCCCGGCACCACGTGCGAGCAGTAGACCCGGAAGTGCCGGGTGGCCTCGTAGCGCGCGATGCCGGACTCCTGGGTGCGGCGCAGCCCGGCCCGGTGTACCCGCCGCCACTCGACGTACATCTCGTCGGCCTGCCGGGAGGCGGCGATCAACTCCTCTACCTCCCCGTCCGCGCCGCAGGCCCCGCACCACGCGCGTAGATCGTCATCGGAGGGCGGGGTCTTGGCGTTCTCGATGCGGCTGGACTTGGACTCGTGCCAGCCGGCCGCCGCGGCCAGTGCCCGCGCGCTCAGCCCCGCGTCCAGCCGCAGCTCGCGCAGCCGCTGCGCGATCAGCCGGCGGGCGGCGAGGACGCTGCTCGATGACTGCGTCGCGTTGGGCCGGCGGTCCGCCGGCGTCACGCGCGTCGATGTTGCTTGTCCGGATCCCATACCGTCTCACAGGCGTCAGATGGCGTACCGGCCTGCTCGGGCGCGTCGGGGAGCCGGCCGCCGACGGTGCTGGACGTGTGGCGTGGCCACGGTGACGTGGGCCGGGCGGCCCGCGTCACGAATGCGAACTCCCGAGGTCGGCGTCCCGGCAGGCCGCGAGGAGCAGCGGCGCCATGCGAAAGGGGATGCGGACCACCCGCTCGCCCTCCGCGAGGGGGTTGAGCGATGTCATCAGGACCCGTGTCTCGGCGTCTTGCACTTCCCTGCCCTGGATCACGATGCTGCCGTCGGTCTCATCGACCCAGACCGACGGGCAGTCGTCAACGTCACTTCCAGGGTCCTTGCCGAGGAACTTCAAAGCCATCATCGACTCCGAGCTGAGGTGTGCTGCGTGGACTTGCCTACGCGTGAACTTAACCGCACTCTAACGCACAGTCAATTTGTCTTTACCCAGAGTGAACGATGTCCGCTCACGGCGAACTCGGGGCCAAGCGCCGGTCAGCCCAGCTCGTCGTGATCGCACACCACGTTGTCGTGGTCCTTGTCCGGGTAATAGTGATACTCCGGGTGAGTCTCCCGGAAGTACGGACCGTACCCCGCCTCGTCGGCCTCGCGGCAGCTTCCGAAGCGCGGATCGAGGTTGTGGTCCAGGCCCCGCGTGCTCTGCGACACGATCCCGACGGGGGCCGCCGTCGTCCCGTTGCCGGGCATGGGGGCGGTCCCCTGTCCGGTCGCTCCCCCGGTCGGCCCGGTCACCGGCCCCGTCCCGGTGCCCGTACCCGTCCCTGTGCCGGTCGCCGGGCCCGTGCCGGTCGCCGGGCCTGTTCCGGTGCCCGTCCCCGTACCGGCGGGCGCCTCCGGCACGCACGTGGCCTCCGGCGTCGGGCTCCCGGCCCCCGGCGGCGTCGCGCCGGTCTCGGTCCCGCCCGTCGGCGCGCCTCCGGTACCGGTCCCGCTCCCCGCCGACGGGACACCGGCCGTACCGGTGCCCGTGCCCGCCGTGGGAGCGCCTCCGGTAGAGCCGTCGCCCAGGGGCGACCCGTCCGTACCGGTGCCTCCGGTCGGCGCCGCCGCACCGACCGGCGCCATCACCCCGTCGGCCGCCGTTCCGCCGGCCCCGCCGAGCCCGACCGGCCCACCGGTACCGCCGGTGCCCGCAGGCCCACCCGTACCTCCAGTGCCCATAGGCCCACCGGTACCGCCAGTGCCGCCAGTGCCCGCAGGCCCACCGGTACCGCCAGTGCCACCGGTGCCGTTGGTGCCGGGAGGGGTGCCGGTGTCCCCTGTGGTGGTGCCGTTCTGGGGAAGGGGGCTCGGGACGGTGCCCGGGGGGCAGGCGGCCGGGCCGCGGAGTTTGGCGGCGATGCCGTCGGCGACGTCCTTGCTGAAGGAGCCGGAGATGCTGAGGGTGTCCTCGGTGATGACCTGCGCCACGCGCGGGGCCGCGATCACCCGATCGCCCGCGACGACCACGATCCGCTCCCGCACCGCCTCCTGCGTCAAAGCGCCCACCTGGTCGCGGAACGGCGCGGGCAGCGCGATGCGCACCGCGTAGGTGCCGGTGGGCTCGCGCACGGTCTCGATGGTGCGCACGGACGTGACCGCCACCCCGTGGGCCATGAAGTAGCAGGTGGTGCCCGCCTCGTCGAGCAGCGCCTCGCGACCGGGGCAGGGCGCGGGCTGGGTGCCGGTCAGCGGCGCGAAGAAGATCGGCTCGGCGAGCCTGCTCGGCCGTGTCCCCCCTGGCAGCGCGTCGGGGTTCACCGTCATCAGCACCGCGACGGTGGCGAGCACCCCGGTGATGACCACGACCAGGACGAGTGCGACCGCGAGCAGCGCCGTGGTCGCCCGGCTGGCCTTCGGCTCGTCATCGGCCGGGGCGGGCGATGCGGACGAGGGCGCCGCCGGCTCCTCGCCGGAATCCGGCCGCTTCTCCACCGGCTGCTTCTCCATCGGTGTGGACCCCATATGTTCATGACGTTGCTCGCTGGCGGGAACGAGCCTACCGATCGTCGCCAACGACGCGTAATCCTCGCGTAAAGGCATTGCTTCCCCGACAAATTGTCATCAAGCCCGGCCGATTCCCTCCACCCTGCGCGTGGTCGCCCGCCCCGGGGGAACGCACAGTGAAAGACGGGGCTACGCGAGGAGGAGCCGTGCAGATCGGAGTTCCGCGCGAGGTAAAGGACAACGAATACCGCGTCGCGCTAACCCCGGCCGGAGCGCACGAGTTCGTCAGGCACGGGCACCAGGTCCTCATCGAACGGGAGGCCGGGACCGGGTCGGCGATCCCCGACGACGACTTCGCCGCCGCCGGGGCGGTGATCGTGTCGTCGGCCGACGAGGTGTGGGGGCAGGCCGACCTGGTGCTGAAGGTCAAGGAACCGGTCGCCGAGGAGTACCACCGGATGCGCAAGGGCCAGGTCCTGTTCACCTACCTGCACCTGGCCGCGTCGGCGCCCTGCACCACGGCCATGCTGGAGTCGGGGATCACCGGCATCGCGTACGAGACCGTGCAGACGGCGGGCGGCTTCCTGCCGTTGCTCGCGCCCATGTCGGAGGTGGCCGGACGGCTCGCCCCGCAGGTGGGCGCCTATCACCTGATGAGCCAGGGCGGTGGCCGCGGGGTGCTGATGGGCGGCGTGTCGGGGGTGCACGCGGCCCGCGTGGTGGTGATCGGGGCGGGGGTCGCCGGGATGAACGCGGCGGTGATCGCGCTGGGCATGCAGTCGGAGGTGCTGCTACTGGACAAGAACATCGACCGGCTGCGCCAGGCCGACATCGTCTACCAGGGCCACTGCCAGACCATCGCCTCCAACGCCTACGAGATCGAGCGCGCCGTCCGTGAGGCGGACCTGGTGATCGGGGCGGTCCTGGTACCGGGGGCCAGGGCCCCCAAGCTGGTGAGCAACGATCTGGTGGCGCGGATGCGCCCGGGTTCGGTGCTCGTGGACATCTCCATCGACCAGGGCGGCTCGTTCGAGGACTCCCGTCCCACGACCCACGCCGACCCGACGTACCGGGTCCACGACTCGGTGTTCTACTGCGTCGCCAACATGCCGGGCGCGGTCCCGCACACCTCGACCTACGCGCTGACGAACGTCACCGTCCCGTACGCGCTGACCATCGCCGACCTCGGCTGGCGGGCGGCGCTGCGGGCCGATCCGGCCCTCGCCCGGGGGCTCAACACGCACGAGGGCCACGTGACGAACAAGCCCGTGGCCGAGGCGCACGGGCTGGAGTTCGCGGGCGTCGAAGAGATCTTGACCTAGGGCCGTTCCGGCGGCTCAGGAGGCGCTGGGCTCCGGGGTGCCGGTCGCGGGGGCGCTGGGCTCGGCCGTGGCGGGCGGCGTGCCCATGGTGTCCGGCGATCCGCTCGGCGCGACGGCCGGGATCTCCTTCTGGGCCGCCGTCTTGTCGGTGCTGTACGGCCCCTCACAGGAGGCGCCGAACTCCGGCGTGTTGGTCGGGTTGTTGCGGTACTTGCTGATGAACCGCGGGAGCTTGGGGTCATCGGCGCTGGACAGCTTGAGCTGGTTGTTCCACGCGCTGGCGACGATCGGCGAGGGCAGCCCGGGGTACGGGCTGAGCAGCATGTACTCCTCGCCTGCCAGCTTCTTGAGGGTCTCCACCTGGGCCTTGGGCAGGGAGGGGTTGTAGGTGATCCAGATCGCCCCGTGCTCCAGGGAGTGGACCGCGTGCTCGTTGTTGACCGGCTCGTCGTAGATGCCGCAGCGCTGCCAGACGCTGTTGTGCTCCCCGCCGAGCGGCGGGTTCTCCTTGTAGGAGATCTTGGTCTCCTTGTGCTGGCTGGCCGGGTACTTCGCGGTGACCACTTCGCCCAGCGAGGTCGTCGACCGTTCCCTGATCAGGTAGAACGCGACCACGCCGACGAGCAGGATGATGACGAGCCCGCCCGCGCCCCACATGAGCATGGCGGTACGGCGCTCCTTGCGCTTCTGCGCGGCTCGCATCTGCGCCAGATGCTCACGCCTCGCCTGCGCCTTCTCCTTGGACATCATTCCTCCATCGGCGGGCCCAATCAGGGGTCACCTTATTCCGAACCAACGTATGTGGAGAATAAGGGCTTTAAGTTCTCCTCACGCCGCTTACCGGAGATCACGGGTACGCTGAGCAAACGATGGACGTCCCCGTTGAAACTCCCGCACGCCCGCGGCGCCGCCCGCTGCTCATCGTGGCGGTCTGTACCGTGCTGGCCGCCGTCGCCGCCGCCGTCTTCTTCGCCGGCCGGTACGGCACGCCCTCCGACGTCTCGCCGGAGGCGGGATTCGCGCGGGACATGGCGTTCCATCACGCCCAGGCCGTCGAGATGGCGTTCGCCGCACACGATGTCACCGAGGACGAGACGCTGCGCGCGCTCACCAGCGACATCATTCTCACCCAGACCGCCCAGCGCGGGATCTTCATGGGCTGGCTTCAGCAGTGGGGGCTGAACCAGGCGGGCGAGCGGCCGAGGATGGCCTGGATGTCCGGTCACGGACACTCCGCGGGCCGGGCGAAACCGGCGGCGCCGGCCGGGGCGCCGATGCCCGGCATGGCGACCCGCGCGGAAATGGAGCGGCTGAGACAGGCCGAGGGCAAGGCGGCCGAGGTCCTGTTCCTGCAGCTCATGATCCGTCACCATGAGGGAGGCGTGCAGATGGCCGACGGCCTGCTGCGCCTTTCCGACCGTGAGGAGGTCGCCACCATGGCCAGGCACATCAGCGCCGGCCAGAGCGGCGAGATCAAACTGATGACCGACCTGCTCCGCGCCCGGGGCGCGAAGCCGTACCCGACGATCCTCGACTGACGCGTCCGGCCCTGAGGCCGGGGGCGCCGAAACCACCCTCCCCCTCCCACCCCCACTGCCGCGAAGGACGGAGAGACAGTGAACGACGAGCCGGAGAGCCATCTTGAGGTGAGCATCTCGGCCGAGGTCGAAGCGGGAATCTACGCGAACTTCGCATCGGTCTGGCACACCCGCGATGGGTTCGTCCTCGACTTCGCGGTGATCACCAGGCCACCGCAGCTCACCGGCGACCCGCAGTCCGGGCAGCGCATCCTGAGCGTCCCGACCCGCATCGTCAGCCGTATCCGTCTTCCTCCCAGCCAGGTCTTCGAGCTGATGAAGGCGCTTGAGCAGCAGCTCACCGCCTACGAGAAGGAGACCGGCCACAAGGTCTGAAAGACCGGGTGGCCGCCTTACGGGGGAGGCATACGTGCCGGCCGACGGTTTCGACGCGGTCGTGGTGGGTTCGGGCCCCAACGGGCTGTCCGGGGCGCTGACGCTGGCCGCCGCCGGAAGGCGGGTGCTGCTGGTGGAGGGCGCCCGGCGGTTCGGCGGCGGGCTGCGTACCGAGGAGCTGACGCTGCCCGGCTACGCGCACGACGTGTGCGCGTCGGTGCTGGCCATCGCGGTGGCCTCCCCCGCGTTCCGGGACCTCGATCTCAAGGTCGAGTTCGCGCATCCGCCCATCCCGGCCGCGCATCCGCTCGACGACGGGCCCGCGGTGCTGGTCCATCGCGACCCCGCGCGGACCGCCGCCGGGCTGGGCCGCGACGGCGTCGCCTGGCTGGAGACGGTGGGCGCGGCGGCGCGGGCCGGGCTGCCGCTGCTGGACACGCTGCTGGCGCCGCTCGGCGTGCCGCGGGCGCCGGTCGCGGCGGCCCGGTTCGGGGCCTCGGCCCTGCTGCCCGCCACGGTGTTCGCCCGCACGGTGTTCCGCACGCCCCGGGCGCGGGCCTTGCTGGCCGGGATGGCCGCGCACTCGATGCTCGACCTGCGCGCGCCGATCTCCGCCGGGTACGGCCTGATGCTGGCCTCGCTGGCGCATCTGGCCGGCTGGCCGGTGGCGCGCGGCGGCTCCCAGACCTTCGCCGACGCGATGGTCGCCAGGCTGCGCGAGCTGGGCGGGGAGACGGTGAGCGGGCGGTGGGTCCGCGACCTAGGCGAGCTGCCGCCCGCCCGGACGACCCTGCTGGACGTCACCCCGCGCCAGTTCCTGCGGATGGCCGGGCCGCGGCTGCCGGCGGGCTACCGGGAAAGGCTCAGCAGGTTCCGCTACGGGCCGGGGGTGTTCAAGCTGGACTGGGCGTTGTCCGGCCCGGTGCCCTGGCGCGACCCGGCGGTGGCGGGGGCGGGCACGGTCCACCTCGGGGGGACGCTCGCGGAGATCGCGCACAGCGAGGCGGAGGTGACCGCGGGGCGGCACCCGCGCCGGCCGTACGTGCTGGTGGTGCAGCCGTGCGCGGCCGATCCCACGCGTGCCCCGCGCGGCGGGCACACCCTGTGGGCCTACTGCCATGTGCCGAACGGCTCCGGCGTCGACATGACCGAGGCCGTCGAGGCGCAGATCGAGCGGTACGCGCCGGGCTTTCGCGACCTGGTGCTCGCGCGCAGCGCGCGGGGGCCCGCCGACCTGGAGCGGCACAACCCCAACCTGGTGGGCGGCGACATCGGCGGCGGGCTGGCCAGCCTGTGGCAGTTCGCGGCGCGGCCGGTGCTGTCGCCGCGCCCGTGGCGCACCCCGCTGCCCGGCGTCTACCTGTGCTCGTCGAGCACCCCGCCGGGCGCGGGGGCGCACGGCATGGGCGGTCGCGAGGCGGCCCGCCTGGCGCTGCGCGAGTCCTAGCGCCGTCCGGCCGCCAGCTCCTCGGCGATGGCCGCGGCGAAGGCGTCCACGTCGTCCTCGGTGGTGTCGAAGGAGCACATCCAGCGGACCTCGCCGGTGGACTCGTCCCAGGTGTAGAAGGCGAAGCGCTCGCGCAGCCGGTCGGCGACGGCGGCGGGCAGCACCGCGAACACGGCGTTGGCCTGCACGGGCGTGCGCACCTCCACCCCCGGGATCTCGCGTACGGCCCGCGCCAGCCGCGCCGCCATCGCGTTGGCCCGCCGGGCGTTGCGCAGCCACAGGTCGCCGCCGAGCAGCGCCTCGAACTGGACGGACGCGAAGCGCATCTTGGACCCGAGTTGCATCGCGGTCTTGCGGACGTACTCAAGGCCGCCGGCGGCCGAGGGGTTCAGCACGACGACCGCCTCGCCGTACATCAGGCCGGACTTGGTGCCGCCGAAGGACAGCACGTCGACGCCCGCGTCGGTGGTCAGCGCGCGCAGCGGAACGTCCAGCGCGGCGGCGGCGTTGGCCAGCCGCGCGCCGTCCAGGTGGACCCGGAGGCCGAGCCGGTGCGCGTGCGCGCAGATGGCCGCGGTCTCCTGCGGGGTGTAGACGGTGCCCAGCTCGGTGGCGTTGGAGATGGTGACGACCTTCGGCTGCGCGCGGTGCGGGTCGCCGAACCCGTGGGCGCGGCGGTCGATGAGCTCCGGGGTGAGCCTGCCGTCCGGGGCCGCCACGGTGAGCAGTTTGAGCCCGCCGGTCACCTCGGGGGCCCCGCCCTCGTCGGTGTGGACGTGGGCGCTCTCCGCGCAGATGACGGCCTCCCAGGGGGCGCACATGGCGCGCAGCCCGACCACGTTGGCGCCGGTGCCGTTGAACACCGGCCAGACGTGCGCCTGCGGCCCGAACTCGGCCCGGAAGACCTCCTCCATGGCCTCGGTGTAGACGTCGTCGCCGTAGGCGCTCTGGTGGCCCTCGTTGGCCAGCGCGAGGGCCCGCAGCACCTCCGGGTGGACGCCCGCCTGGTTGTCGCTGGCGAACCCGCGCGCCCGCGGATCGTGCCTGCGTCGTACGACGGTCACGAGGCGGTCATTTGGAAAGGTCCAGCCGGCGGCCGTTGATCTCCACCGCGGGGGCCTCCCACAGGCCGGCGACGATCTCCGCCAGGTCGTTGACGTCGGTGTGGCCGGGGAAGGTCGCGCCGGGGTTCTCCGCCCGCATGGCGTCGTGGACCAGGGCGTTGACCACCAGGATCGTGGCGGCGGCCCGGGTGCCCGCGTAGGCGTCGGCCATCGCGAGGGTCCATGCCTCGGCGGCGGCCTTGGCCGCCGCGTAGGCGGCGCTGCCCTGGGTGGGTGAGCGGGCGACCTCGGCCGAGACGATCACGAACCTGCCGTCGCCGCTCTTGCGCAGCAAAGGGTCGAAGGCCAGGGACACGTGCTGGAGCGTGCGGATCAGCAGGCCGTGCAGCAGCTCCCAGTCGGCGAGCGAGGTCTCGGCGAAGGACTTGGCCCCCCGCCACCCGCCCACCAGGTGGACGACGCCGTCCGCCCTGCCGTACCGGGCGGCGACGTCGCGGGCCAGGTCGCCCACGGCGTGCGGCTGGAGCAGATCGACGGTGTGGCGTTCCACGCCCTCGACGTCGGGGTGGTGGTGGGCGTCCACCGCCAGCACCGTGTCCCCCTCGGCGGTCAGCCGCCGGACGACGGCCTGCCCGGCCGGGCCGCCGGCCCCGGTGACCACGATCACTTTCGCGCTCAACAGCCGCTCCCCTCGCGCGATCGATGACGCAACCGAGCTTACGGCGCGGGGCGGCCCGCCACGGGCAGGCCGCCCGTTTTCCGCCGCGCGGCGGACCTGTCGTCCACCGCCGGGCGGACGACCCGTGCCGGGACGCGCGGATAGCGTCCCCTCCGACAGTACGGCGGGCGGGCACGGCCTCCGCCGTCCACGAGCGACCAGGGGGCTTTCGTGCTCGACGACCCGACCACCTTCAGGCGCGTGGCCGCCGGATCATTGCTGATCGTGGCCCCGCTGCTACAGACCGCCGCCGTCATCGTGGACCCGGGGACCTGGGGGGACGACCGGGAGGCCGTCAGCTTCGGCGACGATCCGGCCATGGCGCAGTTGCAGTCGGTGCTCTACCACTGGAGCTGGCTGCTCACCGCGTTCGCCGCGTTCGGGCTGCTCCACCTGGTACGGCGGCGGGCGGTGACGCTCGGCCACATCGCCGGGGCGATGACCGTCGTCGGCTACGGCAGCATGTCGGCGCTGCTGCTCACCGACCCGGTGGCCTGGTGGTTCGGGGAGCGCTACCCGGCGGAGGAGGCCGAGCGGCTGGCCGGGGAGGTGCTGGACCTGCCGGGGGTGATCTTCGGGTTCACCATCCCGTGGCTGTACCTGGGGATCGTGGGGCTGCCGCTGCTCACGGTGGCGGTCTGGCGGGCCGGGCAGGCGCACTGGTGGGTGCCCGCGCTGGTCGCCGCGGGCGTGCTGGGGTCGATGCTGGTGCCGTACGGGCCGGCGACGATCCCGTTCTGGGCGCTGCCCGCGGTGGCGCTCGGCTCGGTCGGCGTGCGGATCCTGCGGATGGGCCCGGCGGAGTGGGCGGCGTTCTATCCGGAGGCGCCCGGACGTACCACGCCCGCCTCGTAGGCGAACACCACGGCCTGGGCGCGGTCGCGCAGGTGGAGCTTCATCAGGACCCGCGCGACGTGGGTCTTGACGGTGGCCTCGCCGACGAACAGCGTGCGAGCGATCTCGGCGTTGCTGTGCCCCCTGGCGAGCAGGCCGAGCACCTCCAGCTCGCGGGGGGTGAGCAGGCCGAGGCGGGGCGGCGGCACGGGGTCGCGCCGCCCCGCGAAGGACGCGATCACCCGCGTGGTGACGGCCGGGTCGAGCAGCGCCTCTCCGGCCGCGACCACGCGTACGCCGTCCACGAGCTGTTCCGGCGGTGAGACCTTGAGCAGGAAGCCGCTGACGCCCGCGCGCAGCGCAGCGTACAGGTTGTCGTCGCTGTCGAAGGTGGTCAGCACGATCACCTTGGGCGGGCTGGGCCGGGACAGCAGCTCGGTGGTGGCGGCCAGGCCGTCCATGCGGGGCATCTGGATGTCCATCAGCACGATGTCCGGGGCGGTGCGGCGGGCCACCGCGACCGCGTCCACCCCGTCGCCGGCCTCGCCCACCACCCGCATGTCGGCCTCGGATTCGAGGACCATGCGCAGTCCCGCGCGGACCATCGCCTGGTCGTCGGCGATCACGACGCGGATCGCGTCCCTGGGCTCCATGGCAGTACCTCCGAGTGGCGTCAGCCGGAGCCTAGAGTGCGGAACCGTCCCTGCATACCGGACAAATCGCCCAGGCAACCCGATTCCAAGTGAGTCCCAAGTGCCGGTCCCTCAGGAGGACCGCAGTTCCACGCTCCCGGCGATCCGCTGCGCCACCTCGTCCCGGCAGGTGCCGGGCGCGCAGAAGTACACCAGCAGCGCCGCCGCGCCCGGCCGGTCCACCGCGTAGCCGATGAGGTCGAGGCTGCCGCCGCCCTGCGGGTCGGCGAGCGTCCCCTCGATCCGCACGGCCGGCCTGCCGCCCACCGGCACCTGCACGACGCCCGAGGTGATGCTGACCGTGCCGGGCAGCGAGGAACGCAGGGTCTCCTGGAGGTCCTGCGCGCCCGCGTTGGGGTCGAGTGTGTCCAGGACCTGCACGAACAGGCCGGTGGCCGTCTCCGGGTCATCGCGCAGCAGCCGGTTGGCCTCGCTCCAGTCGGCGCTGACCGGGGTGACGAAGAGCCGCTCGAAGGCGGCCCCGTGCGGCGAGGCCACCGCGAACACGTCCGTGTGGGTCCGCGCGGTCCAGTCGCCGGGATGCTCGAACCGCAGCGGCGCGGCGGCCGAGCCCGCGTACCGGGTCCATCCGGATTCGCCGCCGCGCAGCAGTACGGCCAGCACGGCCGCGACCGCCACGATCAGCGCCACGGCCGCCGCGGCGGCGACGATGATCCCCCTGTTGCCGCGCCGCGCGCCCGGTGGCGCCGGGGAAGGCCGCGTGACGGGGGCCGCGTCCGGCGGGGCGGGCGCGGGCCCGGCCACCGTGGGCACGGCCCTGCCGTCGATCGCGTCCCGCAGTTCGGAGACGAAGTCGGCGCAGCTCGGATACCGCTGGTCGGGCGACTTGGCCAGCGCCCGGGCCATCACCCCGTCCACGTCGAGCGGGAGTTCCGGGCGCAGGCCGCTCAGCGGCGCGGGCGTCTCGGCCAGGTGCGCCCACAGCAGCGCGATGTCGTTGTCCCGCTGGAACGGCAGCCGCCCGGCCAGCGCCTCGTAGACCACGCACGCCAGGGCGTACTGGTCGCAGCGCCCATCCACACGGTCCTTGTTGATCTGCTCGGGGGCCATGTAGCGGGGCGTGCCGATGAACTGGTCGGTGCGGGTCAGCCCGGAGATCGAGGACTGGTGCTTGGTGATGCCGAAGTCGGTGAGGTAGACGTGCTCGCCGGTCGCGCCCCCGGCGACGAGGATGTTGGCGGGCTTGACGTCGCGGTGGATCAGGTCGTGCGCGTGCGCGGTGTCCAGCGCCGCGGCCACCTGGGCGAAGATCCGGTTGACCTGGCTGATCTCCAGCGGGCCCCGGTCCAGGAAGAGCCGGCGCAGGTCCATCCCGGCGACGTAGCGCATGGCGATGTAGAGCAGTTCGCCGTCGGCGTTGGCCTCGTAGATCGGGATGATGTTGGGGTGGTCGATCCCGGCGACCATCCGCGACTCCAGCACGAAGCGCTGGCGGAAGCGGTCGTCGGCGCTGAGCGCCGGATGCAGGATCTTCAGCGCCACCCGGCGGTCGAGCCGGGTGTCGATGGCGAGGTAGACCACGGCCATGCCGCCCCGGCCGACGATCTCCTCCACCTGGTAGCCGGCCACCTCCTGGCCGATCAGCGAGCGCTCGTTCACCGGCATCACGTCTCGGCCGGGTGGCCGCAGTAGCCACAGAACCGGTGGGCGGGCCCGAGGCCCATTCCGCAGGCGGTGCAGAACCGCTGCCCCACCCTGCCCGGTACGCCGGTGGGCGGGGCCGTGGGCTGCCGGGCGGTGAGCAGCGACGGTCCCTGCGCGCCCTCCGGTACGGCGGGCAGGCCCGGCGGCACCGCCGAGCGCGCGACGATCCGCGTCACGTCGGCCGCCGACGGCTCGCCCAGCGCGGGGTCGTGCCCGGCGGCCTGCGGCGGGGACGGTACGGCGGGGACGACCCTCCGATCGGCTTCGGCGGTCGGCGTCGTCCGCACCGCGGCGACGGTGTCCGGGCGCGCCCGGCGGCGCAGGATCAGCACCGTGCCGCCGATCACGGCGGCCACCAGCACGCCCGCCCCGGCGATGAACGGCCACAGCGGGACGTCACCGCCGGCCTGCACGGGCGCGGCGAGGGCCCCGGCGTCGTCGGGCCCGCCGCGCTTCTCCTGCGCGGTCTTCAGGTGCTTGGCGGCCACCACGTGCCCCGGGTACAGCTCAAGGACGCGGCGCAGGGCCGGTACGGCGTCGCCGAAGTACTTCGTGTGGAACCGGGTCAGCGCCACCTCGAAGGCCGCGTCCAGCGGCCCGCGCCGGGGCTCGACCTTGGCCTCGGCCAGCGCCTTGGTGACCTCCCTGACGCCGATCATCCGGCCCTCTCCGGCGCCGCCCGCGAGCAGCCCCACGACGGCCCCGTCCTTGTCGCCGATCACGGGCGCTCCGGCCAGGCCCTTGGCGATGAGTTCGCCGGTCTTGCGCGGTTCGTCGGCCTTGCCCTCCGGGTCCTTGAACGGGCGGCCCGCCTGGCCCGCCCCACCGGCGTCGATGTGCGCGATGTCGATCAGATGCGGGCGGTCGGCGGCGGGCCTGCCGGTGAACCCGGCCACCGAGACCGGCGAGCCGGGCTTGTCCGGCACGCGCGCGGCGAGCGGAGCGGTCGGCAGGCCGGCGCCGCCGTCGGCGCGGCCCACCGGGAGGAGCACGGCGGGGTTGTCGGGATCGTCGCCGGTGTAACCGATCTCGGCGTTGATCCCTTCCTTGTCGGCGGGCGAGATGTTCGGAAATATCTTGATCTGCGGGGTTACCTTGGTAAGGCAGGTCGCGGTGGCCGTCTTCGGCGGATAGCACTGCTGAAGGTGCCGGTTCAGGGTCGCGTCGTCCAGCCGGTGCCGCCGAAAATCTTGCTCAATGTCCACTTTGTGGTGGTCGGCGAAGATTTTGTTCGCCGCGTAGACCGCCGCGTCGTCATCGGACTTGACCACCCTGGTCAGCGTCACGACCGCGCCTTCGGGGTTGACCACCACGCCGGTACCGCTGCCGATCGGCACCTCGTAGGACCGCTCCACATGCTGAAGCTCGCCGACATGGTCGAGCAACGTGATCTCCACGTGCGCCACCGCCTCGACGCGCACCACGGCGGGGGTGACGAGGTCGGTGATGCCGCTCGGGTGCTCGTGCGCCAGCGCCGGTACGGCCGCGGAGGTCACACCGGCCACACCGGCCAGCGCACCGAGCGCGAGCCGGATCAACGGACCACGGCGCCGCATCACGCCTCCCCCACTGGAGCAGTCAACGGGATACGACAAGGTTCCCAACCGGCCTGGATAAGTCAATACAAGTATCGCCACTAAGCCAAATATCGCCCTACGGCGTTATCAAATCGGGTCACATACGTGTCCGACGACGGCGCCGCACAGCGGAACGCCCGTCACCGATGGGCGTCCCAGTCGTCCGCGCCCTGCCGTACCGCGCTGTGGACGGCCCGCGCGACGCGCGCCCCCCAGGTCGAGCGCGGCCCGCCGAAGGGCTCGCCCGGCTCCCCCGTGGCCGAGCCGATCGGCGCCGCGACGCACACCGCGTCCGAGGCCGTGCCGGTACCGGGGAACCCCACCTCGGCCAGCGCCTGGGTCTTCGCCTCCGTCACCGTCATCACCGCGTTGACCAGTGCCGCGTCGGTCATCGGCACGGGCACGGCCACGATGATGTTGATCGTCCCCGGCACGGTCGCCCGGTGGCCGAGAAGCGGCGCCGGTTCCGGGTCCTGCGCTCCTTCGGGCGCGGCGGCCCAGGTCGGCACCCGCAGCCCGACCGTGGCGAGCGCACGGACGCCGCCGTCGGCGGCCAGGGTGTACCGCTCGACCTTCGCGGCGGTCATCATCCCCACACCCGCGCTGGCGGCCGGGCCCAGTGCGGCCAGGTGCTCGGCCGGGTCCATCCGCGAGTACCCGGCGACGACCTGGGCGTTCAGCACCCACTCGCGCGGCCCGATGCCGCCACCCAGCACCGCCGAGGAGATCATCCGCCACCCGGGGCCGAACTCCCACAGCAGCGCCCCGAGCCGTGCGCCGTCCTCGGTCCGCAGGCCGAGCACCGGGCCGTCGTTCATCGATCCCCCCGCAGCAGGTGGACATGGGGCCTTCCGTCCGGCCCCGCCGCCACCTTCACGGTCGCCCCGAAGTGGGCGGCGATCAACTCCTCGGTCAGCACCTGTGCCGGGGGCCCGGAGGCGACCGTCGCGCCGCCCGCGATCAGTGTCATGGTGTCGGCGTACTGCCCGGCCAGGCTCAGGTCGTGCAAGGAGGACAGTACGGTGAGCCGGTCGGCGAGCCGTAGCCGGTCCACCAGTTCGAGCACCTGCTGCTGGTGCCCGAGGTCGAGCGCGGTCGTCGGCTCGTCGAGCAGCAGTACGGGCGCCTGCTGGACGAGGGCGCGGGCGATCACGACGCGCTGCCGTTCGCCGCCGGACAGGTGGCCCAGCCGTCGCGCGGCGAACCCGCCCAGGTCCAGCCGGTCGAGCACCCCGGCGGTGACCTCGCGGTCGGCGCGGCTCTCCCGCCCCAGGTAGCGGATGTAGGGGGTACGGCCGAGCAGCGCGTAGTCGAAGACGGTCATGTCGGGGGGCAGCGCGGGGGTCTGCGGGGCGAACGCGACCAGCCGGGCCCGCCGCCGCGGCGACAGCCCGGCCGCGGGCGTTCCGTCGATCAGGATCTCCCCTTGGCCGTCCAGCACCCCGGCCAGGGTGCGCAGCAGCGTGGACTTCCCGGCCCCGTTGGGGCCGATCATCGCCAGCCAGCCGCCGCGCCGCACGCCGAGATCGACGCCGCGGAGCACCTCGCGGCCGTCCAGGGTGACCGTGAGCCCGCTGACGGAGATCATGCTCATGTGTCCACCCTGCGGGTGACCCGGAGCACGAAGACGAAGAACGGCGCGCCGACGAACGCGGTGACGACGCCGATGGGGAGTTCGGCGGGGGCCAGCACGGTCCGCGCCACCAGGTCGGCGAGCACCAGGAAGGCCGCCCCGCCGATCAGCGAGAGCGGCAGCACCACCCGGTAGGACCCGCCCGCCAGGCGGCGCACCAGGTGCGGGACCACGATGCCGACGAACGCGATCAGCCCGCTCACCGCGACCGCCGCCGCCGTGGCCAGGGACGCGGCCAGCAGTACGGCCAGGCGTACCCGGGTGGCGCGCACGCCCAGGCTGACCGCCTCGTCGTCGCCGACCGACAGCACGTCCAGCATGCGGCCGTGCAGCAGCATGGCCACCGCCGCGAACGCGGCGTAGGGGGCGACCAGCCACAGGTCCTCCCAGCCGCCGCCGATGTCGCCGAGGATCCAGGCGTAGATGCGCTGGAGTTCCTCGACCTTGAGCTGCTGGACGAAGGTCTGGATCGAGGTGAGGAAGGAGGTGACCGCGACCCCGGCCAGGACCAGCGTCGCGGTGCCGCCGCGCCGGGCGGTGTGGCCGAGCGCGTACGCCAGGAAGACCCCGCCGACCGCGCCGCCGAACGCCATCGGCGGCACCAGCGCGGCCCCGGCGTCCCCGCCGATCAGCACGATCGCGAGCGTCACCGTGAGCCCGGCCCCCGCGGCGGCCCCGAGCAGGTAGGGATCGGCCAGCGGGTTGCGGAAGACGCCCTGGTATCCGGCCCCGGCCACGGCGAGCAGGCCGCCCACCACGGCGGCGATCAGCACCCGGGGCAGCCGCAGTTCCATCAGCACCCCCTGCTCGACCGGGGAGAGCCCGTGGTCCGCCGAGACGAACGGCAGCCAGTCCACGGCCTGGAGCACGACTCCTGGGACGGGGATATCGGCGGCCCCCGTGAGCAGCCCGGCCAGCAGGCTGCCCAGCAGGACCACCAGCGCGACGGCGACCCACCAGGGCCGCAGCCGCGCCGAGGCCCGCGCCTGCCCGTCCGGGGCGGTCGCGTGCGGCGGCCGGCCCTGACGGGCGGACGGGGAGTGCGTCACCTGTCCGCCGCGGCCTTCTCGACCGCGTCGGCGACGACCTGGGCGAACTCGGCCGCGCGCGGCCCCCAGCGGGAGACGATGTCGTCGTCGAGCCGCACCACCCGGTCGTTCTTGATCGCCGAAAGGCCGCCCCATCCCGGCCGCTTGGCCAGCGTCTCCCTGGACTGGCCGCAGCACTTGACGTCGGCGAGGAAGATCAGGTCGGGGTCGGCCTTGGCGACGAACTCGGCCGACAGCTTGGGATAGCCGCCCGCCGCGTCGGGGGCCTCGTCGGCGATGTTGCGCAGCCCGAAGAGGCCGTAGATCTCGCCGATGAAGGTGCCGGAGGTCGCGGAGTACGGCGTGACGTCCAGCTCGTGGTAGTAGGTGAGCTTGTGGTCCTTGGGCGCGGCGGCGGCCAGGCTCTCGATCTTCTCGCGCATGCCCGCCACGACCTTCGCGGCGCCGTCCGCGTTGCCGGTGGCCGCGCCGAGGTCGGTGATCTGGTCGTAGCTCTCGGCCAGCTTGGTCGCGGCCGGTTCGAGCAGCACCGGTACCTTGACCTTCTGCAGGGCGGTCACCACGCCGCCGAGGTCGTTGCTGAGCACCACCAGGTCCGGCTTCTGCGCGATGATCGCCTCGGCGTTGGGCTTGAACCCGGACAGGGCGGTCTTCGGCGCCTCCTTCGGGTGGTTGGACAGGTCATCGACGGCGATGACCTGCGGTCCGGCACCGATCGCGAACAGGCTCTCGGTGGCGGTGGGGTTGAGCGAGACGATGCGGCGCGGGCGCTCGGCGATGGTCACCGAGCCGTTGCCGGCCTGTACGGTGACCGGGAATCCGGCGCCGGAGGAGGCCGCGGGTGTCGCCGAGGCGGCGGTCTGCCCGCCCGTCGTGCCTGTCTGACCGCATCCGGCCAGCGCCAGCACTCCGAGCAGGACACCCGCGAAGGCCGATCTCATGGGCCTCACAAGGAATCCTTTCCAGAGTCGCTGGAACCGAGAGACCCGCTGAAGCGACGGATCACCCTTTTCCGCGAGGGCTGTGACGTCGGCGCGGCGCACAGGCGACCTGGCTTCGGCCCTCACAGGGGCCGTCACAGTTGCGGGACAGCGCCGGTCTCCCACCGGACTTCGCTGTGCGCAGCGCGTCCGGCAAACGGTATCAATCCCCGTCAGGCAGGCCGTCCCCGCGGTCGTAACGCCGCTGCGCGGCCATGATGGCGGGGACCCGTTCGCCGATGAAGGCGACCAGCGTGCGCACCGCGCACGCCAGCTCGCGGCCGAGCGGGGAGAGCCGGTAGGTGACCTTGGGCGGCGTGGACGGCTCGACCTCGCGCTCCACCAGCCCGTCGCGGACCAGCGTCTTGAGGTTCTGGGACAGCATCTTCTCGCTGATCCCGCCGATCCGGTCGCGCAGCATGTAGAAGCGCATGGGCCGCTCGCAGAGCGCCACCAGGATGAGCATTCCCCAGCGACCGGTGATGTGCTCGATGACCACCCGGCCGGGGCAGTCCCGCTGGAAGACGTCGTTCAGCGTCGCGGGGGCATCTGTGGCATTGGACATGTCAGGAGCTTACTGAAAAGTACGCTCTTACCAAAAGAAAGCTCATATCCTAGCGTGAGCCTCATGGACGGCAAGAGGATCAGCGTTGAGATATGGACCGACGTCGTGTGCCCCTGGTGCTACCTGGGCAGGCACCGCTTCCAGGCCGCACTCGCCGGCTTCGCCCACCGCGACCGCGTGGACGTGCGAGTACGCAGCCTGGAACTCGACCCGACCGGCCCGCGCCACGACGACCCCGCGAACCCGCCGCTGCGCGTCCCCCGCCGGATCCAGCGCGACCTCGGCCTGTCCCCGGCCCAGGCCGACGAGGCGATCACCATGCTGGACCGCCTCGCCGCCGAACTCGGCCTGCGCCTGAACATGGCCGAGGCCCGCCCGGTCAACAGCTTCGACGCGCACCGCCTCATCCACCTGGCCGCCGGACACGGCCGCGCCGACGCGCTGTGGGACCGCCTGATGCGCGCCTTCGCCACCGAAGGCGCCCTGCTCTCGGACCACCAGACCCTCACCGCCCTGGCCCTCTCGACCGGCCTGCCCCCCGGCCCCGTCCAGGCGGTGCTCACGAGCGACGCCCACGCCGACGCCGTACGCGCCGACACGGCGAAGGCCCACACCCTCGGCATCACCGGCGCCCCGTCCTTCGTCTTCCAGCACACCCACGTGATCGCCGGAGCCCAGCCCACCGAGGTCTTCACCGACCTACTGCGGCACTCCTGGCAAACCACCGAAACCCCGCCACCGGAAACGCACACCTGAGCACACTGAAACCCATGGACGCGGTGCAGATCTCCGAACTCTCCCACCGCTACGGCCGCACGGTGGCGCTGAAGAACATCAGTGTCACCGTGCCTCGCGGGGTGACCGCGTTGCTGGGGCCGAACGGGGCGGGCAAATCCACGTTGATGAATCTCCTTTCGACGGCATATCCGATCCAGGAGGGCGAGATCGTCGTCCACGGACTCCGGATGACCGCGACGCCGCGGCTCCTGTCGTGGCAGGCGGCGCGGAAGACCGCCCGGCTGCGACGCCGGATCGGGCTGCTTCCGCAGAATTTCGGTTTCCATCCGCGTTTCACCGTGGCCGAGACCCTTGAATACGCCGCCTGGCTGCGGAAATATCGGCGGCCCGATCTACGGGCCCGCATTCACGAGGTGCTCGAACTCGTGGATCTCGCGGGAACGGGCGGCCGGCGGCTGCGTGAGCTGTCCGGTGGCATGCTGCGCCGGGTCGGCATCGCCCAGGCCATCGTGCATGAGCCGGATCTGATCCTGCTGGACGAGCCCGCCAACGGCCTGGATCCGGAGCAGCGCGTCCGGCTGCGGCAGGTGATCAAGGCATTGCCGGCCACCATGACGGTGGTGGTCAGCACGCACCTGGTGGAGGACGTCGCCGCACTCGCGGCGCGCGCCGTCGTGCTGAAGGACGGACGGGTGATCTTCACTGGAGAGGTGCCGGAGCTGGTCGCCCTGGCGGGCGAGCCCGGCGGCGTCACCACCTCTGAGGTCGAAAGAGCGTACTTGGCGCTGATGTCCAAAGAAGACCGGTCGCCGATGTCCCTGGACGAACGATGAGGGCCCTGACCGGCCTGCGGATCGTGTGGGTCCGGGCGCGGCGCAGCCCCGCCCTGGCGGGCATCCCGCTGCTGTGGGGCGCGTCGGTGTGGCTCGCGTTCCAGCACCAGCAGAACTGGCTGGGCCGGTGGATCAACACCGGCCTCGCCCTGAACTCCGCCGCGGGCGCCGTGCTGTGCCCGCTGACGGCGGTCATCGCGGCGTGGCTGGCCGGCGACGCACGGCGCGCCGGGCACGCCGTACTGGAGGACGGCGCGGCCCGCGGCCGATCGGCCCGCCTGCTGTCGCTGCTGGCGACGGTGTGCCTGTGGGCGCTGCCCGGGTACGCGGTCATGACCGCCCTGGCCTTCTGGCAGACCGCCCAGGTGAACCCCGCCGGGGAACTGCCGTGGGATCTCCTCGCGCTCAACGCCGCCTTCCTCGTCTTCGGCGCGGCGATCGGGATCGCGGTGGGTTCGCTGTGGCCGCGCAAACTGGTCCCCGTCGCCCTCGGCGCGGCCCTGTACTTCGGCGGGGCCCTGGTCGCCTACGACGGCCGCAGCCGGAGCGGGCTGCTCTATCCCGTGTTCGGCGAACGCTGGGACCCTGCCGGCTTCCTGCCCGGCGACCTGGCGGCGGGCATCGTGTGCTGGCTGCTGCTGGGCGGCCTGTCGCTGATCGTCGTGTCGTCGCTGGACGGCGCCCAGCACTGGGGCGGAATGCTGTTGCGCGGCCTGGTGGTCGCAGGCGCCGTGGCGTCCGCGGTGTTCCTGGTCACCTATTCGGGCCCCATCCCGGTCAAGCGCACGCCCCCCACCGCCCCCGCCTGCGCGCCCGCCGGGCAGGGCGGCACGGTGTGCCTGTGGCCGAGCGATGAGTACCTGCGTCCGCTGGTCACCTCGGCCTACACCAAGGCCCGGCAGGGCGCCGGCACCCTGAAGGGCTTCCCGGTGCGGCTGTTCCAGTACGGCCTGGCCGGTGCGGGCCCCGGCGCGTCCGTCCACATCGGCGACGCCATGCCCACTGTGTCCGGCCTGACGCAGTCGATCCTGGAGACGGTCGTGTCCCGCGAGGGCGACCGGCTGCCCTGCGGTGACCGGCTCTACCCGGAGTCGGCGGACGCCGCCCCGATCACGTTCTACATCCACTCGATCCTCGCGCTGCGGGCCGGGCTGCCCGGCGGCACCGGGTGGCGCGGCCTGGACCGCGACATCGAGAAGTTCATGCGACTGGACACCGCCGTCCAGGACCGGTGGCTGGAGGCGGCCATCGACTCACTGGGCTCCTGTGACCGCGCGGCCCCGAAGGCCCCGCTGCCCGACTGGCCCAGGACCCGGTGACCTCCCCAGCGCGCGGCGCGCTGCTGTGCGGACGGGCCCGGAACGCGGCGACGGCCGGCGCGATCATGGCCGGGCTGCTCCTCACCTGTCCGCTGTGGGGGCGGGTGGCTCTGTGGATACGGCCCCCACTGGCGGCGCGGGACGTATTCGTCCCGCTGACCTTCGCCGTACCCATCGTGCTGGCCGCCGCCGTCGCCCTGGTCACGCGGTCCGAGCACCGGGACCTGGAGACGGCCCCGCCCCGGCCGCTCCGCCTGTGGAGCACCGGCTGGGCCTTCGTACTGTCCGTGGCGGCGGCGGGCTGCCTCGCTGCGGGGGCACTGGCCGGGCTGGGGCAGGAGTGGCTGGGGCAGGGTGGAAGGACGTTCTTCTTTCTGGCCGGGGCGGCGCTGGGGGTGGGGCGGGTGCTCGGGCAGATGGCGGCGCTGAGTACGCCGCTGGTCGCCTTCATGGTGATGCTGTACGCGGCCGGCGGCCACCCACGGGACTTCCGGCCGTGGTGGCTGGTGCCGTTGCGGCCCGCCGAGGATCCGGGCTCGTGGGCGTTCGCACTGGCGGTCTACGCGGCGGGGCTGCTGCTGTCGGCCGTGCCGCTCAGGAGGTGAACTGGGCCTCGGCGGCGGCGATCAGGCGCTGCACGTGCAGGCCGCGGGCGGCGTCGAGGGGGTGCGGTACGCCGCTTCTGACCGTCGTGGCGAACTCGGCGGCCATGGCCGGGAACACGACGTCGTCGCCGAGCGCGGTGTGGTCGACGTGGGCGCGGCCTCGCTCGCCGTACACGGTGACGGCCGCGTCGCGCTCGCCGGGGGCGCTCATGCACAGGGAGACCTCGCTGAGCGCGCCGCCCTCGTGTTCGAGCAGCAGCCCCGCCCAGCCGAGGACGCTGCCGCGGGCACGGACGTCCACCACGCGGCCGAGGGCCGCGTCCACCAGGTCGATCATGTGCGGGCCGATGTCGAGCACCGCGCCGCGGGCCAGCCGCCAGGGGGTGGCGAACGGCGACTCCGGGCGCAGCGAGCCGGAGACGTAGCGGGCCTGGGCGCCGAACGGCTCGCACGCGCGCGCCTCGGCCAGGAACTCCCGCACGCCCTTCGCGTAGCGCCAGGAGAAGACCATCTGGGAGAGCACCCCGGCCTCGGCCACGGCCGCGGCGACCCGCTCGGCGCCGTCGAGGTCGGCGGCGAGCGGCTTTTCCAGAAGCAGGGCCTTGCCCGCACGGGCCGCCCGCACCGCCAGCTCGGCCTGTACGGCCGGCGGCACCGCGAACGCCACCGCCTCGCACACCTCGAACAGATCCTCAAGCCGGGTGAAGACGGGCGCGCCGAGCCCCGCGGCGGCCTCGGGACGCCGCGCCCACACGCCCGCCAGGCTGGTGTGCGGCCCCGCCGCGAGCACCGGCGCGTGCATCCGCGCGGCCCACGGCCCCGCCCCCACCAGCCCCACCCGGACCGGATCCATCCTGTTTCCTCCTTAGACGCCTCCGACTTCGAGGTCTCCGATGAGCCTATGGGGGCCCACGGGGTTCCCCGGCCACGGGCCTCGCCGCCCTGCGGGAGAAGATGGAAGGACCATGGACGAGATGCTGCTGCTACGACACGGGGAGACGGAGTGGTCGCGCGACGGCCGCCACACCGGGCGTACCGACGTGCCTCTCACCGCGAGGGGCCAGGGGCAGGCGCGGGCGCTCGCGCCGCTGGTCGCGGGGCGGGCGTTCGCCGCCGTCCTGGTCAGCCCGGCCCAGCGGGCCCGGGCCACGGCGGACCTGGCCGGCCTCACCGGCTATGAGGTGGAGCCGGACCTGTGGGAGTGGGATTACGGAGGGTACGAGGGCATCACGACGCCGCAGATCCGCCGGTCGCATCCCGGCTGGTACCTCTGGCGGGACGGCGTGATCCCCGGCGACGCCGACCACCCCGGCGAGTCAGCGGCCCAGGTGGGCGAACGCGCCGACAAGGTGATCGCCCGCGCCCGCGCGGCGGAGGGCGCGGTGGCCGTGGTCGCGCACGGCCACGTGCTGCGGGTGCTGGCGGCCCGGTGGCTGGGCCTGCCGCCCGGGGAGGGGCGGATGTTCAAGCTCGACACCGGCACCTACAGCGAACTCGGATACGAACACGAAAAGCCGGTAATCCTCCAGTGGAACTCGCGCGTCTAATCTCGTCGGGCGGTCGTGTGGAAGGAGGGCGCCGCGTGGGCTACGGCACCCGGGATATCCGCACGGGAGGGTCTTCGCGGGCGCGCGACATGATGGGCGCGCGCCGACGCCATCAGGTGTGCGCCGGGCCGTGCTCATCCGGGCTCGTCCGGCCCCCCGCGCATGGCGGGATACCGCACCCGGACGGCCGCTTCCACGGCCGGTGGCGGGCGTCGTGCGCGGTGTCCCCGCCTCCGGTGACGCGGATGGCCGCATGTGTCGTCCGCCGGGCGTCCGTAAGGCGTCCACCGTCGGACGCACGGTCATCCGGCCGAGCATGCCCCGATTCCCGGTCGCCGGAACCGGTGGTGAGCCGGTGTCCGCCCGCCGGGCAAGACCACCCCGTAACGCATCTAGCGCGCCGATCTCCTTCGGCCGGTGCGCCGGATGTGAGAAACGGCGTTACACGAGAAGGCTGTCGAACTCGCCGTCCTTGACCCCCAGGACCAGCGCCCGCATCTCCTCGCGCGTGTAGATCAGCGCGGGGCCCTGCGGGAACCTGGAGTTGCGGACCGCGACGCTTCCGTCGGGAAGCTTGGCCAGCTCGACGCAGTTGCCGGTCGAATTGCTCCGCCGGGACTTGCGCCAGCTCACGTCGATCAGGTCATGTGCGGGCATGCCGTTGTAGGTGTGGTTCATTTATATCTCTCTGAGAAGTTCGCCGAGGATCTCGGCAGTGCCCCCAGGAGTGGTGCTTTCCACGCACAACTGCTCCATGGCGGTGAGGTACGGGTCAACGTCCTCACGTTTGTCCAGGTAGAGGGCACCCCAGAGCTGCTCGACGTAAACGACGTCCGAAAGATCGGACTCGGGAAACCGCAGAATGCTGAACGCGCCACCCTCGGCTGCGTGCATGCCGAACCTGAAGGGCATCACCTGGATGGTGATGTTGGGCAGGGTGGCGACCTCCAGCAGGTGATGGAGCTGCTCGCGCATGATCGCAGGCCCGCCGATGGGCCGCTTCAGCGCCGCCTCGTCGATGACGGCCCACAACCGGGGGCCGTCCTTCCTGGTGAAGCGTTCTTGCCGCTGCATGCGCAGATGCACACGTCGCTCGATGTCCTGTGCCGAATCGTCGGGATATCCCAGTTGGACGACGGTTCGCGCGTACGACGTCGTCTGCAGCAGGCCGGGAACGAACTGCACCTCGTAGGTGCGTATGACGCTCGCCGCCTCCTCCAGCCCGACGTAGGTGTTGAACCAGCCGGGCAGCACGTCACCGTATTTGTGCCACCAACCTGGCGTGTTGGCCTCGCGGACCATCTCCAGCAGGCTCCGCCGCTCGGCGTCGTCGAGCACGCCGTACAACGTGAGCAGGTCTTCTACGTCACGCGTCTTGAATCCGACCCGGCCGAGTTCCATGCGGCTGATCTTGGATTCCGAGGCCCGGATGTGAAACCCGGCCGCCTCACGGGTGAGCCCTCTGCTCTCGCGCAGCCGGCGCAGGCTCGCGCCGAGCATGATGCGACGAACAGTGGAACCGGTTCCCGGCGGATCCATCGACACGTGCTGCTCCTAGGTCGTTTTACTCATTCACAGTGTGTCACTTTTGCGGGCGGTTGGATCTGCCCGCGATCAAGTTCCTCCTTTGCTTTAGAAGTACTGGTTCAGGGGTAACGGTAGCGGTTGCATGTCCCGGATGCACGTGCATCCGCTCTTGCACATGCACGCTAGTTTGCATCATCATGATCCTGTGCAGTCCGCTCATACCGGCCATACCGGAGCTGTGCGCGCGTCCGGTCACTCGACCGCGCCCGGCTGGTGGCCGCCCGCAGGCTGGTGGCCCGACGCCGCGCGAGACTTGGTGACCGGCCTCTCGCCGGCGGCGACGGCCAGCGCCACGTTCGTTCTGCCGCCCAACGCGATCTCCGTGCACAGCTCGCGCAGCTTCGCCACGGGCACCCTCACCGGCTGGGGCCTGCCCTCGCTGTGCGAGGACATCTCGCTCATCGTCTCCGAACTGGCCACCAACGCCCTGCGGCACGGCCTTCGGCTGGCTCCTGGCGAGTACTCCCGGCGCGTCCAGGAGATCCGCCTGTCGCTGGTCCGCCGGGGCCCCATGGTCACCTGCGCCATCTCCGACCCCGAGGCCAGCGGCCCGGTGCTGCGCCACCCCGGGCCGCTGGAGCCCGGCGGGCTCGGCCTGCACATCGTGGAGTCGCTGAGCGCGCGGTGGGGCTGGTCGCCGCTGCCGCCGTACGGGAAGATCGTCTGGGCCGTCATCGGCGGATAGCCGGATAGCAGGCAGCCGCCGGGCGGCACGGCGACGCCGGGACGCCCGGCGCGCTCATCTCGCCACGCGGAGCGGGCGTCGGTGCCGCGCGGCCCACACAACGCGTTCCATTGTGGGCCGCTCTCCCCCGTCAGGCATCTGATCTGCATTACCGTGGTTGCCTACGGCCCTCGGTTAGTCCCGCGCGCGACCCCCAAAGAGAGCTGAGAGATGGACGATCACCTGCTCGGCTGGCTGAAGACCCTCGACGAAGACAGGCTCGCCCGCGTCCTTGCCAACCGGCCCGACGCCCTCGCCGCCCCCTGGCCGCGCCGCCTGGACATCCTGGCGCAGCGGCTGGGCAACGGTATCGCGATGACGGAGGCGGTCCGCGGCCTGCCGCTGCCCTGCCTGGAGATCGCCCAGGCGTGCCTGGTGATCGGCGGCTCTCCCACGGTGGCCGGGCTGGCCGCGCTGCTCGCCGTACCCGAGGACGACGTGCGCCCCTGGCTGGACCGGCTGTACGAGTACGCCCTGGCCTGGCCCGACGACGAGGGCCGGGTGCGCCTGGCCCCCGCGCTGGCCCGCTGGTGGCCCGCGCCGTGCGGCCTCGGCGAGCCGCTGGCCCACTACCTCAACTCCTGGACGATCAGCGCGGACGCGCTGCGCGCCCTGGCGAAGAACCTCGGCGTGCCCTCCCACGGCCCCAAACGGCGGGCCGCGCTGCGGGTGTCCGAGATCCTGTCCGACCCCGCGCAGGTGGCGGCGCTGCTGGCCGAGGCCCCGCGGGGCGCGCGCGGGCTGGCGGAGGAGTTCGCCTGGGAGGGCCCGGTACGCGACGTGGACGGCGGGCTGTTCGTCGTGCCCGGGTCGGCGGAGAAATGGGCGGCCGACCACGGCCTGCTGTTCCGGCCGAGCTGGAACGTCGCGGAGATGCCGCGCGAGGTCGCGCTGGCCGTACGCGGGCCCGGCTGGCACCCGCCGCTGACCGCCGTCCCGCCCGACCTCGCCACGCTGCCGGTCGATCCCGAGGAGGTCGATCACCTGATGGCGCTGGCGGCCCCGCACGTGGTCGAGCGCTGCGCGGCACTGCTGGACAACACCGCCAAGACGCCGCTGCCGCTGCTGAAGAGCGGCGGGGTGGGCGTGCGCGAGGTGCGCAGGGTCGCCAAGGAGACCTCCTGCGACGAGGACGAGACCCGGCTGCTGCTGGAGATCTGCGCGGTGGCAAGGCTGCTGGCCTGGGACGAGGCGGCGGGCGGGCTGGTGCCCACCGAGCGCTTCGACCACTGGCGGCTGGACGACGGCGCGACCCGGCTGCGCGCGCTGCTGGCCGCATGGTGGCGGATGGAGCGCTCCTCGCTGCGCAAGGTCAACGGCAAGTACGCGACGGTCCTCGGCGACGACCCGGCCGGGTCGATGATCGCCCGCATCCGCCGTTCGGTGCTCGGCGTGCTCGCCGGGCTGCCCGACGCCACCGCGCACGCCGACCGCGCGGGTCTGGTACGGCACGTGGGCTGGCACGCTCCCACCCTGGACCCCGCGCTGCTGGCCGAGATCGCCCCGGCCGTGCTGGACGAGGCCAGGCTGCTCGGCCTGATCGCCCACGACGCGCTCACCGACCTCGGCCGGGCGCTCGCCGCGCTGGACCGGGTGGCCGGCGCCGAGCACGACGACCACGCCCCGGCCGTGGAGCACGACCCCGCGCTGGTCGAGTGCTCCACCCGGGCGCTGGCCGGCGTACGCCGCAGCGCGCTGTTCGGAGCCGACCTGACGGCCGTGGTCACCGGCCCGCCCTCGGCGGAGCTGGCCGCGCTGCTCGACCGCGCCGCCGACCGGGAGTCACGCGGCGCGGCGGCGGCCTCGGTCTGGCGCTTCTCCCCGCAGAGCGTGCGCAGGGCGCTCGACGCGGGCGACACCCCCGACGGCCTGCTCGACGACCTCGCGGCCGTGGGCACGGTACCGCAGCCGCTCAGCTACCTCGTCCACGACGTGGCGCGCCGGCACGGCGAGGTGACCGTGTCCAGCGTCACCTGCATCGTGCAGGCGTCCGACCCGGCCCTGCTCGCCGAGATCGCCGCCAACCGGCGGCTGTCCCGGCTCGGCCTGCGCGCCCTGGCCCCCACCGTGCTGGCCGGTTCGGCCCCCGCCGACCGCACCCTGGCGGCGCTGCGCGAGGCGGGGTACGCGCCGGTGCCGATCGACGACACCGGCGAGATCACGATCCGCCGCGCCAAGATCGAAGAACCTCGGGGCGGGCGGCTCATCCTGCTGCCCGGCGGGCAGGTCGCCGAGCTGGAGGCCCCGCCGGGCGACATCGCCGAGCCGCCGCCCGACCCCCGCGAGCACGCCAGGCGGCTGCTCGGCGCGGCCGGTACCGAGCCCCGCCCGGGCGGGCGCACCTGGGCCGTCATCGGCCGCGGCGCCACCCGCCTGCCCACCGCGCAGCAGTCGCTGCTCGGATTCGTGGTGGACCGCGGGGTGCGCGCGGCGATCACGCTGACCGGCGGCCTGACCGCCACCATCAGCCACGGCGAGCTGCGCAGCGGCGTCCTCGACGCCTGGTGTGAGGAGGCGGGCGACTATCTGGAGTTCCCGCTGGCCGAGATCGTCGAGGTCCGCGGCGCGCACCTTCCCGGCTAGACGAGCTTCTTCGCCTTGGTGAGGGCCGCGACCAGCTCTTCGAGCACCCCCGCGTGGCCGAGATAGCTGAACCGCTCCTCCGCCCGCCACGGGAACGTCTGGCCCGCCGCGACCGCGGGCAGCTTGGCGAACGTCGGCTTCTGCTTCATCTCCGCCAGGGTCATCGACCGCGCGCGGTCGTCACAAAGGATCACGTCCGCCGCGTACTTGTCGGCGTTCTCCCAACTGATCGTCTCGAAGAAGCCCCCGGCGTCGGGCTTTTCCGGCACGACCACGTCCAGCCCGATCGACTTCATGTAGGTGACGCCCGCGTGATCCGAGGGAACGACCACCCACATGCTGTCCGGGCCGCCCGACATGATGAGCACCTTCAGCTTCTTCTCCCCGGCCAGTTCGGTCAGCTTGGCCGACGCGGCCTCGAACCTGGACTTGGCGGCCACCACGGCGGGAGCGCCGAGATCGGCGCCGAGGGAGGCCGCCAGCTCCGCGTACCTGCCAATGATCTTGTCGAGCGGCGGGCCGGAGATCCGCATGCCGACGGTGGGCGCCACGCTCTCGATGGCCGCCGCCGACTTCTTCGGCACGTACCACAGCTCGTCCTTCACGTACATCCCGCTGATCAGCAGCTCCGGCCGCAGCGAGGCGTACTTCTCGACGTTGAACTCGTCGAACACGTTGCCGAGCGATTCGACCTTGGTGATGTCCACCTCGCCGACCTGCGGGTCGCGCCCGCCGTCCTTGAGCCGGTGCGGGCCGAAGACCGCGATCGGGCGCACCCCGAAGTCCCACAGGGCCGCTGCCGCGCCGGCCTGTGCCACGATCCGGGTGGGCCGTGCGGAAAGGGACACCTTCTTGCCGCGGTCGTCGGTGAAGGCCCACCCACCACCGCTCGCCGCGGGGGAAGCCGCCGTGCCGCCGCCCGCGTCCCCGCAGGCGGCCAGCCCCATGAGGGCGGCGGAGCCCGCCACCGCGGTCAGGAAGCCCCGGCGGTGCAGGACAGGATTGGACATGACCCCTCCCATACGATCTTATGAGGTTAGGCTAACCTTCATTCGTGCGCTTGAGGGTAGCCCGGCCTCGGCGGCACACCGGAAGGAGGGGGTGGAGTGAGCCCGGCCACCCTGGCGGCGACCACACCTGAGACGTCCCGCCACGCGCCGCGAAAGGCCAACGCCGCACGGAGCGTCGGCCTCGCCGCCGGAGTCGCGTTACTGCTGCTGGTCGCCGTGCTCAGCCTGGTGCTGGGCGCGCGGCCCATGCCGCTCGCCACCGTCGTCGAGGCGCTGACCGAGCCCACCGGCTCCGCCGATCACGTCGTGATCCGCGAACTCCGGGTGCCCCGCACCCTGCTCGGCATCGGCACGGGGGCCGCGCTCGGGCTGGCCGGGGCACTGATGCAGAGCCTGACCCGCAACCCGCTCGCCGACCCGGGGCTGCTCGGCATCGGCCAGGGGGCGGCGTTCGGCGTGGTCATCGCGCTCGCCCTGCTCGGCTGGACCAGCCCGGCGGCCTACGTCTGGTTCGCCTTCGCCGGGGCGGCGCTCTCCTTCGCCGCGGTCTACGCGCTGGGCTCGGCCGGCCGCACCGGGACCAGTCCGGTACGCCTCGCGCTGGCCGGCGTGGCGATGGCCGCGGTGCTCACCGCGGCCTCCTCCGCCCTGCTCAGGATCGACACCGAGACCTACGACCGGATGCGCTTTTGGATGTCCGGCTCGCTGGCCGGGCAGGGCGGCGACGTGGTCGCCCAGCTCGTGCCGTTCATGGCCGCGGGGGTGCTGCTCGGCGTGCTGCTGGCCGGGCCGCTCAACGCACTCGCGCTCGGCGACGACGCGGGCCGCGCCCTCGGCATGAGCGTCGGCCGCACCCGCCTGCTGGCCGCCGTGGCGATCACGCTGCTGTGCGGCTCGGCGACCGCGGCGATCGGCCCGGTCTTCTTCGTCGGCCTCGCGGTGCCGCACGCCGTGCGCGCGCTGGCCGGGCCCGACCAGCGGTGGGTGCTGCCGCTCTCCGCGCTGCTCGCGCCCATCCTGCTGCTCGGCTCCGACATCGCCGGGCGGCTGATCGGGCGGCCGGGCGAGGTGCAGGCCGGCATCGTGTGCGCGATCCTCGGCGCGCCGTTCTTCATCGCGCTGGTCCGCAGGGGGAGGCTCGCCGCGCTATGAGCCAAGGCATCAGTGCCCTGCGCGCCCGGCGGGTCTCGATCCGGTTGTCGCCGCGCGGGATCATCGTCGCCGCGGGCCTGGTCGTGGCGGGCACGGCGGTCGCGGTGCTCGCCATCGCCACCGGCGACTTCCCGCTGCCGATCGGCGACGTGGTGGCCACGCTGACCGGCGGGGGCACTCCGGCGAGCGAGTTCATCGTCGGCAGGCTGCGCGCGCCGCGCGTGGTCACCGGGCTGCTGGTGGGGGCGGCGTTCGCGGTCAGCGGCGCGCTGTTCCAAAGCCTCACCCGCAACCCGCTCGGCAGTCCCGACTTCCTCGGCTTCACCTCCGGCGCGGCCACCGGGGCGATCATCGCGACGGTCGCCGGAGGGGCGTCGGCGATGATCGCGGGCGGCGCGCTGGCCGGCAGCGCGCTCGCCGCGGTCTGCGTCTACGCACTGGCCTACCGGCGCGGCGTCCACGGCTACCGGCTGGTGCTCGTGGGCATCGGCGTGAACGCCATCCTGCTCGCGGTCAACTCCTACCTGCTCACCCGCGCCAACATCAACGACGCGGCAACGGCCGCGGCATGGCTGACCGGCAGCCTGGGCGGGCGCGGCTGGGAGCACGCCGTGCCCGTCGCGCTCGCCCTGGCGGTACTGCTGCCGCTGTGCGTGCCGCTGTCGCGGCCCATGCGAATGATGGAGATGGGCGACGACGCCGCCGCCGCGATGGGCATCAAGGTGCAGCGCGTCCGTGGCTGCGCGATGGCCGTCGCGGTGGCGCTGTGCGGCGTGGCGACGGCCGCGGCGGGCCCGGTGGCGTTCGTCGCGCTCACCGCGCCCCAACTGGCCCGCCGCCTGACCCGCTCCCCCGGCGTCACGCTGGTGGCGTCCGCGCTGATGGGCGCGGTGCTGCTGGTGCTCGCCGACTTCGCGGCGCAGCGCGTGCTCGCGCCCGTCCAGCTCCCGGTCGGCGTGCTCACCGCCGCACTCGGTGGTGGCTACCTGGTCCTGCTCCTGCGGAAGGAACGACGTTGAGCATCGATGGCACCGGCCCGCGCCTGCACGGCAGCGACCTCACCCTCGGGTACGGCGAGCGTGAGATCGCCACGAACCTGGAGATCACCATCCCGGACCGGTCGTTCACCGTGATCATCGGTCCCAACGCGTGCGGCAAGTCCACCACGCTGCGCGCCCTGGCCCGCATGCTCAAGCCGCGCACCGGGGCCGTCTACCTGGACGGCAGCGTGATCACCTCGCTGCCGTCGAAGGAGGTGGCCAGGCGGCTCGGGCTGCTGCCGCAGAGCTCGATCGTGCCGGACGGGATCACCGTCGCCGACCTGGTCTCCCGCGGGCGCTACCCGCACCAGCGGCTGATGCGCCAGTGGTCGCGCGAGGACGAGGCGGCGGTCAACGCGGCGATGGCCGCCACGCACGTGGCCGACCTGGCCGACCGCCCGGTGGACGAACTGTCCGGCGGGCAGCGCCAGCGGGTGTGGCTGGCCATGGTCCTCGCCCAGGAGACGCCGATCCTGCTGCTGGACGAACCGACCACCTTCCTGGACATCGCCCACCAGATCGAGGTCCTGGACCTCTGCGCCGACCTGCACGAACAGGGCCACACGCTGGTCGCGGTACTGCACGACCTGAACCAGGCGTGCCGCTACGCCACCCACCTGATCGTGATGCGCGACGGCCAGATCATCGCGGAGGGCGACCCCGCGCAGATCGTCACCGCCGACCTGGTGGCCGAGGTCTTCGAGCTGCGCTGCGAGATCATCGAAGACCCGCAGAGCCGCACCCCGCTCATCGTCCCCGAGTCGCGCCGGCGCAGCCCCGCCCCCGCCACGAGCGGCTGACCGGCGCTGGACCGTCAATCCCGCCAAGACAACGCTTTCCACAATTGTGGTCCCAGGGATGCATAGACTTCCCCTGTGGCTGACCCGAAGTTCGAGATCCAGATGCTGCACGACCGCGTGATGATCAAGGCGGTCGGCGAGGCGGAAGAACGCCGCAGCACCTCTGGAATCGTCATCCCCGCGACGGTGAAGATGGCCAACCGGCTCGCCTGGGGCGAGGTGTGCGGGGTGGGGGTCAACGCGCGCTCGGTCAAGGTCGGTGACAGGGTGCTGTTCAACCCCGAAGAACAGTACGAGGTCGAGGTCCAGGGACAGCTCTACCTGGTGATGCGCGAGCGCGACCTGCACGCCGTGGCCACCCCGCAGACCGACCACGGCACCGGCCTGTACCTCTGAGCCCCACCTCGTCGCGCCCAGGGTGAACCGGGTGCGGTTCAAGCGTTGACCATGTGGCGTGTCCTCGCCAGGGGACGGCCCGCCCGCGTGCATAGCCTGACCCGGGTTTTGTGACTTCTGTCGATGAGGGCAGGTCGAGGGGCATATGGTCGCGACGATGGCGCAGGCCGTCCTGCGGGCGGCGGACGGCGCGCGGGTGACGGTGGACCTGCCGGAGCAGGCGGGCGGGCTGGAGTGGTACGGCCACACGCGGATGGCCGGGCCGCGGCTGCTGCGCGCCTACGACCTCGCGCCCGCCGGGCAGCACAAGGTGATCCCCGGCAAGATCCTGCCGGGGGCGCGGCGTGAGGTACGCGGACGCAGGGGGTACGACCTCGTGCTCTACGAGGCCGCGGACCGGTCGCGCAGTTGCCTGGTCTGGGTGGGTCCCTACCACGAGGCCACGACCTGGTTCGGCGGTCCCGCGCCGCGTCCCGCCGTCCTCGACGAGCTGACGACGTCGGTCCGCTTCCGCGACTCGCGGCAGGGCGCCACGCTGACCCCGCGCCGCACGGCCGGTCCTGGTATACGCCAGTACGGCACGTTCGTGGTCGGTATGGGCGACCGGCTGGTCGTCATGATCCGGGACGCCAGGGCGGCGAAGGACGGCCTGCCCGAATGGCGCGGCGCACGGCTCGGCGAGGCCGAGGTATGGAAGGAGCGCCTGGATCTCGACCCGGCCACACGCGCCGCCCTGGCCGGCACACCGTTCGAGTGGCGCTACGTCTACGCCACCGGCACCGCCGCCTACACCGTCGTCTTCCCCACCCGCCCCGGCCGCGACGAAACCCGCGGCCAGGCCGCCGGCACCGCCGTGGACACCGTCCTCACCACCATCCGGGTCCGGTGGTCCGCATGACCGCCGCGCATGCTCTTGGACGAGGTGGGCGGTGAACGTCGGAACGGCACTGGCGTTGTGCTCGATGGGGGTGTCCGCGTTCGCGGTGCTCGCCGTCGGAGCCGTCTACGCGCGGTTGCGCGGCCTGGAGCGGGCCGAGGGCGGCGGCGATGCCGCACGGCTCGCGCCCGCCGGGCTGTCGCCCGCCGGAGGACAGGACGTCTCACTCGTCGTCCTGCTGGACGGCGGCTGCGCGCTGTGCCCCGGGCTGTGGCGGCAGGCCCGCGCGTTCGCCTCCGACCGGCCGGACGTCCGGCTGATCGGCCTGGTGGCCGCGGAGGAGGCCGCGCGGCGCCTCGCCGGCACGGACGGGCCGGGCGAGGGCGCGCCGCTGGCCGACCCCGCCGCGTGGGCGGAGATGTACGAGGGCTACACGCCCTGCCTCTACCTGGTCCGCGCGAACGGCGTCATCGCCCACCGGGCCTTCGTCTACGCCGACACCGACGTCCCCGCCCTCCTCACGCGGGTCCTGCCCGCGCCCGCCGTACCCGCGAACCAAGGAGGACGCGCATGAGCACGCACCTCACCGCCACCATCCCGGAGATCGGCCCGAACGGCGGCCCCGGAGGGCCGGACGAGGACCGGGAACCCAGCCGGATCCGGGCGCTCATCGGCGGGCCGCCGATCTCGCGCGCCACCCTGTTGCGCGGTCTGGCCGTCGCCGCCCTCGCGGCCACGCTCACGCCGTTCGACTGGTACCTGAGCCGCCGCGCGGCGCGCGCCTCCCGGGGACCGTCCTCGGAGTGGACCTCCGGCGACTGCAAGGACGCCTACCCGGACGGATACTCCGCCTCGGATGCGAACTGGTTCTCCGGACCCGCCGCCTGCTACGGCGGCTGGCGGATCGGCTCCTACCCCTGCAACGACGCCAACTGGCACTTCGAGGGCTCCCGCGCCAACTCCGAGGTCGGCGAGGAGTACACCGCCCACCGGACCGACTCCTTCTGCGGCTCCCGGGACACCAGGACCGCCTGGCGCTGGACCTCAGGCGGCGACCTCTACCGCTGCTCCGACGCGATGACCACCGTGACCTGGCGCGACGGCACCCGCTACCGGGGCCTGACCATCGCCATGTGCGAACTGTGACCGCGGGTACGGCCGCGCGGCGCGCGATGCTGCGCCCGGAGACGCTGGCCGTGCCGATCGCGGGCGGAGCCTGGGCGCTGGCGGGGCTGGACGCGCCCGCCCTGGTCATGTTCCTCTGGGCGGGGCTCAACGCCGGATACGCCAACTCGGGCAGCACGTGAAGCCACAACTCGGCGTTCCTGCTGAGCGCGCCGGTCTGGCGCGGACCCACCGCCCTGGCCTGCTTCGGCCTCGGCCTCCTGGCCGGGGCGTGCGGCGTCGCCGCCTGCGCCGTCGCCGTGGGCGGGGTGCTCCAGGCGCTGCTGCCCGGCCCGCTGCGCCCGGCCCTGCTCGCACCGGCCGCGGCGGCGGTACTGCTCCGCGAGGCGGGGGTGCTGCGGTTCGCCGTACCGGAGAACCGGCGGCTGGTGCCCGAGCACGTGGTGCTGCGCGGGCCGGTCGCAGGGGCGTTGCAGTTCGGGTTCGAGATGGGCACCGGGATGCGGACCTACTCGCCCTCGGCGCTCCCCCACCTGCTGCTGGCCGCGCTGCTGCTGGCCGTCCCCCCTGCGGGGGCGCTCGCCGCCGCGACCGGATTCGCCGCCGCCCGCTGGGCCGCAGCCGCCGCCACCGTGGCCCACGACGGCCCCACCCGAGGCGGGAGCTGGGACGCGCGCTGGCGGACCGCCCACCGCCCACTCGCGCTCGCGACCGCCCTGGCCACGGTCATCTCACTGGCCTGCGGAATCAGTGGAGGGTGACGTGATGGGCGATGTGGCGCGGGTCGTGGTGGTGCATGACGCGGCTTGCGGGGGCTGCTCGGTGATCGCGGTACGGCTGGCCGGGGTGCTGGGCGTGCCGGTCGTGATCCGGTCGTGCCGGGACCCCGGGCTGGCGGCTGAGTACCCGCTGCCGCCGCGGACGGGGTGTGGTGCGCCGTTCGCCGTCGCGATCGGGCGAAGCGGGCGGGTGCGCGTCTGGCGGGGTCTCGGGTTGCCGCTGCGGATGGCGGGCCTGGTCGCTCCCGGCCGCCGGGGCGCGGCGCTCCGCCTGGCCGGGCATGCCCTGCGGCAGCATCTGCGCCGCGGGAGAGGCCGTTGAGCGCCGCGTGGCCCGGTGCGCGGCGGGGTACGAAACGGCCCGTGGCACGTCCCCCACGACAGGGAGGTACCGATGCTCCGCTTGACGCACTACGCCCAGGGCGGCGGCTGCGCCTGCAAGATCCCGGCCGGTGAACTCGAAGCCGTGCTGGCCGGGCTGACCGGAATGACCGGGGGCACGCCGCAGGGCGATCTGCTGGTGGGCCTGGACACCGGCGACGACGCCGCCGTGGTGCGGATCTCGGCGGGACAGGCCGTGGTGAGCACCGCCGACTTCTTCACACCGGTCGTGGACGACCCCTACGACTGGGGACGCGTGGCCGCCGCCAACGCGCTGTCCGACGTGTACGCGATGGGCGGCCGGCCGCTGGTCGCACTGAACCTGCTGTGCTGGCCGCGCGAGGGCCCGTCGTACGACGTGGCCGGCGAGGTGCTGCGCGGCGGGGCCGACATCGCCGCCAAGGCGGGCTGCCACCTGGCGGGCGGCCACAGCGTGCACGGCCCCGAGCCGCTGTACGGCATGGCGGTCACCGGCCTGGCCGACCCCGATCGCCTGATGCGCAACGACGCCGGCCGCCCCGGCCTGCCGCTGTCCCTGACCAAGCCGATCGGCTCGGGCGTGCTGAACAACAGGCACAAGGCCACGGGCGAGACCTTTCCCCAGGCGGTGGAGGTGATGACCGCGCTCAACGCCGACGCCGCCGCCCTGGCCACAGCGGCCGGCGTGCGCTGCGCCACCGACGTGACCGGCTTCGGGCTGCTCGGCCACCTGTACAAACTGGCCCGCGCCTCGGGTGTCACCGCCGAACTCGACGCCGCCGCCGTACCGGTCATCGAGGGGGCCTGGGAGGCGATCCGCGACGGCTACGTGCCGGGCGGATCGCGGCGCAATCTGGAGTGGGTGGCGCCGCACCTCGATCCGGGCGACGCCGGCGAGCACCTGCTGCTCCTGCTCGCCGACGCCCAGACCTCAGGCGGGCTGCTCATCGCCGGGGAGATCCCCGGCGCGCCGGTCATCGGCCGGCTGACGCCGCGCGGCGAGCATCCGGTCGTGATCCGCGGCGCGGCTCACCTGCGCGTGTAGGACAGGTAGATGTCGTCGTTCTTCCACGCGGAGGAGGTGATGTCGGCGAGCACCCGGGTGGTCTTGCCGTTCAGGTCGGTGACGACCGAACGGTAGGCCCCGTCGTTCTTGTAGACCATCATGAGGTGGGATTCGTCCCACCAGCCCCACAGGTGCTCCGGCTCCACCGCGAGCCGCTTGACGACCTTGCCGGTGCCGCGGGCCGCCACGCACACGGGCTCCCGGTACCTCTTCGGGCACCAGGTGAGCAACCGCTTGCCGGAGGGGGAGAACACGTCGTCACCGGACGCGGTGACGCCCACGTCGAGGGTGCGGCGCGGCTTCCCGTCCAGCCCGTACTCCAGGAGCTTGCCCTCCTGCACGATGTAGACGCTGCGCGCGTCGGGGCTCCACTCGAAGCTGTGGTCCTTGAGCGGCTTGGGCAGCCTGGCCTCGCTGTGCGTGCCGGCCGCCACGTCGATCACCGAGAAGCCGTGGGTGAGCCACTTCTTGCCGACCTTGCGCTGAGTGGTCCCCAAGATCTTGCGCCCGTCGCGGGACCAGTAGAGCGCCGCGGTGATGAAGGGCTTCTTGACGGTCCTGATGAACTTGGCCGTCCCGGTCGCCCGGTCGATGATGGCCACCTGGTCATAGCCGCTGCCGGCGTACTTGTCGCGCAGCCCGGCCGCCCGCGCGCCGCCGGGCGAGACCGTGATCTCGGTGTAGCCGGACTTCTTGGCGAACGCGTCGCCGCCCTTGCCGCGCAGGTAGACGTCGTCGCCCACCATGTAGGCGGTGACCAGCAGGCGGTCGGTGGACTTCTCATGCAGGACGACTCCCGTGCCGGGGAGCTCGACCTCCGTGTCTTCGGCGGCCTGGGCCACCGCGGCGGGGGTCAGCGACGCGGACAACGCCAGGCAACCCGCCACCACGCCAGTACGGATCGATAATCTCACGCGGGCATCCTAAGCCCCGCGAGCGACAAATCCTTAAGCCATTCCAAAATAGGACAATGCCATTCGGACGACATCAATCCCCAAGCTGAGTTTCAGGCCCAGCCAGACGATGGCCCCGGCAGCGAGCAGGGTGACCGCGAGGATGAGAATGCGGACCGTCCAGCCCTGCCGCTTGAGCCAGTCGGTCCACGCGGCGAGCGTGCGCTTGCCGAACTGCAGCACCCGAAGCGCCCAGACGAACTCGGTGGCCAGTACCGCGAACCCGGCGAAGACCACCAGCCAGCCGGGCCCCGGGAAGGGCACCATGATCAGGCCGCCGATCACCAGGACCGCCCCGACCACGCCGACCCCGATCTTCAGCGCCAGGCTGCCGCCGGGCGTGGCCCGGATGCCCTCGCGCCAGCCGCGCAGCCCGGAACGCCGCGCGGCGCCCTCCTTCACAGCGTCGGCGTCGCCGACCTCCACGCCCGCCCGCTGACCGGGCGTGGTCGCCGGACCGTCCGGAGATTCCGGAGCACCGCCGCCTGAGACCGCCACCTGACCCCCTCGTAATGTCCTGTCATTTCACAGGATATTGGGAGTGTCCGCATTAACGGGTCAGGGGACCAGGAAGCGGTGGTCGCGCACGTCGGTGACGGCCATGTGGCCGGGCAGGTGCCCGATGGCGAACGGCACCCCGCTCGCCATCACCGCCGCCTGCGGGGTCACCCCGCACGCCCAGAACATCGGGACCTCACCGGGCCGCACCTCCACCGGATCGCCGAAATCGGGCCTGCCGAGGTCGGTCACCCCGATCTCGGCCGGGTCGCCCACATGGACAGGGGCCCCGTGGACCGCCGGATAGCGCGCGGTGATCCGGACCGCCTCGGCCACCAGCGACGCGGGGACCGGCCGCATCGACACCACCAGCGGCCCGGCCAGCGCCCCCGCGGGCCGGCACTTCAGCGAGGTGACGAACATCGGCACGTTCGTGCCCGCCGCAAGGTGCCGTACCGGGACGCCCGCCTGGACCAGCGCGTCCTCGAAGGTGAAGCTGCATCCGATCAGGAAGGCCACGAGGTCGTCCCGCCACAGGCCGGTCACCTCGGCCGGCTCGGCGACCGGCTCGCCGTTCTCGTAGACGCGGTAGCCGGGCAGGTCGGTGCGCAGGTCGCCGCCGAAGATCTCGGTACCGAAGGCCCCCGGGTCGCCCACGTCGAGCACCGGGCAGGACTTGGGGTTGCGCTGCCCGAACAGCAGCAGGTCGTAGGCGAGGGCGCGGGGCACGGCGAGCAGGTTGGCCTGCGTCCAGCCGCGGCACCACCCGGCGGTGGGCGTGCGGAGCCCGCCCCGGAACAGCTCACGTGCCCTGGCCGGTGCGAGCGCGCCGGGGTCGGCAGGGGTCATCGATCCTCCCGGGATCGCCGGAGTCTCCCTCCATGATCGCCCTGGACCGTCCGGAGGATCCAGGGTCCGGGGGTCAGTATTCGAGGCCCCAGTCGTGCGGGCCCAGTGCGAAGCCCTCGCCCTTCTGGTTCAGCCAGCCGTTCTCCACCAGCCGCACCAGGCGCTGCCGTACCTCGTGCTCGGGCTGCCCGGTCATCTGGGCCACGTCGGGCACGTGGGCGATCCGGCCGTCCACCGCGAGCGAGCAGACCGCCTCGTACACGGTGGTGTCGGCGTCGGTGAGCGCCTGGACGTCATGCAGGCTCCTCGGCGGCGAATGCGGCGAGCGCGGTGCATGCGGCGCATGTCTAGACACGTTGTCGCGCTCCTTCCCTCAGGCGTCCCGGGTCGATCTCCCGCTCGGGGTGGCGGCGCAGGTACTCGGCCTCCAGCTCCCTGGTGCGGACCGTGTGGTGGTCGAGGGCGTCGTCGGATCCGTGCCGCAGCGTCTCGGTGCGCGTCACGTGGACGTGGCGCAGCTCGCGGAGCAGGTCTTCTTCCGGGAGTACCCGAGGATCTATACCCATTGTCATAGTTCACGCTTACCCACCAGAGACCTGGCGTCACCTGGAATAGGGCCGGGCATGCTTTGAGTTGTGCCCGACGTGAGCGACGAGATCAGGGGCATCGCCAAGGGCGACGCCGAAGTTCCGCTGTCGGTGCTGGACCTCGCGACCGTGAGCGCCGGCCACACCCCCGCACAGGCGCTGCGCACGAGCACCGAGCTCGCCTGCAACGCGGAGCGCTGGGGCTACCACCGGCTGTGGGTGGCCGAGCATCATGGCATGCCGGGCGTGGCGAGTTCCTCCCCCGCGGTGCTCATCGCCCACCTGGCCGCGCACACCAGCTCGATCAGGCTCGGCTCGGGCGGGGTGATGCTGCCCAACCACGCCCCGCTGATCATCGCGGAGCAGTTCGGCATGCTGCACGCGCTGCACCCCGGCCGCATCGACCTGGGCCTCGGCCGCGCCCCGGGCACCGACGGGGCGACCGCCGCGGCGCTGCGCCGCGGCGACGCCGACCGGTTCCCGCAGGAGGTCAGCGAGCTGGTGTCGTTCCTGGACGGCTCCTTCGAGCCCGGCCACCGCTTCGAGCGCATCCTGGCGGTGCCGCGCGACCCGGCGGGCCGGCCGCCGGTCTGGCTGCTCGGCTCCAGCGGGTTCAGCGCGCAGCTCGCGGGGCTGCTCGGGCTGCCGTTCGCGTTCGCCCACCACTTCAGCGCCGCCAACACCGAGCCGGCGCTGGCCCTGTACCGCTCGGCGTTCCAGCCGTCGGCCGTGCTGGACCGGCCGTACGCGATGATCGGGGTGAGCGCGGTCGCGGCCGACACCGCCCGCGAGGCGCACCGGCTGGCCCGTACCGGGGGCCTGGCCATGCTGCGGCTGCGCCGTGGCACGCCCTCGCCGGTGCCCACTCCGGAGGAGGCCGAGGAGTACCCCTACTCCATGGTCGAGGAGGAGTTCCTGGACTCCTGGCTGTCCAATGTCGTGTACGGCGAGCCGGACGCCGTCCGGGCCGGGCTGTCAGAGCTGCGCGAGCGGACCGGCGTGGACGAGCTGATGATCACGGCGACGATGCACGGCGGCGAGAATCGTATACGCTCGTATGAGTTGATCGCCAAAGCATACAAGATGACCGATTAGCGAAGTTAGACCTGATTTAGGAACGTTCCGACTCAGAATCGTCAAACTTCGTGACATTTTCTCATTGGCAGGGGGACGTCCGGGCCATACCGTTCGGCTATGGATCTGGAGCTCCGCCACCTCAGGATAGTTCGTGCCGTCGCGGAAGCAGGCAGCGTATCCAAGGCCGCCACCGTGCTCGGCCTGGCCCAACCCGCCCTGACCGCCCAGCTCAAGCGCATCGAGCGCGCGCTCGGGGGCGCCCTGTTCGAGCGTGACCACACCGGGGCGCGGCCTACCGCGTTGGGAGAGCTGGTGCTCACCCGTGCCAGGGTGCTGTTGCCGGCCGCCCGCCAGCTACAGGAGGAGGCCGCCCGGTTCGCGAGGTTCGCCGACAACGCCGACGGTGAACAGCAGCGTTACCGCATCGGCGCGACCAACAGCCCCATCCTGGGCGGCCTGGTGGACCGGCTGGCCGCGGCGCATCCCAACGCCAGCGTCAGCACCCACACCTCCTGGTCGGCCAACGAGCTGTCAGAGATGCTGATGGTGGGCCGGCTCGACTTCGCCGTCGTCGGGGTCTGCGGAGACAGCTCTCCGCCGTCCGGCGAGAACCTTTCCTGGCGGGCGGTGGCCCTGGACGCGGTGTGCATCCTGCTCGGCGAGAACCACCCGCTGGCGGGCGAGCCGGAGGTCGAACTGGGCGCGCTCGCCCAGGAGAACTGGGCCGTCGCGCCCGGGGACGGCTGCTTCGCCGACTGCTTCGCCGCGGCCTGCGCACGGGCCGGCTTCACCCCCCGCACGATCTACGAGACCGACGTGGCAACCTGCGTCCACCTGGCCCAGCTCGGCCGGGCCGTGGCGCTGTGCCAGGCGACGTTCCGGCTGACCCCGGGGGTCACCCTGCTGCCCATCGTGGGCGCGCCGCTGCGCTGGCGGCAGGTGCTCGGCTGGCACCCGGAGTCGCCCGCCGCCGAGGCCGCCCCCGCCCTCGTGGTACACGCCAAGGCCGCCCACATGGACGCGGTACGCCGCAGTCAGCGCTATCTGAACTGGCTCGGCGCCCACCCGGGATTCGGGACCATGCCCTAACCCATATCCGAAGGCCATAACATCCAGCCCTCATGGCCACAACATCTATCACCCCGGTGCATATGCCGGCGTTATGGAAAACACCCCGGCACCGTGAGCGATTCATCCTGCCCGGAAAGCGTCCGTTCATCCCGGGCGCGACGAGCTCCCTGGTACCGCTCACCCCGCATGGCGGACCCGGCCCGGGTCGGGCCCGCGGCCCCATGGGCGCTCCGCCGCGCGGACGCCGCCCGCGACGGCCCGGCCCCGGCCGTCGAACCGCCCCGGGCGCGAGGCCGAGCGCCGCTCCCATGCGGGCATCACTCGGGCCGTGACTCCGTAATGACATCGGCTTTCCGGGGAAACGCCCGCGTTACGGATGCGGGTTACCTAGCCGGCCCCGGCCCCGGCCACCCCAATGCCCTGCAAGGGGGGCGAACAGCTCTTACCAGGAGTTATCGGTATAGTTAGGGCGCGATCGCATCAGATCGGTTGTGCCGCGACGCCGACCACGCCGACCGGCCTTTCTCCGGCCGCCAGGTGCAGCCCCCGCCCACCGGCGAGGAGCCCCTGGCGCGCTCGTTCACCGGATCTACCAGGGGAAATTCGCACTTCAGCCCCCTGGCCGCCGATTCTTCACCCGGCGGATGCGCGCCGTTCATTCGCCTCACGAATACGGTCATCAGAAAAACGCGCTTAACACCCGTCCCCCACCTCCATAGCGTTGGCCTGGCCACGACATACGAGGTGCCTGGGGGCCATGGTGCGTGCTGACGCTCTGTCTCGTCGTAAGATCCTCCAACGCAGCGCGGGAGTGGGCGGCGCCCTCGCGCTGGGTCCGTTACTGAGCCCCGCCGCCGAAGCCGCCGCCGCGGCGCACGCCGTCCCCGCCGGGGCCGCCGCCGCCAAGGACCTCTACCGGGCCATCGGCGTACGCCCGCTGATCAACGCGCGCGGCACGTTCACCATCCTCAGCGGTTCGCTGATGCTGCCCCAGGTGCGGGAGGCGATCGACCAGGCGTCCCGGCAGTACGTCCATCTGGACGAGCTGGCCGACGCCGTGGGCAGGCGCCTGGCCGAGCTGACCAAGGCGGAGTTCGGGCTGGTCAGCTCGGGCTGCGCGGCCGGTATGACGCACGCCACCGCGGCCTGCGTCGCCGGCGGCAACCCCGACCTGCACGTGCGCATCCCCGATCTCGCCGGCTTCCAGAAGACCGAGGTGATCATCCCCAAGCACTCCCGCAACGTCTACGAGGCGGCGATCAGCGCGGTCGGGGTGAAGATCGTGGAGGTCTCCACCCGCCAGGAGCTGGAGGCGGCGATCGGGCCGCAGACCGCGCTGGTCTACATCATGGCCGGGCCGCGCGTGGACAAGAGCGAACTCAATACCAAGGTCATCGCCGAGGTGGCCAAACCGCGCGGCGTGCCGGTCCTCGTGGACGCGGCGGCGGAGATCCTGACCATCCCCAACGTCCACCTGGGCTACGGCGCCGACCTGGTCGCCTACAGCGGCGGCAAGGCCATCCGCGGCCCGCAGTCGGCCGGGCTGCTGCTCGGCCGCGAGGACCTGGTCCGGGCGGCCTGGGTGCACAGCGCCCCGCACCACGGCTTCGCCCGCGGCTTCAAGGTCGGCAAGGAAGAGGCCATGGGCATGCTCATGGCGGTGGAGATGTGGGTGCGGCGCGACCACGACGCCGAGTACGCCCGCTGGGAGTCCTGGCTCCGGTACATCGCCCGCCGGGTCTCCTCGGTCCAGGGCGTGACCACCGAGGTCGTGCAGCCCGAGGGCCTGTCCAACCGGACGCCGTCGCTGCGCATCCTGTGGGAGGAGCAGCGGCTCGGCGTGTCCGGCAAGACCGTGATGGACACCCTCTACCAGGACGAGCCGCGAATCGCGCTGAACCAGACGGGCGGCTCGGGCAGGACCGGCGTGTCGATCACGCCGTACATGCTCTCCCCCGGCGACGAGAAGGTCATCGCCCGGCGGCTGGTGGAGGTGCTGCGCGACCCGCCGGCCCCGCCGGAGCCGCCGAAGCCGCCAACGGTCCAGGTCGGCGGCACCTGGGCGGTGAAGATCCAGTACCTGGCCGGCAGCTCCACCGCGCACCGGCTGCAACTCACCCAAAGCGGCGACAAGGTGACCGGCTCCCACACCGGGGAGTTCGTCACGCGGGAGCTGACCGGCACCGTGAGCGGCGACACCGTACGGCTGCGCAGCGTGTACCCCGAGTCGCACGGCGACGCCCTCGACTTCACCTTCACCGGCACCGTGGCGGGCGGCTCCATGCGCGGCGACCTCGACATGGGCGAGTACCTCAAGGCCACCTGGACGGCCACCCGTGCGGGCTGACCCCGCCCGCCTTCCGACCCCCCGAACCCATCGCGACACCGAAGAACCCCAGCACGCCCTAGCGGCGTGGAAGAAGGAGGAAGCGTGACCTCGAACCGCCGGGACTTCATGCGCAGCGCGCCGGCCGTGGCCGCGGTCGCCGCGGTGCCGGTCCTCGCCACCGCCACCGCCGCCGCGGCCGACGACGTGGAGGCGGCCGGCCGCGGGCACGGCCACAAGCCCCGTAAGGAGGTCCACTGGCCGGGCGGCCAGCCGCCCAAGGACCCGCTGTTCAGCCCGGTCGTCACCTACGGCGACCTGGTGTTCCTCTCCGGGATCGGCGCGCACTTCCCCGGTGACATCCGCGCGCACACCGACCATGTGCTGAAGGAGCTGAAGCGCAACCTCGAAGCGGTCGGCTCCTCCATGGAGAAGGTCCTCAAGGTGAACGTCTACCTGAACGACCTCGCCGACTACGACGGGATGAACGAGGTGTTCAAGGGCCGGTTCGGCGCCAAGCCCGGCGTGCGCACCACCATCGCCGCCAAGTCCGGCATCCCGGGCGACTCGCTCGTCGAGATCGACTGCATCGCGGTCAGATGAGCGCGGACGGGACGAGATGGGCATGAGACCGCGATCGCGAACGCCGGGGTCCCTCCTCGGCCGCGCCGTTCTTCCGGCACTGCTCACCCTGGTCGCCGGTACGGCGGGCGCGGCCCCGCCGGCGCACGCCGAGGCCGCCTACGACCTCGTGATCCGCCAGGGTCACGTGATCGACCCCAAGAACGGGATCGACGCGGTCACGGACGTCGCCGTCAAGGACGGCAAGGTCGCCAAGGTCGGAGCGGGCATCGACCCGGCCCAGGCGACACGGACCGTGGACGCGTCGGGCAAGTACGTCACGCCCGGCATCATCGACCTGCACGCCCACATGTTCACCGGCAGGAACGACGCCTACGCGTCGGGCGTGCTGGCCGTCGCCCCCGACGGCTTCACCTTCCGGGCCGGGGTGACCACCGCGGTGGACACCGGCTCGGCGGGCTGGAAGAACTTCGGCGAGTTCAAGAAGTACGTGATCGACAAGTCCAAGACCCGGGTGCTGGCCTTTCTCAACATCGTGGGCAAGGGGATGGCCGGCGGGAGGTACGAACAGGATCTGAACGACATGCGGGCCGGGCCCGCCGCGCGGACGGCGAAGAAGTACCCGGGGGTGATCGTCGGCATCAAGACCGCCCACTACGAGGGCATGGACTGGAAGCCGGTGGAACGCTCGGTGAGCGCCGGCGAGCAGGCGAACATCCCGGTGATGGTGGACTTCGGCAGCAATCGCCCCGAACGCCCGCTGGCGCAGTTGCTCACCGAGAAGCTGCGGCCGGGCGACATCTACACCCACGCCTACTCCGGCAACCGCGGCGAACTCGGCGAGGACGGCAAGCTCAACCCGGGCATGTGGGCCGGCCGCAAGCGCGGCGTGCTGTTCGACGTCGGGCACGGCGGCGGCAGCTTCGCCTGGAAGGTCGCGGTGCCGGGGATGAAGGAGGGCTTCACCCCGGACACGCTCTCCACCGACCTGCACGTGACCAGCATGAACTCCGGCATGAAGGACATGGCCAACGTCATGTCGAAGTTCCTCGTCCTCGGCATGCCGCTCAAGGACGTGGTGGCGGCCTCCACCTGGAAGTCCGCCCAGGCGGTCAAGCGCGCCGACCTCGGCCACCTGTCGGTGGGCGCGCCCGCCGACATCGCGGTCTTCTCCCTGGACAAGGGCGCGTTCGGCTACACCGACAGCTTCGGGTTCAAGCTCGCCGGAGACCAGAAGCTCACCTGTGAGCTGACGGTCCGCGCCGGTGAGGTGGTCTGGGACCTGAACGGGATGACCGCCAAGCCGTGGGCCCCCGGCCTGGGCGGCGGCGGAGAGGAGCACGAGCACTGAACCGGCTCCCGCGGGAGCGGTCCGGGGGCGCGGACGCCTGGGGCGAGGTCCCCGGCGTCCGCGCCGCCGTTTCACAAGCCGCTTCCACAAGCCGGTTTCAGGAGCCGGTTTCAGGAGCCGGTTTCAGGGCTTGACCTCGCGCAGCCTGCCCGTCTCCACCTCGTAGATGAATCCGCGCACCCGGTCGGTGTGCGGGATGAAGGGGTCGCCCTTGATCCTGGCGATCGACTGCCGGACGTCCTCCTCCAGGTCGGAGAACGCCTCGGCGGCCCAGTCCGGCCTGATCCCGGTCTCCGCCTGGATGCCCGCCTTGAACGCGTCGTCGGTGAAGGTGAGCATGCCGCAGTCGGTGTGGTGGATCAGGATGATCTCCAGGGTACCCAGCAGCCGCTGGCTGATCGCCAGGCTGCGGCGGGCATCGGCGGTGACCGCGCCGCCCGCGTTGCGGATCACGTGCGCGTCGCCCTCGCGCAGGCCGAGCACGGCGTAGGGGTCGAGCCGGGCGTCCATGCAGGCGACCACGGCGAGCCGCTTGGCGGGGGGCAGCCGCAGATCGCCCAGGGCGAAGGCGGCGGCGTAGCGCTCGGCATTGGTCAGTACCTCATCGGTGACGCTCATCGGGTTCCCTCTCGTCCGCGGCCGGATACCACCCTCAGGATTATGTATTTTCCCGACACTTTCAATAGGGATTTTCACCCATTGTGACCGAATGGTGGCAAGAACGAGAAACGCCGTCACGCGCCGGGCCGGGCGCGTGCCCCAGATGGACGCACCCGGCCCGGCGTCGGGACGGAAGGAGGGTCAGGTGCGGAACGGACCGGTCACGCAGTAGGTGATGCCGCCGGACGAGGAGCCGCTGGTACCGCGCTGGGAGGAGAAGTACAGGCGGTCGCCCGCGGGAGTGAAGGCCGGACCGGCGATCTCCGACGAGCTCTGGCCGCCGATCCGCAGGAAGACGGAGATCTTGTCATCGGGGGTGATCAGGCAGATCTCCATGTTGCCGCCGTCCTCGGCGACGTACAGGTCGCCGGAGCCGGCGCCGGTGATGTTGTCGACGCCGGTCAGCGGGGCCGTGCCGGGGGTGACCAGGTTGTCGTCGTAGGCGAGTTCGTAGGTGTTGGCGGCCAGGTTGACCTGCCACACGCGGTTGTCGCCCTTGGTGGTGAACCATACGGTGTCACTGGCATAGTGACACCCTTCGCCGCCGTTGAACCGCTTGACCCCGGAGACCTGGTTGCGGGTGGCGGTGGGCGAGCCGTCGGGGTCGGGTACGTTCGCCCAGGTGAACGAGCCGGAGGTGGCGGTGCCCGCGCGGAGCACCTGGAGGGTGCCGGACGACAGGTCGCCCCAGGTGGTGGGCAGGAAACGGTAGAAGCAGCCGTCGGACTTGTCCTCGGTGAGGTAGATGGCCCGGCGCACCGGGTCACAGGCGGCGGCCTCGTGGTTGAAGCGCCCCATCGCCGGGCGGACGACCGCCGTGGCGCTCGAACCGCTGAACGGATAGGTCTCCCAGACCCGCCCGGTGTCCACCTCCTCGCAGGAAAGCCAGGTGTTCCACGGGGTCGCGCCGCCGGCGCAGTTGCGGTTGGTGCCGCCGAGGATCCGGTAGGCGGACGTCGCCGTGCCCGCCGAGTCGAACCGGATCGCCGACGCGCCGCCGCCGCCGCTGCCGATCTCGGCGTTGGACACGTAGATCCATCCGCTGCCGTCGGCGAAGCACGCACCGCCGTCGGGGGCCGCGTGCCAGGTGTAGGAGGTACCGGGGACGGTCTGACCGGAACGGGCGACCACCCGGCTGGAAAAGCCCGCGGGCAACTGGATTCCGTTGGCGTCGGCGGGCTGGAGCGGGCCGTAGGGGCCGGTGGCGTTCTGGGCGGGGGCGGCGAACGCGCCCTCCCACAGGCTTCCGGTGAAGGCCAGCGCCCCCGCGCCGACCACCGATGCGCGGAGTAAGTTACGGCGTTTCATCGGCGACTCCTTTCGTCCGGGGCGCTCGGGGTACGCGCCCCGGACGAAAGGTAGGCCGCCCGTCTGGCGCGCAGCCGGTGACGGGGTGAACACCAGGTGTCACGCCGGAGGTTTCCAAGTAGCAACACATCGTATATAGCCGGAAACAGAGAGTTTCCTCCTGGTATGGAAGATTTGCCCTAGTAGCCCATGGCTCTGGCGGCCCGTCAGCAGCCGCGGTCGAACCACAGCGTCACGGTCGTGCCCGTCGCCCCGGTGCTCAGCCGGAAGCCCGAGGCCACCGTGTGCGCCAGCCACAGCCCCATCCCCCCGGTCGGGTAGGGGCCCGGTGGCTCCAGCTCGGGCTCGCCCTCCGCCCGCGGCCACACGCCCTCGTCGTACACCTCGGCCACCACCTGCCCGCCCGCGTCCCACACCCGCAGCCGGGCGACGCCGGCGCCGTGGATGACGGCATTTGTGGCGACCTCGTTCGTCGCGACCAGGAAGTCGGCGACCCAGTCGTCCGCGAGCCCGAGCGCCCGGACGTAGGCGGCGGCGTACGCCCGTACGGCCTGCAGCTCGGCGACGCCGAAAACGATCTCACCGGGAGCCGGCCGCGGCGAGAAGCGATGAAGGGACTGATGACTCACCTGCACTGGGAACCGCCTCATCACATGCCTCGGCCTCGCGGCCGTCTCCCACCCCCCGGCCACCATAGGCGACGCCCGCGCGACCCTCCAGACCGGGTGGGTACGTATGCGGGCTGCTCAGCCGATTTAGGTATGGGCTACCGATACGGTTACGGATTTTTCTCGGTGAGGCGAGACCTTAGCGTCGGGCGGCACAGGGCAGAACGGGCCGATCACCCCTCCAAACCCGTTCTGGCCGCTACATATCCTTCACCCCCCGTTTCCCGATCACCGCGCCGCCGGACGATCTCCGGCGACGCGGTGGGCCGACGGCCGCCGACCGGCGGCCAGGCCAGGGAGAGCCGAAAGGAATCAAGTGAAACGCACGACCCTCCTCGCGGCGGCGTTAGGCGTCGCCGTGGTCGCATCGACGGCGTTACCGGCGTCGTCGGCGTACGCGGCCCCGCCTGGGGCCACACCCGCCGCGGCCGATGCCGTCAAGGCCGCCGCCGACCCCAAGTCGCTCGCCGCCGCCGCCGCCGACAAGGCGGTCTTCAGCGGGCTCGACGAACTCCGCAGGGGTCCTGATGAGGCTTACCACCGCCTGAGCGTCACACCGGGCGCCGGCGGGATGCACTACGTCGCCTACGAGCGCACCTACAAGGGCCTCCCCGTCGTCGGCGGCGACGCCGTCGTGGTGACCGACGCGAGCGGCCGGGTACGCGACACCGCCGCCGCCTCCGGCCCCAGCCCGAGCAACGTGCCGACCAAGGCGAGCGTCGGTTCCGGCCGCGCGCTGACCACCGCCAAGACCAAGCTGAGCCGGGTCGACGACAGCGCGCAGCCGCGCCTGGTCGTCCTGGCCTGGGGCGCCAAGCCCAAGCTCGCCTGGGAGGTCGTGGTCTCCGGCCTGGCCTCGGGCAAGCCCAGCAAGCAGCACGTCTTCGTGGACGCCAGGTCCGGCAAGATCGCCGACTCCTACGACGAGATCCTGGCGGGCACCGGCAACGGCCACTACAACGGCAACCCGGTGACCATCGGGACCTCCCAGTCCGGCAGCCAGTACTCCATGACCGACTCCGGCCGGCCCGGCATCTCCTGTGGCGGCCAGGGCGGCACCGCCTACACCGGGCCCGACGACAACTGGGGCAACGGCAGCGGCACCAACCTGGAGACTGCCTGCGTCGACGTCCTGTTCGCCGTCGGCAAGGAATGGGACATGCTGCGCGAGTGGCTGGGCCGCAACGGCATCAACGGCAGCGGCCGTGGGTTCCCCGCGCGGGTCGGCCTGAACGACGTCAACGCGTTCTGGAACGGCAGCTACACCAACTTCGGCCACAACCAGGCCAACACCAAGCAGGCCACCCCGATCGACGTGGTGGCGCACGAGTACGGTCACGCGATCTTCCAGACCACGCCCGGCGGCGCCGGCTCCGGCAACGAGAACGGCGGCATCAACGAGGGCACCGGAGACATCTTCGGCGCGCTGACCGAGTACTACGTGAACCACCCGGCCAACCTCGACGAGCCCGACTACCTGGTCGGCGAAGAGGTCAACCTGGTCGGCAACGGCCCGATCCGCAACATGTACAACCCGAGCCTGGTCAACCGGGACCCCAACTGCTGGTCCACGCAGATCCCCAACACCGAGGTGCACGCCGCGGCCGGCCCGCTGAACCACTGGTTCTACCTGGTCGCCGAGGGCAGCAGCCCCGGCGGCGGCAAGCCGAACAGCCCGATCTGCACCGGCGGCCCCTCGTCGGTGACCGGCATCGGCATCCAGAAGGCCGGCAAGGTCTTCATGGGCGCGCTCGGCCGCAAGACGTCGAGCTGGCGGTACGCCAACGTCCGTTCCGCGTCCATGGCCGCCGTGGTCGAGCTGTACGGCGCCAACAGCGCCGAGTGCAACACGGTCAAGAACGCCTGGAACGCGGTGAGCGTGCCTACGCAGTCCGGTGAGCCGGCCTGTGGCCAGCCGGGCGACGACTTCTCGATCTCCCTGGCCCCCTCCTCCGGCACCGCGGAGCCCGGCAAGGAGATCTCGGCGCGGGTCGACACCCAGACCACCGCGGGCAACGCGCAGACCGTCGGCCTGACGGCGGAGAACGTGCCCAACGGCGTCACCGTGCGCTTCGACCCCACCTCGGTGACCAGCGGCGGCTCCTCGACCGCGACCTTCCAGGTCGCCTCCTCCGTGGGCGAGGGGACCTACTCGATCACGGTCAAGGGCACCGGCAAGACCACGCACACGGCGACCTACAGCCTGCGGGTGGACGACGGCGGTCCCGGTGAGATCGATCCGCCGGACATCAGCGTGACCGATGTCAAGGCGCACCTTCAGCAGTTCCAGACGATCGCCACCGGCAACGGCGGCACCCGCAGCTCCTACAGCGCCGGTTACACCGCGTCGGTCTCCTTCATCGAGGGCAAGCTGCGCGAGGCCGGCTACACCGTGGTCCGCCAGCCGTGCACCTCCGGCTGCACCGGCGGCTCCGGCCCGAACCTGATCGCCGACTGGCCGGGCGGGGATGAGAACCAGGTCATCATGGCCGGCGCGCACCTCGACAGTGTCAGCGCGGGCCCCGGCATCAACGACAACGCCTCCGGCTCGGCCATGCTGCTGGAGGTCGCGCTGACCCTGGCGGAGAAGCGGCCCACGATGGCCAAGCACGTCCGCTTCGGCTGGTGGACCGACGAGGAGCAGGGCCTGAACGGCTCCCGCTTCTACGTCAACTCGCTCAGCTCCACCGAGCGGAGCAAGATCAAGGTCTACCACAACTACGACATGGTGGGCTCGCGCAACGGCGGCTACTTCATCAACAACATCTCCACCACCGCCGCCCAGCACCTGAAGGCGTTCTACGACGGGCTGAACCTGTCCCCCGAGGAGAACGTCGAGGGCGCCAACCGGTCCGACGACGCCTCCTTCAGGAACGCCGGCATCGCCACCTCCGGCGTGGCCGCGGGCGCGAGCGCGCGCAAGACCTCGGGCCAGGCGACCAAGTGGGGCGGCAGCGCCAACCAGGCGTACGACTCCTGCTACCACCAGGCGTGCGACAACATCAACAACATCAACGACACGATCCTGGACCGGGCCGGGGACGCCTCGGCGTACGCGATCTGGAAGCTCGCCGTCGGCGGTCCCGGCAACGAGCGCGACTTCTCGATCTCGGTGAACCCGGCGTCCGGCACCGTGGAGCCCGGTGGCCAGGCCACCGCCACGGTCGGCACGACCACCACCGCGGGCACCCCCCAGACGGTGAACCTGTCGGCCGCCGCCGGGCTGCCCGACGGAACCACCGCCACGCTCAACCCGCCCACGGTGACCTCCGGTGGAACGTCCAGCCTGACCATCTCCACCTCGGGGAACACGCCGCCCGGCACGTACAACGTGACGATCACCGGCAGCGGCGAGACCGCGACGCACACGGCGACCTACCGGCTGACCGTGGGCGACGACGGCGGTGACCGGACCTTCACCAACGACACCGACTACCCGGTCTACGACTACACCACGGTGTCGAGCTCGGTCAGCTCCACGGCGACCGGACGCGCCGAGTCCCCGGTCCGGCTCAGCGTGACGATCGACCACCCCTGCGCCGAGGACCTGCACCTCACCCTGCGCGCCCCGAACGGCGCGACCTATCTGGTGGACCAGTACGGCGGCACCTACTGCACGCCGTACGAGACCAGGACCTACTCGGTGCCGGTCAGCCAGAACGCCGTCGGCACCTGGACCCTCCAGGTCACCGACGTCTACCCGCAGGACCAGGGGACGCTCGACTCCTGGAGCATCACCCTGTAAGGCACGCGTAAGGCACGGCGAACAAGCACGGTCAAATCCATCCCAGACCCCAGAGGAAGGGGGCACCGGTCCCCGGCCGGTGGCAGCGCGCTCGCCCCAGTGCGATGCCACCGGCCGGGGCTCGCCACATCCCGTCCCATCTCATCCAGAGCACGAGCAGGCCCGGCGAACGAAGGGAGGTGCCATGGCGAACGGCTCAGTCAGGCGGGGGCGTCACCTCGCCGCGCGAGCGGACGCCGAGCTTGCGCAGCACGTTGGCGACATGCGTGTCGACCGTGCGGCGCGACAGGAACAGCACCTCGGCGATCTCTCGGTTGGTGCGGCCCAGCCCGACCAGCCTGGCGACCTCGCGTTCCCTGGGCGACAGCGTGTTGCCGCCGCTCTTGCGGCCCCTCGGCGGCGGCTTTTCCACCCCGATCTCCCGCATCGTCCTGCGGCAGCGGGCGGCGTCGTGGGTCGCCCCGAGCCCGGCGAAGCGGCCGGCCGCGTCGGCGAGCAGCCGGGCGGCGGCGGCGCGGTCACCGAGGCCGAGCCGCGCGCCCGCCTCGGCCTCGGCCGCCCTGGCCGCGGCGAAGGGCTGCGGCAGCGGCTCGAACGCGGCGCGGGCCCGCGCGTACAGGCCGGCGGCCTCCTCGAACTCGCCGCGCGACTCCACCAGGATCCCGCGCGCCATCTCCAGCGCGGCCAGGCAGGCCGGGGCGCTGCGGCCGACCACGCCCGCCTCGAAGTCGGCGACCAGCTCGGCGGCGTCGGTTTCGCGCCCGGCCCGCAGCAGCGCGCTCACGGCGGGCGGCACCAGCCGGTCGCACCACACCCAGATGCCCTTGTGACGCATCCTGCCGATCGCGCGCCCGGCCTCGGCGACAGCCTCGTCCACCATGTCGCGGATCAGGTACAGCTCGATCAGCCCGCCGGACGCCGAGCACATGACCGGGAGGAAGCCCGAGTCGGCGTCGTTCGGCCCGGCCTCTTGCAGGTGGTTCTCCGCCTCGTCCCACTCGCCCCTGGCCGCGGCCAGCATGCCGAGCACCAGCCGGGCGTCCACCGCGACCAGCGGCGTCTCGGCGGTCATCCGCACCACCGCGGCGGCCCGGTCCCAAAGCCCTTCCCAGTGGCCGGTCAGCCAGTCCAGGCGCAGCGAGGACAACTGGACCAGATAGTCCGGGTACTGCGCCCCGGTCTCCTCGGCCAGCCGCCTGGTCTCGGCCTCGTAGCTCTTCGCGGTGTCGTAGTTGCCGAGCGCGACGGCCGCGTCGCAGAAGTTGGCGTACCCCCGGGCCACCTGCCTGCGCACCGCGGCCGAAGGGTCGCTCGCCGGCAGCGTGCCGACCAGTTGGGCGGCCTCGGGCGCGCCCACGAGCATGGTCAGCGCGACCCGGTTGGCGTGCACGGCCGTGGTCAGCTCGGGGTCGCCGGTGGTGGCCACCAGTTTCTCCGCGCGTTCCATGTACGACAGATGGGTGGCCAGCGAGTCATCACCCCACGGAGGCATCGCGAGCAGCGCCAGCCCGCGCGCCGCGATGTCCGGACGGTCTTCCAGGTCGGCGAGGGACGCCAGGGTCTCCCTCCGCCCGGCGGCGACCTCGCCGGCCTGGTTGCACAGCAGTACGCCGAGGTTCAGCCGGGCCTCGCCGCGTACCTCGCGCGACAGCGAGTCGTCGGCCAGCAGCCGGCGTACCAGGCCCACGACCCGCCGGTGGGACAGCCCGACCGCGGCGACCCTGCTGAGCCGCAGCACCATCGGGCCGCGTACGGCGTTGGGCAGCTCGGAGTCGGCGAGCATGCCCTCCATGAGGTCGACCGCCATCGGCATGTCGCCGATGGAGGCGGCGTGGTCGGCGGCGGCGGCGCCGTAGCGCTGCCATGCCTGGATCGCGCCCGCGCGGCGGGAGTGGAAGGCGAGCTGGACCAGCGGCGGCGGGTCCAGTGGCGCGAGCGCGGCCATCGCCCGCTCGTGCCGCAGGCGGCGGTCGGGGCCGGGGATCGCGTCGTAGACGGCCTGCTGGGCGAGGGCGTGGCGGAAGCCGTACCGGCCCTCGGTGTGCTCGTGCAGGACGCCGGCCTTGAGGCATTCACGCAGCCCGGCCTCGGAGGCGCCGCCGGCCACGGCGGCGATCAGTTCCTCGCTCGCGGGCACGCGCAGCACGGCCGCGGCCCGCACCGCGCTCAGCGCGGGGGGCGAGAGCCCGGCCAGGCGTTCGGCTATGGCCTCGCGCAGCAGCAGCGGCACGCCGATGCCCTCCAGCGCGTCCGCGCCGCCCTCTCCGGCGAGCGGGTCGCGCTCGCCGCCCGGCAGCGAGCGCACGACCTCCTCGATCACGAAGGGGATGCCCGCCGTGCGTTCCTGGAGCTTGGCGGCGAACGCCTCGCTCAGGTCGGAGCGGCCGAGCAGCGCCCCGGCCAGCCTGCCGACGTCGGCGGCGGCCAGCGGCCTGAGCGCGATCACGCCGCCGCGGGTGCCCGGCGGCCTGCGGTGCGCGCGCCCGAACGGCAGGCCGGGGACCGGTAGATCCTCGCGCCGGTAGGTGACGATCAGCGCGAACCCTTCCGGCGGCTCGTCGGTCAGGAAGCGCAGCAGGTCACGGGTGCCGTCGTCGGCCCAGTGCAGGTCCTCGACCACGAGCACGGCGGGGGCCACCGCGGCGAGCAGCGCGTGGACCGCGCGGAACAGCCGATGCCGCTCGGCCCTCGGGTCGTCGAGCGGCGGTAGCGAGGGCGGCAATTCTCCCGCCAACTCCGGCAAATACCCCCGTAGCGCCCCGATGACTGGATTTAGCCCGTCTGCCGACAGACCCGACACATGCCTCAACGCATCAAAGACAGGGCCGTAAGGGAACGGCTCCCGAATCTGGTGACAGTGTCCGAGCAACACGGTGCGCTCGCGCACCGGCAGCCCGTCGATCGCCGCGTGCACCAGGCGTGTCTTGCCGATGCCCGCCTCGCCTTCCAGCAGGGCGATCGCCGGCGGCAAGGTGATCACGTCGAGGAGCGCGGCGAGCTCCGCGTCACGGCCCACCAGAATGGATGCGGCCATGCTCGACATCGGCGGCTCCGATAAGGTCCGGACAGATCTGTAATACGGGGCCCCCTCCCGGTTTACTTTATCCACTACCTTCCGTCTCCCGGTCAACCCTCTCGGCTACATCTACGTAAGGGCGACAATCCCCGCCCTCCTCGCGCAGCCCACCATAAGGACTGTTGGCGGGATCTGCGGTGATTCGGGGCGATTGCCGGGCGCGAACCTCCCCTGCCGAGCATGGCCGCACGCCGATCAAATCGGCGTCACGATCCGCTACTGATCCGGCACGCAGGGTTATAGGATGACCATGCCATTGATCCACAACGGTCAACCAACTCGGCAGGGAGCTCAAGTGATCAAGAAGCTGTGTGTCACAGGTGCCGTCATCGCCCTCGCCGCGGCGGTCTCGTTGCTGTCGGCGCCTGCCCACGCGGACTCCTGGAACAACCGCACGCGCAACCTCGAGGCGGCGCAGTCGGGCAACCTGTTCGGCGAGAGCATCGTCCAGGCCCTGGGCAACGGGCACCTGTCCGGCAATGTCAACAACATCAACGGCACCACGGCCAACGCCGCGCACGGCGGCGTCGACGTCCGCTACGTCTTCGACTGAAACCGCACGTCCCTCGGCTGATCCACCGGCGCCGGGCCTGCCAGTCGGCAGGCCCGGCGTCGTCGTGTCGCATCAATCCGCATCATCCCGAATCATCGGAGGCCGGCCAGCGGGCATGAGGCCCGCCTGACACGGCCGAGCGGGAGAGATGTCCGGACTGCGCCTGGTTTGACATCCCCGACCCGACCTGATTTAGTGCTACATCATTTGGAATCACGCTAAATCAGGTAATCCAAGGATGTTCAATTGCGTGACTGCCACGGGGGGCGCTGTGCGGGACGGAAGCAGCGGTGATGGCGGAGTACATCTGACCAAGCGACAGCGGCTGGCCACCGAGCTGCGCCGGCTGCGCGACCTCGCCGGGATCTCCGGCCGGGACCTCGCCCATCGCATCGGCATGAGCCAATCCAAGATCTCCAGGATCGAGTCGGGCACGGTGATCCCGACGATGCCGGAGGTGACCGCGTGGGCCGACGCGGTGGAGTCCTCCACGCAGACGCGCGAGTGGCTGGTCGACCTGACCGAGTCGGCGTTCACCGAGATCCACACCTGGCGGACGGCGCTGCAACGGCAACCCCATCTGCAGGACGACATCCGGGAGCAGGAGGACCAGGCCAAGCTCGTCAGGGTCTTCCAGCCGACGCTCGTCCCCGGCCTGCTACAGACCGCCGAGTATGCCCGTCGGGTCTTTCTGTTATTCGACCCGCCCTACTCGGAGGGCGATCTGGCGATGGCGGTGGCGGCCCGCCTGCAACGCCAGCTCGCACTTTATCAGGAAAACCGGCGTTTCGAATTCCTGGTCACCGAGGCGGCGCTGAGATGCCGCCCCGGCCCGGCCAAACTGCTGCTGGCCCAATTGGACCGGGTCTCGTCCCTGAGCACGCTGGAGAACGTCTCGATCGGGTTGATACCGCACAACAGGGAAGCGGTGGTCTGCCCGGCGCACGGGTTCACGGTGTACATCGGTGACGAAAGCGCGGAGGACACCTTCGTCCAGGTCGAGACCACCCATGTCCGGCTGAACGCCAACGCCGCAGAAGACGTCGCCATCTACGAACGGCAATGGAATCTGCTCAGCGGAACGGCGATCTATCAGGACGAGGCACGCGAATTCCTCGCTGCCCTGCGCGCCGAGATCGGCGGATCGGCGCGTTGACCGCCGTGGCCATGGCGCCCCGGCCGCCCGCCGCCCGTGCGCGGACGGGCGGCGGGCACCTTCCCCCCGCCAGGCACAACCCCGTGTCAGGTCGTCAGGTCGAACTCCCCGGCGTGCACCCCGGCGATGAACTCCGTCCACTCCTTACCGCTGAAGTGGAGCACGGGGCCGGCGGGGTCCCTGGAGTCGCGGACCGAAACCCCCTCGCCGCGCCTGGCGACCTCGACGCAGCCTCCGCCGTTGTCACTGGCGGTGGCCTTGAACCATTCGGCGTCTCGCCGCCGGGTTTCCTGTGCGGTTTCCATCGTTACGTCCTTTCCCTTGTGGGGCTGTTGGCGGGGGTGCCGGTGCCGCCCGCTGGAAAAGAGGATCGGATATCACGCCGGGTGGCGGCTCGTAGTTCGCGAAGGAGGGGCGATGCGGTTTCGATTGTTGAGTGAAGTCGATGCTTATCGGGAGGGAGTGTGGGTACATCTCGGCGACCGTAAACAGCGTTTACTCCTGGCCGTACTCCTGCTCTCAGAGACCGATCCGGTACATATCGAGCAGTTGATCGGCACCTTGTGGGACGGCGAGCCGATCAAGAGCGCGCGTAAGGTCATCCACCACTACGCGAGCGACCTGCGCCGCCACCTCGGCAGGGCGCGGGCGGGCGGCCACCTGCTGCCCGAGGGCAAGGGCGGCCTGTACCGGGTGCGCGCCGAGCGCGCCGAGGTGGACGTGCACCGATTCCGCGACCAGGCGCGGGAGGGCTATGCCCGGCTGCACGACGACGACCCCGAGGCCGTGCGGCTGCTGCGCGCGGCACTGCGGGAATGGGGTTCGGAACGCCTGATCGCCGGCGAGCCGCTGAACGGGCTGACCGGCCGGTGGGCGGCCGAGCAGCGGCAGGTGCTGAAGGAGGAGCACCGCGCGGCGGTGATCGCCCTCCTCAAGGCCGAACTACGGCTGGGCAGGCACGCCCGGATCATCCCCGAGCTGTCCCGCCTGGCCGGTGACGGCCCGCCGGACGAGGAGGTGTCGGGTCTGCTGATGCTGGCCTGCTACCGTTCCGGCCGGCCCGCCGAGGCGCTTTCGGTCTACGCGGCCTACCGGGAACGGCTCGCCGACGCCGGCGCCCTGCCGGGCGCGGCCATCGAGCATCTGCGCGAGCGCGTGGCGCGCCGGGACCCGGGCCTGGACCTGGCCGCCGATTCAGCCGGATTCACGGTCGTCTCGGTTGATTCGGGTCACGGAATCAACGGGATCAGCAGTCAGCTCTGCTGACCGTTCTGCCGGCCGGCCGCGCCGGTCTGGATCTCGGCGAGCAGGTGCAGGTCGGCACGCAGGGCCTGGTAGGTGCGGCGGTAGACGCCGTACAGCTCGTCGTAGCGGTCGCGGGGAACGGGGTCGGGCTCCAGGCGTTCCTTGACGGGGTTCCAGGTGGAGGTGTCCACGCCGAGCGCGTCGGCGACCAGGCGGGCGTCGCCGTAGGAGGCGCCGACCGTGGTGGACGGCAGGTCCTGCGGCCTGCCGGTCACGTCGGTCACGATGCGCGGCCACAGCGCGGTCGCGCCGCCGCCGACCGCGACCAGCCGGGCGGGGTCGGCGCCGGCCTCGGCCATGGCCTCGATGTTGTGGCGCACGCCGAAGGCCACGCCCTCAAGGATCGAACGGTAGAGGTGGGCGCGGGTGTGCCGCAGGGTGAGCCCGGCCCACACGCCCCGGGCGTCGGGGTCGGCGATGGGCGTGCGCTCCCCGGCGAAGTAGGGCAGCAGGACCAGTCCGTCGCTGCCGGGGGCGACCCGCTCCGCCTCGGCGGCCAGTTCGGCGTAGCCGACGCCGGTGAGGTCGCGCAACCAGCCGGTGACCAGGCCGGAGGTGGCCATGCCCGCGGCCACCGAGAAGCCCCGGCCGGTCAGCGAGGCGTTGTTCCACAGGCCGGGGTGGCGGGCGGGGGCGGCGGCGTGCTGGATGAAGAACATCGTCGAGCCGTACATGACCATCATGTCGCCGACGTCGCGCACGCCGACGCTGTACGCCTCGGCCAGTGCGTCGATCGTGCCGGCCAGCACCGGCACGCCCGCGGGCAGGCCGAGCGCGTCAGCGGCGGCGGGGGCGACCTCGCCCACGACCTCGCCGGGGGCGGCCAGGCGGGGACGCTCCAGCCCGGGGGCCCCTTCAGACCGGAGCGCCTCCCAGGCCGGGTCCCACCAGTCGTGGGCGTCGAGCGCGTACATCGGGTCCGAGGCGCTGGCGGAGTAGCGGTCCATCACGTACTCGCCGGTCAGCCGGTGGACGAGCCAGCTCGACGCCTGGTACCAGCGGCGGGCCCGCGCCCAGGTCTCCGGCTCGTGGCGGCGCGCCCACATCAGCTTGGGGCCGATGGCCTGGCTGGTCAGCGGGTTGCCCGCGGCCTCGGCGACCCGCTCGGCGCCGAGCCGCGCGGTCAGCTCGCCGATCTCCCGGCCGGCGCGGGTGTCGATGCCGTACAGGATCGCGGGCCGCAGCGGCCGTCCGGCGGCGTCGGTGAGCAGCGCCACCGGCCCGATGCCGCTGACGCAGACCCCGGCGACCGCGGAAAGGCCCGCGCGCTCGCGTAGTTCGCGCAGCAGCGCGACCGTGTCGGCCCACCACACGCCCTCGGGGTCGTGCTCGAAGAAGCCGGGCCGGGGGTTGGCGGTCTCGTGCGGGCGGGTCGCGGAGGCGACCACCGTGCCGTCCTCGGCTACCAGCACCGCCTTGCTGGACGCGGTGCCGACGTCGATGCCCAGGAAGCGGCCCGCGGAAGCCGGCACGCTCACGCGAACACCGCCTCGGCGTCGCCGTCGCCGGGATCGGGCGCGGGGGTCTCGGCGACCGGCACCCTGCGCAGCACCCCGCCGTACGGCCCGGCCTCCCCCTCGGGAAGCTCGGTGTCGGTGAGCACGAGCCCCACCTCGTCCAGCGCCGCCACCTTGACCAGCGCGCGCCTGCCGAACTTGCTGCTGTCCGCGCACACGACCGTGCGGCCGGCCGACTCCATCATGGCCCGCTTGAGCGGGACCTCCAGGCTGTTGGTGTTGGTGATGCCCGCCGCCACCTCGATCGCGTCGGCGCCGAGGAAGGCCATGTCCACCGCGACGTCGCGGACGAACGTCTCGGCCGCGTGGCCGACCAGCGAGTACACCGACCCGAGGAGTTCGCCGCCGGAGACCAGCAGCCGCATGTCGGGCACGGTGGCCAGCATCTTGGCCGTGCGCAGGTCGTTGGTGACCACGGTGAGCCCGCGCCGCTCCCGCAGGGCCAGGCCGACCTGGTAGATCGTGGACCCGCTGTCCAGCACCACGGACATGCCGTCGGCGACCAGTTCGGCCGCCGCCTGGGCGATGGCCGTCTTGGCGTGCAGCCGTTCCTGCTGCTTGACCACGTACGGCACGTCGGCCGCCCCGCTCGGCGCGGGACGCGCCCCGCCCCTGACCCGGGTGATCTGCCGCGCCCGGGCGAGCGCGTCGAGGTCGCGCCGGATGGTGGACGGGTCCACCGCAAGGTCGCCGGCCAGTGCGCGGGCCTCGACGTAGCCCTCTTCCGCCACCCTGCGCAGAATCTCGCGCCTTCGCTGACTCGTGAGCATCTCCCCTCCCGGTGGCAGCACCATACGCGAATCCGTGCACGGGAGAAAGCGCAGAACCCGGTGCCATTGCACGCTTCCGCGCAGAAACCTTGACGGCTCTGCACGTAACCGTGCAAACTGGCGCCCAACTTCGCGCAGGAAGGAAGGTGCAGGTTGACCTCCTGGGACCCGCTCGGCGATCTGTCAGGGCTGATCAGGTCGCTGTCCGCGACGCCCGCCCCCGCGGGAAACGAGGACCGGCTGACCGCCGCGGTGGCCGACCACCTCACCGCACGCGGGCTCACGCCCGTGGTGGACCGGCTCGGCCAGGTGGCGGTGACCCTTGGCGGCTCCGGTGACGGGCCGCGCATCCTGGTCAGCGCCCATCTCGACGAGCTGGGGCTGGTCGTGCGGGGCATCGAGGCGGACGGCTGGCTTCGCGTACACCGGCTCGGCGGCATGCCGGAGCGGGTGCTGCCGGCCGCGCGGCTGGTCGTCCACACCCGCGACGGCGACATACCGGCGGTCGTCGGCGTGAAAAGCCATCACCTGACCCCGCCGGAGGAGAAGTACGTGGCCCGCCCGGCCACCGACCTCTACCTCGACCTCGGCGCGAACAGCCGGGAGGAGGCGGCGCGCATGGGCGTGCGGGTCGGTGACCCGATCACCTACGCGCCCACCTGGGACGAGCTGGCCGGCGGCCGGTTCGCCGCCAAGTCGCTGGACGACCGGGTCGGCGTGGCCGCGCTGCTGGCGTACGTGGACCGGCTGCTGGCCGACCCGCCACCGCAGCCCGTCCACGTCGCGTTCACGACCCAGGAGGAGTTCCACGTCAGGGGCACGCTGGCACTGGTGTCGCGGTTCGCCCCCGACGTGGTGGTGAACGTCGACGTCGCCCCCGCCACCGACACCCCCGACCTCAGCGGGGTCGGCTCGGTCGCGCTGGGCGGCGGCCCGACGCTCTCCCGCCTCTCCTTCCACGGGCGCGGCACCCTGGGCGGGCTCATCCCGCACCCCGGGCTGGTCCGCGCCGTCGAGGCCGCGGGACGCGACGCCGGCGTCCCGCTCCAGCACGACGCCATGGTCGGCATCATCACCGACGCGGCGTTCGTGCCGATGGCCACCGCCGAGGGCATCGCCGCCGTCGGCGTGGGCATCCCGGTGCGCTACACCCACGCGCCCACGGAAACCGGGCAGCTCTCGGACGTCGTCGCGACCACCGATCTGCTCGTCGCACTCAACGCCCGCCTGCGCGACACCGATCTGTCGCGCGGCGCGGCGCAACTTCGCAACGGAGGGATGGCATGACCCTTTTCCAGGAGATGTTCGGCAAGCGCAAGGCCGTCATCGCGATGGCCCACTTCCCGCCGCTGCCGGGCCAGCCGCTGCACGACAGGTCGGCCGGGGTGCGCGGCGTGGTCGATGCCGTCCGCCGCGACCTTGAGCACCTCGCGGACAGCGGTGTGGACGCGGTCATGTTCTGCAACGAGGGCGACCGGCCGTACCGGACGGTGGCCGGGCCGGAGACCACGGCGGTGATGGGCGCGGCGGTGGCCGAGCTGAGCCGCGACCTGCCGATCCCCTTCGGCGTGGACGTGCTCTGGGACCCCAAGGCCGCGCTCGCCCTCGCCCACGCCACCGGCGCGTTGTTCGTCCGCGAAGTGTTCACGGGGGCCTACGCGGGCGACTTCGGGGTGTGGAACACCGACCCGGCCGAGACCCTTTCCTTCCGCGACCGGATCGGCGCGGACGGCGTGAAGATGTTCTACAACGTCACCGCCGAGTTCGCGGCGCCGATCGCGCCCCGCGACATCGCGCTCACCGCGCGGTCGGCCGTGTTCAGCTCGCTCGCCGACGCGGTGTGCGTGTCCGGTGTCGTGACCGGCACCGGCGTGGACGTCGCGCAGCTCCGTGCCGCCAAGGAGGCGGTCGGAGAGGTACCCGTCATCGCCAACACCGGCGTCAACCCGCAGACCGTGGGCCAGATGCTGGCGATCGCGGACGCCTGCATCGTCGGCACCGCCCTCAAGCGCGACGGCGTCACGTGGAACGAGGTGGACCCCGAGCGGGTCAAGCGCCTGGTCTCCGCAGCCGCCGAGTCCGGCCACTGGGAGCCGGCGCGCAGGGGCGGCGCCTGAATCAACCCTCCGGACAGGAGCCCTCAATGCGCAAGATCTCAACGCTCCTGGTGGCCGTCGCGTCCGCCAGTGCCCTCGCCGCCTGTGGTTCGAGCGCGGACCTCCGCTCGGACGGCGGGAACGGCGGCGGGAACACCGCCGCCCCCGCCGACCTGCGTTTCGTCACCGTGGTGAAGCTGACCGGCGTCGGCTGGTTCAACCGGATGGAGACCGGCGTCAAGGAGTTCGCCACGGAGACCGGCATCGACGCCACCCAGACCGGCGCCGACGATGCCGGTCCCGAGAAGCAGGTCAAGATCATCCAGGACCTGATCCCGCAGCGGCCGACCGCCATCGCGGTCGTCCCCAACTCGCCGGAGTCGCTGGAGGGCGTGCTCAAGCGGGCCCGCGACGCGGGCATCAAGGTCGTCACCCACGAGGCCAGCGACCAGAAGAACACCGACGCCGACATCGAGGCGTTCGACAACACCGCGTACGGCGCGCACATGATGGACGAGCTGGCCAAGTGCATGGGCGAGTCCGGCAAGTACGCGAACTTCGTCGGCCACCTCACCGCCAAGACCCACATGGAGTGGGCGGCGGGCGCCCAGGCGCGGGCGCAGGAGAAGTTCAAGGGCGTCACGCGGGTCGCCGACCCGATCGAGTCGCAGGAGAACACCGGCGTCGCCTATGACCGGACCAAGGAACTGCTCACCCGCAATCCGGACATCAAGGGCATCATCGGCAGCGCCGCGACCGACGTCGCCGGCATCGGCCGGGCCGTCCAGGAGGCGGGCCTTTCGGACAAGGTGTGCGTGATGGGCACCTCGATCCCGTCGGTCTCGGAGAAGTACTTCGCCGACGGCTCGATCGACAAGATCTTCTTCTGGGACCCCGCGGTCGCGGGCAAGGCCATGCTGAAGATCGCCCAACTGCTGGCCGAGGGCAAGCAGCTCGAGGAGGGCACGAACCTCGGGCTGCCCGGCTATGAGTCGCTGAAGCGGTTCCCCGGCAACCCCACGACCTTCCACGGCAACGCCTGGATCGACGTGGACAAGTCCAACGCCGCCGAATACAAGTTCTAGACCATCCCGGGGCTGGGACCGGCGTGCGGCCCCAGCCCCGCCGGAAGGAGCGCGGATGCCGGAAACGGCGATCGTGCTGCGCGCCCGCGGCGTCAGGAAGACGTACGGGGGCGTGGCGGCACTGCGCGACGCGGATGTGGACATCCGCCGCGGGGAGGTGCACTGCCTCGCCGGGGAGAACGGCTCGGGCAAGTCCACCCTGATCAAGATAGTGAGCGGCGTGGAGCAGCCCGACTCCGGGACCATCACGCTCGACGGCCACGACGTCGGCCGGCTCACCCCCACCCGGGCCGTCGAGCTGGGAATCCAGGTGATCCACCAGGATCTGTCGCTGTTTCCCAACCTGTCGGTCGCCGAGAACATCGCAATGGTCGCCCGGGTGGCGTCGCGGCGGCGGCTGGTCTCCCGCCGCGACGCGATGGCCCTGGCCCGGGCCACCACCGAACGCCTGGGCGTCTCCCTGGAGCTCGGCGAGCGGGTGGAGAACCTGCCGGTCGCCCAGCGCCAGCTCGCGGCCATCTGCCGGGCCTTCGCGCACGACGCCAAGGTCCTGTTCATGGACGAGCCCACCACCGCCCTCACCTGGCGGGAGGTGGACGCGCTGCTGGCCCTGGTGGACACGCTGCGCGCCGAGGGCCTCGCGGTGGTGTTCGTCAGCCACAAGCTGGAGGAGGTCTTCCGGATCTCCGACCGGGTGACCGTGCTGCGCAACGGCGAGGTCGTTCGCGCGAGCGAGGTCAAGGACCTGGACCGGCCCACCCTGGTCAGGGTGATGACCGGCCAGGACGTCACCGAGGACCGCGACGTCACCGACCTGCCCCCCGACGCCCGCCCGGTGCTGGAGACCCGCGGGCTCGGGCGCAGGCACGAGTTCGCCGGCGTGTCGTTCTCGGTGCGGGCCGGCGAGGTGGTCGGGCTGACCGGGCTGCTCGGTTCCGGTCGTACCGAGATCGCCGAGGCGATCTTCGGCATGCGGCCCGCCGACACCGGCGACATCCTCGTGGACGGCGAGCCGGTCCGGGTGCGCTCGGTCCACGACGCGATCCGCGCCGGGATCGCCTACGTGCCCGGCGACCGGCTGACCCAGGGCGTGTTCCTCGGCCAGTCGATCCGCCGCAACCTCATCGCGGGCAGCATCGACCGGCTCGTCTCGCGGTCCGGGCGGCTGCGCGGCGAGGCCGTCCAGCGCACGGTCACCACCGCGGTCGAGTCGCTGCGGATCAAGACCTCCGATGTGACCGCGCCGGTGCGCACCCTGTCCGGCGGCAACCAGCAGCGCGTGGTGCTCGGCAAGTGGCTGGCCCGCTCGCCGCGCGTACTGGTGCTGAACAGCCCCACCGTCGGGGTGGACATCGGCTCCAAGGAAGGGATCCTCCAGGTGCTGCGCGACCGCGCCCGCGCCGGCATGGGGGTGCTCGTCATCTCCGACGACGTGCCCGAACTGGTCGGCGTCTGCCATCGGGTCCTGGTCGTACGGCGGGGCCGGGTGGTCGATGAGATCACCTCGGACCGGATGAGCGTCCAGGCCGTCACGGACGGGCTGACCGGGTGAACGCCCACCGACTCTCCCGGCTGCGCGGGGAGAACAACGAGGGGCTGCTGGCCGGCCTCATCGTTCTCCTCGTGCTGATGATGGGGGTGGTCGAACCCGGATTCCTGGGCCCGGCGACCCTCACCAACGTGGTCAGGTCGCTGCTGGTCGACCTCACCTTCGCGCTCGGCATGCTGGTGGTCATCGTCTCGGGCGGCATCGACGTCTCGTTCACCGCCATCGCGATCTTCAGCGGCTACGGCGTCATCGTGCTCATGAACGACCTCGGCGCGGACGGGACCGTCTGGCCGTTCGCGCTCGCCGCGCTGGCCGGGGCGGTGCTCGGCGGGCTCAACGCGGCCATGGTCGCCGGATTCCGGCTGCCGACGCTGATCGTCACCCTGGGCACACAGGGCATCGTGCGGGGTGCGCTGATCGCGTTCGTCGGCTCCCAGTACCTCTCCAATCTGCCCACCGGGCTGGAGACGCTGGCCCGCTCGGACCTGTTCGCCGTCACCACCGGCGGCGGCACCGCCCGGATGACCCTCCTCGCGCTGCCGGTGGCGGTGCTGTGCGTCCTGGTCGCGCTGCTGCTGCGAAGCACCATGCTGGGCCGGTCGATCTACGCGATCGGCGGCGACGTGGAGTCCGCCCGCCGGGTGGGGATCAGGGTCGGGCGCGTCCAGACGTTCGTCTACCTGTTCGCCGGGGCGCTGGCGGGGTTCGGCGGGCTCATGCACGTGACGCTGAGCCGCCAGGCCAACCCCTACGACCTGGTCGGCGGCGAGCTGGACGTGATCGCGGCCGTCGTGATCGGCGGCGCGTCGATCTTCGGCGGGCGGGGCTCGGTCCTCGGGACCGTGCTCGGCGTCACGCTCATCGCCGTGATCAACAACTCCCTCATCCTGCTCGGCGTGCCGAGCGCCTGGCAGCGCCTCGCGGTCGGCCTGCTCGTCCTTCTGGGCGTCGGCCTACAGGCTCTTGGCCAGGGCAGACGCAAATCCACCCCGATCCTCGCGGAGGTGCGGTCATGACGGGCGTTCGGACCGTGGCGGGGGTCGCCCTGCGCAACGCGCACGTGACACGGCTGGTGGCGCTCACGCTGCTGCTCGTCGTGGTGTTCTCGGCGCTCGCGCCGACGGTGTTCCCGACGACGCTGAACTTCCAGTCGATCGCCTACTCGGTGCCGGAGATCGGGCTGCTCGCGCTGGCGATGGCGCTCACCATGATCACCGGCGGTATCGACCTGTCCGTGGTGGCCACCGCGAACCTCGCCGCGCTCACCACCGCCGGGCTCTACATCGCGGCCGGCGGCGAGACGGCGACCAGCCCGCTGCTGCTGGTGGCGTTCTGCGCGGCGGCGCTGCTGGTCGGGATGGCCTGCGGCGCGGTGAACGGCCTGCTGGTCTCCCGGGTGCGGGTCTCCCCCATCCTGGCCACGCTGGCCACCATGCAGATCTTCAACGGCATCGCGATCCTGTGGACCGACGGCGAGGCGCAGTACGGCTTCCCCGGCACGTTCCTGTGGCTCGGTGACGCGACGATCGCGTACGTGCCGGTGGCATTCCTGATCTTCATCGGGGCGGCGCTGCTCATCTGGCACATCGTCTCGCGTACCGGCCTTGGCACCAGGATCGTCCTGGTGGGCGCGAACCCGGTCGCGGCCAGGTACTCCGGCGTGGACGAGCGCGGCGTGCTGATGCGGACCTACCTGATCAGCGGGCTGCTCGCCGGGATCGCCGGCATCGTGATCGCGGCCAAGTCCACCAGCGCCAGCCCCGACTACGGCGGCTCGTACGTGCTGCTCGCCATCGTGATCGCGGTACTCGGCGGCACCGACCCGTTCGGCGGGCGCGGCTCGGTGGCCGGGGTCGTGCTGGCCGCGATCGCCTTGCAGGTGCTGGCCAGCGGGTTCAACATCATGCGGCTCAGCCCGTTCCTCTACCAGATCGCCCAGGGCCTGATCCTGCTGGTCGTGATGGTCGTGGAACTGCGCCGTGGACGGCTCCTGGAACGCCTGCGCGGCCTCCTCACCGGAAGACCGGGGTGATCATCGGCCGCCCGCGCGGAGTTCGGGAAACTCGTCGTCGCGCCACTCGTGCGCCCCGGGCGCGGCGGCGGCCCCCTGTTCCCTGGCCCGCAGCTCGACACGGCGGATCTTGCCCGAGGTCGTCTTGGGCAGGTCGCCGAACTCCAGGCGGCGGATCCGCTGGTAGGGCGCGAGCCGTTCGCGGGCGTGCCGGAAGATCGCCAGCGCGGTGTCCCTGCCCGGCTCCCAGCCGGCCGCCGGGGTGATGTACGCCTTGGGCACCGCCAGCCGGATCGCGTCGGGCGCGGGCACCACGGCGGCCTCGGCGACCGCCGGATGCTCGATCAGCGCGCTTTCCAGCTCGAACGGGCTGATCCGGTAGTCCGACGCCTTGAACATGTCATCGGCCCGGCCCAGGAAGGTGATGTAGCCGTCGGCGTCGCGGACGGCGATGTCGCCGGTGTGGTACCGGCCGTCGGACGCGCCCGGCGTGACCGGCCCCTCGTCGGCGAGGTAGGCGGCCATCAGGTTGCGCGGCCCGGCGGCGAGGTCCAGGCACACCTCGCCCTCATCGCCCGGCAGCCCGGTGGCCGCGTCGATCAGCTCGACGCCGACGCCGGGCATCGGCAGCCCCATGGACCCGGGCCGCACCGGCACGCCCGGCGAGTTGCCGACCAGCAGCGTGGTCTCGGTCTGGCCGTACCCGTCGCGGACGGTCAGCCCCCACGCCCGCTCGATCTGCGCGATGACCTCGGCGTTCAGCGGCTCGCCCGCGGCGGTGGCCTCGCGCAGCGCGCCCGGACCTCCGGACAGGTCGGCCTGCACCAGCATCCGCCACACCGTGGGCGGGGCGCAGAACGTCGTCACGCCCGCCGCGCGGACGCGGTCGAGCAGCGCCGCGGCGTCGAAGCGCGCGTGGTTGACGACGAAGACCGTGGCCTCGGCGTTCCACGGGCCGAACAGGCAACTGTAGGCGTGCTTGGCCCAGCCGGGCGAGCTGATGTTCAGGTGGACGTCGCCGGGGCGCACGCCGAGCCAGTACATCGTCGTCAGGTGCCCCACCGGATAGGACACCTGGGTGTGCACCACCAGCTTGGGACGGGAGGTGGTCCCGGAGGTGAAGTAGTACAGCAGCGGGTCGCCGGGCGCGGTCCTGGCGGTGAAGCGGCGCGGGCTCACGGTGTACGCCTCGCGGTAGGGCAGCCACCCCGGTGCGTCCTTCTCCCCGGTGAGGATCCGGGTGTACTCCCCCGGCACCCGCTCGAACGTGGCCGTGTCGGCCGCCCTGGCGATCACGAAGCGCGCGCCGCCGCGGGCCACCCGGTCGGCGAGGTCGGCCGGACCGGCGGCGGTGGCGGTCGGCATCACGATCCCGCCGAGCTTCATGACGGCCAGCGTGGTCTCCCACAGCTCGACCTGGTTGCCCAGCATGACGATGACCGGGTCGCCCTGCCGTACTCCGGCGTCCGAAAGCCAGGTCGCCACCTGGTCCGAACGCCGGGCCAGCTCATCGAAGGACAGCCTGGTCTCGCTGCCGTCCTCCGCCACGATCCACAGGGCGGTGGCGGGATTGCCCCGGGCGATCTCGTCGAACCAGTCGGTGGCCCAGTTGAACACCGGGCCGAACTCCGGCCAGTGGAACTCCCGGGCGGCGGCCGCACGGTCGTGCGAGAACCGGAGCAGTGCGTCGCGGGCGGCGCGGAACGAATCTGCGGAACCGGGCACGGTTGGCGCTCCTCAGCGGTAGGCGATGGGGCGTGACCGAGGGCGATTGTGCCCGCCCTGCGCCCGCGCCACGCGCGGGCTCATTGGCCGGATGGCGGCGCGGTCGAGCGGCGGACGACGAGTTCGTGCGGGACGATCGTGCGGCCGGGCGGCGCGGGGTCGGCGGCGAGCAGCAGCCGGCCGGCCAGTTCGCCGGTCTCGGGACCGCGCTGCCGTACGGTGGTCAGCCCGGCCTCCTCGGCTCCGCTGTCGGAGAACCCGACGATCGACAGGTCCGCCGGGACGCGCAGGCCGAGATCAGCCGCCGCGTCCATCGCGCCGAGCGCCAGGATGTCGGTGTTGGCCAGCAGCGCGGTGGGCCGCGGCGCGAGGCGCAGCACCTCGCGGGCCGCCTGCCTGGCCTGCTCGCGCAGGTTGCGCGGCACCTCGTAGATCGGCACCCGGTCCCAGTTCAGCCCGGCCTCCTCGGCCGCCGCGCGGTATCCCAGGATGCGGGTGCGCATGGCCTGGAAGATCGCGCCGTCCCGGCGTTCCGGGCCGCACCAGCCGCCGGCGCCGTCGTGGTACAGGCCGGTGACGATCGCGGCGATCCGGCGGTGGCCGAGGTCCAGCAGGTGGCGCGCGGCCTGCGTGCCCGCCGTGCGCTCGTCGATCCCGATGAACGGATGACCGGGAAGGTAGGGCTCGTCCACGACCACGACCGGCAGCCTGCGGCGGGTCACCTCCACCACGGCCGGATGCCCGTCGGGCAGCGAGAACATGCAGAACCCGTCCACCACGGCGTCGCGCACGGTCGCGGCCCGGCTGCCGCCGCCGCCCTGCAACGGCAGCAGCAACAGCCCCACCCCGGCGTCCTCGACGGCCCCGGTGAGCCCCCTGATGAAGTCGATGGCGTAGGGGTCGGCGAAGGCGTAGGACAGCGTCTCGGTGAACAACAGCCCGAGGGCGCCCGCCCGGCCGAGCCGCAGCGACCGCGCGGCGGCGTCCGGCCCGGCGTACCCCAGCTCGGCCGCCACCCGCAGGATCTCCCTGCGCAGCGCGTCGCTGAGCTGGTCGGGCCGGGAGAAGGCGTAGGACACGGTCGCCCGCGAGACGCCGACCTGGTCGGCGATCGTCTGCAGGGTCACCTTGTTGCCACGCGCCGCCATGCTCCCAACGTAGCGGCCCGCCCCTTGCCGCAACGCCCTTAATCGATTAAGCTCTTAATCGATTAAGGAGGCCGCCATGGACCCGCTCCAGGTGATCGCCCACGAAGCCGCCATGCGGCACCGCTCCCGTCTCCACTCGGCCCTCCCCGACGCCCCCGTCGTCCCGGACCGCCCCCGCCCCCGCCCGCGCATCCCGAAAACCCGAGCCCGCCTCGCCGCCACCCTCCGCGCCGCCGCCACCAAACTCGACCCCGACACCCACCCCCGCCGCCCCACCCCCGGCTTGCAGCCGCGGCCGAATCGGTGAATCCTATGCTGTGCACCAGGTGTGTTCACATGGTACGTTCACACAGGTTTGCCGAAGCCGCAGATCATTCCGCGCCTTCGGGGGGCGGTAGCTCAGCTGGTCAGAGCATCGGACTCATAATCCGTGGGTCGTGGGTTCAAGTCCCACCCGCCCTACTCTGCAACACCGCGCTCAACCTGGTGTTCCCTTGATTCCGCCAGATCCGTGAGTCGGCGTTGATCGAGATGGGAGACCGAAGGGAGACCTGCGGTTTCGGACGCCTCCCCCACGGCGACCTTCCGCGGCACCAGAGCGACGCTCGCGTCAGTGCTTGGCGTGCCGCTGACCGGTGCGGAAGAGGTGCTTGGGTGCCTCCGGGTAAACGCTGGTGCAGGGGTCGCAGATAAAGGTAGACGAGACGTGTTCTACTGAGGAGCGCTGTGGCGTAGAACCGTTTCCACGCTTTCAGGGACTGACACCTGGAGATGGCCGGTGAATCGGCCGAGACCGCCGCCGGCGCGCCGGTGTTCTCGGCCCCCTACCGGCAGATCCCGGCGGTCGCGGAGCGAGCGCCGGGCGGGCCGCCTCCTCCTGCGTGAGCGGCATCCTTGGTCCGGGGCCCCTGCGGGGGGCGTAAACGCATGGGCATTACGAGCATTTGACGGAATTCCGCATATTAATTGTCGCGGGGAATGGCCGCGCTCCGCACGGCTGCCTTCTCTGTGAATTCGCCGACTGTCGTACTAGGCTGTGGCCGCACTAATTCCAGTGCATTTCGAAGGCTTAGCTAGAACAGGATGTCAATGATTCGCATTCTGCGACGGGTGATATACGGAACGTCAGTAAGGCCGTTACCCGCCCGGACCATATCGGTGCTGTCACGGGCCACGGCCCTGGCCGCGCTCACCACCGCGCTCCTCGCCGAAGGCGTGGCCGCAGCCGAGGCGGCCCCCGAACCCTCGCAACCCTCGGCCACGCCGACCGCCTCTCCCACCCAGGAGCACGGTCCGCCCGGCAAGGACAAGGAGATCGCCGGCAAGCCGATCCCGAACAGCTACATCGTGCGGTTCGCCGACCGGCCGGCGCTGCGGGGCGAGGACCGGATCACCAAGGCGGCCCGCGACCTGACCGATCGGGTCGGGGGGCGGCTCAAGGACGTGTACACGACGGCGCTGCACGGGTTCTCCGCGCAGTTGTCGCCGGAGCAGGCGGCGGCGATGGCCAAGGACCCACTGGTGGCCTCGGTCCGCAAGGACGTCGTCCTGGTGGTGCCGTCCCCGCCGATGAAGCCGGAGAAGGACGCGGCGTCACGGCCGCGGTCCACGCCCAGCGGCGCGCCGCAGGCACAGTCCAGGCAGAACGACCCGCAGTGGGCGCTGGACCGCATCGACCAGGTCGGGCAGTCGCTGAGCGGGACCTTCGACTACACGGACGCGTCGGGCACCGGCATCTACATCATGGACACCGGGGTGCGGGCCACGCACCAGGAGTTCGGCGGGCGGGTGACGAGTGGCCCGCCGGGGACCGACCACGGCGACTGCTCGGGCCACGGCACGGCGGTGGCGGGCGTGGCCGCCGGCAGCACCTGGGGCGTGGCCAAGAACGCCAAGGTGCACCCGGTGCGGGTGGTCGGCAGTTGTGAGGCGCACGGCGACTCGGCCAATGCGCTGAAGGCCATCGACTGGATCACGCGCAGCGCGCAGCGCCCGGCCGTGGTCAACATAAGCTGGACCACCGGGACGGCCATCCAGCCGGACCTGGAGGAGGCGATCCGCAACTCCAGCAAGTCCGGGATCACGTACGTGATCGCCGCGGGCAACTCCAGCGAAGACGCGTGCGACCTGTCGCCGCAACGGGTCCCCGAGGCGATCACGGTCAGCGGCACCGACCGCAACGACAACCGGGCCGGCTACAGCTACGGCAAGTGCATCGACCTCTTCGCGCCCGGCGCGGACATCACCACGTCGGACTGGAAGAGCGACGCCGCTCTCACCACCACCGGGGGCACCTCGCTGGCGGCGCCGCTGGTGAGCGGTGCCGCCGCGGCCTACCTGTCGGCGCACCCGAAGGCGACCCCGCAGCAGGTCACCGACGCCTTGGCCGAGTGCGCGAGCACCGACGTGGTCGGGGACGCGGGTGCGGGATCGCCGAACCGCCTGCTCAGCACGGCCTGCGGGCCGATCCGGATCACCAACCCGGGGCGCCAGCTCACGATCACGGGTCGTGCGGTGACGATCTCCAAGATCAAGGCGACCGGCGCCGGCGGCCTGCGGTACAGCGCGACCGGGCTGCCCGCCGGGACGTCCATCGATGCCGCGACCGGGGTCATCTCGGGCACGCCGGCCGCGGCCGGCGCCAGCACGGTCGAGGTCGTCGCCACCGACGGCACCGCGTCGGCGGCGGCGAGCTTCGTCTGGGAGGTCGTCCACGGGTACGGCGGGATCACCGGCCTCAACGACCTGTGCATCGACAACCAGTCCTCGCTCACGACCGAGGGCAACAAGATCCAGCTATGGGGCTGCGGCCACAACTGGGTCGCCCGGGGCAACGGGAACATCGTGTTCTGGAACGGCGCGACGGCGAACCACTGCCTGACCGCCTCGGACAACACCTCCGCCGACGGCCGGCTCATCGTGCTGTCCGCGTGCAAGGGCGCCGCCACGCAGGTCTGGCGGCCGGAGAGCGACGGAACCCTGCGTAACCCCGCGACCGGCGACTGCCTGTCCGCACCCGCCGGCCACTGGGGGACCCAGCTCACCCTCGCCCCCTGCGACGGCGGCGCCGGCCGGCGCTGGAAGCTGTCGGCAGAGCCGAATCCCTCGCTGACCGCCAAGAACCCCGGCATGCTGGTCACGCGCAAGGGCGATTCGGTCGCGCGGCGGATCTCGGTCACCAACCACGACACCACCCGCGCCGTGACGTACCGCGCCACCGGCCTGCCGACCGGACTGACGATCAACCAGAGCACCGGCCTGATCTCCGGCACCCCCAGCACCGCGCAGTCGGCCGACGTGACACTAACCGCCACCACCGGTGCGGCCACCGTGACGGAGACCTTCGCCTGGCAGGTGGGCGACGGCGCGATCACCGGTGTCAACGGCCTGTGCCTCGACGACCGCGACGATCGCGAGGCCGACGACGCGCCGGTCCAGTTGTGGCCCTGCGGCACGAACGACCGGGGACAACTCTGGACGGTACGCGAGGACGGTCGGCTGCTCGGCATGGGCAGGTGCCTGACGCCGGCCAAGGGCGGCACCGCGGAGAAGACCCCGATCGTGCTGTCCGCGTGCGGCGCGGCCGAGCCGCAGGTCTGGCGGCCACAGGCGGACGGGACGCTGCGCAACCCGGCGTCCGGCCGGTGCCTGGCAGCACCGGCCACCGGTCAGGGCGACCAGCTCCTCCTGGCCGCCTGCACCGCGGCGGCGACCCAGGTGTGGACGCTGCCCACCGCCCCGGACTTCGGCGCTATCGCCAATCCCGGCCGCCAGGACCCGCTTGTCGGCACCGACGTGGACATCAGGACCGCCGGCAGCAAGGCGAACCTCACCTACCGGGCGACCGGACTGCCCCAGGGGCTGTCCATCAACGCCACCACCGGCCGGATCACCGGCAAGGCGGCCACCGTCGGCGAGGGCATGGCGACCGTCACCGCCACGAACGGCACCGGCACCACCGGCCGGGCGTTCTTCAGCTGGAGCGTCCACCACGGTTTGATCACCGGCCCGGACAAGTGGTGCGCCGACGACTGGCTCGGTGCCACCAACAACGGCAACCAGATCGTCGTGTACGAGTGCAACTCGGGCCACACGCAGCGCTGGACGGTCCGCGCCGACGGCATGCTGGAGGTCAGGGGCAAGTGCCTCACGGTGGCCGCGGACGCCACCGGCGACGGATCGCCGATCGTGATCGACGAATGCCGTCGCGCCGTCTCGCAGATCTGGCATCAGAGCAAGGACGGCACGCTGCGCAACCCCGCCTCGGGCCGCTGCCTCAACGCGCCGGAGCTGAAGAGCCGGACGCAGTTCACGCTGGCCGGCTGCACCGGTGCCGCCGCCCAGCAGTGGAAGCTGCCCGTCCCGGGCCCCGACCCGGAGAAACTGGTGGTCAAGGTGCCAGGCGACCAGGTCACGAACGTCGGCAAGCCGGTAAGCATCACCGTCACCGCGACCGGCGGCAGTGGTAAGAGGACGTTCACCGCCGACGGCCTGCCGCCGGGCCTGGCCATCGACGCCGGTTCGGGCACCATCTCCGGCACGCCCACCGCCGCGGGGTTCCACCAGGTGACCGTCAAGACCGTCGACGGCACGGGCGCCGCGACGGCCGGGTTCGATCTGGTGGTGCTCGGCCCGCCGGCCGCGGACACCATCACTCACATGAGCGGAAACTGGTGCGCCGACGACGGGGACAGTGCCGCTCTGTCGGTATGGGACTGCAACCACACCGAGCCCCAGCGGTTCACCGTGGGCTCGGACGGCCAGGTGAAGGGCAGGGGTGGCAGGTGCGTGACCGCCGAGAAGGGCGGCCGGACCCCGGGCACGAAGATCGTGATGGCCACCTGTGACTCCGGCGACGCGTCGAGGCTGTGGCGGCAGCAGGCGAACGGGACCGTGCTCAACACGGCGTCCGGACTGTGCCTGAGCGTTCGCCAGCTCGCCTACCGGGAACCGTTCACGCTCGCGACCTGCGAGTTCACTCCGTACGAGATCTGGTCACTGCCGACCGGGGCCTGACCACCGACCGCCCGCCGGCCACCGGCGGGCGGTCTTCGTCAGCCGAAGTCGGAAGAGCCCATCGCCCCCGCCGAGCACCAGCGCCGCCATTGGTCACCAGTTGGTGAAGGCGCCGTCGCGGGTGCGGAGGTGGGGGCGTTCGGCGGCGGTGGCCTGGTGGTGGCGGGCGGCTGCGCGGTCGAGGGTGATGCCGAGGCCGGGGAGGGTCGGGGGTTCGATACGGCCGGCGGTGATGGCGGGGCGGGCGGTGAAGAGGGCGTCGATGGCGGGTTCGGGGTGGGCCTGGTGTTCCTGGACGGCGGCGTTCGGGGTGGCGAGGTTCAGGTGGAGTGAGGAGGCCGCGGTCACCGGGCCGAGCGGGTTGTGGGTGGCGAGCCTGATGTAGTGGGTCTCGCACATCGCGGCGATCTTCCTGGCCTCGGTGAGGCCGGCCGCGACGCCCACGTCCACGCGGGCGTAGTCGATCAGGTCAGGTTCCACCAGGCGCTGGAACTCCCACTTGGAGCCGAACTGCTCGCCCGCCGCCAGCGGTACCGCCGTGCGGGCCCGGAGCATGCGGTAGGCGTCCAGGCCCTCGCTGCGCAGCGGGTCCTCCACGAAGTACGGCCGGGCGGCCTCGATCTCCCGGCACAGGGTGACCGCCTCCGGCGGGTCAAGCCTGGTGTGCACGTCGAGGATCAGTTCCACCTCCTCGCCCACCGCCTCCCGCATCCGGTGGAACAGCGTGATCCCGGCCCGCATGGCCGCCCGCTGGTCGAGTACGCCGTCCGGTTCGTGCGGTACCGGGAAGCGCAGGTGCCGCCAGCCGTCGGCGACCAGGCCGCGCGCCTTGTCCAGGAACGCTTCCATGTCGTGGTAGTCGTCGCCCAGATGGGTGTACGCCGGTACGTGATCGCGCACCCGCCCGCCGAACAGCTCGTAGACCGGCACGCCGAGGGCCTTGCCGCGGATGTCCCACAGGGCCACGTCCACCGCGGCGATGGCGGCCGACAGGAACCGGTCGGCCGGGAAGAAGCCGCGCCGGAACATCACCTGCCACAGGTGCTCGATCCGGGTCGGGTCCTCGCCGATCAGAAGCTCACCCAGGTGCTCGATGCCCCCGGCCACGGCCTTCTGCCTGGACCGGATGCCGACCTCGCCGAGGCCGTACAGCCCTTCGTCGGTGTCGATGACCAGCAGCATCATGCTGTCGCCGTGATCGGGCAGGGTGAGCAGTTCCCAGCCGGTGATCTTCATCTGACTCCTTTGAAAACGATCCCGCAATCACTCAGCACTGCATCATGGCAGAGCCTCCAAGAGTTTGGGTAGGCCGGTTACAACAGGCTCTTGACGCATTCCGGGAACGTTTGCAACGATCCTCCGTACCAGTGACACGGAAGGACGGACGCGGTGGCGGTAACGATCAAGCAGGTGGCGAGCGCGGCCGGGGTGTCCGTCTCGACGGTCTCCCGCGCGTTCACCGCGCCGGATCAGGTGCAGCCGCAGACCCTCAAGCGCGTCCGTGAGGTGGCGGCCGAGCTGGGCTACTCGCCCAACCCGGCCGCCCGCTCGCTGCGCGGCGGCAGGACGGGCTCGCTCGGGCTGATCATCCCCGACATAGCCAACCCGTTCTTCCCGCCGATCTTCAAGGCGATGCAGGCCCGCGCCCGGCGGCTCGGCTACACCGTGCTGGCCGCCGACACCGACGAGCGGGAGTACGACGAGCTGGAGACCATCGCCGCGGTGTCCAAGCAGGTGGACGGCCTGATCCTGTGGGCCTCCACGCTGCCGGCCGAAAGGCTGCGCGAGCTGGGCGCCGAGATGCCCACCGTCCTGGTCAACCGGCACGTCGAAGGGCTGCCCGAGCTGCGCATCTCGCTGTCGCAGGGGATCGCGCAGGCGGCGGAGCACCTCAAGGCGTACGGGCACACCCGGTGCGTCTTCGTCAACGCCGAACACGGCGAGCACGGCCGCGGCAAGTCCATCAGGCAGGTCTTCGAGGCCCACGACCTGACGCTGACCGAGCTGGGTCCCTACGACCCCGGCTTCGAGACCGGCGTGCACGCGGCGACGCTCGTCGCGGCCGGCGAGGCGACGGCGGTGCTCGCGCACAACGACCTGGTGGCCGTCGGCGTGCTGCACCAGTTCGCCAAGCTCGGCGTGCCGGTGCCCGGCCAGGTGAGCGTGATCGGCATAGACGACACGCTGCTCGCCGCCACCTCCACCCCGTCGCTCACCACGATCAGGATCTCCGCCGACGAGGTCGCCACCCGGGCCGCCGACCTGCTCATCGACACCATCACCGGCAGGGGCGAGGCGCGGTCCGCCGAGATCGGCTCGCGCCTGATCCCCCGAGCCTCCACGGGCCCCGCCCCGGGCTGAGCCCCCTCTTTCCGCGAAACCCCGGTACGGCCACCGCGCCCTACCGCCATCTCGACATGCGCCACCTCCACCACAGGAGTCATCATGAAGCTGACCGCCGGCCTCCTCGGCTGCGCCGTACTCACCGCGGCGCTGGCCGGATGCGGTTCCCCCTCCTCCGGCGGGCCCGAAACCGTCGTGATCCGGGTGCAGGGCATGCCGCCCGCCACGGACAAACCGGGCCTGGAGCAGTTCAAGAAGATGGTGGCGGACTTCGAGCGGCGAAATCCCGGGATCAAGGTGCAGGGCTCGACCACGGTGTTCGACCCGCTCACGTTCTCGGCCAAGCTGGCGGGCGGCAAGGTCGAAGAGGTGATCAAGGTCCCGCTGACCGAGCCGCAGGGCCTCATCGCCAGAAAGCAGGTCAGGCCACTGACCAAGGAGCTGTCGGCGTGGGCCCACTACAAGGAGTTCAACCCGCAGGTGCTGCGCCCGCTCAGCGACGCGGCCGGTGAGGTGTACGGCGTCCCGCAGGCCCCCTTCGCCCAGGGCCTGGTCTACAACCGCGACCTGTTCACCAAGGCCGGGCTCGACCCCGACGAACCACCCACGACGTGGGACGAGGTCCGGGCCGCGGCCAAGGCCATCTCCGCCAAGACCGGCAAGGCGGGCTTCGTCCATGAGTCGAAGAGCAACCAGGGCGGCTGGCAGCTCACCATGCTCGCCTACACGCACGGCGGTGAGGTCCAGCGCGAGGAGGGGGGCAAGCACGTCGCCGCCTTCAACACCACCCCGGTGAAGCAGGCGCTCGGCCTGCTCAAGGAGATGCGCTGGACGGACGACTCCATGGGCGACTCCCAGCTCAACGACCAGAACGACGTGATCAAGCGGTTCGCCGCCGGTGAGATCGGGATGTACATGGGCACGCCGGGCACGTACCGGCTGGCCAAGATGACCTACGGGATGGAGAACACCGACGCGTTCGGCATCGGCCCGCTCCCCCAGGCGGGCGGCAACGCCACGCTGACCGGCGGTGACGTCTACCTGGTGCCCAAGTCGGCGACCGCGGAGAAGGCCGCCGCGGCGGTGAAGTGGCTGCTGTTCGCCTACGCCGAGCCGCAGTACGACCCGGCCGCCGCCGCCCAGCGGGCCAAGGAGCTGGCCGCCGACCCCGAGTCCGCGGTGGGCGTGCCGACGCTGCCGATGTTCGACGCCGCCCAGCAGACCAAGATCGACGAGGCGGTCGAGCCGTACGTGAACGTCAAGCTCGAACACTTCCGCCGCTGGCTGGAAGGCACCCCCGCGCTCACCCTGCGCCCCGAGCCCGCCGTACTGGCCCAGCAGGTGTACTCGGTGCTCGACACCGTCGTCCAGGCGGTGCTCACGAACAAGGACGCCTCGGTGGACGAGCTGCTGGCCAAGGCGGAGGCCGACGTCAACGCCAAGCTCGCGGCGGCCCGGAAGTGAGTGCCGTCCCTACCAGCCCCGCCATCACCGCGAAACCCCTGGAGCGCTCAAGGCGCGCCGCCGGGAAGGGCCGGCAGACGCTGACCGCGCTGGTGTTCCTGATCCCCGCGCTGGTGGTGTTCGGGGTGTTCTCCTGGTGGCCGATCGTCAGGGGCCTGCTGATCGGCTTCCAGGAGACGAACCTGGTCGATCCCGCCACCTGGGTGGGCCTTGCCAACTTCGGCGCGCTGTTCGCCGACCCGCTGCTGGGCAAGGCCGTGGCCAACACGCTGGTGTTCGTCGGCCTGGCGCTGCTCATCGGCTTCCCCGCGCCGCTGGTGCTGGCCGTGGTGCTGTCCACCGTGCGCCGCGGCGCGGGCCTGTTCCGCTTCCTGGTCTACCTGCCCGTGGTGGTACCGCCGGTGGTGGCCATCCTGCTCTGGAAGTGGTTCTACGACCCGGGGCACGGCCTGTTCAACGGGCTGCTCGGCCTGGTCGGGCTGGGGCCCTACCCCTGGCTGGACTCGCCGGACACGGCGATGGTCAGCCTGGTCCTTCAGTCCACCTGGGCGGGCATGGGCGGCGCGGTGCTGATCTACCTGGCCGCGATCGTCGGCGTGCCGTCCGAGCTGTACGAGGCAGCCCAGATGGACGGGGCCTCGATCTGGACGCGCGTGTGGCACATCACCCTGCCCCAGCTTCGCCCGGTGGTCGGCCTGCTGCTGCTCATGCAGCTCATCAACACCATGCAGGTCTTCACCGAACCGTACGTCTTCACCGGCGGCGGCCCGGAGAACGCCACGCTCACCGTGCTGCTGCTGATCTTCAGGTACGCCTTCCAGGACGGCGCGTACGGCCAGGCGGCGGCGCTGTCGTTCCTGCTGGCGGTGGTGCTGGGCCTGCTGTCGGCGGTGTACCTGCGGGCCACCAGGAGCTGGAGCGCGTCATGAGCCTGATCTCCCGCGTCGAGGAGCGCCGCCCGGCCGTCCGGGCCGGGCTGCGCACGATCCAGGCGCTCACGCTGGCCTTCCTGGTGGTGATCGGCCTCGGCCCGATCTACATGACGGTCAAGGGCGCCGTGTCGCCGAGCGCCGACCTGATCGCGAGGCCGCTCGCCCTGTGGCCCGCCGACCCGCGGCCGGAGAACTTCGCCACCGCCTGGGACGACCTCGGCATCGGCCACTACCTCCTCAACACCGTGCAGGTGGTGGGCGGTTCGTGGGCGGTGCAGCTCGTCGTGGCGATCACGGCGGGGTTCGCGCTGTCGGTGCTGCGGCCGTGGTTCGGCAGGTACGTCTACGGCGCGATCCTGGCCACCATGTTCGTGCCCTACACGGTCTCGATGACCAGTCTGTTCCTGACCGTCATCGATCTGGGGCTGGTGGACTCGTACTGGGCGGTCTGGCTGCCGTCCGGGGCGTACGCGTTCAACGTGCTGCTGGCCAAGCGGTTCTTCGACGCGCTGCCCGCCGAGCTGTTCGCCGCGGCCCGGGTGGACGGGGCGAACACCTGGCAGTTGCTGACCAGGATCGTGCTGCCGATGAGCCGGCCGATCCTGGCCGTGATCAGCCTGCTGGCCGTCATGCACAGTTGGAAGGACTTCATCTGGCCGCTCGTGGCCATCACCGACCCGGAGAAGCAGCCGATCAGCGTGGCCCTGGCGAATCTGGCCGAGCAGGCTCCGCAGGACGAGCTGATCGCCGCGATGGCGATGGCGCTCGCGCCTCCGGTGCTGGTCTTCCTGGTGTTCCAGAAGCACATCGTGGCCGGGCTCGGCTTCACCGGCATCAAGGGCTGACATTTCACGAAAGGCACCCCCCATGGCTGAAGTTTCCCGCCGTGTCGCAATCCAGGCGCTTTCCGCCGCCGCCGCCTTCGCCGCCACACCCGCCGCGCCGTCGAGGGCGAGCGGTACGGCGGCCCCGATCTCCATCCAGGCCGACGGCATCACGCTGATCGCCGAGCAGGACGGCTCGATCCTGGTACGCGACGACGCCGACCGCGTCCGGCTCAGCCACTTCATGATCAAGGACACCGTGCTCGGCCAGCAGCGCACCTTCGGCGGCACGCCATCACCGGTCACCGTGGACGGCCGGCCCGCCATTCAGGTCGACTACACGATGTCGGCGGCGGCCCGGCAGGTCAAGGTACGCGGCCTGTTCACCGTCTCGGCCCGCCGGGCGCGGCTGCGCTGGGAGGTGAGCGGCAGCACCACGCTGACGCCCTCCGGTTTCATGTTCGCCAGGACCGTGCTCGCCCCGTCCGCGCCCGAGCGCTACGTACCCGTCACCCGGTGGACCCGCGACCCGCGCGGCGGCGTGCCGTACGAGGTCAACGCGGGCGCGCTCTACCAGGAGACCTGGCCTGGCACCGGCGCGTACTTCCGCCTGGACAAGACCACGCCCGGCTTCACGAACGCCACCTGGATCCACGCCCCGGCCACGACCGGGAACGTGACGGAGGCCGACCTGGTGCTCGGCGCGATGCGCCCGCAGGCCGCTGACGGGATCGCCACCGGAGCCCCGCTGAGCGTGGACGCCTGGTGCGACCGGCCGTTCGGCGTCCACGAGCCGAACGCGCGGATGCGCCTTCGGGCCCAGGTCGTCAACGGCTCGGCCGCCGCGCGCAGAGTACGGCTGACCTGGTCCGTCCGCGACTTCGACGGCAGGACGGCCGGGCGCGGCGCGCTGTCCAGGCGGCTCGCGCCCGGCGCGGTCTGGGACGAGACCTTCACGGTCGCGGGCTCCCCGCAGGGCATCCTGTTCGCCGAGGTCAAGGCCGCCTCCGGCGAGGACGAGGCGTTCGCCAGGACGAACCTCGCCACGCTCAAGCCCTACGAGTACCAGGCGGAGGGCCGGTTCGGCGTCGCGAACTACTTCTGGATGCTGAAGCCGGACAAGGAGTCGGTCGGCGAGCTGATGCGCAAGATCGGCGTGAAGTCGGTGCGCATCTCCTACGACGGCGCGCCCGGCCACTCCCCCGCCGAGCTGGACGCGCTCGGCGTCCCGCACAACGTGCAGCTCGGCGGCGTCGTCTTCGACGGCACGCCGGAGCAGGTCGCCGCCTGGGCCGACGACCGCGCGGCCGTCGCCCGCGCATCCAGGGCCCGGTACTTCGAGGTCGCCAACGAGCTGAACAACCCGTGGATGCAGGGCAAGCGGGTGCCGGAGTACATCCGCGACGGGTTGCGGCCGATCCACGACCGGCTCAAAGGCTCCGGCATCAAGCTGATGAACTGCGGCCTCGGCGGCATGGACACGGTGTGGACCGCGAAGTTCATCGAGGCGGGCGGCTGGGACCTGATCGACGCGTTCGCCTTTCACCCGGGGCGCGGCAACTTCACCCCCGACTACGCGCCGCCGCCAGAGGAGTGGGAACAGGGCGAGAACGGTACGTACTGGAACTTCCTCGGCTCGCTGAAGGAGGCCCGCAGGATCGTCGACGAGCAGGGCGGCGGCAAGGAGCTGTGGCTGACCGAGGCGTACGCCTGCACCCGGCCGAACCGGTGGTGGAACGACGATCACCGGCAGGCGGCGGAGAACGTGCTGCTCACCCTGGCGCTGGCGGTCTCGGAGGGCGTTGACGGGGTGAACTGGTACCAGCCGCACGACAGCACGATCCACCACCCGCAGGAGGCCGACCCGGCCAACCCCGAATATCACTTCGGGCTGCTGAACCGCGATACCAGTGCCAAGGCGGCGCTGCTGGCGTACGCGACGGCCACGCGGACCCTGGAGGGCGCGCGGTTCCTGCGGTGGATGACGTTCCCCGATCCGGAGCTGAAGGGTCTGCTGTTCGACGGGTTCTCGATCCTGTGGAGCCGCAAGGACGGCTACCTGCTGAACGCCGACCACGGCCCCGGCCAGTGGTATCCGCACAAGGAGGCGTGGGCCGACCACTGGCCCACCAAGACCCCGCTGCTGCTGCCCGCCACGGGCGCGGCGGTCCGCGAGGTGGACTGCATCGGCCGCGAGCGCACCCTGCCCGTCCGCAACGGAAAGGTGCGGGTGGTCCTGGACGGTGCGCCGCGCATCTACTACGGATTGAGCGAATGAGACAAGAAACCGTCAATCACGACATCACCGTTGTCGGCGGCGGCCTGGCCGGAGTGTGCGCGGCCATCGCCGCCGCCCGGCTCGGCCGTACCGTGGCGCTGGTCGGCAACCGGCCGGTGCTGGGCGGCAACTCCAGCAGCGAGGTGCGCGTCTGGGTGTGCGGCGCGACCGGCCACGGCAAGAACCACCACGCCCGCGAGGGCGGCATCATGGGCGAACTGCTCGTCGAGAACCAGTACCGCAACCCACTGGGAAACCCCTATTTCTGGGACACCACGGTCCTGGACGCGGTCCGCGCCGAGCCCGGCATCTCGCTCTACCTCAACACCGATGTCCGCCATGTGGACGCCGGGCTTCCCGGCGAGGACGGGATCGCCTCCGTCACCGGCTGGATGATGGGCTCGGAGCGGCTGATCACCTTCGAGTCGGCGATGTTCCTGGACTGCACCGGCGACGGCCTGATCGGCCACCTCGCCGGGGCCCGGTACCGGATCGGCCGCGAGGGCCGGGCCGAGTACGGCGAGCCGTGGGCCCCGGACGAGCCCGACGACATCACCCTCGGCAGCACGCTGCTGTTCTACACCAAGGACGCGGGCGAGCCGGTCCGGTACGTCCCGCCGGGCTTCGCCAAGGACATCACCACCACCTCGATCCCCGAGCGGCGCATCATCAAGGCCGGCGACAACGGCTGCGCGTACTGGTGGATCGAGTTCGGCGGCGAACTGGACACCGTCCACGACAACGACCGCATCAGGGACGAACTGTGGTCGGTCGTCTACGGCATCTGGGACCACATCAAGAACTCCGGCAGGTTCGACGCCGACACGATGACACTGGAGTGGGTGGGCGCGCTGCCGGGCAAGCGGGAGTACCGCCGGCTGCTCGGCGACTACGTGCTCACCCAGCACGACGTACTCGGCCAGACGCCGTTCGAGGACCGGGTGGCGTTCGGCGGCTGGTCGATCGACCTGCATCCGCCGCAGGGCATGTACGCGACCGAGGCAGGGGCCAAGCAGCGCTACGCCGACGGCGTTTACCACGTCCCCTACCGCTCGCTCTACTCGGTCAACGTCCCCAACCTGCTGATGGCCGGGCGCAACATCTCCGCCTCCCACGTGGCCTTCGGCTCGACCAGGGTGATGGCCACCTGCGCCACGATCGGCCAGGCCGCGGGCACCGCCGCCGCGCTGTGCGCCGAGCGCGGCACCCGCCCGCGCGACCTTCCGGCCGCCGACCTGCAACGGACGCTGCTGCGCGAGGACGCCTCCATCGTCGGCCTGCGGCTCGACGACCCGGCCGACCTGGCGGGCGCGGCCACGGCGTCGGCGTCCGGCACGCTGACCCGCCTGGTAGTGGACGATCCGGCGGACCTGTGGCCGCTCGACGCGGACGCGGGTCTGGTACTGCCCGCCGACCCGGCCCTCGGCGGGCTGCGGCTGCTGCTGGACGCTGGTGGTGACACCGCCCTGACCGTGGAACTGCACGACCCCGTGCTCGGGCAGAACTACGTACCGCGCGAACTGGTCGCCACCAGCGCGATCCCGCTGACGGCGGGCGAGAAGCAGTGGGTGGACCTGGGCCTGGACTGGCGGCCGGACACCCCGCGCAACGCCTTCCTGGTCCTCAAGGCGAACCCGCTGGTCCGGCTGCACGTCGCCGACCGGCCAGCGCCCGGCGTCCTGTGCTTCACCAGGGTGCCGCTGCGCCCGCAGGACGAACGTCCCCAGCCGCTGCGCGAGTGGACGGACGCCGGGCTGTTGCGCCGGACGTTCTGCCTGGAGACGGGCGACACGGAGGCGTTCGCGCCGGGCAAGGCGCTGGACGGCTACCAGCGTCCGTACGCCGGGCCGCACATGTGGGTCTCCGGCACGCTGCCCGCCGCGCTGGAGCTGGCCTGGGCGGAGCCGGTGACGATCGGGCGGATCGAGGTGATCGCCGACGACGACGTCAACGAGGACCTGATCAACCTGCACCACCACCGCACGCCGTTCGAGGTGCTGCCGACGCTGCTGCGCGACTATCGGGTCGAGGTACGGCGAGGCGGTTCCTGGCACGCGGTCGCCGGGACGCGGGAGAACCGGCGGCGGCGCAACGTGCACGTTCTGCCCGCGCCGGTGCGGGCCGACGCGCTGCGCGTGGTGGTCGAGGCCACCAACGGCGCGCCCTCGGCGCACGTGGTGGCGGTCCGCGCGTACGCTCCCCAGGACGGAAGGTGAGCGACATGCGGCGGGTACTGGTGACGGGCGCGGCCGGCCGCATCGGGCGGGCCGTGCTGGACCTGCTGGCCGCCACGGGCGTCCCGGCCACCGCGCTCGTCCTGGACGACCCCGGCGACCTGCCCGCCGACCCGGTGGTCAGGGGCGACGCGACCGACCCCGCGGTGGTACGCGCCGCGCTGAAGGGGGCCGACGCCGTGGTCCACCTCGCCGCCATCCCGACCCCGGAGCGGGAACCGGCCGAGAAGGTGTTCGCGGTCAACACCCAGTCCACCTTCACCGTGCTCGAACAGGCGGGCCTGGCGGGGGTACGGCGGGCGTGCGTGGCCGGGTCCCAGGCGGCCTCGGGGCTGCCGTTCGCCGCCCGGGACCTGCACCCCGCCTACGCGCCGATCGACCACGACCTGCCCTCCCAGGCCGAGGACCCCTACGCGCTGTCGAAGCTGGCCGACGACCTGACGGCGCGGATGATGGCGCGCAGGCACGGGATGAGCGTGGTCTCGCTGCGCCTGCCGTACGTGGGGGGCGTGGACGAGCGGCTGCGCGACTTCGCCACCGCGTGCGCGGCCGACCCGGGCCTGCACGCGCGGGGCCTGTGGGCGTACCTGGAGACCGGCGACGCGGCCCGCGCCTGCCTGCTGGCGTTGAAGGTGCCGGGTCCTGGCGCACTTCCGGTACTGGTCGCGGCCCCCACCACCCTGGTCCCCCACCCGACCGAGGACCTGATGCGCCACTACCACCCGTCCACCGACCTCCGCACCCCACTCCCCGGCCGTACAGTGCCCATCGACCTCACCCGGGCCACCGACCTACTTGGCTTCACCGCCCGCTTCGTCCTGTAGCCCGAAGCGCATGATCTCGATCAGTTCCAACGATCTTCCCCGAACGGCGGACACGGCACGCCGTCCGGCGGAGAGACTGTCCGTATGGCCTCGCCTACCCAGGAGCATCACCCCTTCGCCCACCTGAGCGCGCCCAACGCGGCCCTCTACCGCGCGATCCTGCGCGCCTTCGCACGGGCGAAGGAACGTTTCATCGTGCATCTGCGCCCCGAGGACGTGGCCGCGGAGCTGCGGCGGGAGGACGACGACGCGCTGGGGCAGGCGCTCGACAAGTTGTGCGAGTGGGGCAATCTGCGCGCGGACGCCGACACCGGCAGGGTCACCTCGGTCGAGGACTTCCACCGCAAGCGATACCTGTTCCAGCTCACCCTGGCCGGTCAGGCGGCCGAGCAGGCGATCGCGTTCTATGAGGAGGCGATCGGGCGGCGCGGGGCGCTCCAGTCCGTGGCGCTGAGCGACATCGCCGAGCGGCTGCGGTCGCTGGCCGTGCTGGCCCAGGAGCCCGAGCCCGACCCGGCCCGGGTGCATCTGCTGCTGCTCTCCCTGACCGAGCGGTTCTCCTCTCTGGCCGACAACGCGCAGGCGTTCATGTCCTCACTCCGCCGCGCGATCGACTTCTCCGACGGCGACGAGGCGGGTTTCATCGCCTACAAGGAGCGGCTGATCGAGTACATCGACCGCTTCATCGCCGACCTGGCCAACTCCGGCGCGCGGATCGCGGCGTTGCTGGCCGAGCTGGAATCGTCCGGTCACGTGGAGCTGCTGCGGCTGGCCGCGCGCAGGGAGGCCGCCGACGCGGTGCCGGACGGGGAGGACGCCGCCGACGCGTACGGCAGAGCCGAACAGAGCGCCCTGGCCTCCTGGCTCAACCGCTGGCGTGGCCTCCAGGACTGGTTCGTCACCTCGGGCGCGGGCCGCCCGTCGCAGGCGCGGTTGCTGCGCCAGGCGGCGATCACGGCGATCAAGCAGCTCGTGGACGCGGTCGGGCTGCTCAACGAACGGCGCTCGGGCCGCTCCGACCGGTCCGCTGACTTCCGTACCCTGGCCCGATGGTTCGCCGAGGCGCCGGATGAGGAGGCGGCGCACCGGCTGTGGCGGGCGGCGTTCGGCCTGACGTCCGCACGGCATCTGACGGTCACGCCCGCGACGCTGGACGAATGGCGCGAGACCGCACCCGGGATCCCCTGGCGGGACGCCCCGCCGATCAGGATCTCACCCCAGCTCCGGCGGACGGGTTCCTACGAGCGCCGCGGCAGGCCGAACACCGTGACCGACCGTGCCCAGGCGCGCAGGTTGCTGCGCGAGGCGGCCGAGCGGGAGGCGGCCGAGACCGCCGCGGCCCGCGCCGCGCTCCACACCGGCGGCCCGATCATGCTGTCGGAGCTGGGCGTGCTCGATCCGCGGGCGTTCCGGCTGTTCCTGGGGCTGCTGGGCGACGCGCTCGCCGCCCGGCGGCCCGGCGAGGCGGAGGTGAAGACCGTCACCGGCGACGGCTCGATGGAGGTGCGCCTGACGATGGTCCCCGGCGGCGGCGAGGTCGAGATCCACACCGAGGACGGTGTGTTCACCGGCCCCGAGCACGAGATAGAGATCAGCGATCTCATGACGGCCCGATGACCCCGGAAGAGGAGGTCGCCCAGCGCCGTACCGCGCTGCGGGCGCTGCTGGCCAGGCCGCTGCTGACGGCCGAACGCGACGCCGAGGCGCTGGTCCTGGTCCGCCGCCACCTGACCGCGCTGCGCGAGTGGCTCACCCGCGAGACCGGCTGGCGGCTGACAGTGGACTCCGGCGCCGCGCGCCTGTTCAAGAGCGCTTCCGACACGCGTGATGCGACCCACCCCGCGCGTGGCCGGGCGGGCGAGCCGTACGGCAGACGCCGATACGTCCTGCTCTGCCTGGCCCTGGCGATGCTGGAACGGGCCGACGCGCAGACCACCCTCGGCCGCCTGGCCGAGGAGGTGCTGTCGGCCGCCGCCGAGCCCGAACTCGACTTCACCTTCACCCTGGACAGCCGGGCCGAACGCGCCGACCTGGTCGCCGTGGTCCGCATGCTGCTCGACTGGGGGGTACTGCGCCGGGTCGCGGGCGATGAGGAGGCGTACCTGAGCGCGACCGGCGACGTGCTCTACGACGTCCGCAGGCCGGTGCTCGCGGCGCTGCTCACCGGCGCCCGGGGCCCCTCCACGATCAGCGCGGGATCGTTCGAGGAACGCCTCGCCGCACTCACCGCCGAGCCCATCGCCGACACCGACGACCTGCGCAACCAGGCGCTGCGCCGCGGGCTGACCCGCAGGTTGCTGGAGGACCCGGTGATCTACTTCGATGACCTGGACGAGGCCGAGCGCGCCTACCTGGCCTCCCAGCGGCACGCCCTGGTCCGGCGGGTGGAGGAGGCGACCGGGCTGGTGGCCGAGATCCGCGCGGAGGGCATCGCGATGGTGGACCCCGACGACGAGCTGACCGACGTACGCATGCCTGAGCAGCGCACCGACGGTCATGTGACGCTCCTGGTCGCCGAGCGGCTGGCCGGCCGAGGCGAGGCGACCATCGAGGAGCTGAAGGAGTTCGTCCGCCGGGCCGCCCACGAGCACGCGGCGTTCTGGCGCAAGGGCGTGACCGACCCGGGCGCCGAAGACGGGTTGCTGGCCACGGCCCTGGCCAAACTCACGGCGCTGCGGCTGGTCCGCGTCGAGGGGGAGTCCGCCGTGGGGCTTCCCGCCATCGCCCGTTACGCCCTGAACGACCCCGTCATCAAAGGAACGTGATGCCCCCCTCTCCCACCTCCGAGCGCTGGAAGCCGCTGCGAGCCGGACTTGTGGACCTGTTCTACTACGACGTGGAGGAGTTCCACTTCCACGATGGCCGCCTGCTGCTGCGCGGCAACAACGGCACCGGAAAGTCCAAGGTCCTGGCGCTGACACTGCCGTTCCTGCTGGACGGGGACCTCGCCCCGCACCGGGTCGAGCCCGACGGCGACCGGCAGAAGCGGATGGACTGGAACCTGCTGCTCGGCGGCAGGCATCCGCATCCCGAACGGCTGGGCTACACGTGGCTGGAGTTCGGCCGCCGCTCCCCGGACGGCGCGGAGGAGTTCCGCACGATCGGCTGCGGGCTGAAGGCGGTCAAGGACCGCGGGATCGTCCGGCACTGGTTCTTCCTCACCCCTCAGCGCATCGGGACCGACCTGCACCTGCTCTCCTCCGGCCGGGTGGTGCTCACCAGGGAGAAGCTGCGAGAGTCCGTCGAAGGACAGGGCATGGTCTACGACAAGGCCGCCGACTATCGCAGGGCGGTGGACGAGGCGCTGTTCGGGCTCGGCGAACACCGCTATGAGGCGCTGGTGAACCTGCTCATCCAGCTCCGCCAGCCGCAACTCTCCAAGAAGCCGGACGAGAAGCTGCTCTCCCGGGCGCTCACCGAAGCGCTTCAACCGCTCAGCCCCGCGCTGATCACCACGGTCGCCGAGGCGTTCCGCGGCCTCGACGAGGAACGCGACGCGCTGCGCGGGCTGGAGGACGCGGGCCGGGCAGCGGCCGGTTTCCTCCTCCACTACCGCAGATACGCCTCGATCGCCGCGAGACGCAAAGCCGCCGGGCCGCGCCAGGCGCAGAGCCGCTATGAGCACCTGGGCCGCGATCTCGGCGAGGCGGAGAGCCGGCACGCCGCCGCCGAGGCCGAGCTGGCCAGGGCCCGTGCCGCGCTGGAGGAACTGGAGGCGCGGCGCGGCCTGCTGGAAGCCCGCAGAGAGGCGTTGCGGCGCAGCCCGGAGATGCGCGACGCCGAACGGCTCAAGCAGATGGGCGACGAGGCCGGCAGGCTGGCCGCCCACGCGAGCCGCAGCGAGCGGGAGCAGACCCGACTCGAAGGCGAGGCCCGGCAGCGTGGGGAGCGCGCCGAGGCGGCCCGGAGCAAGGCCACCGCCGCGGCCGGCGAACTGGCGGAGGCCAAGGAGCAGGCTCTCGCCGCCGCCCGCTCGGCCCGCTGCGAGCGCGATCACCTCGCCCTCTTCGAGCGGGCCGGTACCGAACCCGCCGCCGCCCGCCGCGAGGCCGAGGCACTGGCCGCGCGCCAGGAGCAGGCCGCGGCCGAGCTGGAGCGGCTGATCGAGCACGTAGGGAAGGCCGAGGCCCGGGTGAGGTCGGCGCGCGCGGAGGTCGATCGGCTGACCGGGGAGCTGCACGCCGCCGCCGAGCGCATCGCCACCGCCGAGCGGGCGGCGGACGCGGCGAGCGCCGCTCTGGTCCAGGACTACACCCTCTACCTCGCCGGTCTCGGCGAACTACGGCTCGACGATCCGGACGAGACGATCGCCGCCCTGGAGAGCTGGGCGGTCTCCGCCGAAGGCGCGAACCCCGCCGAGACCGCCGTGAACGACGCGGCTCGGGCGGCCACCGACGCCCTGGGCCGGTCGGGCGCGGAGCTGGACGCCCGGCTCCGCGACGCCCGGCAGGCCGCCGCCGCACTGTCGCAGGAGATCGCCCGGCTGGAGGCGGGCGGGCACGACATCCCTCCGGTCCCGCACACCCGCGACCCCGCCGTGCGCGCCGGACGTCCCGGCGCGCCGCTGTGGAAGGTGGTCGACTTCGCCGACGCCGTACCGGCCGCGCACCGGGCCGGACTGGAGGCGGCGCTGGAGGCGGCGGGCGTCCTGGACGCGTGGGTGACGCCCGAGGGGAGCCTGCTCGCCGCCGACGACACCGTCATCGTGGCGGGCGAGCCGCCACCCGGGCCATCCTGCGCCGCCGTGCTGCGCCCGGCGGTGGACCGCGCCGATCCGCAGGCGGCGGCGCTGTCCGACGCCGCGGTGCTGGCCGTGCTGGAGAGCATCGGGCTCGGCGACGGCGGCGGGACGTGGGTCGCCGTGGACGGGCGCTGGGCCAACGGCGTGCTCGCCGGAGCCTGGCGCAAGGACGCGGCCCATCACATCGGCGAAGGGGCCAGGGAGGCGGCCCGGCGTACCAGGCTGGCGGCGCTTCGCGACGAGCTGGGCCGGGCCGAGCAGGCGATCGGCGACGTACGCGCCGAACTGGACGCCCTCCAGGTCCGGCGGGCGACGCTCGCCGCCGAGCACCGCGCGCTGCCGCCTGACGCCCCGCTGCGGGAGGCCCACGTCAAACGGGCCGCCGCCGACGAGCGGCGGCGCGAACTCGACGCCGGGCACACCGCCGCGACCCAGGTGCTCGTGGCCCGGCAGGAGGAGCTGCGATCCGCCGGCCGGCGGGCCGCCGAGTTCGCCGGTGACGTCGGCCTGCCCGAGGACCCGTCCGCGCTCGGCCAGGTGAAGGCCGCGATCTCCGGCTACCGGGTGGCGCTGGCCGGGCTGTGGCACACCGGCCAGGCGTGGCGGAGCGCCCACGAGACGGCCGTGGCGGCCGAGGACGATCTCGCGAAGACCAGGGACCGGCTCCAGGAAGCCGCAGAGCTGGCCGCGACCGCCCGTGGCGAAGCGGAGGCCGCGGGCGAGACGTACCGCGCGCTGGCCGAGACGGCCGGGTCAGCCGTGGACGAACTGTACCGGCGGCTCAACGAGGTGGAACGCGAACTGCGCGAGCGCACGGCCGCCGAGCACGCGGCCCGCCGCCACGAACGGGACGCCCTGCAGGCACAGGGCAAGGCCGAGGGCGAACGCGGCACCCTGCGGGGTCAGATCACCCAGGCCGCCGAGACGCGTGACGCGGCCGTGCTGGAGTTCCAGGCGTTCGCGGCGACCGGCCTGCTGCGCGTCGCGCTGCCCGAACTGGAGGTCCCCGACCCTGGCGGCGAATGGGCGGCCACGCCCGCCGTACTCCTGGCCAGAACGGTCAACACCGAGCTGGAGGCCGTGGACGACGGCGACGCCCCTTGGGACCGGATACAGAAGAAGGTCGCCGAGGAGCACAAGCTGCTGTCGGACGCGATGGCCAGGCACGGGCACAGCGTCGGGCTGACACTGCGCGACGGGGTCATGGTGGTGGACGTGCTGTTCCACGGCCGGTCCAGGGACGTCCCCGAACTCGCCGCGGCGCTGGAGCAGGAGACCGCGCAGCGGGCCCGGCTGCTGTCGGCCAAGGAGCGCGAGATCCTGGAGAACCACCTGCTCAACGAGGTCGCGGGCACACTGCACGAGCTGATCACCGTAGCCGAGTCCGAGGTGCGGGAGATGAACGCCGAACTGGAGGCCCGCCCCACCTCCACCGGCATGCGGCTGCGGCTGCTGTGGCGGACGGCCAAGAACGCGCCCGAAGGGCTGGACCGCGTACGCGACAAGCTGCGGCAGACCGTGGACGCGTGGTCGCTCGCCGACCGTACGGCGGTCGGGGCGTTCCTTCAGGAGCGGATCGCCCGCGAGCACGCCGACAATCCGGCCGCAGGCTGGATCGAGGCGCTGACCAGGGCTTTGGACTACCGTGCCTGGCATGAGTTCGCCATCCAGCGACTCCAGGACGGGCAGTGGCGGGCCGCGACCGGCCCCGCCTCGGGCGGCGAGCGGGTGCTGGCGGCGTCGGTACCGCTGTTCGCCGCCGCCTCGGCGCACTACAAGTCGGCGGGCAACCCGCACGCGCCGCGCCTCGTCGCCTTGGACGAGGCGTTCGCGGGGGTGGACGATGACTCGCGGGCCAAGTGCCTGGGGCTGCTGGCCACGTTCGACATGGACGTGGTGATGACCAGCGAGCGCGAATGGGGCTGCTACCCGCAGGTGCCGGGCCTGGCCATCTGCCAGCTCTCCCGCCGCGACGGCATCGACGCGGTCCTCGTCACCCCGTGGCGCTGGGACGGCCACGAACGGCGGCGCACCGACCCACCCTCGGTCGTCCTCCCCACCGCCACTCCCCGGCCCATCTCACAACAAGACGACCTGTTCGGATGATCGCCCCGAGCAGTTCCCTAGAGGTCACGACGCCACCCGGCCACCCGAACCAAGCCCACCCAGCCCGAATGAACGACCCCGACAAAAGACCACGCCGACTCCCCGCCGGGAACGACACCACCCCGCCACCCGACCAAACCCACCACCAACCACCACCGACCAACACAATGACACCCACCACCACACCACCCCAGCGCCACCCCACCACGACCCCGCCGACATGAACGCCCCCGACGAAAGACCACGCCGACTCCCCGCCGGGAACGACACCACCCCGCCACCCGACCAAACCCACCACCAACCACCACCGACCAACACAATGACACCCACCACCACACCGCCCCAGCGCCACCCGACCAAGACCCCGCCGACATGAACGCCCCCGGCGAAAGACTGCGCCGACTCCTCGGCGGAGACGACACCGCCTGGCTGCTCGACCGCGCCCGCCGCCGGATGGAGCAGGGCAGGCCGCTCACCGGCACGGTCACACTTTCCGCCGCCACCCCGGCCCAGCGCCGCGCGATCGAGGTCCTGCTCGGCCGCCGGGCGGGCGCGGGGGCCTCGCTGTCGGTGTCGCTGGAGGACGTGGATCGGGTGCTGCGCGCGGGTGGCGTCGCCGAGGGCGGCCTGCCCGAGGCCGTCGTACGGCTGGGCGGCCCGGTCCGTGACCTGGCGAGTGAGACCGCGGCACTGGCCGCGGCCTGGAACGACGCCTTCGCCCGGCTCGACGCGCTGGTCGCCGGGCGGCCCGAACTCGCCGGCTGGCGAGCATGGCTGGAGTCCACCGGGCTGGTCAGAAGGCTCGCCGGGACGGCGGCGGAGGCGCGTCCATTGCTCGGCGCGCTGGCCGCGGTACTTGCCCGGTTGCCCTCCCCCGGTCTGCCGCTCGGCCGCCTGGCCGCCGAGACCTGCGGCGACGCCCACGCCCTGGACGAGGGAAGGCCGCTTGCCACACTCGCCCTGTCCGCGGCCCGAGCCCTGTCCGGCCTGCCGTACGCGGGCGAAGGCGGCGCCGACGCCCGCCGTGCGGCCTGGGCGGCGGTCGGGGTGCACCTCGACGACCTGTCCTCCCTCGTCCTCTGCCTCGGTCTCCCCGGTGACGACCGCACCCCCACCGGACGCATCCTGCGCGCCGCCCAAGCAGCGGGCGAGCCATGCGTACTCACCTTGCGCCAGCTCCGCCGCCACGAGACGCCGTTCGCGGCGGACCTGGTGCGGGTCTGTGAGAATCCCGTGGTGGTCGCCGCCGCGGCCGACGAACTGGGCTCGTCCTGCCCGCCCCTGGTGTGCGGCGGAGGCCGTCCGTCGGCAGCCGTCTGGCGGCTGCTCGACCTCCTCGCGGCAGGGGGCGCGACGTTCGCCTACCACGGCGACTTCGACTGGGGCGGGGTCGCCATCGCCACCGCGCTCCACGAACGGCTCGGCTTCCGCCCCTGGCGCTTCGACACCGCCGCCTACCAGGCCGTATCGTCACCGGCCCGGCTCACCGGCCGCCCGTCCCCGACGCCATGGGACCCGGGCCTGTCCGCGACGATGGCCGCGCGCGGCGTCCGGGTGGAGGAGGAGCTGGTCCTCGCCGATTTGATCGCCGACCTGACCGGCTGACCCCGGCCGGGCTCGCTGCCGGGGGATCGCCACGATGGCGGCCCGGGGGCCGACCGGGGCGACCGGGCCGACCGGAAGCTCGAACCACACCACCCGCCCGAACCCCCGCCTGGCCACCCCCCAGCGCGTGGCGGTCGCCGCCACGATGCGCAGGCCACGCCCGCCGGTCCCGGTGGGGTCATCACGCAGCCGCGGCCCGGACCAGGAGCCCTGGTCGGACACCTCGACCCGGATGCTGTGGGCACCGAGCCACACGCGGATTCTGAACGTTCCCCGCTTCCATCGGCCGGAAAGGGTGTGCTTGATGGCATTCGCGGCGATTTCGGTGGTGAGGAGGCGGAGATTGTAGATGAGGCTGTCGTCCTCGGCGGATTCGGGATGCTCGATAGCGAGCCATCGAACGGTATAAATACGGACATCGCTTATGATGTCGGTACGCCCGGGAAAGCGCATCTCGCCGACCATTCGCATTTTGTGCGCTGCCATCTTCACCACCTGCGTGCTCGCTCGGTACTCCGATAACCACCCCGAACACTGCCGGGGCCGGGCTACCTTGGTTGCGCGAACAACGCAGAGCGAATCCCAGAGTTCTGCTGGCACGCGGCCAGCAGAGCTGGAACGGGAGGCACCGATGCCAGCACCCAAAAAGCTCGACCCCACCGTCGGCCCGGCGGCCCGTTTCGGCGCGGCATTACGCCAATATCGAATCGAGGCGGGTTTGACACAGGTCCAGCTCGCGGATGTCGTCGGGTACAGCAAAAGCCGGATCGGGAATGTGGAGCGGGGTGACGAGAACCCGACCCGGCAGTTGGTCGAGCTATGCGAAAAGGCCCTCGGCCTGGACGGCGAACTCCTCGCCCACTGGCCCGCCGTGAGCGGAAAGGGCGTGGCCGAATGGTTCCGCCAGTGGCCCCCGATCGAACAACGAGCCGACAAGCTCCTCACCACGGCTCCGTTGATCGTCCCCGGACTGGTGCAGACCGAGGAGTACGCCCGCGCGATCTTCGCGGGTGTGCCGCACACAACGCCGCAGAAGGTGGAGGAGGCCGTCCAGGCCAGGGTGGCGAGGCAGGCCATATTCGACGGGCCGACACCTCCGCATTTCCTCGCCGTGCTTGACGAAGGCATCCTGTACCGCCCGGTCGGAAACAGCTCCGTCACCCTGCGACAACTGGAGCACCTCATCGAGCTCACCGCTACCGAGTGGTTCACAATCCAACTCCTCCCCTACGAAGCCGCATGCACCACGATGCTGGCGGGCTCGATTCTCCTGGCACAGGAGAAGGGAACGACGACGGCCGCATACGTCGAATCGGCCCTGCACGGTCGAGTAGTCGACAAGCCCGACCAGATCAAGCAGGTCATGGATCGACTCGAACGAGTACGTAGCGCGGCGCTTCCGGACTACTTGTCAGTTCAACGCATCAAGGAGAGAGTTGCGTCATGGAACTGAACAAGGAAATCCGCGACGAGCTCGCCGAGCCGACCGGATGGATTACCGCGTCCAGTGACCTCGGCGGTGACTGCCTGGAAGCCAAACACCTCTCCGACGGCCGCGTCGCCCTCCGCGACACCGAACAACCCGACACCCACCCCTGGATCATCCGCCGCGCCGCCTGGGACAAGTTCATCACCGGCGCCAAGAACGGCCTCTTCGACTGACCCCCCGGCCCCGGCAACACCCCGGGGCCGCCACACATTCATGTAACTACACAGAGTTGAAATATCACTACGCATAGTTACCATAGGTGTACCTGCTGACGAGGAAGCAACGAACCTCCGCCACAACCGCCTCTCAGCAACAAGGAGACCCCCGTGGCCTACGACAGCACCCAGCAGAAGTTCACCATCCTGTTCAACTGGTTCGACCAGACCCACGACGGCCGGCTCACCCGCGCCGATTTCGACCAGACAGGTGAAATCTTCGCCGCGGTCGCCCCCGACGGCGACGAGACCAACAAGAACGCCCTCCACAACGCCTTCACCCGCTGGTGGGACGCCCTGGTCGAAGCGGGCGCCCCAGACGCCCACCAGGAGGTGGGCCTGCCGCAGTTCATCACCGCCATGCGCACCCACATCTCCGTCCCCGCCAACTTCGGGCACATCGTGATGCCCATCATCGACGCCCTCATGCGCGCACTCGACACCAACAACAGCGGCACCCTCACCGCCGACGAATACGTCCGCATGTATGAAGCCCTCGGCATCGACCCGTCCACCTCCGGCGCCGCCTTCCACCGCCTCGACCGCAACGGCAGCGGCACCATCACCCACGACGAGTTCCGCGCCGCGATCGAGGAGTTCTACCTCAGCACCGACACCAACGCCCCCGGCAACTGGCTCCTCGGCCCACCCCTCCCACCCCCCTGACCCTGGCCGACATGTGACGCCGCCTCTGCTCGGGTCGCTGGTAACCAGGAAGCCAATCCAACTGCTGGAGAGCCATCAGGCCACCCTGAGCCAGCATGGCCATCACCCGGATCATCTCCGCGCGTGAAACAGACTTCATGTGACGAGGCGCGATGCCGCTGTCATCAAGCTTCTCAAGCGCCAGGGTCCCGTCACAGAAGGCCAAGACGCTCCAGGAGGATTCGTCATCGATTCCAACCGCATATCACTGCAGCGCGCTGCCCACCGATAGCTTGGTTGCCCGCGCTGATACGTGAAAGGAAATCCACGCTAAGTTCACCCGAAGAGAGCAATTGCACAAAACGCGATTGTGAATCGGCCTCGTGTGAGGCGAAGCCGGCGCCCATAAGATTCTGATCCAGTTGCCCCATTGCAGTCAGGCATACGTGCGCACACCGGAGCGCATCCTCTACGTCCGCGCCAGCACGATAAAGAGCCGAGTAGCGCAGCACAAGCACCGAATAAAAAGAAAAAACCTCCGCGGTCCTGACGACCTCTTCCTCTGATGCTTTAAGCTCTCGGAAGCCCTCCAGAGATGCCACGTATCCCCGAAAGGCACCCGCCGGAACCCTTAGATCCCATAAATCCGCCATGAGCTGAACGACGATATCGACGTCACCGTTCCGCGCGGGATCACCCCCATGCAGGACGGTAAAAATCTGCACCATGCGCTCGGCGCAGCCGGCCACAAAGACTGCGACCTGAGCCCGCGGCCACCCGCGGATGGCCAGCGCAACATCTGCGCCTACAACCATCGCAGCGCGTTTACGCTGAGGATCCTGGCCCACTTAAGTCTCCTGAATCAAGCTGCCGACGGCCATAGTGGAAGGCGATCCCCGCCAGGCCGGTACTGCCGTCCCGCGCATCGGCCAATGAGCCGATATCCCGCTCATGTCCCGAGGTGCTCGATCTCAATCGGGTCGCCACTGTCCAGATAGAGCACGTAACCGGCCTCCTCCTCGTCGAGGTGGGCGACCGGGCAGACGCCGATCCCCACAGTCGGCCTGGGCACCCACCCCGAACTCACCTGGCGGGTCGTACTCATGGATGACCACCACCTCCACCTCGGTGACAGGTATGCCGACTATGCACAGATCTCCCCCACCCAACCCCTCAAGATCCGGCTCAATCCGCCACGGAGTGTTCGACCACTCCCAGTGCTCACCATCCCGTGGAAAACCCATCGTCCCTTTCCACGCGGGCGAACCGGGATCGACCTGCCGCCATGGCCACTCCACATACACCCCATCCGCATCGGCCGATCGAATCCGGACGTCGCAGGGGTCGCACCAGATCCGCAGTCGATCAGCGACCGAATAGCCTGCGGCCGATGTGCGCGGGATTCTTCGCACCCCTACCCCCCGCCGCCTTCATGACACAGTTCCTGAGCGAGTGCGGAAACCTGGCCCATCTGCCGCTCGGTCAACTGCCGTACCTCCCAGAGCAGCCGAGCCAACTCCACGATCTCCTCTGACGGGCGGTAGCTCGCCACCGTGTCGGGCATGCCGATCAGGCAGGTGATAACGGATGCCGGAACACCGAGTATGGCGGCGAACCCGTTGATCGTGTCGATATCGGGCCGCCGGACACCACGGGCCACCGCGCCAATAGTCGAGGCAGACAGGGCCATGCCACCGTAGGTGAGGTACCTGGCCTTCACCGCCAAGGTCCAATTCATGTTACGTAGCTCGAGCATACGTATGAGGAGAGAACCATAGCCGGGAGGATAAGACTCCCAAGGCCGTTCTTTCCTGGACGCAGGGGCATCCATGTGCGTGGGCAGGGAACGAACATGCTCCCGAAGCCGCCCCCTGCCGGCGGTGGACAGCCGAAGCGCACACTCCATCAGCCGACCGATATGGAGGCGCGCACTCTCATCGAAGAGCAGTGCATGATCGGGAACGGGCACGCCCGCGACAAGGAACAGATCATAGGTCTGCAATGCAAGCCGTTCCGCCAACCGCGGGAGAAACACGTCACCGGGAGCTTCCTTCACAGGAACCGACTCACCCACCAAACGCGCGAGTCGAGCGAGAAGCACACCGGGCCTGGGATAGGCCGCAGAACCCACAGTCTCCCTAGCGTTCACCGGGGAAGCCTAGACAGCGTCTGCACAAGATCTTCGGGGAACTCCCGCATGTGCGCCTCCGCGCAGTACCTAACGGTGCAGGCCGCAGAGACCAGCTCCACAACCGAATACTGCCCGCTGAACAGCAGCTCTGCACACATCCCCAGTGGAACGACGAAGTCTGCCTGGGCACCATCAGTCAGCGAATCAAGCAGCTCACGGTCCCCCGAAAGCACCCGCTCCACGATGGCACTCAAGTCTCCCGCCAGCTTCACAGTATCCACAGCACAAGAAAGTTCAACCATGTCCTCATATTCCGCGAAGCCGAGCCGGTTGATCCGAAGGTGCTTCCTGCCCACATTTATTCACCCCAGCAGTCGATCCAATGCAGTCACCCCCTGAGCCTGGCAGACCGTCGGGTAAGAACTACGGGGCCGTCCTTCCCAGGTGTTCCTCCAAGGCTTCCAGCGAGATATGGCCTTGCAGCCATGCGGTGATGTAGTGAAGGTCATAGATCGAAAGGCCGAAGGCCGATCGCAGCACTCGGGCCAGGCTGAAGGGCATCAACCGCAAGTTCGGCTGACCATCGACAAGCAGTCCAACGATTTCAGCGATGCCGCACCCGGACTTCTGATACTCGACCGCTAAGCCGCCCAGTCGCTCAAGCTCCACCTCGTCCATCCACTCCCTCGTCTTCGAAGCCTGGCAAGAGACCAGCCCATGCTGCCCTGGCCGCAACCATCAGCCTCGCATGGCCACCGACACGGGGGTGACCTCAGGCAAGCGGATCTCGCTTGGCGTCCAGAACGTTCACACCCGCGTCATCCAACAGAGATTCGAACTCATCCAGCGTCCTGCTCTTGATGAACTCTGCCTCATAGATCGGGAGCAACCACAAGAACCGCACCCGACCGGCCTCACGGGAGGCCCATTCAAGACCCGGGCCGTACGGATAGGGCAGGCTGACGAGCAGGTGATCCATACGTGATTCACCCATCCAAGGGCGGCCGATGTCGACGACCGCCCCGACATCGAACCGGTGGGCCTCGAAGGAGTGAAAGTGGCCAACCATCGCCAGAGTTTCTGAATGGGCTTCGTCAGCGAAGGGCGACATGACGAAGAACTCCATCCCCTCGCCGGTGGCACCGACAAGCGAGCACCCCACCGTAACGTAGACCCAGGCCTCACCCGCCCTGGCGGGAAACACACGGTAGGTGGAGAATCGTGGCACCCTCTCCAGAATCGGCCCGCGCCCCTAGGCTACAGGCTCTACAATGCGCCCATCCCAAAGCCTCGAACATGGCACTCCAGAGCGGCCAGCCGCTCATCTTCGTCGATCATAGCCCCAATGATCTCGCAATCGCATGAGACCTCTCCGCCGTTTCCACACTCTATGCCGCTAGCACCCTATGCGACGACTACACCGCGATAGAGGGCCACCCCACCATGGCGACGCCATATCCGGGACAGGGCCGGTCCTCAGTGGCCATCCTCGCCGCAACGGCTGATCCCTGAATGCAAACTGCGGGCCGGATTGTCGGTGAACTTGAAAGCCAGCCAGCAGTCACCGGTGCTTCTGTCGAAACTGTTGGCCCAGATCCGTTCCCCCACCGCCGGCCCCGCGGCAGCTCCGGGGTCTGCGACCTGAGGGATATGGGCCGGGGCGGCCTCGGGCGAGAGCGCTCCCAGTGTACTTGTCATCTCCGCTGGATCGCCCGCCTGGCGGCCTCGTGTAGGGCGTCCAGGTGTCGTCGCCGGTTCATCGATCGTGCTACCGCCGTGGCGCGCAGAAGACGGTCACCATTGATGATAGATCCGAGTCGAGCCAGATGAAGCGACCATGCCCAGCAGTGGTGACCAGGACCAGGACGAGATGGCCGCCCTCGGCGCCGCCGAGCTCTTCCACGACACGCCCAAGCTCGGCGGCGAGCCCGGTGTCTCCGCGAGCGGCGGCACTATCCCGACGCCGCCGGTACAGATCCACCCAGTACATCTTCTCGGCGACGTTCCCCGGGAAAGTGGCCGGGCGCACGCCTTCGAGCAGTTCTCGCCACTCTGCGGCGTCCGGCCCCAGGCCCCGCCCGGTCAGCTCGGCAAGCAACTCGCCGGACACCTCTATCGAGGGGTTCATTCCCAGAGATCTATCGTGTCTGCTCCCCGGACAATAATTCGGCTTCCCTCTAGTCATCAGCGGCGCTTGTCATACCGTGGATTTCGCACTTCAGTTTACGGAGTTGGCGTCGAAGACCGCTAACCGCTTGTTCTGTCTTCCTTTTCCACAGGGACGCGAGCAACGAGCCGGCTCCCGCACCAAGGCCGGCAGCGATGGCCGGTATCCAGCCATTCATACTAGCCATTCTCAGGCCGTCCCTTCATATGATCGCCGCGCGAGCCATCCTTCCCGCGTTGACGACCGGCATGATCATCCAGCCGGTCATTCAGCGAAGCAATTTCGGTGCGGAGATCGCTCAACGCAGGGTTCAGCCACCTCCTCCACCACATCAAAGTCGCAGTCAGCGCTGAAGTCCCCGCAGCGGCAATGAACAGGCCAATCGCCTGCCAGACGATATCCAATTTCCCTCCAGCCAATGACCCTCTAGACGGGCCCTACCGCTTGGCCCAAGGCTACGCCTACGCTCTCGAATGAGCTAGCATCTGACGATGCCCAACTGGGCGTGGTCAGGAGATCACAACCACCTAGTGACTTCGACAATGTTGGCGTAGCAGCCATCACTTCCACTGTCGCCGGGCGGCCCGACCTTGTCGGCAAGGTAGTTCGCGAGCGTAGGAACAGTCTCCTAACGTGCCCTGCTTCTAGCAATACACGCGGCCCGCGTTCTCAGTCCCCTCAGGACAGGAGGCCGGTTCAACAGCAGCCCGCCTTTCATGAACCGCTGATCCATGACTGGGAAACGATCCCGTCAGGCTAATCGCCAGACGTGCGCCCCATGTCGCGTGCCGGTAGTCCCCGTTCGCCACGTCGAACAGTAGAGAATGCCAGAATCCGGAGTCGCCGGCCAGGGACGAGGCGTCGATCCGCTCATCTCCGTCTCGAGGGAAGCCGCCAGCTCTTCCAGTTCGTCAGGACCCGCCTCCAGCGCGATGCCCGACGTCTTCGCCGCAGAGACCGTCAGACACTCCGTGAAGTGTTGCGGCGAAGCATTCACATGATATTCAGTGGATTCATACTCCTCTACATAGAGCACCGAGCCGTCGTGGCAGTCCAGGTAATAGGAGCCCTCGCTCTCAGTCCCGTAGCCTAGCCGCAGAACGTTCCTTCCGCCGACCACGTACCCGCGCTCGGTCTCGGTAGCCGCGAAGATGCCGGACCGAGCCGGTAGCCCGACCTTGACGAGGAATGCGCGAGCCACATCGTCTTGCACGGGTTCCACAAAATCGGCCGAATAATGATGATTTTTCATAACACCTATTCGCGAGCCAATGCTTGGGCAGCTCAGCGTACTCTTCGGGTGCCGCTCTGCCCAGTAAATCTCCTTGAGCGCCTTCTTCAGCAGACCGCCGGCCTGTCCTCGGCGTCGCTTGAGAGGCAAGGAGGTAACCGGTCAGTCAGGCTGCGCGGCTTGCCCATCGTGGATTTTACTAGATGAGCAGCCGTTCCATTCGAGCGCATGAATCCCAAGGTAGTAGCCCAGTATCCCCAGGCCGAAATCCAGGCCCACCGCACATCGCGGCGATGGCGAGATATGGCGCGCGACAGGGGGACATCTGACGGTATACTCATTTCGCCCTTTTGGGAGGTTGGGCCCCCTTCCACCAAGGCTGCTTCGAGTAGCAACATGCCTTTCAAACGATGTGTAGGTCTCCCTAGGCTGTTTACAGGGAGACCTACACGGCGTTCGCATGATCCCAGCAGGGCGCCCCTAAATCAGTCTACATCGAGAAGACCGATAGCTTCGGGTAGCGCCAGAATTGCTCGCCTTCGCTCCGGATTCTCTTCCAGCTCGGCACACCCGAGAATCAAGGAGGTGACTTCACGCCGTCCCTCTCCCGATAGATCGCGGAAAAGAGCCGCAGCAGGTTCGAGAATGTCCGTGGCGATATCCGGGTCGATGTCGTCGTCGTCTGTCAAGTCGATCGAGACGACAACGCTCACGAATGCGCTCGCCAGGACCTTGTTGACGTCCATCAGGGCACAACCCTCACTTGAATATTGGTGATCAGAAGGTCACCGAGAACCTTCCTGGCCCGCGCGGCCTCGGCCGCGGTTGGAACCTCCCACCGACCTGTGTAACCGTTCTGCTCAAGCGCTAGAGATTGATTCCTGGCCTGCCGGTATGTCTTGTTGAAGGTTGTGACGCTCAGTTTTCGATCGATCATCACACCGTTGACCTGGTCAAACCCATCGAATTTGATCTGAGACAGAGTCGTCCCGTCGGCCTTATAGTACTGCAGCGCCGGAGCCGCGCCGACTCTGGAACCTTCTGCGCCCGCATCATAAGCTCGCGCCGCCGAGCTCATATTTGCGTTCTCGTTGACCCAATGAACGTCGCCGTCGCAGTTGTGGACGAGGAGCGGGCTAGTGCCTGCGAGGGCATAGTACGTGTGGGTGTCGGCGATGGTGAAGTTGTGGACGCGTTGTTTGGCGGTTGATGTCTTGATCGCGGTGATCTGGACATACGTGCCGGCGCTCGTGCGCAGCCACATGCCGGGTTTGAGCTGGTCGGCCTTGAGCCACTTGTGTTCGCTCTGGACCCAGATGGGGTGGCCGTCGGTGGCGACCAGGTCGCTGGTGGCGGTGCCCTTCTTCCCGTCGGTGTCGATGGTGAGGGTGACGAGGTTCTTTTTGCCATCGCCCTCGATCAGGCGGACCACCGGTTTGGCCGAGGTTTCGCCGGTTTCAGGGTCGGTGGCGAGGACCTGTTCGCCGAGGGCGACGTCTTCGATGGGCTTGGCCGTGCCGTTGGCCAGGAGGACGAGGGTGCCGGTGGCGAAGCTGTTCGGGCAGGTGTCGGCCTTGGTGCCGCGGGACTTGGGGTCGGGGGCCTTGGGTTTGGTCTTGGCCTTTGCCTTGGCGGCCATGGCCTTGGCTCTCGCGGCGGCTTCGGCGGCGAGTTTCTTGGCCAGGGCGTCGGCGGCGGCCTTGGCGGCGGCGCGTTTGGCCGCGGCTTCGCGGGCGGCCTTGGCGGCGGCGGCCTTGGCGGCCTCGGCTGCCTTCTGGGCTCCTCGGAGGATGGCCCTTGCCCACTTGATCTGCTGGAAGTAGGTGATGACGGCCTTGCCGGCCTTCCAGATGGCCTCGATGATCTTCGGGGCTTTGAAGATCTTGCCCCAGGGCAGCGCGCCGACGATCATCGACACGCATGCGCCCAGGTCGCCCTTGAGGCAGCTCAGGACGTCGTTGACCCCGAGGATCTCCATCAGGATCTGGCCGCCGGCCTCCAGGACGACGTCCAGCAGGCTCTTGTTCTGGAGTTGCTGGGCCTTGGCCACGTCCTCCGGGCTGGGGCCGGGGTCGGCCTCCTGCCCCGGGGCGGTGTCGCCGTTGGTGGTGGGGCCGTTGTCGTCGCGCATGCCGGTGGGGTCGGTGAACACCAGCGGGTTGTTGGACGCGTAGGTGTAGGCGGAGGTGGCGCTGTTGCCGGTGGGCATCGGGTCGACGCTGGTGAAGCGGCCGGTGCCCGGGTTGTAGTTGCGGTCGCGGAGGTAGTAGTTGCCGTTGCCGGTGGTGTCGTCCTGGTAGGCGCCGGTGTACTTGAGGGGGTTGTCGGGTGCGGCTTCCTCGGACTTGGCGGTTTCGGGGGGTCCTGGTTTGTTGGCCGTCGCCGGGGTGAGGGTGGTGCCGGTGCGGGGGTTGCCGAAGGGGTCGTAGTCGTAGCCCGCCTCGACCTCGCCGGTCGGGGAGAGCATGTTGGCCACGCCGCCCAGCCAGTCGTGGGTGTAGGCGTGCGCGCCCCCGCCGGTCAGCAGGGCCAGTGGCTCGTCGTCCGGGCCGTACGTGAAGCCGCGGCTTTCCACGACCGCGCCGGAGGCGTTGGTGGTGGTGTCCAGCGCGATCTGCGGCAGGGTGCCGTTGACGTCCCAGGCCCAGCGCTGGGTGCCGACCGCCGTCACGCGAGTCGGCGTCCCGGCCCCCGTCGTGGTGGCCACGGTGGTGGAGGCGGACAGGCGCAGGCCGGTGGCGTCGTAGGTGAAGCTGGTGGTGTTATTGCCCACCTTGGCGGTGGCCAGGGTGTTGTCCAGGTTGTAGGTGAACTTGTCCGAGCCCGCCGTGGTCTGGTTGCCGTTGACGTCGTAGGTGTAGTTCTTGGAGATCGTGCTGCCGGGCTTGGCGACGGTCTCGCGTAAGAGCTGGTCGGCGACGTCGTAGGTGTAGGTGGTGGTGTCGTTCCCGGCGGTGCCGGTGCGCTTCTGCGACAGGCGGTTGCCCATCAGGTCGTAGGTGTAGTCGATCCGCCCGGCCATCTGCGAGCCGGTGGCGCACGAGGTGGCCGAGTAGCAGGCCGAGGTGACCCGGTCCACGGTGTCGTAGGCGTAGGCGACCGACTCGGTGCGGTCGCCGCGCCGGGTGACGACCTTGGTGGGGTTGCCTACCTGGTCGAGGGTCAGGTCGAATGCCGATACAGGGTCCTGGTCGGCACGACCGGTCGCGATGCCGGTCAGGCGGCCGGACTCGTCGTAGGCGCGCTTTTCGGTCAGGCCGCCGGTGGGCAGGGTGGTGGAGGTACGGCGGCCCGACACGTCGTACCCGAACGTCCACTCCGAAGCGCCGCCCGCGACTCCGCCCGCGACGCTCTGCGCGGTGAGCCGGCTGTCGGCGTCGTACTCGGCGGAGACCTTCGTGCCGTCCGGGTACGTGCGCGAGGTGATGTTGCCCCGCTCGTCGTAGGCGTAGCCGAAGGTCTGGTCCGCCAGCCCGGCGGTCTTGCGGGTGACGGTCTTGATCTGGTCCTCGTCGTCGTACCCGACCTCGCGGACACCGGTCGGGTCGCCGTAGGCGGTGACGCGGTCCTTGGCGTCGTAGCCGAAGGTGTAGACCGGGCCCTGCGAGCCGAGGGTGGTCTTGGTACGGCGGCTCAGGATGTCGTAGGTGCTGGTGACCGTGCGCTTGGCGCGCTCCTCCGGCGGCACCCATTCGGGGCCGTTGATGGTGATCGCGGTGAGCGGGTTGCTCTCGGCGTCGTAGGTGACCTCGACCCGGCGCGAGAGCGGATCGGCCTTCGTGATCAGCCGCCCGGCGTCGTCGTAGGCCATCCGGGTGTAGCGGCCGAGCGGGTCGCGGACCGACTCCAGCAGGCCGTCGATGCTGTAGGTGTAGACCGTGGACCGCGCCTCCGGGTCGTACGGGTTGTACGGCGTCTCCGGGGTGTGCACCGTGCGAAGCTGGTCGTCCTCGCTGAACGTCTGGTGCGTGGTGCGGTTCTTCGGGTCGGTGATCGCGACCACCCGGCCGGACGCGTCGTACGCCGCCGTCGTGGTGTTGCCCAGCGGGTCGATGACCTTGGTCTGCTGACCGGCCCGGTCGTACTCGTACCGGGTGGTGTACTTGTCCGGGTCGGCGCCCTCGATGTTGCCGCGCGGCTCGGTCACCGCGATCAGCAGCCCGTCGTCGTCGTACTTCCAGGTGGTGACGCCCCCGACCGCGTTGGTCTCCTTGATCGGGTTGCCCGCCGGGTCGTACACGGTCTTGGTGGTCTTGCCGGCCGCGTCGGTGATCTCGGTCTGCCGCCCGGCGTCGTCGTACGCCATCCGGGTGGTGCGGCCGAGGTTGTCGGTGGCGTTGGTGACCTGGCCGTTGTTGTCCCGGCCGAACGTCGATTCCTTGTTCAGCTCGTCGATCTTGCCGGTCGTGCGGTCCAGCGGGTCGGCCTTGATGTCCCGGTCGGTGAACCCGCCGCCGGGGTAGGGGTGGCGGACCCGGATCGGGTTGTCGTTGGCGTCGTAGAAGTAGGTCGTGGTGAAGTCGGCCTTGTCCGCGCCCGGTTCGTTGCCCAGCGGCGAGGTGACCGTCTTCAGCAGGCCCTTGGCGTTGTAGGTGTAGGAGGTGACGATCGGCGCGCGGGTGCGCAGCAGCACCTGGGCGGTGGCGTCCCGGCCGGCGTCGGTGTAGGTGTGGACGCTGGTCCGTCGCTCGTCGTCGACCTTGGCCAGCAGGCCGTTGGCGTAGTAGGTGTAGTTCGTGGTCTGGCCCAGCGGGGTCTGGCTGCGCACCAGGCGGCCGGTCTCGTCGAAACCGCTGCGCCAGGCGTTGTTCTTGCCGGGCTGCCGCGTGCCGGTCAGCCGGTCCTGGGCGTCGTAGGCGTACCGGGTGGTGTACGCCGCCCGGTCACCACCGGGCACCGTGCCGCGTGGGTCGATCGACGCGATCCGCCGCCCGGTGAGGTCGTACTCCACCTCGGCGCGCCGCCCCTCCGGGGAGACCGACGCCTTGACCAGGCCCGCGTTCGGGCCGCCCTGCGGCAGGTACTCGAATCGGGTGACCTTGCCCCGCTGGTCGGTGGTGGAGACCCGCAGGCCGCGCGAGTCGTACTCGTGCGTGATCTCGTTGCCCTCGGGGTCCACGCTGCGGACCAGCTCGTTGTACTCGTTGTAGGTGTCCTTCCACACCTTGCCGTTGGCGTCGGTGTGCTGGGTCGGGTTGTTGCGCTCGTCGAACGTGGTCTTCTCGGAGTAGCCCAGCGGCCGGGGCGCGTTGGTCTGGATCCGGTTGCCGTTGGCGTCGAAGATCGCCTCGTGCTGGTGCTGCTTGCCGTTGACCACCAGGTCGCGGTTCAGGTCCCGGTCGTAGCGGTGGTTGTCGGAGTCGCCGGTGCCGCGCTGGGAGTAGACCAGCGTGTTGCCCCGGTACCCGTCCCAGACCACCACGCCGTCGGGGTCGGTGGTCTTGGCCTCATGCTCGGCCGCGTCCCACCCGAAGGTGGTCGCCTTGCCCAGGCCGTCGCGCTGCTCGGTGACCCGGCCGTCCTCGCTGTAGGCGTTGGTGACGATGGCGACCCGGTGCGGGTCGATCACCTGATGCAGCAGGCCGTTGGCATGGTAGGTGTACTTCCAGGTGAAGCCGCGGGCGTCCAGCATCGAGGTGAGCAGGTTGCCGGTGTAGAAGTAGTTGACGTTGCGGCCGTCCGGCAGCCGGATCTCCCGGATCAGCCCGCCCTCGATCCGCACCTCCACCTTCCGCCCGGAGGCGTCGGTGATGATCACGCCCAGACCCGCATAGGCCAGCGTGACCCCGGCGTCGCGGGCGTTGCGCACCGAAGTCAGCCGCCCGGCGGTGTCGAAGCCGTACCGGACCTGGCGCGGCGTGGTGAGCGTCCACCCGTCATCGGACTTGCGCAGGTTGGACCGCACACCGGCCGGGCGCTTGTACTTCCCGTCGGCCAGCGGGGTGTACCGGGCCTGCGCGCCGTCCTCGGCCCGCACGACGGCCACGCCGCCCTCGCCCTCGGTGACCCGCATGTCGTACGACCAGGCCCAGCCCAGCCCGTACAGGCTCGCCCCCCGGTTCATCGAGGAGTACGTCCGTGACGTGGCGAACTGCGGCCCGAACGACGCCATCGCGAAGTCGGTCTCGGTGCGCACATACGCGCCGGTGCCGGTGTTCACCCCGAGCCCCCGGGACGCCTGCCCGGCCGAGGTGAGCGCCAGCGCGTTGCCGCAGCCGCAGCCCATGGCCTGCTCGCCGGGGATCGGCGGCGGGTCGATCGTCTGGCGGGGGACGGAGATGTCGGAGGGAGGCGAGATGACCTCCCGGCCGTCGTCGTAGACCGCCGCGGCCGTGACGAAGTACTCCTTACCGGTCGTCAGCGTCCACCCGTCGGCGGACCCGAACGACCGGCAGAAGTCCCCGGCCCCGCCACACGACAGCGCGGTGGCGGTCAAGTCCTCGCGGGAGACCAGCGTGGACGCCTGCTCGGTCTGCGATCCGGACTCGTACAGCCGCATCCGCGCGCCCGTCCAGGCCGGATCGACCTGGCCGGAGCCGAAGTACAGCACGAGCGAGGTGTCACCCAGCACGAAGCCGGGACGCAGCGACAGACCGGTGAAGCCGTCCTCCGCTTTGGCCGCGGGCGGGCCGCTCGTCGCGCGGCGGCCCTTGAGCTGCGCGGTCGCGGTGGCGGCGGCCTTGACGGTGGCCGCGTCCGCCCGCTCGGCCAGGGCGGCGAACTTCCGTTCGGCGAGCTTGACGGGCTCGCCGCCGGCCTTGGTCCCGGGCGGGACCACCGGGGGCCGCCTGGCGGGGTCCACGGCGGTGTCCGGCCGGACTTCCGGCGGCATCGCGCGGGCGGCGGGAGCGCCGGCCTGCCGTACCTGGGGCACGGGCGGCGCGGCCCGTGCGACCGCCGCGTCCGCGGGCACGATAAGCGGCGCCAGCAGCATTAACGCGGATAAGGGAATCGAAATTCGGGCACGTTTGAACCGATGCAGGGCACCCAATGGAATTCTCCTCGGGGGGTGAAAGGGTGATCGCCGGTTGGCCCCGTACAAACGTGTAGGGAATCAGCCGTCGCCCGAGGTGGCAACCCGTAATCTGCTAAGCGACCCTCCGTCACCCCTTATGCGCGTATGGGGATGTGCGGAGAACAATGGCGCCGAGTACGGCTCTAACGTATGCTCGGCGGGCGATCCCGGCTACCTGCACCGGGGCCCGGAGAGCTGGAGGAATTCATGCGAAATTGACGTTGCGCATGGTCAACGACAAGCAGATGTCGCCGGGTCAATTCGGCAGGATGGTCCGCAAAGCGCCGGGGGTGGTAGCGCGAGGGCCCCATTCACGGGGATAACCGAGGGAGACCTCTTCAAAACGGACGCCGTCGTGCCATGTGGTGCGCGGAATATGCAGGTGGCCGTAAACGACGGTGGCCGCCTGGAAACGCAGGTGCCAATCGGCCGTGCCGGTCGTACCGCACCACAGCGCGAACTCCGGATAACGCAGAATCCGCGTCGGCTCGCGGACCAGCGGATAGTGGTTGATCAGCACGGTCGGCAGGCCGTCCGGGCGATCTTCCAGCCGCCGCTCGGTCTCCTTCAGCCGGGCGGCGCACCACGCCGCGCGCGAAGGGTAGGGGTCGGGGTGCAGCAGCATCTCGTCGCTGCACACCACGCCGGCGTCGTAGGCCCGTTCCAGGGCCGCCTCCGTGGTGTCCGCGCCGTCCGGGCGGAAGGTGTAGTCGTACAGCACGAACAGCGGCGCGATCACGGCCGGGCCGCCCGGCCCGTCCCAGATGGGGTAGGGGTCCTCGGGCGTCACCACATCGAGTGAGCGGCAGATCTCCACCAGGTGCTCGTAGCGCGGCACGCCGCGCAGCGGCGAGCGGTCGGCGGGGTGCGTCCACAGCTCGTGGTTGCCCGGGGCCCACACGACCTTGGCGAAGCGGTCGCGGAGCAGGCTGAGCGCCCAGGTGAAGTCGTCGAGCAGCTCGGCGACGTCACCGGGGAGGAGCAGCCAGTCGTCCGGCGAGGCGGGCCGGATGCCCTCGACGACGGTCTTGTTGCGTTCGTAGCCCACGTGCAGGTCGCTGATGGCGACTAAAGACCTGTTCGGCAATGGCCGTCCTCACAACGTCGAGACCCCCGGCACGTCCAGCCCCCATCTTAAGGCCCCCGCCGATCGGGAAAGGGGCCCGGCGGCCACCGCGGGTGGCCGCCGGGTCGGTCACGGCCGCGCCGCCGGAGGCAGGGTGGGCAGGTATGCGGGCGGTCTGCGGACCGCGCTCGCCTGCTCGAAGGCGTACCCGAGGGAGATCAGCGCGGGCTCTGAGAGCCGGCCCGCGAAGAACGTCACGCCCAGCGGCAGGACGTCTTTGGCGTACCCGCCGGGGACGGTGATCGCCGGGTAGCCGGACACCGCGGACGGCAGCGAGCTGGCCACGAAGCCGGTGAAGTCGTCGCCGCGCTTCAGGTCGGTGACCCAGGCGGCGTTGTTGGTGGGCGCGAGCACCGCGTCGAGCCGGTGGTCGCTCACCACGGAGTCGATCGCCTGGCGGGCCAGGGTGGTCGCCTTGTCGCGAAGCGCCCGGTACTCCGGGTCGTTCAGGTCGCCGCTGGTGGCCTGCGCCTGCTCGAACAGCTCCTGCCCGAAGTACCGCAGCTCGGTGCCGGCGTGCCGCTTGTTGAACTCGATCAGCCCGGCCAGGTCGCGGGGATGCCTGCCGGGGGTCGCGGCCAGGTAGGCGTTCAGGTCGTGCTTGAACTCGGTCAGCAGCGCCGGGAACTCCGCCTCGGCCACCTGGTCGAGGTGCGGCGGCTCGATGTCGTCGATCACGGTGGCGCCGCGGGCCCGCAGGGTGGCCACGGCGGCGTCCAGGGTGGCCAGCACCTCGGGTTCGCCCGCGGCGGCCGAGCGCCAGACGCCGATGCGCCTGCCCGCCAGCGCGTCGCGGTCCAGTGCATTGAGATGGTCACGGCCGCCGCTCTGGATGACCGACAGCACGGCGGCGGCGTCGGTCACGTTCCTGGTGATCGGCCCGGCGGTGTCCTGCCGCGCGGAGATCGGTACCACACCCGCGCCGCTGACCAGGCCGACGGTGGGCTTGATGCCGACCACGCCGTTGATGCCCGCGGGGCAGACGATCGAGCCGTCGGTCTCGGTGCCGATGGTGACGGCGGCCAGGCTCGCGGCGACGGCCACCGCCGAGCCGCTGCTGGAGCCGCACGGGTTGCGGTCCAGGACGTGCGGGTTGGCGGTCTGGCCGCCGACGGCGCTCCACCCGCTGGAGGACGGGCTGGAGCGGAAGTTGGCCCACTCCGACAGGTTGGCCTTGCCGAGGATCACCGCGCCGGCCGCGCGCAGCCGCTGGACCAGGACGGCGTCCCGGGCCGGGCGGGAGCCGGCCAGCGCCAGCGAGCCGGCGGTGGTGCGCAGCGGCCCGGCGGTGTCGATGTTGTCCTTCAGCAGGACCGGGATGCCGAGCAGGACCCCGCGAACGCCCCGGCGCCGGGCACGGTCGCTGCGCTCGGCCTCCTTCAGCGCGTCCGGGTTGGTCTGCACGACGGCGTTCAGCAGCGGGTCCACCGCGCGGATGCGGTCCAGGTAGAACCGGGTGAGCGTGACGGAGTCGAAGCGACCCCTGTCCATGGCCCGCCCCATGTCCAGGACGGTGGCGCGGTCGAGGTCCAGACCGCGCAGGTGGGGGTGGGCGGGGCGGGGGCCCGGGGTGTGGGCCTGCGCCGGCGCGGCCACCGATAACCCCGTGGCCAGCGCGAGCACCGCGAGTAACCGCACGTGATTCGTGAGATTCATGGTGTCGAGCGTAGTTCGGCGTCGTTCAGGCCGGCACGGCGTAGTCGGCGTACCGGGGCGATCAGGAGCAGGGCGCACACCACGCCGACCCCCACGGCCGCCGAGCCGGCCATGAAGTCGCGGGGCTCGATCAGCGTGGTGACCGGCCCGGCGAGCGCCTGCCCGACCGCCATGCCGGCGACCGAGCCCGCCACCTCATAGGCCGTGACCCGGTTGAGCACGTCCGGCGCGACCTGCGTCTGCACGCTGGTGGACCACATCACCGACCAGAACGCCCAGGCGCACCCGCCGGCCACGTGCGCCAGCATGAGCACCGGCAGCGGCGCGCCGAGCGCCACCATCAGCGGCATCGGCGCGTACCCGGACAGGGCCATCGCGCCCGCCGCGAGCGGTCTGACCGGGCGGAACCTGAGCGCGAGCGTCCCGCCGAGCACCGTACCGAGCCCGAGCGCCGCCATCACCCACCCGTAGTCCGCGCCGATGATCTGCGACGACAGCGGCACGTACGGCCCGACCACCAGCACGCCCAAGAAGACCCAGACCAGGATCACCGACCACATCCAGGTCCGCGCGCGGAACTCCTCCCAGCCGCGCCGCAGGTCCGACAGCATCCTCGTACTCGTCGCGCGCGGCATCGCGGGCAGCCGGACCAGCGCCAGGCACACCCCGCTGACCAGGAACGTCGCCGCGTCCAGGGTGTAGACGAAGCCCGGCCCGGTGACCGCCATGAGCACCCCGGCCAGCGCGGGCCCGGCGAGCTGCGTCACCGCGTCGGCGAACTTGAGCGTCGCGTTGGCCCGCTGCGGGTCCTTGGCCACCTGGGGGACCATGCCGTTGACCCCGGGCTGGAACATGGCCGCGGCGGCGCCCGCGAGGAAGGACATGGCCAGCAGCAGGGGCAGCGGCGGATCGCCGGTGAAGAAGGCGACGGCCACGACACCCTGGGTGATGACGCGGACCACGTCCGCGCCGATCATCATGGTGCGGGCGCCGATCCGGTCGGCGAAGACGCCGCCGAAGAGGATGAACAGGACGAACGGGGTGGTCAAGGCGGCCAGGACATAGCCGACCCCGGCTATGCCGTAGAGCTGCCCGACGGCGAGCGCGGACGCGACCGGCATGAGGGCGTCCCCGAGGAGCGAGATCGCCCGTGCGCCGAAGTAGAAGGTGAAGTTCCTGGTCCACAGCGATGTCACGCGCTCAATACTGGACATCGCGGTCGATCGTGACAGGTGTCCCAGATGACATCATCAGGTACATTCGCGCCATGACCCACCGCGTAGTGGCACTCGTCGGGCCGAACCAGGAGCTGTATCCGGTGACCTCCGCCGCCGCGGTCTTCGGCTACCACGGCCCGGACATCCCGCAACACTACGACTTCCGGCTCTGCACGGAACACCCCGGCACCCTCACCACCACGCTGGGCATCCCCATCCAGGTGGAGCACGGCCTCGGGGCGCTCGCCGACGCCGACACGGCGATCATCGCGAGCTGGTCGGTCGGGCCGACGCCCGCCGTACTCGACGCCGTGCGCGGCGTCCACGCCCGGGGCGGGCGGATCGTCGCCGTCTGCTCGGGCATCTTCGTGCCCGCCGCCCTCGGGCTGCTCGACGGCCGCCGCGCCTCCGTCCACTGGGAGCTGTCCGCAGAGGTCGCCGCCCGCTTTCCGGGCATCCACCTGGACGACACGGTCATCTACATCGACCACGGCGACGTGGCCACCGCGGGCGCCTCCGCCGCCACCATCGACCTGTGCCTGCACCAGGTGCTGCGGGAGTTCGGGGCCGCGCACGCCATGCGGATCGGCCGCCAGCTCGCCGCCGGGCCGCACCGGGAGGGATGCCAGCGGCAGTACCCGCCGCTGCCGACCACGGGTTCCATGCCCGCCTCGCTGGCCCCGCTGCTGGAGTGGCTGCTCGCGAACCTCTCCGCGCCCATCACCGTGGAGGACATGGCCGCCCGGAGCGGCACCTCGGTACGTACCCTGACCCGCCAGTTCGCAGAACAGCTCGGCGTCCCACCGGCCCGCTGGCTGCTCGAACGCCGCCTCGCCGCCACCCGCGCCCTGCTGGAGGAATCCGACCTGCCCGTGGAGACCATCGCCCGGCGCGTCGGCCTGTCCTCCGCGGTCAACCTGCGCCGCCGCTTCCGCACCGCGCTGCACACCACGCCCGCGTCCTACCGGCGCTCGTTCCGCTGAGCCGCGCGGCGGGGGGCATCAGGCGAGCCTCGGTACGAGCCGCAGGGCGTTGCCGGTGTAGACCTGCCGCAGAACCTCGGCGGGCAGGTGCAGGCCGGAGATCGTCCAGCGGCCCATCTGCGGCGGGTCGTCCAGCGAGTGCGCGAACGCCTCGTCGCCGGTCTCCATGAACCGGAAGTGGATGCGGTAGACCGCGCGGTGGGGCGGGATCTCGTCGGTGCCGAACAGAACGCGGTCAGGGTGGCGCAACATCAGCGCGCGGGCCGTGCGCGGCTGGCGGCCCAGCTCGGCGATCCGCGCGGCGATGTCGATGTGGAAGTTGGGGTAGGTGTCCAGCAGCCGGCCGGCGAAGGCCAGGTTCTCCGGCCAGCAGCCCGCGTGGACGCCGATCACGGTGGTCGCCGGATGCTCGGCGATCATCGCCTCCATCGCGTCCATCAGCCGCTGGAAGGGCGGGAACTCCGGGCCGGAGAAGTTCCAGTCGGGGCGGGCGTTGAGCTGTTCGAGCCGTTCGTTGCGCTCGTCCGCGGGCTCGAAGAAGGCCACCGGGTCGGCGGTGTGCAGGGCGATGGGCACGCGGCACTCCCCCACCGCGGCCCACAGCGGGTCCAGCCGGGGGTCGTCCAGCATCAGCAGCTCGCCGCGGTGGTCGCGCACCCGCAGGCCGACGTCCTTCCAGACCTTCAGGCCGGCCGCGCCCTCGGCCACCGAACGGCGGAGCTGGGCGGCCAGCTTCTCGCCGAAGCCCGGCTCGGCGGCCAGCGACCAGTCCACGTGGCAGAACGTGGCGAACCTGCCGGGGTGGGCGGCGTCGTACCGCTCGATGTTCTCGGCCAGCTCCCGGCCCCAGCGGCCGTCGAGGTTGACCATGCCGCGCAGGTTCAGCTCGTCCATCATGCCGATCAGGGCGGAGACGTCCTTGACCATCCAGTCGCCGTCGTCGCTGAGCCAGCGGCCGAGGTGGATGTGGGCGTCCACGGCGGGCAGGGTGGCCCGCTCGACCTCGTGGACGGGGACGTTGAGCTGCGATATCGGGCGATAGGTGGAAAGCGGCGGATCGTACGGCATGCTCATCCCTTGATCCGGTTCGAGGAGTATTCCATCATACAGAATGGCATTCCGAATTGGTGTGTCAAGGGGGCAGAACGCCTTCGGTGCCCGAAACCGGGGGCGGTGGTACCGTGGCTGCCGTACCGGCCGGGCGGCGCGGCGTTGCGGGAAACCCGCGCCATGGCGGCGTCGACGCCTTTGACGGCGGACGCCGAGGCCGCGGCGGATCAGGCCCTTTGCGACAGGCGCGGCCCATCCGGCGGTGACATCCGGCTCCACGACATATGGGGACGATCGATGAAGCGCTACATCCTGACCGGCACGCCTGGATCAGGGAAGACCGCGATCCTGCGCCGGCTGGAGAGCGACGGCCACACCGTCATCGAGGAGGCGGCGACGGACGTCATCGCCCTGCGGCAGGCCCAGGGCGAACCCGAGCCGTGGACGAAGCCGTCCTTCACGGCGGCGATCACCACCTTGCAGCGCCGGCGGCAGGAACAGGCCGCGGCCCTGCCCGGCGATGTGCAGTTCTACGACCGCTCCCCTGTCTGCACCTACGCCCTGGCGGTCTACCTCGGCCATCCGGTCCCGGCGATCCTGTCCCGCGAACTGGAACGCATCAAGGATCAGCGGATCTATGAGCAGCGGGTCTTCTTCGTCCAGAACCTGGGGTCCGTCACTCCGACGGCCGCGCGGCGGATCACTTTCGAGGAGTCGCTGCGCTTCGAGCGGATCCATCAGGAGGCGTACGCGTCGTTCGGTTACGAGTGCGTGCCGATCAGCCCGGGCACGCTGTCCGACCGGGCCAAGGTGATCAAGAAGTACGTCGAGCCGGAGCAGGTCACCTCGGGGTAGCCGATACGGGAACGGCGGGCGAGACAAAGCGGCCCGCGACCGGTTCACCCCGTTCTTCGCCATCATTCCCTCTGGCCCATGTCTGGGTAGGGTTGACGATATGGGGTCCGGGGAGAGAAGCGCTTTCGCCGCTCGGGTCGGAACCGCTCTCATCAGGGAAGTCGAAAGTACGCGGAGACGAGATATCGGCCTTTCGGAAATCATCGACGAGTGCGCCTCCTCTGAGGTGGGCGAGGACGAGGTCGACACAAAGGCGCAGGAGATCGGGGCGGTCGTTCTCAGGGCCGTCGAACTGTGCGGGGACCCGGCGTTACTCGACCCTCTGGACGAGGCCGAGAGACGGCAGGAGCTCGCTCTTTTCGGGTTCTTGCTGGCCTATCTGCTCGAGAACGAGGCCCATGGGCTCGCGCCGCGCCCCTTGGAGGGCCATGTCGAGCTGGTCGTGCGCAGCCCGGACCCACAGCTCGCGGCGATAGTGTGGATCATGGTCTCGGACACTCTCGGCCACCTCGGCACACGGGAGATCAGCGGCGCCGCCGACGCTCGGGTCCAGTCCTGGCTGAGGGAACGCGGACCGGAGTTCCGAGATGTCTTCCTGCGGCAGACCCGGGGCGTGGCCTCGGCGGTCGGTGGAGCGCTCCACGACGAGGCCGAGAACCGGACGCGACGCTATTCCGATCTCCGCACCCTCATTGAGGAGGCTCCCGAGCAGGACGTCACTGACACGCCCGTCCGAGAGAACGAGCCTTACCTGCGCGGGCTCGGCCACAGGGCTTTACGCGCGGCCTCTCTCTGCGAACAGGCCACCGAGATCGGCGCGCTGTCCCCGGAGGAACGCGACGAAGGACTCGCGGCGCTCGTCGCCTTCCTCACCTTCGTGGTCGAGAAGAAGATCTGGCACCTCGCACCGCAGCCCCTGACGTCCTATCCGATCGTCTGCGCGCTGTTCGAGGATCCGGTCGCGCGAGCGCTCGCCGTGAGCTGCGCGGCGTCCATCACCAGGGAGAGCGGCCGCATCCAGGACTCGCTCGACCTCCTGCTGACCCTCGAACCCGACCTTCCGAAGATCTTGCCCGAGCAGGTCGTGACGTTCCGCTTGCACGGTGCGAACACCCTGCGCGACCTGCGCCGTCTCGACGAGGCGGCCGACTGGTACGCCCAGGCCGAGCGGGAGGCCGAAAGGCTCGATCCGGAGGCGAGGGCCACCATCCTCAATGACATCGCGCACCAGAGCCACCGTATGTCCCACCACACCGGTCGCTCCGAGGAGAGCCTCGGCCATGGCACGGAGTACGACCCGAACCCCTTCCGCCCAGGATCGATCTTCAACGATCCCGGCCGGTGGAGGCGTCAGCCCTGGCAGTTGCTGACGCTGGCCCAGAACGCCGGGCACGGCAACGATCCGATCACCGCGTACGAGGCGCTGACCCACCTGGTCGACGTGGCCGCCCCGGCCGACCATGACCTGCTCGCCACGGCGCACCATGAAGCCGCCGAGCTGGCCCACCAGATCGGGGCATCGGCCCGGGTGATCCGCTGGCACGGCTTTCTCTGCCTGTGCGCCACCGTGCTCAGCGGCAACCACCGCGAGCTGGGCGGCAGACTGTCGCGCCAGGCGGCCCGGCTGGCCTCGCTGGACGACCACCTGTCGGCCTTCACGCTGGCCGGCTGGGCGATGGGCGCCGACCACGTCCCGCTCTACACAGCCGGAATCCAGGCCGACATCGGATACGTACTGCTGCGCAACGGCACCCTTGGAGTCGCCAGAGACAGGTTCGGGACATCGCTGGAATCCGTTCCCGGTGACGGGCTCGTCCAGGCGCAGAAGGTCATGGTCGAAACGCTGCTAGGCCTGCCCACCTCCGAGGACGACGAGCCGCGCCGGCGTCTGTCGCCTACCGGGGAGAGGGGGGCGGCGCGCTGGCACGCGGCGGCCGAACTGCTCTCTGTTCCGGCCGATGGGCTCGGGACCTGGTTCGATCTCCTGCGGTACTCCAAAGGCCCGGTCACACTGTGGTCGCCCGGCCTCCAGACCCTGTTGGAGTCGTTACAGCGGCTGCCCGCAGGAGACGGCCGGCCGAACCTCTTCGGCAATGCGCCCATCGACAACGTCAAGAGCCGGATGTTCGAGATCCTCTACACCCAAGGGCTGTTGGCGCTGCTCGACCGCTATTGGGGCGTCCCGCGATGGGCCGGTGCGGCCTGGGCGCTGGCCGGCGGCGGTTCTCCTGAGGCGCGACGCGACGTGGGACTCGATCTCATGGTGGCCGCGCCGACGAAGGAGCGGGCCCCGGCACAGGTCGCCGAGACGGGTCCGCAGGTCACCGAGGCCGAACGTCTCGGGATCGCCGCGCACGTCGATCGGTTGCTGGCACTCACCTTCCTGCCCGGTCCGGCGGCCGAGGCGTTCGGGGACGCCCGTGCCGCCGCCGCGGAACACCGTTGGGCGGCGGAGTTCGTCGCGGCCCATGGGGGCAGGCTCGCGTTCCGGCTGCGGGACGTCGACGACCCCGACGGGGCGTGGGCGCGAATCGACGAACGCCAGAGCCGGTACTGGGACGCGTTCCACCGGCTGCCGGTGCGGCTCCAGGAGGCCATTGCCAAGATCGGAGAGCTGCGGCAGACCGCCGCCGAGGCGGGTCCGGTGCGCGACCTCCGCTCGATCGAGAACGCCTCTCTGGAACGCCTCGCGCCCGAGGACGCCCGGACCGTCCGGGAGGTGTTCGCGTTGCGGGCGAGGGCCGAGGACGTGCTGCCCGCGCATACCGACCGGCTGCGCGAGGAGATCGGCGGCTGGTTCGCCCGTCCCGGGTCGGCCGCGCTCGACCTGGTCCAGGGCACGACGGCGGCGCATGCGATCGTCTGCCGATCCGAGTCCGCGCGGGACGTCACGGTGGCGGACATCGCGGTCGGACGGGCCGAGGCACAGGGTGCGGTCGGCGCACTCCGGGTGGCTCCGGCGGTCCCGGAGGCGGCGGAACGCCTGGCCGCGGCCCTCCGGGAGACGGTGGGCGAGGCGAAGGAGGTGTCGCTGCGGTTGCGCGAGCCGTGGGAGCAGGTTCCGGTCGAGAACCTTCCCGACGCCACCGGACGTTCGCTGGCGCAGGACCATGTGGTCGTACGGCGGCACGGCCGGCGTCCCCGTTTCGGGTTGGCGACGGTGCCCTTTCCCGACCGGGTCGAGGTGCTCGGCGACCCGATGGGCCCGCAGAGCGCGCTCGGCCTCCCCGGAGCCTTCGAGGAGGCCCGGGCCGTCGCGGCTCTGTTAGGCACGGTCCCGGTGGTCCGGGAACAGGTCACCTGGGAGCGGCTGCGCTACAGCGCCCGCACCGCCGACCTCCTGTGGCTGTCGACCCACTGCGAACCCGTCCCCGAACTCGGCGGAGCAGCCGCCCTCCGCCTCCACGACCGCTGGGTGCTGCCCTCAGAACTGGCCGCCCTGGACGTCAACCCTGGCCTGGTCGTGGTGCTGACGATCTGCGCGGGCGGCCGGGCCGTTCCGCTGGGCCGGGTCAGTGAACCCCCGACCGCCACCGCCTTCCTCCGCGCCGGAGCCGACCTCGTGATCTCCCCGCTCCGTCCCATCCACGACACGACCTGGTCCCCCCTGATCGTGGCCGCCCTGACCCGTACCCTGGGCACCGACCCCACCCCCGCCGCCCTGGTCCGGGCCCTGAACGCCGCCACCCCCGCCACCGAACTCTCCGCCCCCTGGGTCATGCACGCCTGACGCGCTTCCACCTCTCTACTCGGAGTCCCCTTGCGCCTGGAACTTGAGAACAGCGGCCTCACCCCCAAGGATCTGGCGTCCTTGGGCGACTTCACCCACTCCCAGCGCCCCACGGGAGACCGTGGCCCCGCCACCGAAATCCTGACAGGCATCTGCGCCAACCTGGCCAGCGGCGCCATCTCCGCCGCCGCCACCACCCTCTGGCTCGCCTGGCGCGACCGCCGCCGGCAATCCCTCCGCGACGCGGAATCCGCCACGGTCCAAGTGGAGTTGGAAACCCCCACCACCACCCACGCCGTGACCATCCACTTCCACACCGACGGCACGGAGGCCGCCCGAACCCTGGCCGCCGGCACGCCCCCCGACACCCACACCATCCGCATCACCTTCCCGGCCCCCTGAACCGCAATTGGTCGTGCCGGCCGAGGGGCGTTGGTTGGGTCAGGGGGTGGGGGGATCGGCGGCCTGGGTCAGGGTGGCGAGGTTCATGCGGAGGATGTCGAGGGCCAGGTCGGTGTTGATGTGGTCGAGGGTGTCGCCCGCGGTGTGGATGTGGGTGTTGGCACCGTCGGAGCCCTCGATGGTGAGGACCGCGGGGATCGAGGCGTCGATGAACGGCACATGGTCGCTGTTGAACGGGTTGAGCGAGGTCTGCACGGCCAGCTCCGTGTAGCCGGCCGCCGCGGCGGCGAGGGAGTCGATCAGGCCCTTCGACAGGGCCGCGCCCTCCAGCAGGACGGTGGGCCGGGCGGTGTTGAGGGTGGCGATCATGTCCATGTTGACGACCGCCTTGATCCGGGCCGCCTCGGTGGGGCCGAGGCTCGCGACGTACTGGGTGCTGCCGTGCAGCCCCTGTTCCTCGCCGCCGAAGAGGATGAGGCGGATGTCGTCGTGGGTCTGGTGGCCGGCCAGCACGCGGGCGATCTCCAGGAGGCCGGCCGCGCCGCTGGCGTTGTCGTCGGCCCCCGGGGCGGGCGCGGAGGGACCGCCGGCCAGGTTGACGGAGTCGAGGTGGGCGGTGAGCATCACCACGCCGCGTACGGCGGGCTCGCCGCTCCCCAGCCGGTCGGCGATGACGTTGTGGCAGCGCCCCGACCCGACGTTGATCGGGGCCAGCCGCGCGATGTATCCGAGCTCTTCCAGGCGGTCCCTGGCCAGGGCGGCGGCGGCGCCGAAGCCTGTGCTCAGCGAGTGGCGGGTGCCGAAGGCGACCAGTTCGCCGAGCACCTCCAGGTAACGCTCGCCGGACACCTGGCCGGTCAGCGCCTCGATGTGCGGGACGGGGGCGCGCTCGGCGCGGGGCAGGGTGCGGAAGACGACGCCTTCCGCGGGCAGCGGCTCGACGCGGAAGCAGACCTCCGCGCGCGGCGCGATGCGCGGGAGGAGGGCGTCGGAGGCGGCGATGATCAGGTACCGGCCCTTGTCCACCAGCACGGGGACGTCGGGGTGCTCGTGCTGGAAGACCCGCCCGACCTGCGTCACCAGGCGCAGGTCGGCGGGGCGCGCCGGGGCCGGGCGCTCCTCGGGCCGCAGGCCGCTCGCGCGCGCCCGCTCGGCCGCGGAGACCCAGAGATCGTCGTCTTCGGTCCAGTAGACCAGCGTGTCGTCCAGCCGTGTCCAGGGGAGGCCGGGCGGGGCGACACGCGCCGCGTCGCCGTCCGGTTCGCCGGTCAGGCGCACGGTGCCGAGTCGCATCTGAAGGCCCCTCCTGGTGTCGGTAAATCTCCGCCCAATTGTGAGCGCGGGACCCCGCCGCGGTCCCGCGATCGGCCGCACCTGTTGGAGCCCCTGATTTCAGCGTGCGGCCGACCCCACGGCCTCCGGGGTCGCGGCGTCCGCCAGGGCGCCGCGCCCGGCCGCGCGCGGCGCGACCCAGAGGCCGGACAGCGCGATGACGAGCCCCGCGGCGAACACCGTCCAGTAGCCGGAGGCGGCGGCGACGAACAGCGCGCTGGTGACGGCGACCGACACGACCGAGAAGACCATCTCGCCCACCTGGAGCGCGGAGCTGTTGACCCCCTGCTCGCCGGGCGCGGACAGTTCGAGCGTGCGGACCGACAGGGTCGGGTACACCAGGCCCATGCCGAACCCGGCCACGATCCACGACGGGTAGGCCAGCGCCACCGGCACCGCGTCGAAGGTCACCAGGCCCATGAGCAGGATGCCAAGGGCGATCGCCGCCGAGCCGCCGAGCAGGTTGGTCTTGCGCCCGAAGACCTCACGGCCCTGCAACCAGGAGGCGAAGGACCAGGTCAGCGAGCCTCCGGTGAGTGCGAGTCCGGCGATGACCGGTGACAGGTCGCGCTCGTTGATGAGCATCAGCGGGGTGATCACCTCGGTGGCGAAGAACGCGCCCGCGGCGATGCCGCGCAGGGCCACCACGGCGGGCAGGCCGCGCGCGGCGCGCAGGGTGCCGCGGGGCAGCAGCCGGGGCAGCGCCAGGCCGAGCAGGACCAGCCCGGCGAGCAGCAGGGCGAGGTTGCCGCCGCTGCCGTACTGCATCAGGCCCGCGCCGACGGCGGTCAGCGCGGCCCAGCTCACCTTGCGCAACAGGCCCGGGGCGGGCTCCGCCTGCCCGCCGGTGATCGGCTGGCCCGCCAGGCCGCGTACCAGCGCGAGTCCGGCCAGGACGGTCAAGGCCGGTACGGCGAGGAACACCCACCGCCAGCCCACGGTCTCCACGATGACGCCGACCACCGCGGGGCCGATCATGGACGGCACCACCCACGCGGTCGCGAACAAGGAGAAGATCTTCGGATGTTGGTCCTCGGGATAGACCCGGGCCACCACCACGTAGAGCGAGACGTTGACCAGCGCGCCGCCGAAGCCCTGCACCAGCCGTCCCGCGATCAGCACCTCCATGGCCGGGGCGAGCCCGGCGAGGAGGAGCCCGCCGCCGAAGGCGACGGCGCCGGTCCACAGCGGGGCGGCCGGGCCGCGCAGGTCGGCCCACCGCCCGCCCAGGACCGTGCCGACGACACCCGCGGCCATGGCCCCGCTGAAGGCGAGGCCGTAGAGTTCCAATCCGCCGAGTTCGCGTGCCACGACGGGCATCGCGATCGCCACCGCCATGTACTCGAAGGCCACCAGTGACACCATCGCCACCAGGCCCGCGCTCAATGCTCTCTTCGCTCTCTTCGTCATGGCGGTGACGATACGACCAGCGCATACGCGGACACATCAGACAAAAGCCCTAGAGCATGCAGGCGCATGGACCTAGGGCCCGCAGGGCCCTAGGTCCAGGAGATCAGCGGACCGGCTCCAGGGCGCGATCCTCGTAGATCTTGTTGAACTCCACCTGCGGGGTGACGGGCCAGCCGGCGAAGTTGCGCTCGACCTCGGCGCGCTCGGCGGTGTTCGGGTTGGGGTTGGTGCAGCTCGTGCCCGCGCTCGCGCCCGACATCAGGTCGGTGCAGCGCCCGGTGCGCCGGTCGGGCAGGCCGAGGATGTGGCCGATCTCGTGGGTGGCGATCCGCAGCGGGTTGTGGCCCTGGGAGGTGGCCTGCCTGCCCATCCAGACGTATCCGCGGCCCAGGCTGGTGGGTTGCGCCCGGGGCCAGCCGTTGTCGGCGTAGACCACGAAGTCGGCGGGCGTGCCCGCCACGAGCTGGACGTTGGAGACGCTGGAATTCCAGATCTGCGCCGCCTGATCCACCACGCCGCGGAACTCTGCGGCGCGGCTGGCATCGTACTTGAGCACCCTCGCCGCGGTGGCCGTGGCCTGAGGGGCAGGCGACAGCACGGCGAGGAAGGCCGATCCCAGGACCAGCGCGACGATGGTACGGAGGAACCTTGACACGTGAACCTGTCTCCTCGGGGGTAGGGGGGTGCGCCGGCGAAACCGGCGGTGGAATCCCGAGTAAGGGATGGTGTCAAGGTAAGCGCGCGGCAGGTCTCCAGGGATGACGCATATTCCCTCTATCATCGTGTTATGTACTGCTGACCAGGGAAAACGCCATGTCCGGATAAGTCCTGACAGCAGGCGCGCCCGCCTCCCGGCCCCCGACGGGTCCGGCCGCAACGGAAAGCCCGCGCGCAAAACGCCCGCATTCGCCCGCCCCGGCGTCGCCTTCCCGCACGGCGCACCGCACAATGAGATCGTGGATCAACCACCGCGCCGGAATAAAGGACACCCGCCGCCCGGCGTGCCACCATGCCACATACAGCGGCCGGGCGGCCGTGAACAGCGAAGGAGGCCATCTCCGCGACCGGGGATATGTGGCATCGCATATTTCGGAAGGCCGTAACGCCCTATTCTCGCAACACCAAGGAGGCCCATGAACAACGCCGATCCGGCCCAGATCGTCACCCTGACCCACCCCGCCGCGCACGTGGCGCTGATCACCCTGAACTCCCCGCCGGTCAACACGCTCAGCCGGGCCGTCCGGGAGCGGATCATCGAGATCGTCGGGGGCCTGCACCGCGACCCTGAGATCCGCTGCCTGGTCCTCACCGGTACCGGCGGCACCTTCACCGCGGGCGCGGACCTGCGCAAGGACATGGGGCTGACGGGCGACCGGATCGATGAGTTCCTGACCGGCTTCGACGGCGTGCTGCACGCCCTTGAGGACTTCCGCGCCCCGGTCATCGCCGCGGTGAACGGCGCCGCCGCCGGCGGCGGTCTGGAACTGGCCCTGGCCTGCGACATCAGGATCGCCGCAGGTGACGCCTTCTTCGTCGCCTCCGGCGTCAACGTCGGGCTGATCGCGAGCTTCTGGCGGCTCGCCCGCGTCGTGGGCCTCGGCCCGGCCAAGGAGATCCTGCTGACCGGCGACCGCTATCCCGCGGAGCGGGCGCTGCGGTGGGGGCTGGTCACCGAGGTCCATCCGCCGGGCGAACTCCTGCCCGCCGCCCTGGCCAAGGCCCGGCGCATCGCCTCCCGGCCCCCGCTGTCGGTGGAGGCCGCCAAGGCGTGCGCCGCCCTCGCCCCCGGGCTGACCAGGGAACAGGCCGCGGCGCTGCAGGCGGAGAAGTTCCATGCGATGGTGGCCACCGACGACCACCGCGAGGCGGTCGACGCCTTCCTGTCCGGGCGCGCCGGGCGCTACCACCGCCGGTGAAGGACCGCCGCGGTATTACTCGCGGGATACATGACCGTTTCCGAGCCACCGGTTTTCACGGAACCGTGACGCGCCTCAGGTGAAATATCCATTGACAAGAGGCGTTTGCGAATACCGCATTCTATGGAATTTAATGAGTAAAATACCCCCCATGCACCCATTTGAAGGGTCGTGGCCGTAATTTTATTATGGGGGCTACTTATCCTGAGAGGGTGCCGTGGAGTTTCGCATACTGGGACCGGTGGAGGTCTGGCGGCCCGGCGGACCGGTCCCCACCGGCGGGTTCAAGCAGCGCAGCGTGCTGGCGTTGCTGCTGCTCAACCTGAACCGGGTGGTCACGTTCGAGCGCATGATCGACCAGGTGTGGGGCGCGCGGGCGCCCGACGCCAGGAACACCGTCCAGCGCCTGGTGTCCCGGCTGCGCAGGGTCATCGAGGCGGACGACGGCCGGGCGCCCAAGGCGTCCCTGGAGACGCATTCGGGCGGCTACCTGTTACGGGCCGACCCCTCGACGGTGGACCTCTACCGCTTCGAGGGGCTGGTGGAGCAGGGCCGTACCGCGCAACGGGCCGGTGACCACGGCCTCGCCGCCAGGCTGCTCCGCGACGGGCTGCGGCTGTGGCGCGGCCCCGCGCTGGTCGGCGTGGCCGACGGGGTGCGCGACGTGCCCGCGGCCCGCCTGGAGGAGGCCCGCCTGCTCGCCCTGGAAGACCGCATCGAGGCCGACCTGACCTCAGGCCCGGAAGAGCCGCTGGTCGCCGAGCTGCGCGAGCTGGTGGCCGACCACCCGCTGCGCGAACGGATGGTCGGCCTGCTCATGGTGGCCCTGCACCGCTTCGGACGGCAGGCCGAGGCGCTGGAGGCCTACCAGCGGACCAGGCGGCACCTGGTGGAGGAGCTGGGGCTGGAGCCGGGCCAGGCGCTCCAGCGCACGCACCAGGAGGTACTGGCGGGCGACGTGACGCCGGCCGCCACCGGGCGGGCCACCGCCCACCTCCAGGTGCCCGCGCAGTTGCCCGCCGACGTCCCCGACTTCACCGGCAGGGCCGAGCAGGTGCGGCTGCTGTCGGAGATGCTGCGCGGCGAGTCCGAGGGCTCGCCGGTGGTGGTGGCCGCGGTCGGCGGCGGCGGGGGCCTCGGCAAGACCACGCTGGCCATCCACGTCGGGCACCTGCTGCGCGACCGGTTCCCCGACGGCCAGTTGCACGCCAACCTGCACGGGGCCGACGGCAGGGACACCCCGGCCGCCGAGGTGCTCGGCGACTTCCTGCGCGCGCTCGGGGCCAGCGGCGCGCACATCCCCGAGGCCGAGGACAAACGCGCCACCCAGTACCGCTCGATGCTGGCCGGGCGGCGGGTGCTGGTGGTGCTGGACAACGCGCGCGACGCCGCCCAGGTGCGCCCGCTGCTGCCGGGCACGCCGAGCTGCGCCGTGTTGGTGACCAGCCGGGCGCGGCTGGCCGACCTTGAGGGCGTCCGCCTGATCGACCTGGACGTGCTGCCCGCCGAGGAGGCGGTGGAACTGCTGGGGAAGATCGCCGGTCCCCGGCGGGTCGCCGCCGAGCCGGAGGCGGCCCTTGAGGTCGTCGCCGCCTGCGGCAACCTGCCGCTCGCGGTCCGCGTGGCCGGGGCGCGGCTCGCCGCACGGCCCGGCTGGAGCCTGGCCACCCTGGCCGCGCGGCTGGCCGACCAGCGCAGGCGGCTGGACGAACTTCGGATCGGCGACCTCGGGGTGCGGGCCAGCTTCGAGCTGAGCTACCGGGCGCTGCGGCCCGGCCAGGCCGCCGCCTTCCGGATGCTCGGCATCCCCAACAGCAGCGACATCACCCTCTCCGCCGCCGCGGCCATGTTCGCCATGCGCGAGCCCGCCGCCGAGGCCGTACTGGAAAGCCTGGTGGACGCCTACCTGATCGAGACCCGCGAGCCCGGCCGCTACCAGATGCACGATCTGATGCGGGCCTATGCCAGGCAGCGCGGCAACGAGGAGGACACCGCCGCCGAGCGCTCCGCGGCACTGCAACGGCTGGTCGATCACTACCTGGCGACCGCGCGTACGGTGGACCGGGCGGTGGGGCTGACGCCGGTCGGCCGTACCGAGGGCGACCACGGGCCGCACCCGCTCAGCAGGTCCGCGCCCGCCACCCGCTGGCTGCAACAGGAGCGCGCCAACCTGGTCAGCACGATCCTCCAGGCCACCGGCTCCCCCGCGATCCGGGTGCTGCCCATCGCCCGGCTGATGGACTCCATGGGCGGCTTCCTCGGGCGCGGCTTCTTCGGCGAGTGGGAGGAGGCGGCCGGCGCGGTCCTTGAGGCGGCGCTGCGCGACGGCGACGAGCCCGCCGAGATCCTGGCCCGCAACGCGCTGGGCATCCTGGCCGCGGAGCGGCGGCACGACCTGCCCACCGCGAGCCGCCACCTGCACCGGGCCTGGCGGCTGTGCCGCGACCTCGGCGACCGGCCGGGGCTGGCCCGCGCACTGAACAACCTGGGCGCGGTCTACACGATGCGCCGCCGCTACCGCGAGGCGGTCGACTACCTGCGCGAGAGCCTGGCGGTACGGCTCGCGCTGCCCGAACCGCTGGGCGTCAGCGCGGTGCTGAACAACCTCGGCACGGTTTACGTGAAGATGGGGGCCTTCGAGGAGGCCGACGCGACGCTGCGCGACGCGCTCGGCATGACCCGCGCCGAGCGCGACCACTACACCGAGGCCAACACCCTCAACTCGCTGGGCAACCTGCGCTACGAGCAGGGCGACCACCGGGCCGCGGTCGAGTTCCACGAGCGGTGCCTGGACATCTGCCGGCGGATGTCGCTGGCCAGGGTCGAGATGCTGGTCAGGGTCGACCTGGCCAAGGCCGAGCGGGCCAGGGGCGACCTCGGCGCGGCGCTCGGGCACTGCGTGACCGCGCTGCGGATCAGCCACGACCTCCGCGCCCCGTACGCCGAGGCCCGCACCCTCTACGAACTCGGGCACATCCGGCACGGCCTGGACGAGCCGGAGTTCGGCGACGACGCCTGGCGGCGGGCCCTGAAGCTCTTCGAGGAGATCGACGCACCAGAGGCGGCCGACCTGCGCGCCGCCCGGGAGGCCGGCCTCTTCCGCTGGTGAGGCGGGTACTCCCGCACCGGCGCCGAACCCGTCGGCGGTCGCGAGAAATCGATTTCCCCCTCGCGACTGCTACCGGGGGCGCTCATGACAGCACAAACCGGCGAACGCGACGCCGGCCGACCAACGGGCCGCACCGGACGGAACATGCTGAAGGCGGTGGCAGCCGCGGCGCGGGCGTACGCTCACCTTCGTCCACCTGGGGGACGCCAACCGGCAGGCGCAGTTCCGAGCGCTCTTCGCCGAGTTCAACAAGATCAACCCGAACATCAGGCCGGTCGCGCAGGCCATCCCCGCCGACAACCGGGCGGTGTTCGCCAACACCGTGGCGCCCAGGATCGCCGGCGGATACGCGCCGGACATCATCCAGATCGCGACCGAGCCCGAGACCTACCGCGAGGTCCGGGCAGGGCACTGCCTGCACGCGACGGCAGCAGGCGCAACCCCTGCGACGAGATCGGGTGCGGCGACCACTACGTGCGGGCGATGGCCCGGGTGGAGCGTGCCCGACGCCCTGACCGGACAGAGCTGCCGCGCCCCCGACACGCTGCGCGTGGCGCTCCCGCCGATCGGCGGGGCGTCGTCCGCCGCGGGCCGGGTGCGGCGACCACTACGTGCGGGCGATGGCCCGGGTGGAGCGTGCCCGACGCCCGGACCGGGCAGAGCTGCCGCGCCCCCGACACGCTGCGCGTGGCGCTCCCGCCGATCGGCGGGGCGTGGCCGGTGGTGCTGGACGTCGGGTGGGGCGTCGTCCGCCGTGGGCCGGGCGCGGTGGAGGTCGAGCGCTCCTCCGGCCACTTCGCGCCGCGCCGCCGGGTGCTGCGGGACGAGGACGGCGCGGTGGCCGCCGAACGCGATCATGCCAAGACCGCGATCGTCACCCGAGGGCGGTGCTGAGCGTCGAGATCTGGGCGAGGCGAGGTCTGACGAAGGCCGGGGCCGGGCGAGCCGCACTCCGCCCGGCCCCTTTCCCGCGGAATACGCCAGGAATACGCGGGCCGGTTCGATATTCACTCGTTCCATGATGCGTGTCATAGTTCGGTGAACGGAGGGGCCGTCACCGAGCAAGAGGAGCGGAATCCGTGGAACTGACTTTGCTCCGGTCGTTTCTCGCGGTGTATCGGACGGGGTCCTTCACCAAGGCGGCGGGACTGCTGGCGATCTCACAGCCGACCGTTACCTGTCAGATACGTAATCTGGAAAAAGAGATCGGCCAGTTGCTCTTTTTGCGGACCTCGCGCGGCGCGATCCCGACCGAGGCGGCGGAAGAACTGGCCGAGGAGACCGGCGCGCACATCGACGCGCTGGAGGCGGCGGTACTGCGCCGGCAGGACCCTCTCGACCTCACCGAACGCACCCTCTCGCTGGCCGGCCCCGCCGACATGGTCTCGACGCTGCTGCTGCCCGCGCTGGCCGGGCTGATCCATGACGGGCTGCGATTACGGGTGGGCTTCGGACCGACCAACGACCTGCTGGACGACCTTTCCGCCGGTCTGCACGACCTCGTGGTCGCGACGGCGCAGCCGCGGCGGCACGGGATCGTCGAAACGCCGCTGATGGACGAGGAGTTCCTGCTCGTGGGACCGGCGGCGCTGGCCGGCCGGGTGCCGCCCGAGCAGGTCGCGAGCGCGGGCCCGGCGGCGCTCAAGGGGATCCCGATCATCGCCTACGCCGACAACCTGCCCATCGTGCGGCGTTACTGGCAAACCGTCTTCGCCGAGCGCCCGTCGTGCGGCGCGCAGGTGGTGGTGCCCGACCTGCGTGCCGTACTGGCCACGGTCAAGGCGGGCGGCGGGATCTCGGTGGTGCCGTCCTACCTGTGCGCCGGCGAGCTCGCGCGGGGGGAAATCCGGCCGCTGCACGAGCCGGCCACCCGGCCGTTGAACACCCTCTATCTGGCGACCCGCACCGGGGCGAGCGCCAATGTCGTGCTCTCCGCCGTCCATTCACATCTGCTGACGGAGGCGAAATCGTGGAGTGCGATGAGCGCGGGCGTTCATTCCGATTCGCAGCAGTGACCGCCCGGGCCCCCTCTTCCGGCCACGGGCGGTCCTCCGACGCTCGGATACCGGCCCCTGTTCGGTATCCGCGTCCATTCGGCCGCCTGCGTCAGATGAGCAGGAACCGGTCGGTGGTCTGCATCGACACGATCTGGAAGTCCTCGTTGTGCAGCACGGCGGTGTAATGGAACAGATGGCCGCGCACGCCGGTGGCGGGCACCGGGATGTTGAACGTCTGCACCAGTGCGAACCCGTCGCCGGCGCGCTGGAAGGGCGGGGTGCCGAAGCGCTGCGGCGGGATCTGCGGGTCCAGCATGGGCGCGCCGCCGCCGGTGCTGTCGTCGATCGCCGAGACGGTGAGCGTGTACGGCCCGCCGGTCATGGTCTGCATGCCCGCCTCGATCTCCACGACGAGGTCGAAGCTGGACGCCGGCATCTCACCGGCCACCTCCGGAGCGTTAGGCGTCGTGTCGGGAATCCGGCCACCCTTCTGGGTGGTGTGGATCTGGGAGATCCGCGCATTCCTGGGATTCATGTCGTGCCTTCCGATGCGAAGCGCTGCTTCCACACCTGAACAGAGACACCGACGGCCGATCTGATACCTCCGGACGCGCATCAACCCGCGGCGGTCAGCGCGAAATCCGCCCCCATGCACACGAACCCGGCGGCCACCGCGGACGACTCGAAGTTCTCTCCGGCGATCTGCGCCTGTGCCTGGGCCAGCGCGGCGGCGGCCGAGTGCCCGGCGGCGAGCAGCTTGTGCATGGCGATCATCAGCGTGGTCGTCTCGGTGTCCAGGATCGACAGCACCGGAGCGATGATCACGCGGGCGCCGAGCGCCATGAAGGTCGCGCTGAGGCCGAGCAGTTCGTCGCCCGCGCGGACCACGAACCGCCCACTGTCGCACGCGGCCAGCACCACCATCTGCGGCGCGCGGCGCAGCCGCTCCAGGTCGTAGATGGTGAGCGGGCCGTCGGCCAGGCGCAGCGAGGAGAACAGCGGGTTGGTGCCGTGCAGCCGCCCGTGCGCGGCCAGGTGGGCGAGCCGGGCGCCGTCCAGGGCGGTGAGCACCGACTCGGCGGTGGCCGCGCCGTCCACCATGGCGGGCACGGAGTGGATCGACGCCACGCCCTCGGCCTCGGCGCGCGCCCCCGGCAGGCCGGGGCCCGAGGCCGCCAGGATGGGCCCCTCCCCCGCCGGCACGCGGCCCGCCGCGTGCCACAGGGTCGCCGACGGCGCCAGGCTCACCGTACGGCCCGCGCACGACGGCAGCACCGACCAGGGCAGCGCCTGTAGCGACCCGCTGGGGATCAGCACCAGCGGGCGGTCGCCGACCTCGGCGGCCAGCGGGCGCAACAGCGCGGCGTCGAGCCGGGCCGCGGCGTCGCGCAGCATCGCCGCCGCGGCGGGCCTGCTCCCCGGCACCTGGTGGTGGCGGGCCAGCCGGCGCAGCGCGAACGGCACCCGCTCGGCCAGCGACCTGATCGGCCCGTACGGCCCCAGCCGGTGCAGCCGCACCCGCTCGTCCACCACCGTGACCGCGTGCAGCGCGTCGTCGAGCTGAACGAACTCCACGAGCGCGCAGCCGGACAGCGCCCCGGCCACCTCGCGGGCCGACACCACGGCCGCCGCCGCCGGTGAGCCGCCGGCCTGCCTGCGGCAGTAGTCGCGGATCTCCCGCTCCAGCGCCACCTGCCGGTGGACCAGCCGCCCGACGGGCGCGTCCTTGGCCCGCCGCTCGTTGATCTCCCCCGACAGCGCGCGAAGCTGGGCCAGGGAGTCGGCCAGGTAGGGGTCGTCCGGCGGGCGCGGCGGCTTCTGCAGCAGGTGCCTGGCCCGGCCCCGCTCCGCCCAGGTGAGCACGCGGGCCGCGTCGCCGCTCTCCAGGGCCATCCGCAACCCGAGGTCGGCGACCTCCACCCGGTAACGCGAGGCGTGCGCCCGCAGGTCGGTCGCGCCCAGGGTGGCCCGATGGTCGTCGTGGACGCGCAGCGCCGTACCGATGGCGACCGCCGCGCCCCTGCGGTCGCCCCGCGCCAGCCGCGACAGCGCCTCGGCGTGCCAGGCCCGGACCCGCAGGATCGCCGGGCCGCGGTTGCGCCCCCGGCCGGCCTCGGCCAGCTCCCGGCCGCCGCGCTCGGCCCAGCCGTGCCGCAGCGCGAGCTGACCGGCCAGCATCCGCGCCTCGGTCACCGACCCCGGCCAGCCGGCCGCGGCGAGGTCGGCCGCGCAGCGCTCCATCCGCCCGACGGTCACCGCGGGCGGCACGCTGCCCGCCACCCGGGAGCGCAGCATCACGAACCGGGCCAGCGCCGCCCACCGGGACCTGCGCTGCCTGCCGAACTCCACGGCCGCCTGCCCCGCCTCGCGTACCGCGCTGACGTGGTCGTCCTCCAGGAAGGCGACCCGGGCCAGCAGCAGCCGGGCCTCGGGCAGGCCGATCCCGCGCCGCCTGCGCTCGAACTCCGCCACCGCCTCCTCGGCCGCCTCCCTGGCCTCGGCGATCAGCCCGGCCGAAAGCAGCAGCTCGCTGCGGTCGACCAGGATCCAGCAGACCTGGTGGGTGTCCAGCGCGCGGAACCGCCGCTCGGCCAGGTCCAGGTGGCGCAGCGCGGCCGGGACCTCGCCGCGCATGGCGTTGACCCAGCCGATGTTCAGTTGCACGATCGCCGCCGACAGGTCCAGGTCGAGTTCCTGGCACAGTGCCTCGGCCTCGCGCAGGTCGGCCTCGGCGGCGGCGAACTCCTGGCGGTAGCCGTGTACGACGCCTCGGTTGGACAGCACCCGCTGCAACCACAGCCGGTCGCCCGCCCTGCGCAGCACCGGCACCGCCACGCGGTACCTGCCCAGGGCCTCCTCCGGCCGCTTGAGGTGGTTGTAGATCACCCCGCGCTGGGCCTCGGCCCGCGCCCTGCCCACCCGCGAGAGGGCGGGCAGCGCCCGGTCGATCTCCCGCATCGCGTACGGGATGCGCCCGCGCAGGCACCACACGAACGCGAGCCGGACCCGCGCCTCCGCCGCCAGCTCGGCCGATCCGGCCCGGACGGCCAGTTTGATCGCCGCGCGCAGGCGCCGCTCGGCCACGTCCAGGTCGTCCAGGTGGAGCCCGGCCACCCCGAGCGCGCGTGCCGCCACGGAGGCCAGGGCGAAGTCCCCCCGGGCGCGCGCCCGCTCGACGGTCTCCCCTGCGATGATCGTCAGACGGGCCGGGTCGGCTTCGGCCAGCCGCAGCAACTCGGCGCCTGCGTCGGAAGGGCTCGTGTCCACCATCGAAGTCTTTCGCAAGATCTTTTGCCTGTGATGTATCAATCGGGCGACATCCCGCCTCTGTGGATGACGACGGTTGCTCCATCAGGAGGGGCAGAGAGGATGGCCATGCAGCTCAACGGCATAGTCCGCCGCGAGACCGAGGCGTTCCACGCGACTCGCGTGGTGGTGGATCTGAAGGACGAGAGCCTGCTGGACAAGGAATTGGCGGATCTCCATGTGCATACGGTCGAACGGGAGGAGAGCGAGCCGCTGGGGCTGGCGCTGCGCGAACTCGACGGCCTCGAAGCCGCCATGGAGAATCTCCCCAACCGGACCGAACTGATCGGCCTGGCCAAGAAGGCGGGTGAGGGCACCTACTCATCCCATGAAGAGCTGACCCATCTTGACCTGCTGCTCTTCTATATCCGCCGGAAATACTCGGGCACTCACTCAGGCTGGCATCCAACGGTCGCCAAGGAGCGCTTCTACGAGAACCCCGAGGGCTCGCCGTACAGCGGGGGCAACACCGGCCACCCCCGGCCGCTCAAGACCGGCGAGTCGTTCGCGCTGCCCGCTCGGGTCGACGCGGACCGGCCGCCGGTCCGGGTCGGCGTGATCGACACGCCGCTGTTCGCGCACGAGGAGCTGGCCGGGCGCTACCTGGCCGCGCACGACGGGCTGCTGCCGCGCGCCTCCGACTGGGTGTCCTTCGGCGGGCACTGCCTGCTGGTGTGCTCGCTGGCCGCCGAGCAGGCGCCGAGCGCGGAGATCGTGATCAGGCCGGTACTCGACCCCGACACCCTGACCACCACCTCCTGGACGCTGGCCAAGGAGATGGTCCAGGCCCAGACCGACGAGCTGGACATCCTGGTGATGGCGCTCGGCGGCCCCACCGCCGACGGTGAGGAGCCGCTGGTGCTGGCCCGCGCCTGCGAGCGGACCCCCGGCGTGGTGAAGGTCGCCGCGATCGGCAACCACGGGCGGCCCGACGACTGGTGGAGCGGCGCCTTCATGGCCGAGGAGATCGGCCGTTCCCCGCTGGACCCGACCGTCCCGATGTGGCCGGCGGCCAGCCCCACCGTGATCGGCGTCGGGGCGCTCAACGAGGAGGGCGGCCGGGCGTTCTTCTCGCCGAGCCAGGAAGAGGCCCCCTGGACCGACTGCTGGGCCCCGGGCACCAACCGGCGTGGCCTGTTCCTGCCAGGTGATGTGGAAATGGTGCGGATGAATTACGATTCGGGCACCGTCGAGCGGACCGGGGAGATCACCGACTTCGGCCAGGGATACGCCGAGTGGGACGGCACCTCCTTCGCCACGGCCCATGTGGGCGGGGCGATCGCCGCCATCGCCCAGGACCGGGGCGTGAGCGCCAAGGAGGCCGCGCGCATCCACCTGGCCCGCGGCTGAACCGGAGGGAGTCGGCGGCGGATCAAGGCAAGGGAGGCGCGATGCCGACGGACCTGGCGGTCTCCGCCCTGGTCACCCGGGCGAACATGGGCGACCAGGGCGCGTGGAACGATCTCGTCGAACGGTACGCGTCAATGGTGTGGTCGATCTGCCGCCAATACCGGCTGGACCGGCGCGATACCGACGACGTGGCCCAGCAGGTGTGGATGGCCGCGGTGGAGCATCTGGGCGAACTTCGCGAACCGGGCAAGCTCGGCGCATGGCTGGCGATCACCGCCAAACGCGAGTGCTCCCGGCTGCTGCGGTCCAGGCACCGCGGCGAGACCGCCGAGGATCCGCTGGGCTTCGACATGACCGCCGACGAGCGGACCGGCCCGATCGAGGAGGAGGTGGAGACGGCGGAGCGCAACGCCGTGCTCCACGCGGCGTTCATGACGCTGCCGCCGAGATGCCGCCGGATGCTCGCGCTCCTGCTGGACGAGCTGCCCTACCAGGAGATCAGCGCGCGCCTGGGCATCCCGATCGGCAGCGTCGGCCCGACCCGGGCGCGTTGCCTGGCCAAACTCCGCAGCGACCCCGCACTGGCCGCTTTGATGGAGTCCGAGACCGAGCCGTCCAGAGGTGAGCGCCATGTCTGAGCAGTGGAGCGACGAAGAGCTGCTGGCCCGGCTCGGCGCGGCGTTGAATGCCGTGGACAGCGTGCCGCGCGACTTCGTCGAGGCGGCCAAGACGGCCTTCGCGTGGCGCAACATCGACGCCGAGCTGGCCGAGTTCGCCGAGCTGGCCTACGACTCGGAGTTCGGCGAGGAGAACGCCCTGGCGCTCACCAGGGCCGCCGACTCGGCGTCCCTGCGGGCGCTGACGTTCGTGTCCAGGGAGCTGACGATCGAGATCGAGGTGACCGAGGACACCCTCATCGGGCAGCTCGTGCCGCCCCAGCCGGGGCGGATCCACCTGCGCGCCGAGTCGGGGGCGGTGTGCGAGACCACCATCGACGAGGTGGGGTTCTTCGCCATCGGCGCCAAACCGGCCGAGCGGTTTCGGCTGCACTGCCGTACGGCGACCGGCATCGCGGTCTCGACCGGCTGGATCACCCTGTGATCGGCGGGCCGGGGGCGGCCGTGGAGCCGCGCCGTACCAGCTCGGGCGGGCCGTCGATGAGGTGACCGCCGGCCGGGCCGTCCAGGTCACCGTCCATGATCAGCTCCGCCGCCCGGCCGCCCAGCTCGCGCAGCGGCAGGCGCACGACCGTCAGCGGCGGGGCGCAGTGCGCGGCGAACCACGCGTCGTGGACGGCGACCACGGACAGCTCGCCCGGCACCGCCACCCCCCGCTCCCGCGCGGCGGCCAGCGCGCCCACGCACACGACCACGTCGGCCGCCACGACCGCGCTGGGGCGGCCCGGCGGCGCGAGCAGTGCGCCCATCGCCGCGTGGCCGTCCGCCGCGCCCCACCCGCCGGAGACGATCCACTCCTCGCGGACCGTCAGCCCGTGCCCGCGCAGCGCCGCGGTGAAGCCCGCCAGGCGGCGTACCGAGGCGTCGCCGGCCGCGTCGCCGCCCACGAAGCCGATGTCGCGGTGGCCGAGTCCGGCCAGATGCGCGACGGCCAGTGCCGCGGCCCGCTCGTCGGCGATCCGGATGCCGGGCACGCCCGCCCGCGGCCGGTCGCCGACCAGCAGGACCGGCAGGTGCGCGGCGGCCCGTGCGGCGAGGTCGTCGTCGAAGCCGCCCAGCCACAGCAGCCCGTCGACGCGCCCCTCCCCCGCCAGCCGGTCGAGCGCCGATGCGCCGGCGGCCGGCTCGGGCGGACCGGCCAGCAGCAGCGCCTGCCCGCGGGCGGCGACGGCGAGCCGCGCGCCCTGAATGATCTCGGCGTGCGCCGGGTCTCCCACGTCCCGCGCGACCAGCCCGATCGCCCCGGCCCTGGCCAGCCGTAGCGCGCGGCCGGAGACGTGCGGGACGTACGCGAGGTCGGCGGCGGCCCTGAGCACCCGCTGCCGGGTGCTCTCGCGCACCCGCAGCCCGGAGTCACCGGTGAGGATCCTGGACACCAGCGACACCGACACCCCCGCCCGCTCGGCGACGGCGGCCAGCCCCGGCGGCCTGCGCACCTGTACCAGCCCTCCATATAGAGGAAAGTTCGGTATAACGTTTTCCTACTGAAATAAAACGTTATACCCCCGCTTTCACCGGTCACAAGACGCGGAAATTGGGCCTGTTGCGGTTCACAGTCATTCTCCACTCTCAGTTGCAGGCGTGAGTCACACCCCCCAACCTCACGCCGTGGAGGAACTGGTGAAACACCGATTAACGTTCCTGCTGGCCGTCCTCGGAGTGCTCTGCCTGACCGGCGGCACCGTGGCCGGGGCCACCGCCGAACCACCGCCCAACAAGCAGTACCGGGTTCAGGGGCCCGCCGACGCGAAACAGCGCAGTTCGGTCGCGGCGACCGGTGCCGCGATCGAGGAGATCGCCGACAGGTCGGTACTGGTCACCGCGACCGAGGCCGAGGTCACGGCGATCAGGAGACTCGGCTACCAGGTCGTGGAAGTGCCGCGCCCTCGATACCCGTCCGGCGCCGGTGTCGCTGACTTCCCGCCGTCGGACTCCGGGTACCACAACTACGCCGAGATGAACACCGAGATCAACGCCATCGTCGCGGCGCACCCCGGCCTGGTGAGCAAGTTCACCTACGGCACTTCCTACCAGGGCAGGCAACTCGTCGGCGTCAAGATCAGCGACAACGTCGGCACCGACGAGGCCGAGCCGGAGATCCTCTTCACGGCCCACCAGCACGCCCGCGAGCACCTCACCGTCGAGATGGCGCTCTACCAGATGCACCTGCTCGCCGACAACTACGCCACGGACGCGCGGATCAGGGGCCTGGTCGACTCCCGGGAGATCTGGATCCTGCCCGACCTCAACCCCGACGGCGGCGAGTACGACATCGCCTCCGGCACCTACCGCTCCTGGCGCAAGAACCGGCAGCCGGCCGGCAGTGCGGTGGGCACCGACATGAACCGCAACTGGAACTACCGGTGGGGCTGCTGCGGCGGCTCCTCGCCCACGCCCTCCAGCGAGACCTACCGTGGCACCGGCCCCGAGTCGGCCCGCGAGGTCAAGGCCACCGCCGACTGGGTACGCAGCCGGGTGGTCGGCGGCAAGCAGCAGATCAAGGCGCATATCGACTGGCACACCTACAGTGAGCTGGTCCTGTGGCCCTACGGTTACACCTACGCCGACACCGCCCCCGGGCTGACCGTGGACGACCAGAACGCGCACGCCACGCTGGGCCGGAACATGGCCGGCACCAACGGCTACACCCCCGAGCAGTCCAGCGACCTGTACATCACCGACGGGACGATCAACGACTGGATGTGGGGCGTCTACAAGATCTTCAGCTACACGTTCGAGATGTATCCGCGCTCGGCCAGCCCCGGGTTCTACCCGCCGGACGAGCAGATCGTGCCGCAGACCACCCGCAACCGGGAGGCCGTGCTGCGGTTCCTGGAGTACGGGGACTGCGTGTACCGGATCATCGGCAAGGAGTCGCAGTACTGCTGAGCGGGCCCAAGGGGTGAGCGCCCGTCAGGGCGGACGCCCCTGCCCATAACACCGGCCCCCAACGGCCGCCGTACCCCCTGGGGACGGCGGCCTTCGGGGGCGGCTCAGCGCCTGCGCCTGCGGGCCGTCAGGAAGGCGGCGGCCCCGCCGATGGCGAGCGCCGAACCGCCCGCCGCGGCGGCGATCACGCCCGGGGCGGGGCCGGTGGGCGCGGGCTCGCTGTGCGCCCGGGTCTCCATGCCGGGAGCCGGCGCCGTGACCGGCGGCGAACCGTGGCCGGGCGTCGGCGAGGGCACCACGGGAGCGGGGTCGGGCGCCGGGGCGGCGGACTCCGAGCCGGACTCGGGCACGGCGGAAGACTCGGGGGCGGGTGACGTGGCGTCGGCCTTTCGGTCCGTGCGGGGCTTGGGCTTCTTGGCGGAGATCAGCGGCCCCGGGTCGCCCAGCGCCTTGATCAGCTTTTGGGAGATCTTGTCGGTGCCCGTGCCGTCACCGGCGCGCAGCGCGCGGGTGCCCGCCGGGACGCGGCGGTTGCCGGAGCAGAGCATCGTGGTCAGCCGGCCCTGCTCCTTCTTGGCGAACACCAGATAACGCGCGCCCCGCTCGAAGGAGTATCCGCACGCCGGGCTCTGCGCGGGCGTGGACACCTTGACCAGGGCCTGCCGCCCGCCCTTGTAGACGTGATCGGCCCGCAGCGTCGCCGTCACCTGTCCCTCGTCGATCGCCGGCTTCTCCGGCCGCACGCTCACCACGGTCGCGGTGAACACCGCCGCCGACTGCCGTACCGACTCCGCCGGGGGAAGCTCGGCGCACGTGCAGGCGCAGGCCATGCCCGCTCCGGCGACGACGAGACCGGACACCATGCCCGCGACCGCGAGCAGTCGTAACACCACCATGCCCTCCTTTACGTACGGCGGGCCCGTTTCGTTCATCCTTCCCCTCAAGCCGCGTTCGAGCGCGGCATCACGACCGGGCGCGATGATGACCGCAACAGGCGAGTCAAAGGAGGCATGACCCGATGTCAAGCGATGAAGTCGCCTATCTTCGTGCGGCCGGAGTGGGATTCGCCGTCGATCTGACCACTCCGGTCCCCACCGTGCTGCACTGGGGTGAAGACCTCGGGGAGTTGTCGCCGGAAGGGCTCGCCGCGCTCGCGCTGACCGGCGGCCCCGCCGTGCCGATCAACTCGCTCGACGTACCGCGGCTGCTCTCGGTCTGGCCCACCGAGGCAGAAGGCTGGGTGGGCACCCCCGGCCACCTGGGCCATCGGGGCGGCTCCGGGACGACGCCGCGGCCCCGGCTGGCCAGGGCCGAGCAGCGCGACCTGCCCGACGGCGGCGGGGAGCTGGTGCTCCTGCTCGACGACGACATCTCCGACCTCGACATCACGGTCGTCTATCGGCTCGACGCGCACGGCGTGCTCGCGGTCACCGCGACGCTGAAGGCGCGCGCCGCCCACCCCGACTACGACCTCGCGGGGGTCACGGCGATGCTGCCGATCCCGCGCCGGGCCGCCGAGGTGCTCGACTTCACCGGCAGGTGGCTGCGCGAACGCTCGCCGCAGCGCCGCGCGCTCACCCACGGGGCGCACGTCCGCGAGGTCCGCCGCGGCAAGCCGGGCACCGACTCGCCCTACCTGCTGGTGGCCGGGGTGCCGGGGTTCGGGTTCCGGTCCGGTGAGGTGTGGGCCCTGCACGTCGGCTGGAGCGGCGACCAGCGTTACCTGGCCGAGCGGCTGCCGGAGGGGGCCGGGGCGCACGCCGGGGTGATCGGCGGCGGCGAACTGCTGCGCCCTGGCGAGGTACGGCTGGCGCCCGGGGCCGAGTACCAGACGCCCACCTGCTACTTCGCCTGGTCCGGCGCCGGGCTCGACGGGCTTTCCGCGCGCTTCCACTCGATGCTGCGCGCCCGCCCGCACCACCCGGTCTCCCCGCGCCCGCTGCTGCTGAACACCTGGGACGCCGTCCACTTCGACCACGACCTCGACCGCCTGCTCGCGCTGACCGAGACGGCCGCCAAGGTGGGCGTGGAACGGGTGGTGCTCGACGACGGCTGGTTCCGCGGGAGGCGCGACGACACGGCCGGGCTGGGCGACTGGTACGTGGACGAGACCGTGTGGCCCTCCGGCCTGACCCCGCTGGTGGAACGGGTCCGCGAGCTGGGCATGCAGTTCGGGCTGTGGTTCGAGCCGGAGATGGTCAACCTCGACTCCGACCTCGCCCGCGCGCACCCGGAATGGCTGCTCGCGCCGTCGGCGGGGGTCGGGCCGCCCTCGCGCCAGCAGTACGTGCTCAACGTCGCGAACGACGGCGCCTGGGAGTACCTGCTGGGCCGGATGAACGAACTGATCTCCGAATACCGGATCGACTACATCAAGTGGGACCACAACCGCGAACTCCTCGAAGCGGTCAGCCGCGAGCCCGGCGGGCGGGACCGCCCCGGGGTGCGGGCCCAGACACTGGCCACCTACCGCCTGATGGACAGGCTGCGGGCGCTGCACCCCGGCCTGGAGATCGAGTCGTGTGCCAGCGGTGGCGGGCGGATCGACCTCGGCGTCCTGCGCCGCGCCGACCGGGTGTGGGCCTCCGACTCCAGCGACCCGGTGGAACGGCAGATGATCCAGCGCTGGACGGGCCAGCTCGTGCCGCTCGAACTCATCGGCGCGCACTTCGGCGCCGAGCGCGCGCCGAGCACCCGGCGGTTCACCAGCGACACCTTCCGGCTGATCACCTCGCTGTTCGGGCACGCGGGCATCGAACTCGACCTCACCGGGCTGACGCCCGACCAGATCACCAGGGTGAGCGCGTGGGCGGCGCTCTACAAGGAGTTCCGGCCACTGCTGCACAGCGGCGAGGTGGTGCGCGCCGACCTGGTCAACGACGAGGAGTTCCTGTACGGCGTGCTCGCCCCCGGCTCGGCCGCCGCGCTGTACTGCTGGGCCCGGGTGGCCACCTCCGCCGAGCTCCAGTCGGGCCGGGTGCCGCTGCCCGGCCTGTCCCCCGGGCACGACTACCGGCTGCGCGTCCGCACCGACGTCGGCGCGCCCGGCGGGCGGCACCGGCAGCCACCCGCGTGGGTGGCCGCCGCCCTGACCGGCTGGATCGACGTACCGGGCCCGGTGCTGGCGACCGCGGGCCTGCCGATGCCCACCCTCGACCCGCAGCAGGCCATGCTGATCGAGGTGCGCAGGCGATAGCCGAGCCGGGCGCGGCGGGTCAGGCGCCGGTGGTGAGCCCGTCGGCGAGCAGGGTGAGCAGCCGCGAGCGCCGCTCGGGGTCGTCCGGGGTCTGCTCGCCCACCCAGGCGATGGCGCCGGCCATGGCCATGACATCGGCCGGGGCGACGTCGGCGCGGATCTCCCCGGCGTCCTGGGCGTGGCGGATCAACGCCGCGCCCGCGGTGTTCAGGCGATGACAGCAGGCGGCCAGCTCCGAGGTCTCGTCCCGGAGGGTGGCCATCACGGATGCGGGCAGGCCACGGTAGATGAATGCGCGTTCGGTGAAGGCGGTGAGCCAGCGCCACAGCGCGGCGCGCGGCGAGGGGTCGGCGAGCAGCGCGCCGGCCTCGGCCGCGAGACCTTCCATGCGGTCGTGCAGCAGTGCTTCGAGCAGTGCCTCGCGGGTCGGGAAGTGCCGGTAGAGGGTGCCGATGCCCAGCCCCGCGCGGCGGGCGATCTCCTCCAGGGAGGCGTCCGTGCCGTGTTCGCTGAACATGGCGTGCGCGGTGGCCAGCAGCGACTCGTAGTTGCGGCGGGCGTCGGCGCGCATCCGGCGCAGACCGGGCGGGCTCATCGGGTGCTCCTCGATGGACGAGACGGAGGCGTCCTCATCTTAGCCGCGAACCCGCCCGATCCGGGCCGGCCGGGCGCGGATGGAGGCGGTGGTGACCGACCCGGTGGCATCACGGTCAAGCTCGCATCGCTGTACACGGACCCTCCTCACCTTGGCCGCGAACCCGCCCGATCCGGGCCGGCCGGGCGCGGATGGAGGCGGTGGTGACCGACCCGGTGGCGTCGCGGTCGAGCTTGCCCCGACGTACCAGGTCGTGTACGCCCTGGCGGGTGATGCCGAGCATCGCGGCGGCGACCGAGGCCGGGACGGCCGACGCGCCCGGGTGACCGGCCCACCTGGCGACCGCGCGGCCCAGCGGGGTCGCCCACCAGCGCGGCGGGGGTCGAACGGCGCGTCGCCGGGATAGAGCGCGGCGATCAGGCGGATCGCCGGCAGCTCGGCCGCCTCGTCGTCGTCGCCGAGCAGTACGTCCGCCCAGGTCGCGCTGTGGTCCGCGAGCAGCGCCCGCAGCCGCCCGCCCTCCGGACCGGCCTCGAACAGGATCTCCAGCGGATCGAGCGACCGGCCGCCGACCAGCCGCCGCAGATCATCGGCCGGCGCGCGCCGCTCGTCTTCCATACCGCCTCCCGGGGGCACTATCCGGCCCTTGTCACCGGAGGTCGAGCAGCGGGCGAGGGCTACCGGAGCGGGGGCAGGACGTCCTTTTGCAGGTCGAGCAGGTGATCGGTCATGGCCACGGCGCGCGGGTAGGAGTCGACCACCGGGTCGAGCAGCACCGCCTGCAGCAGGGCGTCCTTCGACCGCTCCCGGTACGCCTCGATGATCAGTTTGTGGATGGAGAGCTGGGTGCGCAGCAGGGCCGCCAGCGCCTCGGGCAGCGGGCTCATCCGGCGCGGCCGGATGCCGCCCGCGCCGGCCACGGCCGGGACCTCCACCACCGAGTCGGCCGGCAGGTTGGGAATGGCCCCGCCGTTGACGACGTTCACCGCGTCGATCATTCGTTCCTCGCAGGTCAGCCCCTCGATGACGGGGATGCCGAACTCGATCGACGGTTCGAGCGGGGCCTCGCGCGGGTCGTCCGGCTCCCCGGGCCGCTCCTTCGGTGGGCCCGGCCATGGTCCGCCGGTGTGGTGGTCGGTCAGCTCATAGATGAACTTCGGCGGCTCGCCCGTCTCCCAGGGGTGGCCGCGGGCGGGGTCGTAGTAGTACTGGACGCCGGAGAGCACGAAGTCGTGCCCCCACGCCAGGTACTCCCCGTAGTGGTTGGAGCTGGGCGAGGGCCAGCGGCCGAAGCGGCGCAGGATGATCCGGCCGAGGGCGAGTTCCTGCCAGCGGGCGAGTTCGTCGCCGCGCGCCTCGGTCTCGCGCAGCCGCGGGTACAGGTCCTCGCCGGTACGGCGGTCGCGCAGCGACTCGAAGACGGTGAAGTGGTTGATGCCCGCCGCCCACGCCTCCAGGTGCTCATCGGCGAGCCCGAGCAGCCGGCAGACCTGCCGGCGTCCGGTGACGATGCCGTGGCACAGCCCCGCCGCCTTGACGCCGGTCAGCGATGAGACCGCCTCGACCAGGCGGTTCTCCGGGTTGGTGTAGTTGAGCAGCCACGCGCCGGGGGCCAGCCGCTCGATCGCCCGCGCGACCTCCATCATCGGCGGGAGGTTGCGCAGCGTGTGGAAGATGCCGCCGACGCCGCCGTTCTCGCCGTAGGGCTGCTTGAACCCGTACATCCGCGGCACGTGGAAGTCCATCGCCCAGTAGTGCTCGCGGCGATGCTCGAACGCGGTGATCACGAAGTCCGCGCCCTGGACCGCGGTGTCCAGGTCGGCGGTGGCCGAGATCCGGTGCCCGCGGCCGAGCCGGTCGTTCAGGTGGCGGGCGTAGCCGAGGGCGCGTTCCAGGGCGGCGGAGTCGAGGTCCATCAGGCGGACTTCGAGCGGCAGCGCGGAAAGCGGCTCGGACAGGAATACGTCGCGCAGCGTGGCGGGCCCGAAGCAGCGGCTCCCGGCCCCGATGAGTGCGATTTTCACCATTGACTCCACACCATCGGATTCCACGCGGAAGTGTGCGGCAAACCTGCCGGGCGGTGTCCCCGGCACGGGGCGCGTCAGGGCGGGCAATTGGGCATCGTCGCCTGGTCCGTTCCCGTATAGATGAAGACGTCCGGCACGAAGCCACCATTTATGCCATTCCACAGGCTGCTGGACACTCCGTTGCCGCCCAGCACCGTGTCGCCCTGCGCGGTGCACAGAATGCGGATCATGGAGCCGTTCTGGAGATGGCCCATGACGGGCGCGGCGAGCCGGGGATGGCGGTAGACCGTCAGGGTGGCCCCGGGAGGCACCTGGACCTGGCCGGGGAAGCCGGCCGCGCGCGCGGAGGACACCGGGCCGGGCTCGGGTTCCGGCTCAGGTTCCCGGTCGGGCTCGGCCGGTGGGCCGGTCGTTAATGTGAAAAGGGCCGGGTAACAGCCAGGCCAGGATGGCAATGATCAATGCGATGACACCGATGAAAACGGTCCGGCCGGCCTGATCCGACATTTCCCCGCCCCTGTGCGTCCGCCCCGGAACGTATGGCACCACGTATCAAAAGGCTTGGGAAGTGGCTTCACATCACGTTCCGGAGTCGGATGCGCATCGGGTGCGATCACACCAGGCGGACTACCAGGTCACCCTGCCTCGTCCGGGCGCTTGCGGCCGATCGCCAGCCACACACCGCCGCCGACCACGACGACCGCGGCCACCGCGAGCCAGATCCAGCCGGGAGTGCCCCCCTGACCGCCCGTGTCGTCGCCGGACGCCGCGACCGGCGAGGCGGGCTCGGTGGCGGGCCCAGAAGAAGGCTCGGCGGTGGGCTCGCTGGTGGGCTCATCGCTGGGCTCGGCGCTCTCCTGCGCCGGGGCGGTCAGTTCGAAGGGGATCTCGCCCTCGATCGGGTGGCCGTCCGACGAGACCACCCGCCAGGCGATCACGTAGCGGCCGGACTCCAGCGGCCCGGGCACGGCGGTGGTGACCTTCTGGTCCCCGGTCTCCGGCTTGTCGACCTTCACCGCCTTGTCCCCCGGCCCGCGCAGGACGACCACGGGGAACTTGACGTTGGAGGTGAACTCCAGCTCGACCTCCTTCAGCTCCGACACCTTGGCGTCCTTGGCGGGCGAGCTGCTCTTGAGCCGGTCGTGGGCCAGCGCGCCGGGGGCGGCGACGGCGGTGAGGGCGAGGAACAACGCGCAGCCGAGCACCACCGCGAGGCCACTGCGCGCGAAACGCGGCACGATTGCCATCGTTTTCTCCATCTAGGACGACGGCCCGGAATTCCGGGCCTTTCGGACGTACGGCACGAAGACCGCGCCCGGGGCACACTTCCGCGGCCCGGCGCGATCCGGGCACGCCGGCGGCCGTCACCCCCGCGTCGCGAAGACCAGCGGGGCGGTCCGGCCGGCGTGGCGGCGCGCCGGAGGGCCGCGCCGGTGGATCGGCGCGGCGACGTCCAGGGCGCCGATCGGCGCGGGCGCGTCGGACGGCACGGCCGGCCGTACCGGCCCGACCTGCGGGCACGGCACGGTGAGCGCGAGCCGGCCGGGCACGGGCGGGACGGGCATCCCCCACAGCCGCGCCATCAGCCACAGGGCGCTCTCGCCCCGATACAGCCACCACCCGGTGAGCAGGGCGACCACGAGATGGGCGGCGGTCATCCCGCCACCGGGGTGGTGATGCCATCCGCCGGGAACCCCGAGCGGGACAGGCGGCGGATCGGCGGGGAGCGGCGCCCGGTCGAAGAGTTCGTGCAGCACGATCTGCGCCGCGATCGTCGCGCCCAGCACGACGCCGAGGCCGCGCTCGCGACCGCTCAGCACCCATGCCAGCGCGAACGCGCCCGCCGCGCCCGCCGCGAGCACCCCGGGGGCGACGAACCCGCCCCCGGCGAAGGCGTGCCCGCCCACCGAGACCATGACGCAGACCGCCGCGAAGACGGCGGCCCGGGCCAGGCGCGTGGAGGACAGACACGAAGTCACCCCGCCATCCTGACAGCCGCCCCGAGCGGTGGTCCAGCAGGCACCACCGCACCGGGCCGTACGACCGGCGCCTCTCCTCGCGCCCTCCTGGTCCGGGCAACGCATCGGTCACGAAGAGCGCGAGGTCATATACTCAGAGTCATCATGCGTTCACGGGCCTGGCCGATCCCCCGATCGGTGAGACCCGCACCACCTGCCCAAGGAAGGAAGACCGCTTGACTCCTCCCCTCCCTGAAAGGAGGGGGATTCCTGCTTCACCGCCGACCGCCCGCCGAGGAGGACTCCCCTTGAGGACTTACACCAGCTCCACAGGCGTTTCAGCTCTCCGCCAGCCCGGCGGCGAGGATGTTCTTGGCCGCGTTGACGCCCCGATCACGGACGGCCCCGCAGGAGCACTCCCATTCGCGGACGTTCAGCGGCATCTTCTCTTGCAGGGATCCACACGCCGAGCACGGCTTGGAAGAGGGGAACCAGCGGCCGGCCACCACCAGCGTGCGCCCGTACCAGGCCTGCTGCCCAGGGGCCCGATTCCTCGTCTGCCTGAAGGTGGGGGTTTCCTCGGAGGTGTCCGATGAGCGATGGAGATCGAAGCCCGACCCTGCGCCTGCGCCGGCTAGGCCGTGAGATGCGCAGGCTGCGCGACGCCGCGGGGATGACCATCCAGCAGGCCGCGGACGAGCTCGAATGGTCGACGTCGAAGATCTCGCGGCTGGAGAACGGCCTGACCAGGCGGCCGGACGTCCACGTGATCCGGGTCCTGTGCGCGGCCTACCGAGTCGAGGACGAGCAGGTGGTGAACGGCCTGGTCACGCTCGCCCGCGAGGCGCGTCACCCCGCCTGGTGGACGGTCTACCGAGACGTCTTCCGCGGCCCGTACGTCGGGCTGGAGGCCGAGGCGGCGGCGATCAGCTCCTACCAGCTCGGGCTCATCCCCGGCCTGTTGCAGACCCCCGACTACGCGCGCGCGATCACCCGGGCGGCCAGTGTCCGCGACCCGGCGGAGGTCGAGCGCCGGGTGGCCGCCCGCATGGAGCGCCAGCGCATCCTGGAGAAGGACGACCCGACCAGGCTGTGGGCGGTCATCGACGAGGCCGCCCTGCTGCGCACGGTCCACCTGCCCCAGGTCCACGAGCGGCAGTTGCGCCGGCTGATCGACACCAGCCCGCTGTCCCACGTCAAGCTACAGGTCCTGCCGATGTCGGCGGGCCCGCACGCGGGGCTGGCCGGGCAGTTCGTGATCCTCGACTTCCCCGATCCCACCGACCGCAGCATCGTCTATCTGGAGACGCCCGCCGACGGGCTCTATCTTGAGGAGACCGGTGAGCTCGACCGGTTCCGGCTGATGTTCCGGCACCTCAGCGACTCGGCGCTGAGCGCCGACGCCTCGATCGCGTACCTCTCCGACCTGGTCGATCGCCTGGAGGGCTGACGAATGGACCTCACCACCGCGCGGTGGCGCAAGAGCACCCGCAGTTCGGGCACCGGCGACGACTGCGTGGAGGTCGCCATGCTGCCGGGCGTCGTCGCCGTCCGCGACAGCAAAGATCCCGGCGGCCCCGGCCTGCTGTTCACTCCGGGCGAGTGGGCGGCCTTCGTCCGGGCGATCCGGCGGGGCGGCGATCAGAGGTAACGGGCCAGGCCGTCGGCCAGCTCCGCGGCGTCCCCGTCGCGGTGCGCCGACAGCGCCTGTTGCAGGGCGAAGGTGCCGCGGATGACGTCGGCCCTGGCCCGCAGCGCGTCGCCGGGCCCGCCCGTCAGGGCGATGATCCGCTCCAGCAGGCCCGTTCCGTGGCTCGCGGCGATGGCGGCCAGGTCCTCCGCTGGGTCGCCCAGCCCGGCCTCGTCCCAGTCGACGATCCCGGCCAGGCGCGGCACTCCCCCGGTGACCTCCCACAGCACGTTGGCCGCGCCGAGGTCGCCGTGGACCACAGCCGCGGTGAGGTGGGGCAGGCCGGCGAGCGGCGTGAGTTCGCGTTCCGCGCGCCGCCGTCCCTGGCCCGACATGAGCGGGTACAACTCGGCGCGCACATCGTCCGCGAACCTCCGCCAGCGGTCCGGTTCCTGGTGCGGCAACGCCTCGCGCACGTCCGGGTCGGTTCCCGCCCTGGCCAGCCCGGCGAGCACCGCCGCGTACTGCCCCGCCATCGCCGCCGCGGTCCGGGGGTCGCCGGGCTCGCCGTCCGGCAGCGGCGTTCCGGGGATCCGGTCCAGCACCAGGTACCGCGTCCCGTCCGAGGCGGGCGGCAGCGGGACGGGGGTGCGAAAGCCGAGGCCGAAGCGGGCCAGCGCGCGCAGTACGGCGGCGCGGGCGGGCAGCCGGGCCGCCGCCGCCGGAGTGCGGGGCAGGCACACCACCCGGGCCGTGCCGATCACCACATGGTGGAACTGCCCCTCGCGGACGTCGAGCCCGCCGAGGTCGTCGCCGGGCAGCAACCGGCCGAGCAGCGCGCGGTGCCGTTCGACGATCTCCGTCACCGCCGGCCTCCGGCCGTGCCGGCAGGCACGGCGGGCCGGCCGCGATGCCGCGCCCACTCCGGCGCGAGGATCGACATCACCGTGGCGTCCACCCGCTCGCCCTCCCAGAGCAGGGCGTCACGCAGCATGCCTTCGGCGACGAACCCCACCTTCTCGTAGGAGCGGCGGGCCCGCGGGTTGAACGCGTACACCTCCAGCCAGATCCGGTGCAGGCCGAGCCTCTCGAACCCGTAGCCGACGATCAGCCGGGCCGCCTCGGTGCCGAGGCCCCTGCCGACGGCCTCGGGCACGAAGGCGACCCGGAAGTTGCAGCTCTCGTTGCCCTCGTCCCACTGGTTGAGCACGATCTCGCCGACGCAGCGCCCGGTCGCCCGCTCCACCACGGCGAGGTCCAGCCGGTCGTCCTGGTCGGCGCGCGTGGCGTACCAGGCCCGCAGCCGCTCGTCGTCGAAGTCCGTCGCGTGGCTGCCGGTCAGCCGGGCCACCTCGGGGTCCTTGAGCATCGGCAGCAGCGCGGGCAGATCGTCCACGCTGAGCGGGCGGAGCGTCACCAGTTCGCCGTCGAGCGTGGGCTTGGTAGCAAAATCCGGGCGAATCGTTCGTCGCTGGTCGGGCATTGCCGTATTCTCCCGCTCGCCCGGACCGAATGCCGTACCAGGGGGTCGGGGGAAACCAGGAGGGTGCCGGAAATGCCGCTGCCGTTGTCCACGAAACGACTGATCCTTCGCGCGCCGGAGCCCGCCGACCTGGGTTTCTTCGTGGATCTGTTCGCCGACCGCGAGGCCGTGCGCTACATCGCCGACGGCGAGCCGTGGAGTGCGGAACGCATTCGCGGGCAGCAGAAACGCAAGATCGACTGCCTGGCCGAGCGGGGGTTCACCCTCTATACGGTGGTGCGCGCGGCGGACGGGCAGGTGGTCGGCGACTGCGGCCTGGCCCCGTGGGAGAACGGGCGGGTCGAGATCGGCTGGCGGTTCGCCCGGCCGTACTGGGGTCAGGGGCTGGCCAAGGAGGCGGCCCGCGCGGTCTTCGAGCACGCCGGGCGGGACCTGGGGCTGACCGAACTGTGGTGCCTGGTGCAGGAGCCGAACACGGCGTCGTGGCGGATCGCGGAAGGGCTGGGCTTCCGGCTGGACCACACCGAGACCTGGCACGGCGACCGCACGGTCCGCATCTACAACTGGAACGCCGGCCCGGAACGGCCGGCCGCGGCCGGACACGTACGGAAATCTTGACAGACGCCGCGAAATTCGGTTGCCAAGGGATTTACTGTTAGGAAACTTTCCTTTATGTTTAGCTTACCCCAGCCATAAAGGAGCACTACATGCGAAGAACGATCACGTTACTGGCCGCGGCGATCATGGCCATCGGCTCGACGGTCTTCATCGCACAGCCGGCCATGGCGCACGGTTACATCTCCAACCCGCCCAGCCGCCAGGCGATGTGCGCGCAAGGCCGCGTCTCGAACTGCGGGCCCATCATCTACGAGCCGCAGAGCGTCGAAGGCCCCAAGGGGCTGCGCAGTTGCAGCGGCGGCGTAGGACGATTCAGCCAGCTCGATGACGAGAGCAGGGCCTGGCCCGCTACCTCCGTCGGCAACAACGTCTCGCTGACCTGGAAGATCACGGCCCAGCACCGGACGAGCACGTGGGAGTACTTCATCGGTGGCACCCGCATCGCCTCGTTCAACGACAACGGCAGGCAGGCCCCCGCCACGTTCTCGCACAACGTGAACCTGGGCGGCAGGACCGGCCGGATCAAGCTGCTGGCGGTCTGGAACGTCTACGACACCGGCAACGCCTTCTACGCCTGCGTCGACCTGCAGGTCGGTCCCGGCGGCCCCCAGCCGACGCCCGACCCCACCCCCACGCCCACCGATGAGCCGACGACCCCTGGCGGCACCTGGGCCGTCGGGACCAACTACCAGCCCGGCAGCACGGTCACCTACGGTGGCTCGACCTACCGGTGCGTTCAGGGACACACCGCGTTGACCGGCTGGGAGCCGCCCAACGCACCCTCCCTCTGGCAACAGGTGTAACACAGGGCTACCATGACCCCCACACGTTGATGAGCCCTGGCGCGGACCCGCACCCGGCCGGGTGCGGGTTCGCCCGTTGGGGCGCGGATGCGCCAGAACAGGCACCGGTGACGCCTCGCTCCGCAGGGGTGCGTCATCCTGGAAGGACCCGTGTGGCCGACAATGGCCCTGAGCCGCCGCAAGTCAAGGAGGGCCCATGACCACCCCGCCGATGAGGGACAACCTCGACCTCGCCTCCAGCGCCCGGGAGATGGCCGACAAGCTGCCCGCCGGCTCGCTCGACCAGGCCGCCGCCGCGTCGGTGGCCATCACGTGCGCCACCACGCGCACGATCCCGCAGGCCAGAGATGTGTTGCAGGGGCTCACGCCCGCCCCGGTGCGCCAGGCGGCGCTCGACCTCTTCGACCGGCTGTCCCGCCAGGGCCAGTAGCCGCCCGCCGTACACCTGACCGCGGGCCGTACGCCGTCACGCCGGGTCACTCGCCGGGCCGGGGATGGCCGCCGGGCCGTTCCGGCGAGTGGGCGCCGCGCTGCTCCTCCTGTGGGTGTTCCGGCGAGTGTTCGGCACGCCGTCCCTTCACCAGGTCGGCCACCGCCAGGCAGAGCGCGGCCAGCACGAAGACGCACAGCATGAGCAGCGCGTGCTCGAAGGCCGAGGCCCAGTCGCCCCCGGTCGAGGCCACCGTGGCGAAGAACAGCGAGCCCACCGCCGCCACGCCGAACGCCGCGCCGATCCGCTGCCCGGTCTGGAGCATGCCCGCGGCGCTCCCGCCGCCCGCGACCGGCACCTCCGACAGCGTGATCGTCGCGTTGGGCGAGACGACCAGGCCGCTGCCCACACCGCCGACCAGCAGCGGCGCGGCCATCGCGTAGGCCACGTCGGGCCCGGTCGCGAGCTGTACGGCCACCAGCGTGCCGAGCAGCCCGGTCAGCACCAGGCACAGGCCGACGGCGACCAGGGTGCGGCCGTAACGGGAGACGATCCGCCCGCCCACCATCGAGGCCACGCCCGACCCGAGCGCGAACGGCGTGATCGCCAGCCCGGCCGCCAGCGGGCTGAAGCCGAGCCCGCTCTGCAGGTAGAGGGTGAAGGTGAAGAAGATCGCCGTGAAGCCCGCGAAGTAGAGCAGGATGAGCGCCGCGCCGAGGGCGTAGGAGCGCTTGGTGAACAGCGAGAGGTTCACCAGCGGGGTGGCCCGCCGGGCGTAGCGGCGCTCCCAGAGGACGAAGGCGGTGAGCAGCGCCGCGGCCAGCGGCAGCAGCAGCCACTTGGCGGGGCTGTGCCACTCCCTGGCCTGGGCGAACGGCAGCAGCAGGGAGCCCACCCCGCAGCCCAGCAGCACGATGCCGATCGGGTCCAGGCTCTCGCAGCGCTTGGTCTCCCCGGCCGGGAACAGGTGCCTGGCCAGCGCGAGCGCCAGCAGGCCCACCGGGACGTTCACGTAGAACACCCAGCGCCAGCCCTCCTCGGTACCGGCCACGCCGAGGATGAGGCCGCCGAGCACCGGCCCCGCCGCGGTGGCGATGCCGACCGTGGTGCCCAGCGACCCGAACGCCTTGCCCCGCTCGGCCCCGCGGAACAACTGCTGGATCAGCCCGGATATCTGCGGGTTGATCAGCCCGCTGGCCATCCCTTGCAGGAACCGGGCGGTCACCAGCCACCAGACGTCGCGGGCCAGCCCGGCCGCCGCGCTGGCCGTGATGAACACCACGAGCCCGGTCATGAACATCGTCTTGCGGGAGCGCGCGTCGCCCAGCCGCCCGCCGGGCACGAGCGTCAGCCCGAACGCCAGCGCGTAGCCGGACACGATCCACTGCAACGCGCTCTCCGGGGCGTGCAGGGCCTGGCGGATGGACGGCAGCGCGACGTTGACGATGCTGACGTCGAGCAGGGTCATGAAGGACGCGATCAAGCCAACGCCGAGCGCGGCCCAGCGGCGTCGTCCTGTCTCCGTCACGGACCGTGCTTGATTGACCTCCATGAGGTCAACTCCTACCCTGCCGCGACCTCCATGACAACGGGGTGAATCCCCACCTGACCCACCCGCCGTATTACATAACGGAAAGGGATGCAGTACCAAAAGGGGTGGAGATCGTGTGTGGTCCCGCCGGAAGGGCCGGCCCGCGGCCCGTACCGGCGTGCCGTCCGGAGCCGGCTCCGGACGCGGCCCCCACACGGTCTCCCGCCCCAGGGCCCCGCCGCGGGCCCGGCGCTCAGCGTGTGGCGGGGTCGCCGAAGGCGAGGCGGCGGGCCGCCGCCAGGTTCTCCGCCTCCTGCTCGCCGCCGCCCCCCTCGTGCCCGTTGTAGGGCCAGACCCGGATCTCCTTCGGCCCCGCGTAGTGGTTGTAGGCGGCGAACACCGTCGAGGGCGGGCAGATCTGGTCCATCAGCGCGACGGAGAACCGGGCCGGGACGGTGGCGCGGGCCGCGAAGTGCATCCCGTCGAAGTACCCGAGCACGCCGAACACCTCCTCCACGTCGCGCCGGTGCGTGCGCAGGTACTCGGTGATCTCCGCGCGCGAGCCCACGTTGCTGATCTCGGTCGCCCGCCGGAAGCAGACCAGGGACGGCACGTCGAGCAGTGCGCCGATCACCATCTCCGGCACCAGCCCGGCCACCGCGAGCCCGATGCCGCCGCCCTGGCTCCCCCCGGCGATGATGATCCGCGTGGCGTCCACGCCCGGCAGGACGGCCGCGGCCTCCACGGCGCGCACCGCGTCCACGTAGACGCGGCGGTAGTAGTAGTCCTCCGGCGCGGAAAGGCCCCTGGTGAGGAAGCCGGGGACCTCCGGTGAACCGCTCCCCGCCGGGTCGGGCGTGTATCCGGGGACGCCCGAGCCGCCGCCCTGCCCCCGGGTGTCCATCACCAGCGTGGCGAACCCGGCCGCCGGGTACGCCAGCCACTCGTGGGCGTGCCCCCGGCCCATCGTGTACCCCAGATAGCGCACCACGCAGGGCAGCAGTCCGGCCGAGTCCCGGGGCCGGACGAACCACCCGCCGATGCGGTGCCCGCCGTATCCGGAAAAGGTCACTTCGGCGACGTCCACCAGGTCGAGCGGGACATCTTGCGGGGTGAGCACGGGGTCCAGCGGATGCGCCCTGGCCTGTTCCAGGGTCTTCTGCCAGAACTCGTCGAACCGTTCGGGCTCGGCGCGCGGCGGCATGAAGTCCCGCAGGTCGGCGAGGGGCATATCGAACAGCGCCATGCCGCAATGATCGCGGATTCCGGTGAAACATGGCAAAACCACCCCTTTTGCCGGGACCCATAAGCGCCGCCGTCCTGGGTAGGGCCACGCCATGAGAGTGCCGCTGATCGTCTGCGCCACCGCGCTGGTGGCCGCCTGCGGCTGCGCGGCTCCCGCGGGGGCGGGGCCCGCACAGGCCGCCGCCGCCCGGTTCCTGGACGCGGTGCGCGACGGGCAGGGCGCGGCGGCGTGCGCGCTGCTCGCCCCCGAGGCGGCCGAGTCGCTGGCCGAGGAGGAGGGCGGCTGCGCGAGTGCCGTACTGCGGCTCGGGCTGCCCGGCGGGGGCACGGTCAGGCAGGTCTCGGTGTGGGGTGACGAGGCCCAGGTACGCCTCACCACCGACACGGTCTTCCTGCACAGATTCGCCAGGGGCTGGCTGGTCAGGGGCGCGGGCTGCCGCCCCGACCCGCCCGGCCCCTACGACTGCGAAGTGGAGGCGTGAGGCCGTGCGGTTCGTCTTCTACGCGACCTTGACGATCATCGTCGTGGGCCTGGCGTGGTTCTGCACCGCCGGGCTGCTGCACAGGTGAGGGGCGGCAGATGACCCGTTTCATCCGTGACAACGCGCTCGCCCTGTTCTTCCTGCTGGCCTTCCTCGCCTCGCTGGTCGGCCAGGCGTTCGCGGGCGCGGCCGACTACAACCAGCGGCAGATCACCGGCGGCGGCGAGCCGATCTCGCCGGCGGCCTATGTGACCTCCTCCGAGTACGCGGTGGACGTGGCGGAGAACTGGCAGTCGGAGTACCTGCAGTTCCTGGCGTTCATCCTGGTCACCGTGTGGCTGGTGCAGCGGGGGTCGCCGGAGTCCAAGCCGCCCGGCCAGGAGGGCAGGGAGTCCGACCGGGAGCAGGGCGTGGGCCGGTACGCCGACGAGGGCTCCTCCCGGTTCGCCCGCTCGCGCGGGCTCGCGCACGTGCTGTACGCCAACTCGCTCGGCATCGCGATGGGCCTGATCTTCGTGCTGTCCTGGCTGGGCCAGTCGGTCGCGGGGCTCGCCGCCTTCAACGGCGAGCGGCTGAGTCGGCTCAGCGACCCGCTCGACTGGGGCGCGTACATGCTGTCGCCCGAATTCTGGAACCGCACACTGCAGAACTGGCAGTCGGAGATGCTGGCGGTCGCCTCGATGGTGGCGCTGTCGATCTACCTGCGTCAGCGCGGATCGCCCGAGTCCAAGCCGGTGGGCGCCGCGCACGGGGCGACCGGCGTGGAGGGCTGAGGCAGCGAGCGCCTTCCGGTGATCACCGCGACCACCCGCGTGCCGGGCGGGAAGCGGCCGGCGCTGGCCCGCTCGTAGATGCCGTACAGCATCTTGGCCACGTAGATCCGCTCGACCTCCAGCCCGTGCCGGTCCTCGAAGCCGGCCGCGAACGCCTCCAGCCCGGGCGGCACCCGGGCGTAGCCGCCGAAGTGGTGGTCCAGGTCGAGATCCCAGTTGGCGGTCGGCTCGCCGTACGCCTCGCGCTGCAACCGGGCCACCTCGCCCGCCAGGTAGCCCGCGCCCCTGAGCACGGCGAAGCCGAGCGCGCGGCGGCCGGGCGGCAGGCCGGCCGCGATCCCGGCGAGCGTGCCGCCGGTGCCCACCGGGCAGCAGATGACGTCGTAGCCGGTGGTGATCTCGGCGGGCAGCTCGGCGCAGCCGCGGACCCCGGCCGCGTTGCTGCCGCCCTCGGGGATCAGGTGGAAGTCGCCGAGTTCGGCGCGCAGGGCGGCGATCACCTCTGGGGTGTGCTTGGCCCGGTAGGTCGTACGGTCCAGGTAGCGCAACCGCATGCCGCAGGTCGCGGCCAGGGCCAGGGAGGGGTTGAGCGGCAGCCGTTCCTCGCCCCTGACCACGCCGATCGTGGGCACTCCGAGCCGCCTGCCGGCGGCGGCGACCGCGCGGAGGTGCCCGGAGTAGGCCCCGCCGAAGGTGAGCAGCGGCCGGCCGGGGCGCAGCCCGGCCAGGTTGTGCCGTAGTTTGCGCCACTTGTTGCCGATGATCTCCGGGTCGATCAGGTCGTCGCGCTTGAGCAGCAACCGCACGCCGCCCAGCCGTTCGTCGGCGACGCTGGTCAGCGGGGTGATGTCCACGGCACGCTAACCTACGTCAGGTTTCCCTGACTTGGAGGAGTGTGCGCCCATGCGCGTTGTCGACGCCTTCCGCGATGCGTACGGCACGGCCCCCGAGGGCGTCTGGCACGCGCCCGGCAGGGTCAACCTGATCGGCGAGCACACCGACTACAACGACGGCCTCGTGCTGCCCTTCGCGCTGCCATGGGGGGTGAACGCCGCCGCCTCCCGCCGCGACGACGGCGTGGTGCGGCTGCTGTCCCTCCAGGCCGGCGCCGAGCCCGTCACGCTGGACGCCCTTGAGCGGGCCGCGGGGTGGGCGCGCTACCCGGCGGGCGTGTTCTGGGCGCTGCGCGCGGGCGGGCACGCCGTGGGCGGGGCCGACATCGCGATCGACGGCGACGTACCGGCCGGGGCCGGTCTGTCGTCGAGCGCCGCGCTGGAGGTCGCCGTGGCCTTCGCCCTGAACGACCTCTATGCGCTCGGTCTGGGCCGGATGGACCTGGCGGTGGCCGCGCGGCGGGCGGAGAACGACTTCGTCGGCATGCCCTGCGGGATCATGGACCAGGCCGCCTCCGCGCTCGGCGCGGAGGGCCGCGCGCTGTTCCTGGACTGCCGGAGCCTGGGCAGCCGCACGATCCCGCTCGACGTGGCCGCGCACGACCTGACGTTGCTGATCATCGACACCGGTGTCCACCACGAGCTGGCCGACGGCCAGTACGCGCGGCGGCGGGCCGACTGCGAGAGCGCCGCCAAGCGGCTCGGCGTCGCGGCGCTGCGCGACGTGAGCGACCTCGCGGCGGCCCTGAGCACGCTGAGCGGCGACGAACGGGCCAGGGTCCAGCACGTGGTGACGGAGAACCACCGGGTGGAGGCCGTCGTGGGGCTGCTCCGCGCCGGGGCGGTCGAGCAGGTCGGCGCGCTGCTGAACGCCTCGCACCTGTCGCTGCGCGACCAGTACGAGGTCTCCTGCGCCGAGCTGGACGTGGCGGTGGAGGCGGCCGTGCGCGGTGGCGCTCGCGGGGCCAGAATGACCGGAGGCGGCTTCGGCGGCTCGGTCATCGCCCTGGTGCCGACCCCCCGCCTCCAGGCCGTACAGGACAGCGTGACGGCCGCGTACGGCGAGCGCGACTGGGCCGCCCCTCGTTTCCTGCCCGCAGTGCCCTCGGCCGGAGCCCGCCGCCTGATCTGAGCCCCCGCCGCCCGCCGCCCGCGCCGGCGCAAGCGAAAAGGCCCCCAGGGTCACCCCGAGGGCCTTTCTCGTGGCTCCCGCGACAGGACTCGAACCTGTAACCTGCCGGTTAACAGCCGGACGCTCTGCCGATTGAGCTACGCGGGACCGCGCACGCACCTGTGGATCTGCCGGGCCTTTCGGCTCCGTCCGCAGCGCGCGGGTCTAGATTAGCGCACATCCGCGGGTGCGTGCTCCAACCATCCGACGGGGTAGGGAGCCCGATAGCGGGGTAGCGGGGGATCTACGACAGGCGGAGGTGGGACAGGTGCGATATCGGGCGATGTTCGCCATCGGGCTGGCCGTGGGATACATCCTGGGCAGCCGGGCCGGGCGAGAGCGTTACGAGCAGATCAAACGGACCGCGCAGCGAGTCGTGGACAGCCCGGCGGTCCAGGAGGCCGCGGGCCTGTTCGGCGCGCGGGTCTCACAGGCCGCCGGGGCGGCCAGGAGCAAGGCGGGAGACATGCTCGGCGACCGGGTGCCGTTCCTGCACAAGGAAGACGACACCAGCGACGTCTGGAACCAGGAGTCGCACCCGGTCAACCGGGGCGGCCCGGGCCGCGGTCAGATGCCGTAGCTGCGGCGCAGGCTCTCCAGCGCCTGCTCGGCGAGCGCCCGCAGCCCCGGGTCGTCGGGGTCGAGACCCTCGTCGAAGACGAACTCCCAGGCCGGCTGCTCCTGGTCGGGCACCCGGCGGGCGACCAGCCGGACACCGCCGCGGCCGGGCAGCGTCACGTGCCTGCTGACCAGGATCGACCAGGTCACCCGCTCCCTGACCACATCGGGCAGGCGGCCGGGCTCGGGCACCCTGAGCACGTGCCTGGCCCCGTCGGTGGTGAGCAGGCGCAGCCCCGCCTCGTCCCACTCGCCGCGGTCGATGAGATACCAGGGCAGGCGGGTGCCGCCGGGCAGGTAGAGCGCGCGGTCGGTCGCCACCACGTGCCCGTTATCGTGCCCTTCGTCGTCGGCGGTCCCGGCGTGGGCGAGTACGCGGTCGCGGGGATCGACCTCGACGCCGGGCGGCAGGCGGCGCGCGCCGATGGGGAACCTCATGCCCCAAAAGTACCCGGCCGCGCCCGGGCCACCGATCCGGCCTGGGGTCCGGCCGCCGGGTGCGCGCCGGGCTCCCGCGAGTCGGCGTCCGCCAGCAGGTCCAAGGTCAGGGCGGCCGACCAGGAGAAGTCGCGGCAGCCCCGGCCGCTGCCGTCGAAGGGGTCGAAGCACTCGCGAAAGCCCGCCTGCCGTACCAGGCGCAGCGTGCAGGCGGTGAGGGCTTGGGCCAGGTCGACCAGCCCGTGCCCGAGCGCCGCGTGCCGCAGCAGCCAGTTGGTGTTCACCCACGAGGGACCGCGCCAGTAGCGGGAGCGGTCGAACTGCGCGGCCCGGATGTCGATGCTCGGCACGGGGTATCCGGCCGCACCCATGAACCTGCCCGACTCCAGCGTGGTCACCAGAGTCCGCACCCGGTCGGTGGGCAGGTACGGGTCCACGAGCGGCGTGAAGGACCCGACCGAGGCCATGGGTATCGGCGTCCCCGTCCGCAGGTCCCTGGCGTAGTACAGGCCGTCCCAGGGGTCCCACAGGCGGGCCGTCATGGCCGTCCTGATCCGTTCGGCCGCCTCCCGCTGCGGGCGCGGGTCGGCGCCCGCCACCGGCGCCAGCTCGGCCAGCGCCTCGCAGGAGGCCAGCCAGATCCCGTTGAACATCGGGTCCTCGATCGCGAACGGGTGCTCCTGGCGCAGGTAGGCCGGATCGTATCCGGAGTCGCGGTAGCCCAGGGCCAGCGACACGTATCTGTCGTGGTGGTTGTCCGGGTGCCTGCCCGGCAGGAGTTCGCGGTGGTAGGCGTACCGCACGGCGGGCAGCGCGGCGAGCGGCTCGTCCCACAGCGGGCTGTCGTCCATCCCCGACTCCCACGGGTGGACGATCGCCGCCAGCCCCGCCCCGCCGAGGTCGCGGGCCGTCTCCAGGTAGCGGTGCTGGGCCGCCAGCGAGGGGTAGAGCCGCCGCACGAACGCGTCCGCCGCCTCGCGCCCGGTCGCGTACCGCCAGATCCACCAGGCCGCCAGGGCCTGGAGCGGCGGCTGGGTCAGCCCCGAGGTGGCCACGTGGCGCGGCGCGGCGGCGTGCTCGTGGGAGCGCCAGACCGAGGGCCCGGGGAAGTAGCCGCCCGCCGTGCGGAAGAGGATGTGCGGGACCATGCCGGTCCGCCACTGGCCGCCGAGCAGCCCCGCCAGCTCGGCCTTGGCCCGCTCGGGGTTGGTCCTGGCCAGCCCTATCGTCACGAAGGCGGAGTCGAGGCTCCACTGGTGCGGATAGAGCCCGGGGGCGGGCACCGTGGCCGCGCCCGTCCAGTTCGCGTCGAGCACGGAGAGTGCCTCGCGCCCGAGCGCGGCGTCGTCAGCCGAGGGCCGCGCCTCCATTCATTTAGTTTGCGGTGTTATGTCCTGAGTGAACACCCCTGGGGTGTTATCCCATTGAATTGTGGTGATCAAGAAACGCGCTCTGGGGCCTGCTGCGGGCTCCGCCCGGCCGATGGGTAGAGGCATTCCTGTTGATATGTTCAGTTGTGCGATCGTGCGCCCTTGAGCGCCGGCCGAGCGGTCAGTCGAGATAGTCGCGGAGCATCTGCGCCCTGGTCGGGTGACGCAGCTTGGCGAGCGTCTTGGACTCGATCTGGCGGATGCGCTCCCTGGTCACCCCGAACTCCCTGCCGACCTCCTCCAGCGTGCGCGGATGGCCGTCGGACAGGCCGAACCGCAACTGGATGATGCGCTGCTCGCGCTCCGACAGGGTCGCCAGGATGTCGTCGAGCTGGTCCTGCAACATGATGAACGCGGCGGCCTCCATCGGCACCACCGCGTCGGCGTCCTCGATGAAGTCGCCGAGGTCGGAGTCCTCTTCGCCGATCGGCGACTGCAGGGAGACCGGCTCCTGGGCGATCCGCTGGATCTCCACGACCCGATCGACCGGGAGGTCCATCTCCAGCGCGATCTCCTCGGGCGCGGGCTCGCGGCCGAGGTCCTGGTGGAGCTGGCGCTGCACGCGCACCAGCTTGTTGATCGTCTCCACCATGTGCACCGGGATGCGGATGGTACGGGCCTGGTCGGCGATCGCGCGCGTGATGGCCTGGCGGATCCACCAGGTGGCGTAGGTGGAGAACTTGTAGCCCTTGGTGTAGTCGAACTTCTCCACCGCGCGGATCAGGCCCAGGTTGCCCTCCTGGATGAGGTCCAGGAACAGCATGCCGCGCCCGACGTAGCGCTTGGCGATGGAGACGACCAGGCGCAGGTTGGCCTCGATCAGCCGCTGCTTGGCCCGGTTGCCGTCCCACACCAGCTCCTGGAACTCCGGATGGGCGAGCCGCAGCACGCCACCGGCCAGTTTCTCCTCGGCGAACAGGCCGGCCTCGATGGACTTGGCGAGCTCCACCTCCTCCTCAGCCGTCAGCAGGGGCACCCTGCCGATCTCGCGCAGGTAGATGCGCACGAGATCGCTGGTCGGCGCCCGCTTGCCGGCGTCTTCCTCATCGACCCGAGCGGTCTCCTCATCGCCCTGCGGCTCAAGGACCTCCACCCCTTGCTCGGCGAGCATCCGGACGACGCGCTCCAGCGCGTCTGACGGCAGCTCGGATCGATCGAGCGCGGCGGCCACGTCATCGACAGTGACACTTCCGCGCTCTCTTCCCTTCGCGACGAGGTCCGCCACCTGGTCTACCGATGGCGACCCACTTGGCAGCACCGATGCACCCACGGAACACAGTCTGCTGTATTGGGCCCGTAAAACGGCAGACCTATTTTTGTCACAGATGGTAAGGCTCGGGTCATTACCAAAATGAGATCTGATTAAGGTTTGGCAGAAGCGGCCACCGGAAAGTAAAGCCCATTACGCGATCTTTTCCTGGGCGGACGCGCCGCCCGGGGACATTCGCGCGGCCCGCTCACGGTCACCCTATGTGGCGCCGGGCGGGCGCGCGCCCTGCCGGCCTGCCGCGGTCAGGGGCTGCCGGCGGCCCGGTCGCGCAGCACCCGGCGCTGCTGCTCCAGGGCGACCAGCTCGCCGAACAGGCGGTTGTACTCCTGCTGCTCCTCGACCGGGTTGAGTCGCTGCAACCGGGACTTGACCTGCGCGATGGCGCGGTCGGCCGCGATGGCCTCCAGGGCGGCCAGCATCGCGGCCCCGTAGCGCTCCTCGCCGCCCACCTCGGTGCGCAGCTCCTCCACCGCCATCCGGGTGATCAGCGGACGGGTCGCGTCGGGCACGCCGTCGAGCAGCCGGTCGACCCACTCACGCCCGCCGGGGCCCGCCTGGGCGGTGCCGCCCGCGCCGAGAATCCAGGCGTACAGCTCGACGTGCTCGGGCAGCGTGAACGCCTGCGGGCCGAGCGCGTCGAAGCCGGGGCCGAGCAGCGCGGGCCGCTGTACGGCGAGCTTCAGCACCTCCGCCTCGACCCGCACGCCCGGATCGGCCGGGTCGGGGGCCCGGCGCGGCGGGGCGGGCCGCGCGGCGCGGCGCGGCTGCTGCCCGGCGGCGGAGGCGGGGGCGGCGTGCCCGGCCATCTCCGTGATCCGCCCGATGACGAGCTGTTCGTTGAGGAAGCCGAGCCAGCGGTCCAGGTCGATCGCGTACATCTGGCGCAGCGCGCGGTCCTTGATGGCGGCCACGATCGGGGCCGCCGCGTCGAGCGCGGCCAGCCTGCCCTCGTTGGTGGCGAGGTCGTAACGGGAGATCGTGCTGCGGATGGCGAACGCGAACAGCGGCTCACGGCTCGCCACGAGGTCTCTGACCGCCGCGTCGCCGTGCTTGACCCGCAGGTCGCACGGGTCGAGCCCGTCGGGCTGCACCGCGACGAAGGTCTGCGTGACGAACTTCTGCTCCTCGGCGAAGGCCCGCAGCGCGGCCTTCTGGCCCGCCGGGTCGCCGTCGAAGGTGAACACGACCTCGCCGCGGAACTCGGCCTGGTCGAGCAGCAGGCGGCGGAGGATCTTGATGTGCCCCTCGCCGAACGACGTGCCGCACGTCGCCACGGCGGTGGGCACCCCGGCCAGGTGGCAGGCCATCACGTCGGTGTAGCCCTCGACCACCACGGCCTGCGAGCGCTTGGAGATCTCGCGCTTGGCCAGGTCGATGCCGTAGAGCACCTCGCTCTTCTTGTAGAGCGGACTCTCGGGGGTGTTGAGGTATTTGGGGCCTTCGTCGTTGTCGAGCAGTTTGCGCGCGCCGAAGCCGATCACGTCGCCGGTGATGTCGCGGATCGGCCACACCAGGCGCGCCCTGAACCGGTCGATCGGCCCCCGGCGGCCCTCCTTGGCGATGCCCGCCTTGATCAGCTCGGCGGCGGTGAAGCCGCGGCCCATCAGGTGCCTGGCCAGCCGGTCCCAGTCGGGCGGGGCGAACCCCACCCCGAAGTGCTCGGCGTCGACCCGCTCGAACCCGCGCTCGGACAGGAACCTGCGCCCGGGCCCGGCCTCGGGCCCGCCCAGCAGCTCGGCGTAGTATTCGGCCGCCGCGCGGTGCGCCTCGATCAGCCGGGTGCGCTCGCCCTGCTCCCGCCCGGGGACGTAACCGCCCTGCTCGTAGCGGAGCTGGATGCCCGCCCGCTGGGCCAGCCGCTCGATCGCCTCGGAGAAGGTCAGGTGCTCAAGGCGGCGGACGAAGGTGATGACGTCGCCGCCTTCGCCGCAGCCGAAGCAGTACCAGTAGCCGCGGGCGGGGGTGACGTTGAAGGACGGGCTCTTCTCCTCGTGGAAGGGGCAGAGGCCCTTCAGGTTTCCGCCGCCCGCGTTGCGGAGCTGGATGTGCTCGCCCACCACGTCGGCGATGGGTGAGCGCTCCCTGACGTGCGCGATGTCGTCATCGCTGATCCGGCCTGCCACGCCGCGAGTCTATTGGCGGGGGGCGACAGAACGCGCCTGGGTGCCCGGGATAGCTGCCGGACTTTCCCGAACGGGTCATGGCCAAACCGGCAGTCCGCTACAAAGGTAATGACTCCCGGCGAGTCACAACGGGATAGCGTACGCAGGTGGAGAAGATGCGATCAGGACATCACGTACGTTCGGGGCGTCTGGCCGCGGCGGCCACGGCCGCCGGCGCGGTGTTCCTGACCGGCGCCTGCGCGTCGGCGGGCGGAGTGGCGGGCGTCGTCACGGTCTCGCCGGTCGCCACCGCGCCACAGACCGCGCCCGAGGTCATCGCCACCATCCCCGTCCAGGGAGGCGTCTTCGTCAAGGGGGCCGGTCCCTCGGGGGAGGCGCGCGTCGCCGTACAGCGCCCGCCCGCCGACGTGCCGGTGCAGGTGCCGCCGCCGAAGGTCTCCAAGTACACCTACGCGTTCCCGGTCAAGGGCTGCGAGGCCAAGTACGCGCGCAAGCTGCTGGTGCTGCCCAAGACCACGATCTGGGCCGAGCGGGGCTGCGCGTTCATCGCGCCCATCGACGGCACCGTGGACGAGGTCTCCGGCGACGACGGGTGGCGGGCCTCCAGCGACCTCGGCAAGGACCGCGAGGGGCGGTTCGTGTCGATCATCGGCGTGGACGGCGTGCGCTACCTGGGCGGCCACCTCGACTCGGTGACCCCGGGCCTCGCCCCCGGCACGAAGGTCAACGCCGGGCAGACCCTCGGCCGTATCGGCAACTCGGGCAACGCCGCGGGCAACGCGACAAACCTCTACTTCGCGATCTCCTGGAAGACCCGCGCCGACGTGTGGTGGGTCCGGCGCGGCATGGTCGAGCCGTGGGACTACCTGGACGCCTGGCGCGACGGCAACCGCACGTTCTCCCCCCGCGAGAGGGTGCTGGAGATGCGGAAGAAGAGCGGGGCCGAGCCGGCCTGCCGCATCCTCTGCACCAGCAAGGCGGCCACTCCCCCGCCGGAGACCCCCGACGGCGGGAAGAAGAAGAAAAAGCCGCGGCCCAACCCGGTCCCGACCGTGGTCCACCCCTCGCCTCCGCACGCGACGACCGGTTCCACGTCCTGACCTCTGGGGCCTCCTGCGGGGCGGGCGTGCCCCGCCCGCCCCGGGGGCATCACAGGGAGCCGAGCGGCACCTCCGGGTCGGCCAGGGCCTTCGGGTCCACGGCCCGCCCGGCGCGGATCAGGTCCTGGATCTGGTCGGTGACGTCCCACACGTTGACGTTCATCCCGGCGATCACCTTGCCCGCGCGCAGCCAGAACGCGACGAACTCCAGGTCGCCGGCCGGCCCGCGGAAGACCACCTCGTCGTAGCCCTCGATGTCGCCGCTGAACTCCATGCCCAGCTCGAACTGGTCGGTGAAGAAGTAGGGCACCCGGTCGTAGGCGACCTCCCGGCCGAGCATCGCGCGTGCCGCGTCCGGGCCGCCGTGCAGGGCGTTCGCCCAGTGCTCGACGCGTACGCGCCTGCCGTACAGGGGGTGGAACGCCTCGGCGATGTCGCCGGCCGCGAACACGTCGGGGTGGGAGGTGCTGCGCAGCGACGCGTCGGTCAGCACGCCCTCGTTCACCGCGAGGCCCGCCGCGCGGGCGAGCGCCACGTTGGGCGCGGCGCCGACCCCCGCGATCACGTGGGCGGCGGGCAGGCTCTCGCCCGCCGAGGTGCGGACCTCGGTGGCGGTGATCTCCGCGATCGAGGCGCCGAAGCGGAACCCGACCCCGTGGCGGCGGTGCAGCCCGGCGAAGACCTCGCCGAGTTCGGGGCCGAGCACCCGGTGCAGCGGCCCGGGGGCCTGTTCGACCACCACGACCTCACAGCCCGCCTCGCGGGCCGCCGCGGCGGTCTCCAGGCCGATCCAGCCCGCCCCGGCGACCACGACCGGCCCGCCGCCGGCGAACGCCGCGCGCAGCGCGTCGCTGTCGCCGAAGGTCCGCAGCCGCTTGGCGCGTTCCCCGCCGGGGACGTCGAGCCCTCTGGCGGACGAGCCGGTCGCCAGCAGCAGCTTGTCGTACGGCAGGGCCTCGCCCCCGGCGAGCGTCACCGTGCGGGCGTCGAGGTCGATCGCCGTGACGGCGGCGCCCAGCCGCAGATCGACGGAGTTGGCCGGGTACCAGTCGGGCTCGTGGACGAAGGCGGCGGCCCGCTCGCTCTTGCCCATCAGGTAGTCCTTGGACAGCGGCGGCCGCTCATAGGGCCGCAGGTCCTCCTCGCCGATCAGCGTGACGGGGCCCTCGTAGCCCTCCTCCCGCAGGATCTCGGCGGCTTTCGCCCCCGCCAGACCAGCACCGATGATGACATGTCCCGCCATTAGGTCTCCTCTTCCACGTGATCGGATGCTCGGCGATCACAAGTATCCGCCTGCGCGGGGGTCAGCGTCCGGTGAGCCGCGCATGCCAGGCGACCGCCGAGGTGTCGGTCAGCGAGGCGATCTGGTCGATGACCACGCGCACCCGCGCCGCGTCGTCCTCCGCCTTGGCGAACGCAGGCCGCAGCGCGGGCTCCAGCGTGCCCGGTGCGCCGAGCATGATCTCGGCGGCCAGCTCGGTGACCAGCTCGCGCTGCCGGGCCTGGACGGCGTTGTGCTCGGCGCTGCACATCACGTAGTGCGCGGTGATGCCCTTCAGCAGCGCGCACTCCACGCGGGCCGCGGCGGGCACCACCAGGTCGGCGTCGTGGCGGCCGGGGCGCTCGCCGTACGCCTCGACGGTGGCGAGCTGGGCCGCGCGGGTCAGGCGGCCGATGAGGGCGCTGGTCAGGCCCTTCAGCGCGGCCAGGCTCGCCAGGCTGCCGTCGAAGTCGCGCGGCCAGTACGGCTGGTCCACCAGGCGGGCGAGCACCGCCTCAAGCTCGGCCCGGTCGGCCCCGGGCGCGTACCAGCCGACCGTGCGCTCGCAGACCTCGGCGCGTTCGGCGGGCGAGCGCAGCGCGCCGAGGGTGACGTGCCCGGAGTGCAGGGCGTCCTCAAGGTCGTGTACCGAGTAGGCCACGTCGTCGGCCCAGTCCATGATCTGCGCCTCGAAGCTCACCCTGCCCTCGGGCACCCCCTGCCGCATCCACGCGAAGACCGGCAGGTCGTCGGCGTAGACGCCGAACGGGCCGGTGCCGCGGCCGGGCCAGGGGTACTTCGTGGCGGCGTCGAGCGCGGCCCTGGTCAGGTTGAGCCCCGCGCTGCGGCCGTCCTCGGTGACGACCTTGGCCTCCAGGCGGGTCAGCAGCCGCAGGCTCTGCGCGTTGCCCTCGAAGCCGCCGCATCCGGCGGCCAGCTCGTCCAGCACGCTCTCACCGTTGTGCCCGAACGGCGGGTGCCCGAGGTCATGGGCCAGGCAGGCGGTCTCGACCAGGTCGGGGTCACGGCCCAGCGCCTTGCCCATCTCCCGGCCCACCTGGGCGCACTCCAGGGAGTGGGTGAGCCGGGTCCGGGGCACCTGCTGGCCGCTGCCCAGGGTCTCCCCCGGGCCGACCACCTGTGTCTTGGCCGCCAGCCTGCGCAGCGCCGAGGAGTGGAGCACCCGGGCGCGGTCGCGCTCGAACGCGCCGCGCTCGGGGTTGCCGGGCGGTTCCGGCACCCATCGCTCCTGGTCATGCTCGCTGTACGAACGCATCAGTGGACTTGAGACTATTCCCTCACCACCAGCCTTATGCCACCAATGTCGGGGAAACGTTCAGCGGGTGTCCGACGTCGTGCCCGCGATGGCCGCCCTGCCCGCCTCCAGGCGGGCCACCGGGATGCGGAACGGCGAGCAGGACACGTAGTCGAGCCCCACCTCGTGGCAGAAGCGCACGGACTCGGGGTCGCCCCCGTGCTCGCCGCAGATGCCCAGCTTGAGGTCCGGACGGGTGCGCCTGCCCTCCTCCACGGCGATCCGCATCAGCCGTCCGACGCCGTCGCGGTCGATCGTCTCGAACGGCGAGACGCCGAAGATGCCCTGGTCCAGGTACTTCCCGAAGAACGCCGACTCCACGTCATCGCGGGAGAAGCCCCAGGTCATCTGGGTGAGGTCGTTGGTGCCGAAGGAGAAGAAGTCGGCCGCCTCGGCGATCTGCCCGGCGGTGAGCGCGGCCCTCGGCACCTCGATCATGGTGCCGACCAGCGCCTCGACGCCGGTCCGGCTCAGGATGGCGACGGCCTCCTCGCGGATCAGCTCCAGCTCCTGCACGGCCCCGACCAGCGGGATCATGATCTCGGCGCGCGGGTCGCCGCCCTGCTCGCGGCGGCTGTGCGCGGCCTCGGCGATGGCCCTGACCTGCATCGCGAACAGCCCGGGGATCACCAGGCCGAGCCGTACGCCGCGCAGGCCGAGCATCGGGTTCTGTTCGTGCAGGCGCTTGACGGCCTCCAGCAGCGTGGCGTCCCGGTCCGATCCGCGGCCGGTGGCGACCTTCACCGACAGGTCCACGATGTCGGGCAGGAACTCGTGCAGCGGCGGGTCGATCAGGCGGACGGTCACCGGCAGGCCGTCCATCGCCGTGAAGATCTCCTCGAAGTCGGCCCGCTGCAACGGTTCGAGCGCGTCCAGCGCGGCCTGGCGCTCCTCGCCGTCGGCGGCCAGGATCAGGTTCTCCACGAGCCTGCGCCGCTCGCCGAGGAACATGTGCTCGGTACGGCACAGCCCGATGCCCTCGCCGCCGAACCGCCTGGCCCGCGCGGCGTCCTCCCCGGTGTCGGCGTTGGCGCGGACGCCGAGCGCGCGGGCCTGGTCGGCGTGCCGCATGATCCGGTCCACGGCCCGTACCAGGTCGTCGGACGGGTCCGCCGTACCCTCGAAGTACTCCACCACCGGGGAGTCCACGACGGGCACCTCGCCCAGGTAGACCGCGCCGGTGGTGCCGTCGATGGACAGCACGTCGCCCTCTTCGACCACCACGCCGCCCGGGGCGGTCAGCCGCCCGGCGCGTACGTCGACCTCCAGTTCCTCTGCGCCGCACACGCAGGTCTTGCCCATCCCGCGGGCGACGACCGCCGCGTGCGAGGTCTTGCCGCCCCGGCTGGTGAGGATGCCCCTGGCGGCGATCATGCCGCCCAGGTCCTCGGGGTTGGTCTCGCGGCGTACCAGGATGACGTCCTCACCCTGCCCGGCCAGCTCGACGGCCCGCTCGGAGGTGAACACGGCCCTGCCGACGGCCGCGCCCGGCGAGGCGTTCATCCCCGTGGTGATCTTCCTGGCCTTCACCTTGCTGTCGAAGCGGGGGAACATGAGCTGGGCGAGCTGTTCGCCGCTGCACCGCGTGACGGCCTCGTCGAAGTCGATCAGGCCCTGGTCGGCGAGCTGTACGGCGATGCGGAAGGCCGCGGCGGCGGTGCGCTTGCCGACGCGGGTCTGAAGCATCCACAGCTTGCCGCGCTCGATGGTGAACTCGATGTCGCACAGGTCGCGGTAGTGGTTCTCCAGCTTCTCCATGATCGCCAGCAGCTCGTCGTACGCGGCCGGGTCGATCGTGGCCAGGTCCTGGAGCGGGACGGTGTTGCGGATGCCCGCCACCACGTCCTCACCCTGCGCGTTCTGCAGGTAGTCGCCGTAGATGCCCTGCTGGCCGGTGCCCGGGTCGCGGGTGAAGGCGACGCCGGTGCCGGAGTCCATGCCCCGGTTGCCGAAGACCATGGTGCAGATGTTCACCGCCGTGCCCAGGTCGGCCGGGATGCGCTCCTGGCGGCGGTAGAGGATCGCGCGGGGGGCGTTCCAGGACTCGAAGACCGCCTCCACGGCCATCCGCATCTGCTCGCGGGGGTCCGCCGGGAAGTCCCTGCCGGTGGTGTCGCGGACGATGCCCTTGTAAACCTCGACCAGGCGCTGGAAGTCGGCGGCGGTCAGGTCCAGGTCGTCGCGGGACCCCTTGAGGTCCTCCAGCGCCTCCTCGAAACGGCCGTCGATGCCGAGGACGGTCTTGCCGAACATCTGGATGAGCCTGCGGTAGGAGTCCCAGGCGAAGCGGTCGTTGCCGCCGGCCTGCTTGGCCAGCCCGCGTACGGACTCGTCGTTGAGCCCGATGTTGAGGACGGTCTCCATCATGCCCGGCATCGAGAACTTCGCCCCGGACCGCACGCTGACCAGCAGCGGATCGTCGGCCTGGCCGAGCCGCTTGCCCATCCGCCGCTCCAGCTCCGCCAGGTGCGCCTCGATCTCGTCGCCGAGACCGGCGGGGAAGGCCCCGTCCGCGAGGTAACTGCGGCACGCCTCGCTGGTGATCGTGAAGCCCGGAGGAACGGGCAGCCCCAGGTTGGTCATCTCGGCCAGGTTGGCGCCCTTGCCGCCCAGGAGATCTTTGAGGTCCTTGTTCCCCTCGGTGAAGTCGTAAACAAACTTCGGCACCGCAGCTCCTTCTCCGCCGCCAACGTAGGCATCGATCCGCCTTACCTGGGACTGTACCGACGAACATGATGACGAAACGTCACCCATCAGGAAATAATACGTTTACCCAGGTCAGACAGGACGATGAGGTCTAATCCAATTGGCATCCGGATCTAATACACCCTTGCCCCAGATCGATCAGTAAATTGGTTTATACCAATTGGTGTAAACCAATTTCCCTCGGGCGGGCGTGGCCTACGGGGCGGCGTAAGGGCGTATCAACCGATCGGCTGATGTGCATTCGAGCCAGCCGGGCGATGTGCGACGCGGGGGCGGGACGCGATGCTCTTGGTATGCCGATCACCACCCTCGCCGGCCCCCAGCCGCCCTCCTCGTGCAGCATCATGTACGGCTACGGCGACTCACCGTGGCCTGTACCAGGCAGGGGCGGTCGCCTGCCCGGCGGGAACCGCACGGTATCCGTACCGTCACGTCAGGCGACCGATCCGGGGTCAGGAGGGCAGGAGGGCAGGATGAGCGCCACACGCGGCGAGCACGAAGGTAAGCCAAAGGAGGACAAGCCGCTTCCAAAGCCCCCCCCGCTGGACATCCCGACAGTACGGCCCCCAGCGGCACGCACGAGGGCGACCCGAAAGACGAGAAGAAGTAGCGGACGCTAGCCTCGCGGCACGAATCGAGCGGTTGATCGACGACATCGGCGACATCAGCACCCCTGTCAAACGGGCGCTGCGAGCGGTGCCCCGGCATCAGTTCATTCCCCCCATGGGCCTCGTCGCCGGCGACACCACGACGATCATTGACCGCGACGCCGACCCCGCCACCTGGCTCGATGCGGTCTACTCACGGCTCCCCATCGTCACTCAGCTCGACGACGGCGCAACCGACCTCCGAGCCGAAGCCGGCGGGCTCTACACCTCCTCCAACTCCGCACCCGGCACCGTCACCGACTTCCTTGACCTCCTGGACCCGTGCCCCGGGCACCGGGTGCTGGAGATCGGCACGGGCACCGGCTGGACCGCCGCCCTCCTGTCCCATCTCGTCGGCCAGCAGAACGTCACCTCGATCGAGGTGGACGCCGCACTCGCGGAACAGGCCGCGAAGAACCTCAGCGACGCCGGGATGCACCCACACCTGATCACCGGCGACGGCGCGGACGGTTCCCCTGAGCGGACGCCATTCGACCGTGTACACATCACCTGCGGTATCCGCACCGTGCCATACACCTGGGTGGAGCAGACCCGCCCCGGTGGCCGGATCGTCCTGCCCTACGACCCCGGTTACGCCGCCGGCCATGCGGCACTACGCCTCACCGTCAAGCCGGACGGCACCGCCTCGGGCAAATTCACCGGGTACGCCGCGTACATGATGATGCGGTCCCAGCGCATCGCCGCGAACGCAGAACGAGGCCCGGACCGTGAGACCCGCACACGCATCGACCCCCGCACGATCACGGAAGCACCGCCGGGTGCGGCGTTGGCGATGTCGGCGCTCACCGGGCTCCACCTCAGCACCGATCAGCAAGACGGCCGGTTCTTGACATGGCTGTCGGACCCGGCCGCCCCGGCGCAGTGGGCGCTGATCACTCACGTTCCGGGTGCCGACGACTATGAGGTCTACCAGGTCGGCGACCGGCCGCTGTGGGACGAGGTCACCGACGCCTACTTCCGCTGGGTGGACTGGGGTGAGCCCGGCCGCCACCGATTCGGGATGACCGTCACCCCGGACGGGCAGCAGGTATGGCTGGACACACCCCAGCAGGCAATCGAATGACATCAACGTCTCTGCCGGTGCGGATACCGTTCACCCCAGGGGGAGCTTGATCCACTCCGTGAGCGCCACAGCCGTACGTCAACTCGTGGCCGCTCAGGCCGCTCCGAATGCCGGGGGCTTGATAGCAGCCTGGTAGTCCCCGAAGCCCTTGAGCTGCGCGCGCTTTTCGATGGGCACCGCGTCGATCACTCGGTGCGCCGTGTTCAAGATCATAAGGCTACGGTATTGAGCGGGCAGGCCGTCGATCATTTCCGTCGCTCCCCGAAGCCCGCGCTCGTAGTCACCGACCCTGCTGGCCCTGATCGACCGATGAAGCTGTACATTGACCCGGTTTTGATAGCGGGATGAGTTCCGCTCGGCCGCCAAGGCCTTGTCACACGCCTCGTCCGCCGTCCGATCAGAGCCCACGAACGAATGCACCCACGAAGTCACGAACCATATCGAGTCCGGCCCCCATGCGAACCCCTTGGTGGAGGGCACTCGCTCGCATATGTCATGCAAGTAGTGCAGCGCCTCCAAAGCCTCCTTGTCACGCCCCAACACTGCAAGCCCCTGGGCTTCCGCCGCCACCGCATGCCTCAGGCCAGTGTCCGGTGTCTTTCCGGCCAGTGCGCGAGCCTTTTGAGCGAGCGCGACCGTCGTGTGCGGCGAACGCGGCGAGTACAGCGCGAACACAGCCTCATACCCCATGGCCCAGACACGCATGTTGAGATCCCCGGATGCATCGGCAGCGTGTCGAGCGGTGATCCACCAGCGGCGAGCAGCGTCGTATTCGCCCAATCGGGTCAGCACATTCGCCTGGATGATTGCCATCTGGGATGCCACGCGCTGCAGGTCAGCGGGCGCACGGACGCCGGGGGCCGCCAGCGCCTGCTGAAGCGCGATCACATCGCCGGTGATTCCCGACCGCACCACGGCCGGTGGCTGGGTTTGCAGCGCATGCATATGATCTGCGCACGCCATCTCCCAGTCTTGCACGGTGTAGGTCTCCGCAACGTCGGCGGATCGGTTGAGGACTCGTTCGAGCATCTGCCTGGCGGGCTCGTCTACGACAGCTTGTGAGAGCAGCCCGAGGCTCGTCAGCTTGAGCAAAAGGCGGCGTTCCACGTCTTCTTCTTCCTGATGTGCGGCTTGTGTTGTACTTCCACGGTAGCCCTCGGCCGCCGTCGTTGATAGCACTAAATCGGTTATGGGAATACGCCCGAGCCGCTGCACCAAAGGCCACACGGCCACCAGTTCACCCTTCGCTTCCAGCGCGTCGTCGAGCGCCTGCACCCTCGTACGTCTATCAGGAAGTACCTCTCCACGCTCGATCGCCGTCAGCATAGACCGGGCATACCCCGCTTTGGCGGACAAATCGCCTAAATTCAGGCTTTCGCCGACGCGGACCTCGTAGGTGTCACGCAACGCACGGATACGAGATCCAAAATAGACGGCCATCGACTCATATGGGTCAAATTGCTTGCGTGGTCTCGGCATCTGCACCTGCCCCATGAATGCCACTGAGTGCCAGCGAACGCCATTGGCAATCACGCCTTGCCCGAACCACTGGCCGAGATCAGCATAAACCCAGCGCCCGGAAAACACCTGGTGCGCAGGTAAATTGCAGCGCGTTACCGCACGGAGGGTGCGACCAATGGAAGGATATACAGCGCCCTTGAAAAAGGGGAACCACGGCTATCCAGCCCATACGTCACGGTTTGCGGCGAGCAGACCGCATGCCGCGTGTAGCCTCAACGGCGTGGCCGGCCCGGACGCCTACGGCTCGCTGGGGCGCGGCTGATGGACGCGTTCATGCTCGCCTACCCGCACCGCAGGCCCCCCGGCCCGACCGCGCCCGAGGACGAAACCGCCCACCGGCTCAAGGACGCGCTCGCCGCGCACGGCATTCACGCCTTCATGGCCAGGGATCGTGGCGGAATGCTGGTGTCGCTCTGCTTCGGCCTGGTCGCGGTGGTCAAGGCCGACGGCATCTGGTGGCACAGCCCGCGACAGCTCAGGCCCGGCATCCCGCTGTACGTCCATCGCGGTACCGTGCCCGGGGCCGTCGAGGCGCTGGTACGCGACTACGCGCTGCTGAACCCGGCAGCCGGGACCGTGGAGGGGCCTCGTGGTGTGGGCCCTGCCTGACGGTTTCCTCCCTGGGCGCACGGTACGGTTCCTGCTCATGGTCTGGGAGGTCGAAGCCGGCGACGCGTACCGCACCTGCGGCGTGACCGACAGCCCGGAGACCGCCGAACGGGCCATGCTCGACGCCCTCGCCGCCCGCCCAGAGGGCCGTGGCCGGGTGCGGTACGCGCGGCTGTCGTTCGTCGGCGTCGGGTACGTGTACGGCCCGGCCGTACTCACCGCGATCCGCACAGACGGCGCGACGGTGGTCAGGGCCGGGGACGCGTGGGAGGGCATCTCATGATCGGGCGCGGCGGCGTGGCGCGGAAGTACAACGCCGCCGCGCCGCACACCGCGCGGCGGCCCACCTTCCCTGGCCGGACCGCGCCGCACGGGACCTGGTAGCCCGTGCCGCGCGGGCGGGCGGCGTACCCCACAACGCCGCCCGCCCGCGCTCTTTTCATGGTCTGTGCCTCCTGGAGTAGGGCTGACCGTGATCGCACTCATAGTCGAGATCTACGGGGAGGGCGCGTACTAGCCCTGGGATAGACGGGTCTTACCAGCCGGGTCATGGTGTCTGGACCGGTTCGACGTCGCCGGTCGAGGTGATCACAGGTACATCACCGCGAAGAGACCCAGCGGGCCGCAAACAGGTAAGCCCAGCGAAGACGGCATCCAGAAACCGGTTGAAGACGGTGCCGAGTTCTTAAGGCCGTCCGCCGTCGTGGCCCCTGCCCGCCTCACGCTCTTGGTACGGCGGGCGGCCTCGACGCTCGCGAAAACCGGGCCCAGGGCGCGACCGGGTATGGGAACGCGGCGAGAGGAAGGCTTGCCGTACATCGCAGCCGACCACATGCCGCCCCTTGCACCTCCGGAATTGTGGAATCGACGCAGGGGACCTCTTGACCGTTCGGAAGGGCATGACCTGTAGCGACGGCGTCGGGCGAAGCCCGACACGAGAGAACACGGCTGAGCGAAGCGAAGGCGATTGGGTATGCGCGGAGCCCGGCCGGTCTGCTGGTGGGCGGGTGGGAATGGGGAGGGTGGGTAACGGAGTGGGGCCTACAGCAGGCGTGTAGTGCCGAGAAAGATCACCACCCGCGGGATGGTGGAACTTCTCGCAACCCGGAGTGGCTGATCTGCGCTATCTCCCGACTTGAACATTCCCATGCACACCACTCGGTGGGACGCCATCGGCGTTGTAGCCGACGCCAGGTAGGCGAGCGGCACGGCGCTCGCAAATGCCGGGCACGGGGCACAATCGAGCACGGGGACGCGGCGGGAGGACGGCTTGCCTAGATCGCGGGCCTGTCCCGTACTGCCGTCCTGTGCTGCGGGGCTGCGAGGGCTGGCGGTTGGCGTCTCTTGGCCGTTCGGGAAGGCAGGACCGGTGGCGGCGACGTCGGGCGAAGCCCGACACAGGGAAGATCGTCCGAGCGTAGCGAGGGCATTTGGGCGCGCGGAGCGCGGCCGGTCCGCCGGAGGCGGGGCACTGCCCGAAGGACGGTGGGGTGGAGGTGGGTAATGGCGGGCGCGGTTGCCGGGGAGGGGCGGGTTTAGGCGGTGCTAGGTACGGTGAGCGGCAACGACACACGCGAAACGCCGGGCACAGAACGCGACCAGGTACGAGGGCACGGTGAGGGAAGGCTTGCCGTACCTCATGGCCCGGCCCCACGACGCCCCGCCCCACACTATGGGCCGGGGCGCGGCGGGCGAAGCCCGACATGGAAGAACGCGGCTGAGCGAAGCGAAGGCGATTGGGCATGCGCGGAGCGCGGCCGGTCCGCTGGTGGGAGCGGCTGAGCGAAGCGAAGGCGATTGTGCGCCGGAGCGCGGACGGTCCGGCGGAGGCGGGGCCACCGTGCGGCTGAGCGAAGCGAAGACGATCGGGGCCTCTTGCCTGCATGGAAGGGCAGGACCGGTAGCGGCGGCGTCGGGCGGAGCCCGACACGAAGGAAGACGCCTGAGCGAAGCGAAGACGATTTCGGAAGCGCAGCACCCAGGGCGGGGCGAAGACGATTTCGGAAGGCAGCACCCAACGCGGGGCGAAGGCGATTGGCGGGGCGAACCTCTCAGAGGGGGTTGTGCTCGGGGGCGGGGGTGCCGCGGGCGTCGGTGCCGCGCGCCGGGAGCCAGAGCACGAAGGTGCTGCCCTGCCCCAGCCGGGTGAACAGCCGTACGTGCCCGCCGTGCGACTCCACGATCTGGCGGACGATGGCCAGCCCGAGCCCGGTGCGCCGGTCGCGCTCGCGCCGCCCGCCCCCACCCCGCCAGAACCGGTCGAACACCCGCTGGCTGTCGTCCTCCGACAACCCCGGCCCCGCGTCGCGGACCGCCACCCAGATCCAGCCGGCCGACCGGCCCGCCGCCACGCGGATGTCGCTGCCGTGCGGAGCCAGCCGTACCGCGTTGGACAGCAGGTTGCCCACCGCGCGGCGCAGCGCGTCGTGGTCGCCGATGGCGACCAGCCCGGCCGGTGCGGCGCGGATGAGCCGCATGCCGCGCCCCGCCGCCAGGGTCTCGAAGTCGTCGCACGCCTCGGTGGCGACCGTGCCGACGTCCACGTCGGTGTCGGCGAGCGCGGGAGCCGTACGCCGGGCCGTGGCCAGCAGGTCCTCCACGAGCCGGGTCATCCGGGTGGTGGCCCGGTCCACGATCGCCGAGGCCCGGACGCGTTCCTCCTCGGTACTGTCCGGCGAGGTCAGTACCGTGTCCACGTTGGCCCGGATGATGGCCAGCGGGCTGCGCAGTTCGTGTGAGGCGTCGTCGATGAGCTGCCGCTGCGCGCGAAAGCCCGCCTCCAGCCGGTCCAGCATCGTGTCCACCGTGTCGGCCAGGTCGCGCAGCTCGTCCTTGGGCCCGCTCAGCCGGATCCGCCGGGACAGGTCGGTCGCCTGGATCTCGGCCGCCGCGCGGGTGATCGACCGCACCGGCCGCAGCACCCGCCCCGACAGCATCCACCCGATCCCGAGGCTCGCCACCAGCAGCCCGCCGAGCGCCACCAACGCGTAGCGGCGCAGCGTGGCCAGGGTCTTGAGGTTGATCAGGTTCTCCCACTCCCGGACCCGTACGACCGGCTCGTGCCCCAGCACCGTCCCGGACCGGTTGACGACCTCGGCGTACTCCTTCGACACCGGGCGTTCCTCGGTGGAGGATGCCACGCCGTAGTAGAGCGCGCCCAGCACGGTGGCGGCCAGGAGGAAGAGCAGCCCGGAGTACAGGACGGTCAGCCGGAAGCGGATCGTCTGCATGAAGGCGGGCAGGTGTCTCACCCGAGCTCCTTCAGCCGGTAACCACGGCTGATCACGGTCTCGATGACGCCCTCGGCGCCCAGCTTGCGGCGCAGGTTGCCGACGGTGACCCGGACCGTGTTGGTGAACGGGTCGGTGTGCTCGTCCCAGACGTGTTCCAGCAGTTCCTCGCTGGAGACCACGTGCCCGGGGCGGGTCATCAGATAGTGCAGCACCCCGAACTCCTTGGGCGTGAGCGGCAGGCGGCGCTCGCCGTGGAACGCCTCCACGCGGGCGGTGTCCAGCCGCAGGCCGCCCACCTCCAGCACCGCCGTACGGCCCGCCGACCCGTCCCTGCGCAGCAGGGCGCGCACCCGCGCCAGCAGTTCGGGGAAGGCGAACGGTTTGACCAGGTAGTCGTCCGCGCCCTCGTCGAGCCCCCTGACCCGGTCGTCCAGCCGGTCTCGGGCGGTCACCATGATGATCCGCACCTTCTGGCCGTGCTCACCGGCCCGTACGGCACGGCACAGCTCGAAGCCGTCGCCGTTCGGCAGGTTCAGGTCGAGCAGGACGAGGTCGTAGGCGTTGATGTGGATCTTCTCTTCGGCCTCGGCGAAGTCGTAGGCGACGTCCACCGCGTACCCGGCCCGGACCAGGCCGACCCGCAGTGCCGCGACCAGGTCCTCTTCGTCCTCGACCACAAGAAGGCGCATGTCACGAACCTAATTCCGGATGATTCGCGCCGCGACCTCCGCGGCGCGGTCGATGGGGATGGCGAAACCGATGCCGATGGAGCCGCCGCTTCCGGACAGGATCGCCGTGTTGACGCCGATCACCTCGCCGCGGCCGTTGGCCAGCGGGCCGCCGGAGTTGCCGGGGTTGATGGAGGCGTCGGTCTGCAGCGCCGTGGTCGTGCCGCCACCCTCGCCCAACGGTACCTCGCGGTTCACCGCGCTGACGATTCCCGAGGTCACCGTGCCGGCCAGACCGAGCGGCGAGCCCACGGCGAGAACGTCGTCGCCCACCGCGACGTCGGCGGAACGGCCGAGCGTCGCGGGAGCCGGGGAACGTCCGCCGTCCACGGCGAGCACGGCCAGGTCGTTGGCCGCGTCGGAGCCCACCACCCGGGCGGCGGCCCGGCCGCCGTCGTTGAAGACCACCGAGACCCTGGTCCTGCCGGACACGACGTGCTCGTTGGTGAGGATGTGCCCGGCGGCGTCGATCACGAAGCCCGAGCCGTTGCCGCGGCCGGTCTCCACCGAGACCACGCTGGGCAGTACCCGCGCGGCGACCTCGGCGCGGCCGGAGGCCACGGGGCCCGCCGCCGAACGCGGCGGCGCTGCGGCGGGCGCGGCGGTCGCGCCGTTGAGCCGCACCCCGGCGACCCCGGCCGCGCCGCCCACCAGCGCCGCCACCAGGGCGGCGACCACGGCCACCCGCACCGGCGGGCCGCCCCGGCGGGACCTGGGAGCTTCGGATGGAGGCGAACCGAGTGGCGTGGGCGAGTCCGGAGGGGTGCGGAGGAAGTCGGGGCCGCGTGGACTGCCGAGGCCGAGCAGGTCCGGCTGGTCGCGCATCAGAATCCCTTCCCGCCGTCAGATCATCCGCGAGAACCACAGCATGGACGTCCCCGCCGCCAGGACCGCGCAGATCATCGCGAACCCGACGAACCACATCCAGATCTCCTGCCGTTCCAGCCGGTACCCGACGGAAGTGCCGATCGTGTCGTAGACGGCCCGCAGCTCATCCCCCGACGCCGCCTCGTGGAAGCCGCCGCCGGTCGCCTCGGCCACATCCCGCAGCGCGGGCCCGTCCACCGGGACGGGCACGGACTCGCCGTTGAGGTCCACCACGCCCGTGGGCGTGCCGTACGCGATGGTGGTGACCGGCACGCCGCGCGAGGTGGCGGCCTGGACCGCCGCGTCCACGGGCCGGCCGGTGGTGCTCGAACCGTCCGAGAGCAGCACGACGTGCGCGGGCGGCGGCGCGTCGCCGGCCTCGGCGTCCAGGGACCGGATCGCGTCCAGCGAGGAGAAGATCGCCTCTCCGATGGCGGTGCCCGAGCCGGTGGTGAGCCGGCCGATGGCGGTCAGTACGGCCTGGCGGTCGGTGGTGGGCGGCACGGCTGTCGACGCGGTACCGGAGAACGCCACCAGACCGAGGTTGAAACGAGGGGGCAGCCCCTGGACGAACCGGCGGGCGGCCTGCTGCGCCGCGCTGAACCGGTCGGGGGCGACGTCGGTGGCCCGCATCGAGGCCGACACGTCGAAGGCGACCATGATGGTGGCCCGCTCCCTGGGCACCTGGACCTCGGCCGTGGGCCGGGCGAAGCCGACGATGAGCGACACCAGCATGAGCCCGAACAGCGCGGCCGGTACATGCCTGCGCCAGCCGGGCCGCCGGGGGACGACCTTGTCGAGCAGGTCCAGGTTGGTGAACCGGACGGCGTACTGGCTACGCCGTAGAAACATGACCACATACACGACCCCGATACCGAGCGCGGGCAGGAGGAGCCAGAGCCAGACGGGTGAAAGGAGGCTCATCCGGGCCCTCCCGCCGCCGCAGCGGCCCTGCGCTGGGTCAGGACGTGCCGAATCAGGTCCGTGACCCAGTCCCGGTCGGTGCGCAGCCGCAGGTGGGCGGCCCCGGTACGGCGCAGCGCCGCTTCGACGGCCCCGCGCTGGGCGGCGGCAGCGGCGGCGTATCGCTCGCGCAGCCGGGCGCTCGCCGTGGAGACCTCCCTGCGCCTGCCGGTCTCGGGGTCCACGAGGGTGAGCATGCCGACATCGGGCAGGGTCAGCTCGCGCGGGTCGATCACCTCCACGGCCAGGAGCTGGTGGCGGGCGGCCAGCCGCCGTAGCGGCCGTTCCCAGGTGCCGGGGTCGTCGAGGAAGTCGGAGACCACGACGACCAGGCCGCGCCTGCGCAGCATCCCGGCGAGCCGTTCGGCGTGCGGGCCGAGGGGCCGGCCGCGCTCCCCCGGCGCGGCCCTGGGCAGCACGGAGATCGCGTGCAGCAGCGCCATCAGGTGCGCCCTGCCACCACGGGCGGGCACCACCCGCGCCCCGCCCACCACACCGCGCGGCACCCCCGCACCACCCGCCGAACCGGAAGGTGCCGCCGCATTACCAGCCGAACCGGACAACGCCCCGGACCCACTGCCCGGACCACGCGACTCCCCCGCACCACCCGCCGAACCGGAAGGCGTGCCCCCGCTACCGGCCGAACCGGACAACCCGCCGGACCCACCGCCCGAACCGGAAGGCGTACCGCCGCCACCAGCCGAACCGGACAAAGCCCCGGACCCACCGCCCGAACCGGAAGGCGTGCCCCCGCCACCAGCCGAACCGGACAAAGCCCCGGACCCACCGCCCGGGCCACGCGGTACCCCGGTCCCGCCGCGTAGGCCGCGCCACATCCGCGCCACCCCCCTACCGTGCCGCGCCCCCGCCCCGCCCGGCGGGCCGCCGTGCAAGATGTGGGCGCCGATCCGGTTGCCCGCGCGTTCGGTGAGGAAGCCGACGGCGGCCACCGCGGCCAGCGCCAGGTCCCGCTTCTCCATGTCCCCGGTGCCGAAGTCCATGCTGGCGCTCGCGTCGAGCAGCACCCAGGTCTCCAGCTCACGATCCGCGATGCGGTCCCGCACATGCGGCTCGGCGACCCTGGCGGTGACGTTCCAGTCCATCCGCCGCACGTCGTCGCCCACCAGGTACGGCCGGGCCTCCGCCGGCTCGGTGCCGGGCCCGGGGACCAGCCCGAGGTGGTCGCCCTGCAACAGGCCGTCCAGGCGGCGCGTGACGGTCAGTTCCAGGCGGCGCAGCGCGCGCCCGGCGAGCAGGTGCCGCATCAGGCCACCGCCTCCCTGCGGTGCGGCGCCACGACCGGTGCGGGGATCGCCGCGACGATGTCGGCCACGATCTCCCTGGGCCGCACTCCGTCGGCGAGGCCCTCGAAGGACAGCACCAGCCGGTGGGCCATCACGTCCGCGGCCAGGTCGCGCACGTCCTCGGGCAGCACGTACTCCCGGCCGCGCAGCAGCGCCAGCGCCCGCGCGGCGGCGACCAGGCCGAGCGTGGCCCGCGGACCGGCCCCGAACGCCAGCACCGCGCCCAGCCCGGCCATTCCGAACCGCCCGGGCTCCCGGGTCGCGTAGACCAGGCGCACGATGTACTCGGCCACCGCGTGGTGGACGAACACCTGCGCGGCGGCCCGCTGAAGGTCCACCAGCCGGTCCGGGTCCAGGATCCGTACGGCCCGCGGCGCGTCCGCGCTCATCCGGTACAGGATCGCCAGTTCCTCCGACTCCGTCGGATACCCGACGTCGATCTTCATCAGGAACCGGTCGCGCTGCGCCTCCGGCAGGTGGTAGACCCCTTCGGACTCGATCGGGTTCTGGGTCGCGAGCACCAGGAACGGGGCGGGCACCGGGTGCGTCCTGCCGCCGATGCTGACCTGCCGCTCGGCCATGACCTCCAGCAGCGCCGACTGCACCTTGGCGGGGGCCCGGTTGATCTCGTCGGCGAGCACGACGTTGGACATGATCGGGCCCAGCTCGATGTCGAAGCGCTCCGCCGAGGGCCGGTAGATCCGATTTCCGATGATGTCGGCGGGCACCAGGTCGGGGGTGAACTGCACCCGGGAGAACGTCCCGCCGAGCACCGTGGCCAGGGTCTCGGCGGCGAGCGTCTTGGCGATCCCGGGCACGCCTTCCAGCAGGCAGTGGCCCCTGGCCAGTACCGCCACGAGCAGTCGTTCGACCATGTGGTCCTGGCCGACGATGACGCGTTTGACCTCGAACAGGGCCCGCTCCAGCCGGTCGGCGTCCGGCGTCTCGCCGGTCGGCGGCGGCCCTGTCACGGCTCGGTCACCGCCGGGTAGGGGCAGTCGTCCACGACGAGCCGCAGTTGCACCTGGGCGGTCGGGACGGGGTCGGGCGCGGCGGCGCTCCCGGTCGCCAGGAACGCGCCGCCACTCAGTGCCAGGACCCACACCGCGGACCTCAAGCGTGTCGTGCGTGCCATTGCCGAATCTCCGTATCTTTCGTCATCCTCATCACTTCTCGACATGGCCTATGTCATCAAAGGACGCCGAAAACCGGTGTAAGGCGGGCACGAGAACGGCCCGGGCGCTTCCGCGCCCGGGCCGTCACGGCAGGTCTCCGCCCAGCCTTGAGATGCTCAGTCGTTGAGATGCTGACGCAGGTAGGAATCGACCTGGTCGATGCCGATCCGCTGCTGCCCCATGGTGTCGCGCTCGCGGATGGTGACCGCGTCGTCCTGGAGGGTGTCGAAGTCGACCGTGACGCAGAACGGCGTGCCGATCTCGTCCTGGCGGCGGTAGCGGCGGCCGATCGCCCCCGCGTCGTCGAACTCGACGTTCCACCGGCGGCGCAGCGCGGCGGCGAGGTCGCGGGCCTTGGGCGACAGGTCGGTGTTGCGGGACAGTGGCAGCACCGCGACCTTGACCGGGGCGAGCCGGTGGTCGATCCGCAGCACCGTGCGCTTTTCCAGCACGCCCTTGGCGTTGGGGGCCTCGTCCTCGGCGTAGGCGTCGAGCAGGAAGGTCAGCACACAGCGGTCGACGCCGGCGGCCGGCTCGATCACGTAGGGGACGTAGCGCTCGCCCGAATCCTGCTCGAAGAACGACAGGTCGGTGCCCGACGCCTTGCCGTGCGAGGTCAGGTCGAAGTCGGTGCGGTTGGCGATGCCCTCAAGCTCGCCCCACTCGCCTCCGCTGAAGCCGAAGCGGTATTCGATGTCGACGGTCCGCTTGGCGTAGTGGGCCAGCTTCTCCTCGGGGTGCTCGAAGAGCCGGAGGTTGTCCTCCTTGATACCGAGGTCGGTGTACCAGCGGTAGCGCTCGTCGATCCAGTACTGGTGCCACTCCTCGTCGCTGCCCGGCTTGACGAAGAACTCCATCTCCATCTGCTCGAACTCGCGGGTGCGGAAGATGAAGTTGCCCGGGGTGATCTCGTTGCGGAAGGACTTGCCGATCTGGCCGATACCGAACGGGATCTTCCGGCGGGCCGACTGCTGCACGTTGAGGTAGTTGATGAAGATGCCCTGGGCGGTCTCCGGGCGCAGGTAGGCCAGGCCGGATTCGTCCTCGACCGGGCCGAGGTAGGTCTTCAGCAGGCCGCTGAACTGCCTGACCTCGGTGAAGGCGCCCTTGTTGCCGCAGTTGGGGCAGGTGACCTCGGACAGGCCCGAGGGGGCGCGGCCGTGCTTGGCCTCGAACGCCTCCTCCAGGTGGTCGGCGCGGAAGCGCTTGTGGCAGGACTGACACTCGGTCAGCGGGTCCTTGAAGGTGTCGACGTGGCCGCTGGCCTCCCAGACCTCACGGGCCAGGATCACGCAGGAGTCAAGGCCGACCACGTCGTCGCGGCCCTGGACGACGGCCTTCCACCACTCGCGCTTGACGTTGTTCTTCAGCTCCACGCCGAGCGGTCCGTAGTCCCACGACGCCCGCAGCCCGCCGTATATCTCGCTCGACGGGTATACGAGCCCGCGGCGCTTGGCGAGGCTGACGATGGTGTCCATCACGTCGGTACGTCGTGCCATTGGGTATGTCTCCATCCGGCTGGAGGTCGGCGAGGAATTTCAACGAGATCCCAGCTTAGGGGACACGGGCGGGTCCACGTCCTCGAAGGCGCTGGGTTCGTTCAGCATCATCGTCATCAGCGGATACATCACGAGCCTGGCCGCCGACAGCGCCCGCCGGTAGAAGCCCGCGCCCTCCCACTCACAGACCAGCGCCCAAAGGCCGGGATCGTCGACCGAGCGCCCGAGCCGGCCGCGCACGTATCCGGGCTGGCTCGCCAGCAGGTCGAGGATCTCGCGGGCCTGCTGGGCGAACTCGCCGGTCCGCGCGTCGGGCACCGAGTAACGGATGATCGCGAGCATCCGCCAAGCATGCCAGATCCGAGCAGGTGGAACGCACCGGGACGCCCTTCCGGGGATAGGCTCGGCGGGTGGCCGAACAGCGTGATCCCAACTCCGAGGGTCGGCGCGTGCCGTCCCATCCGCTCGCCAGGCGCGCCGGGGAGCCCGGCGACGGGAAGGGCGGCCCGCCCAGGGGCGGCAAGAGCCGCCGGCCGCTGCCCCAGGGCGAGCAGTTCTTCACCCCGGGCGCGACCGGCTTTCGCAAGGCGGTCGAGGAGCGCAGCGCCGCCCCGCTGGTCTTTTTGTTCGGGCTGCCCCGCTGGGTGGTCCCGGTGCTGATGGTGGCCCTGCTGCTCGTCGGGTTCGCGGTGCCGGACTGGCGCGGCGGGGTGGCCGTGCTGCCGGTGGCCGGCTTCGTGGGGTGGCTGGCCTATATGTCGTGGCCATCGCTTCGCGTGGGGGGACGGCTGATGCGGGTGGCGCTGCTGACGTTCCTGGCGCTGCTGGCCGCCGACCGGTTCGGGCTCTTCTGACCCATTCTGACCTGCCGAGATGTCGGGATTTGCCGGGTAGGAGCAGATCGCGAACTTCACCCCACTGTCGCCACTTTTGACAACGGTTTTCATTCCGGGCCATACTTGTTATGTGATGTCCTACTTCTCCGGTCCATGGGGCCGCACCGCCGGTCTCACCGCCGGGGCCGCACTGCTGGCCGCCACCGCCGCCTGCGGCGCGGGACAGGCCCAGGGGGCGGGCGGCGACGCCAAGCCCCAGGTGATGGCCGCCTTCTATCCACTGCAATGGCTCACCGAGCGGGTCGGCGGGGGCGATGTGAGCGTCGTCCCGCTCACCAAGCCCGGCGTCGAGCCGCACGACCTCGAACTCACCCCGCGCCAGGTGGTCAGCCTGGCCGAAGCCGATCTGACGGTCTACATCAAGGGCGTGCAGCCCGCGCTGGACGAGGCCGTCGAGCACAACGCCAAGGACAAGGGCTTCGACGCGGCCACGGTCGTACCGAAGCTGCCCGCCACCGGCGACGCCCACGAGCACGAGCACGAGGGAGAGGCCGGCCAGGGGGGCGGCCACTCCGCCGAACAGCGCGAGCAGGGCGAGCAGGGCGAGGCGGCGCACGCCCACGAGGGCGAGGCGGTCTCCTACGACCCGCACCTGTGGCTCGACCCGTCCAGGTTCGCCATCGTGGCGAACAAGCTGGGCGACCGGCTCGCCGCCGCCGACCCGGCGCACGCCAAGGCCCACAAGGACCGCGCCGCCGCCGTGGCGGCCGAGCTGACCGCGCTCGACGCCGAGATGAAGCGGGGCCTCGGCTCCTGCGCCGGGCACGCGCTCGTCACCAGCCACGCCGCCTTCGGCTACCTGGCCGGCCGCTACGGGCTGGAGCAGGTCGGCATCAGCGGCATCGACCCCGAGGCGGAGCCCTCCCTGGCCCGGCTGGCGGAGGTGGAGCAGGTCGCCAAGCGGGAGAAGGTCACCACGATCTTCACCGAGGCGCTGGTCAGCCCCAAGGTCGCCGAGGTGCTGGCCGAGCAGGTCGGCGCCAAGACCGCGGTGCTCGACCCGCTGGAGAGCAAGCCCGCCTCGGGCGACTACCTCACGGCCATGCGCGCCAACCTGGCGACGCTGCGCACCGCGCTCAACTGCACCTGATCATGATCAATTCGATCGCCCCCACTACACTCACCTGAAGTAACCGAAAGGAGACGCGGTCACTCTCCCTCGGCGCACGCCCCGGGACTCGCCCCGCGCAACCCGATGAGCCAACAGACGGTGTTCGCCATGACCGGCGGCCACGTCAGCCTGGACGGCCGCGCCGTCCTGCGCGGCGTGGACCTGCAGATCCGCGCCGGCGAGGTGGTGGCCGTGCTCGGCGCGAACGGCTCCGGCAAGTCCACCCTGATTCGCGCCCTGCTCGGCCTGGTGCCCCTCACCGCCGGCCGTACCGAGCTGTACGGCGTGCCCCCCGCCCGCTTCCGCGAGTGGCACCGGGTCGGCTATGTGCCGCAGCGCCTGCTGGCGGGCGGCGGCGTGCCCTCGACCATCCGCGAAGTCGTCGCCTCCGGCAGGATCGCCCGCCAGCGGCGGCTGCGCCCGGCGAGCGCCGCCGACCGCGCGGCGATCGCCCGCGCGCTCACCGCGGTCGGCCTGGCCGACCGCGCCGGCGACCCGGTGGCCGCGCTGTCCGGCGGCCAGCAGCAGCGGGTGCTGATCGCCCGGGCGCTGGCCGGCGAGCCCGAGACCTTCGTGATGGACGAGCCCACCGCCGGAGTCGACGCGGCCAGCCAGGCCAACCTGGCCGACACACTGTCCAAGCTGGTCGCGAGCGGCCACACGGTGGTCCTGGTGGCCCACGAGCTGGGCCCGCTGGAGCCGCTGATCACCCGCGCGGTGGTGATCAAGAACGGCCGCGTCGCGCACGACGGCGCGCCGCCGAGCGCGGTCGGCGCGCACGCGCTGCCCGGCCACGATCACGTCCATCCGCACGCCGAGCCGGTCGAGGGCGGACCGCTCACCTTGTCGCCCGGCACGGCCGCGGCCGGCGAGTGACCTTTCCGAACGCGCCCGGCAGGGAGGCCCACGGTGCTTGAGCTGCTCCAGTCCCCGATCATGCAGCGCGCGCTGGTCGCCGGGCTGCTGGTCGGCCTGTCCGCGCCCGCCGTGGGCACCTTCATCGTGCAGCGCAGGCTCGCGCTGCTCGGCGACGGCATCGGCCACGTCGCGCTGACCGGGGTGGCCCTCGGCTTCCTGACCGGCACCGCCCCGACGCTGACCGCCGTGGTGGTGGCGGTGCTCGGCGCGGTGGCCATCGAGCTGGTACGCGAGCGCGGCCGGACCGGCGGCGACGTGGCGCTCGCGCTGCTGTTCTACGGCGGCATCGCGGGCGGCGTGCTGCTCATCGGGCTCTCCGAGGAGGGCAGCAACGCCACCCTGATGTCCTACCTGTTCGGATCGGTCAGCACCGTCACCCAGGGCGACGTCCTGGTGATCGGCGCGCTGAGCGCGGGGGTGCTCGGCGTGGTGCTGGCGTTCGGCCGCGAGCTGTTCCTGCTCTGCCAGGACCCGGAGGTCGCCAAGGCCAGCGGCCTGCCGGTGCGGTTCCTCAGCCTGCTGCTGGCCGTCACCGCCGCGCTCACCGTCGTGATCGCGATGCGCGTGGTCGGCCTGCTGCTGGTCAGCGCGCTCATGGTGGTCCCGGTGGCGGCGAGCCAGCAGCTCACCCGGGGGTTTCGGACGACCCTCCTGCTGGCGATGGTCTTCGGGGTGGTGGCGACGGTCGGCGGTCTGGGATACACGTACTACGTCAACGTCGCGCCGGGGGCGGGGATCGTGCTGCTCGCCCTCTTGGGATTCGCCCTGGCTCTCGGTGTCGGTACATTCATACGCCGGAACCGAACCGGGGAGTCCAGACGATGACCAGCCGCCGCGATGCCGTATTCGACATCCTCCGCCACAGCGAGGGTTTTCGCAGCGCCCAGGACATCTACGCCGAGATGCGCGCGGAAGGCGCCAAGATCGGGCTCACCACCGTCTACCGGGCGTTGCAGGCGCTCGCCGACAACGGTGACGTCGATGTGCTGCGCACCGACGACGGCGAGGCCGTCTACCGCGCCTGCGCCAGCGGCACGCACCACCACCACCTGGTGTGCCGCCGCTGCGGGCGTACGGTGGAGGTCGCCGGCCCGGCGGTCGAACGCTGGGCCGAGACGGTGGGCAGGGAGCACGGGTTCAGTGACATAACCCACACCGTCGAGGTCTTCGGCACCTGTTCCTCCTGTGCGGCCGGGCGGAAAGCGGGCTGACGGCCGTCCGTAACCGGCCCGTGGCGAGATTACGTCAGACATCGGCCACGAAGAGATAGGCTGGTGCCGCCACTGGGGTTATACGCTTCTCGACACGCGAGAACCGGCCCCGAAGGAGCGACCATGCCATTCGGCCACGACATGGTGCACTCGCTCAGCACCGTGGTGGACTTGATCAACACCTCCCCCACGGCTGGTGGCGAAGAGTGCCTGTCCGACCTCGTCCAGCTCGGCGAGCTCGTCGAGCGCTGGCAGGTGAGCGGCGTGGACGAGCTGGGGTCTGGCGACCTCGCCCAGGTCCGCGCGCTGCGTGACGCCTTCCATCGGGTGTTCACCGCGCCCGACCAGGCCGCCGCCGTGATCCGGCTGAACACCCTGCTCGGCGAGACGCGGATGACGCCCCGGCTGACCGAGCACGACGGCCACCCGGTGCACGTCCACTACTTCGCGCCGGGCGCGTCGGTCGCCGAGCACCTGGCCGCCGACTGCGGCATCGCGCTGGCGCACCTGCTGGTGGAGGGCGAGTGGGAGCGGCTGCGCACCTGCGCCGCGCCCGACTGCGAGCGTGTGTTCTTCGACGAGTCGCGCAACCGGTCGCGGGTCTACTGCGACAGCCGTACCTGCGGCAACCGGATGCACGTGGCGGCCTACCGGGCGCGCAGGAGGGCCTGAGGCGCCGGCGGGCGTGCCCCCCGGGCACGCCCGCGCAAGGGTCAGACGGCCTCGTTGGGCACCGCGCCGCCGTACCTGCGGTCGCGCTTGGCGTAGATCTCGCACGCCTCCCACAGGTCGCGGCGGTCGAAGTCGGGCCACAGCCGGTTCAGGAAGACCATCTCGGCATAGGCCGACTGCCACAGCAGGAAGTTGGACGTGCGCTGCTCGCCGGAGGACCGTACGAACAGGTCGACGTCGGGGATGTCCGGCTCGTCGAGGTAGCGGTGGAAGGTCCGCTCGGTGACCTTCCCGGCCCGGACCCGCCCGTCGGCGATGTCCTGGGCCAGCTTGACGACCGCGTCCAGGATCTCCGCGCGACCGCCGTAGTTGACACAGAACTGCAGGGTGAGTGCCCGGTTGGCGCGGGTCATCTCCTCGGCGTCCTGCAACTCCTTGATGACGCTCTTCCACAGCCGCCCCGGCCGCCCGGCCCAGCGGACCCGGACGCCCATCGCGTTCAGCTCGTCGCGGCGGCGGCGGATCACGTCGCGGTTGAAGCCCATCAGGAACCGCACCTCATCAGGCGACCTCCGCCAGTTCTCGGTCGAGAAGGCGTAGGCGGAAAGGTAGGGGACGCCCAGTTCGAGCGCGCCCTCGATCACGTCGAACAGCGATGCCTCGCCGGCCTTGTGGCCTTCGGTGCGAGGCAGGTTCCGCGCCTTGGCCCACCTGCCGTTGCCGTCCATCACGATCGCCACGTGCCTGGGGACCAGGTCACGCGGGATGGGGGGCGCGATGGCCCCGGACGGATGCTGGGACGGGGGACGGACGTTCACCTGTTGCTCCTTCTGCGCCGGTCATACGCGCTCTACATGCCGAAGAGAGCGTATGCCGTGCTCCAGGTGCCATTGCAGATAAGCGGCGACAAGGCCGCTGCATTCGGTGCGATGGCGGGCCTGTGAGGCGTCCGCGGACGCCCAGTCGCCGCGCAGCAGGGCGAGCATGAGCGCGACCGTCTCCACGGCCGGGACCGACGCCCCCGCCGGACGGCAGTCGCCGCACACCACGCCGCCCGCCACGATGGCGAACGCGCGCACCGGCTCGGCCGAGCAGCGCGCGCAGGTCTCCAGGGCGGGGGCGTATCCGGCCACGGCCAGGGAGCGCAGGAAGTAGGCGTCGAGCACCAGGCGGGGCTCGTGCTCGCCGTCGGTCAGCGCGCGCAGGCCGCCGACCAGCAGCAGGAAGTGGCGCAGCGCCGGTTCCTTCTCGGCGACGGTGAGCTTGTCGGCCGTCTCCAGCATCGCGCTGCCCGCGGTGTAGCGGGGGTAGTCGGCCGCCAGCCGCTCGCCGTACGGCCGCAGGGTCTCGGCCTGGGTGACCACATCGAGCGTGCGCCCGGTGTGGAACTGCACGTCGACATGGGTGAAGGGCTCCAGCCGCGCGCCGAACCTGGAGGTGGTGCGCCGCACGCCCTTGGCCACGGCGCGCACCTTGCCGGTGCGTCTGGTCAAGATCGTGACGATCCGGTCGGCCTCGCCCAGCTTGTGCGTGCGCAGCACGACGCCTTCGTCACGGTAGAGACTCACCCGCCCAGTCTAGGATCGAGCGTCGCGGATGAATCACAGGTAAAGCTCGGATGGACCCTCTTGACCGATAGGTCACTAGACTTTGCCGTCTGGCGACCTCTCTCGCGCCATCTTTACCCGCAACTGCACGCTGCCTGAAAGGGTGTCATGACCCGCGTGGTCCTGCTGGGTTCATCCCCCGGCCCGAATCCGCCCGCCCACCGGCCGCTCCTCGCCGCGCTGCCGGGCTCCCCCACGGTCACCGGCCGGCTGCACGGCCAGCTCGCGTCACTCGATCCCCACCCCGTCACGATCGTCCGCGCCGACCGCGCCCGCGATCACGAGGGCTACCCCGGCACCCTGGTCACGACCTCCGATCTGGCCGGCGATCTGCGGGCGCTGGCCGACGCGGTCGAGGACGCCACGGAGAGCCTGCTCATCCTGCCCGCCGACTCGCTGATCCACGACGAGCTGATCTACCAGATCACCAAGTCCAAGCGCGGCGCGCTGGCCCTGGTCGCCAAGGAGCCGCGCGAGCTGCGCGAGGGTCTGGCAGGTGAGAACGGCGACGCCGACGACAACGGCGAGGGCGACGACGACCGGGTGCCCATCGACGAGGCCGAGCCGGAGATCTCCGACCGCCTCTACGAGGGGCTGGCGGTCCGCGCCCGCGTGGGCAAGTCCAGGGTGATCTCGGTCGGCTCCGCCTTCCACGCGGTGACCCGCCCCAACGCGGTCCTGTTGGGGCCTCTGCACCTGCACCACAAGCACGCCGCCACGCTGGCCGAGGCGGCCCGCGAGCTGGCCGGGATGGCCCATCTGCTCGGCCCGGAAGACGACCTGGCCCAGTTGCTGGTGCTGTGCCTGGTACGCCGGGGTGTGTCCGTCGGCGTCCGGGGCCGGCGCGACCTGTTCTTCCGCCGGATCTCCGGCCGGCAGGCCGCCGACGAGGCCGTCGCCGAGATGGCCGGCTTCGACGAGGACCGCGCCCGGCTCAACAACGCGGTCAAGGGCGCCGACGGCTTCTTCACCACGTACTTCGTCAGCACCTACTCCCGCTTCATCGCCCGCTGGGCGGCCCGGCGCGGGCTGACCCCCAACCAGGTGACGCTGATCTCCATCTTCCTGGGGGTGGCGGCTGCCGCCGGCTTCGCCACCGGGACCCGCGCGGGGTCGGTGGCGGGCGCGGTGCTCATCTACTTCGCGTTCGTCTTCGACTGCGTGGACGGCCAGGTCGCCCGGTACGCCCGCAAGTTCGGGGTGCTCGGCGCGTGGCTGGACGCCACCTTCGACAGGTTCAAGGAGTACGTCGTCTTCGCCGGGCTGGCCATCGGGGCCGCGGTGGCGGGACAGGGCGACGTGTGGACGCTGGCGCTCGTGGCGCTGGCCGTGCAGTCGGTGCGGCACCTGCTCGACTTCTCCTACGGCGCGGCGAGCCGGCGCAAGCCGCCGTCCCTGCTGCCCACGCTCGACCTGGCCGTCAGCGCCGACACCGCGCTGCGCCAGAAGCTGGCCGAGCGCAAACTGTCCCGCCAGACCGGCGTGCGCGGGCTGCTGCGGATGTGGTCGCGGGCCGGGCGCGTCCGCGCCGTCCACTGGGCCCGCAAGATGATCGTCTTCCCGATCGGCGAGCGGTTCGCCGCCATCGCGATCACCGCCGCCTTCTTCGAACCGCGGATCACCTTCCTGACCCTGGTCATCTGGGGCTCCATCGCCGCCGCGTACACGCTCACCGGACGTCTCGTTAGGTCGCTCGCATGATCACCCAGCCTCAGCGCACCCCTGTCACCCAGCCCGACCCCGACGAGGAGCGCCGCCGCATCCAGACCGCGCGGCTGCTCGCCTACCGCGACGACGGCCCGCTGCTCGCCGGGCTGCGCCGGGTCACCAAGGCGGGCCTGCCACCGGTGCCCGCCGCCCTGGCGTCGCTGGTGGCCGTGGCCGCGATCGGCGCGGCCGGGATGCTGGAGCCGGGACCGATGCTGCTGGTCCCCGCGCTCGTCATGGTGCTGCTGGTCGGCCCCACGGCCACCCGCGACCACCTGGGGCGGTTCGACTGGCTGGTGCCGCCGCTGATCAGGGGCGGGGAGTTCCTGGTGCTGCTGCTCGTGGGCATCACCGCGGACGTGCCCAAGTGGCTGCTGTTCGTGCTGGTCTACGTCGTGGGCTACCACACCTACGACACGGTGTACCGCACCCGGCAGAGCATCTGGCCGCCCGCCTGGGTGTTCCTGGCCGGTCTGGGGTGGGAGGTCCGGCTGCTGCTGATCGGCGCCGGCGCCGCGCTCGGCGTGGCGACCTGGGTGGTCGCCGTGCTCACGCTCTATCTGGGCGTGCTGTTCGCGGTGGAGAGCGTGACGAGCTGGGTGCGCCTGGACAAGGCGTCGGCGTCGCGGGCGGCGGAGTCCGACGACCTGGAGGCATCGCCGGAGGAAGTGCAGGAGCAGGCCACCGGCGACGCCGAGCGCGGCTGAACGCACCCGCCATCCGTACGCCCGAGGGGGCCGCGTTACCCACGCGGCCCCCTTTTCGGCTATGACATGCACTGTGGAGTTGGACGGGCTGGATCGCGCCATCATCAAGGCCCTCGTCGATGACGCGAGGGCGACCTATGCCGAGATCGGGCATGAGGTCGGGTTGTCCGCCTCCGCCGTCAAGCGGAGGGTCGATCGGCTGCGCGGGATCGGGGCCATCACCGGGTTCTCCGCGAGGGTCGCGCCGCGCGCCCTGGGCTGGACCACCGAGGCGTACGTCGAGCTGTACTGCCGGGGCAAGACCTCGCCCGCCGAGATCGGGGTGGCCGTGGCCCGCCACCCGGAGGTCGTCTCGGCCTGCACGGTGACCGGCGAGGCCGACGCGTTGCTGCACATCAGGGCCTCCGACATGCGGCACGTCGAGCAGGTCATCGAGCGGATCGCGGCCGAGCCGTTCGTGGTGCGCACCAAGAGCGCGGTCGTGCTCACCCGGCTGGTCAACGGATCGCCGCTGATCGGCTGAACAACGCAACCGATCCGCGCACACGCGCAACACACCGCACTTGGCCTGCGCAAACGCGCGTTCTTATGCTGATCTCGCCCTTCCGCACGGCGATGTGTCCGCACGGCGGCCCCTCAACTTCGATGGAGCCAGGATGAGCGTGCCACGCAGGCGTTACCTTATGTGCCGGCCCGACTACTTCGCGGTCGAATACCGGATCAACCCCTGGATGGACCCCGCCAGGGGCGCCGACCGCGACCTCGCGGTGCGGCAGTGGGAGGACCTGAAGTCGGTCTACGAGGAACTGGGCCACACCGTCGACCTGATCGACCCCGTGGAGGGCCTGCCGGACATGGTCTTCGCCGCCAACGGCGCCCTGGTCGTGGACGGCCGGGTGTACGGCGCGCGGTTCACCCACCCAGAGCGCGCCGACGAGGCCGGGGCCTACCTGCGGTGGTTCACCGGCCACGGCTTCACCGAGGTCAAGGTCCCGTCGTACACCAACGAGGGCGAAGGCGACCTGCTGGTGGTGGACGACCTCGTGCTCGCCGGCACCGGGTTTCGCACCGACGTGGCGGCGCACCGGGAGGTCCAGGAGTTCACCGGCCACCCGGTGATCACGTTAGGGCTGGCCGACCCGCGGTACTACCACCTTGACACCGCTTTGTGCCCGCTCGGCGGCCGGGACATCGCCTACCTGCCGCAGGCGTTCACCCCGGGCAGCCGGGCGGTCCTCGAACGGCTGTTCCCCGACGCGCTGATCGCCACACCGGCCGACGCCGCGGCCTTCGGGCTCAACTCGGTCTGTGACGGAAAGAACGTGATCATCAATCATGAGGCCGCCGACCTGCAGCTCGAACTGAAGCGCCGGGGTTACGAGGTGATCCCGGTACAGACGTCCGAGCTTCGCAAGGCGGGCGGCGGACCCAAGTGCTGCACCCTGGAGATCCGGAAATGACTCTCTTGCCGAAGACCGCGGAGTACGTCGAGCGGAGTGAGCGGAGGAGCGCGCACAACTACCACCCGCTGCCCGTCGTGGTGGAACACGCCGAGGGGGCGTGGGTCACCGACGTCGACGGCCGGCGTCTGCTCGACTGCCTGGCGGGCTACTCCTCACTGAACTTCGGGCACGGCAACCCGGCGATCCTGGCCGCCGCCCGCGACCAGCTCGACCGGCTCACGCTGACCAGCCGCGCGTTCCTGCACGACCGGTTCGCCGACTTCTGCGCCGCGCTCGGAGACCTCACCGGCAAGGACATGATCCTGCCGATGAACACCGGCGCCGAGGCCGTGGAGAGCGCGATCAAGGTGGCCCGCAAGTGGGGCTACGAGGTCAAGGGCGTGCCCGCGGACATGGCCACGATCCTCGTGGCCGAGAACAACTTCCATGGCCGGACCACCACGATCGTGGGCTTTTCCACCGACCCGGACGCGCGGGGCGGCTTCGGCCCGTTCACGCCGGGCTTTCGGGTGGTCAAGTACGGCTCGGCCGACGCGATCAGGGACGCGATCGACGACACCACGGTGGCCGTGCTGATCGAGCCCATCCAGGGCGAGGCCGGGGTGCTGGTGCCGCCGGACGGCTACCTGACCCAGGTCAGGGAGATCTGCTCGCGGCGCGGCGTGCTGATGATGGCCGATGAGATCCAGTCCGGGCTCGGCCGTACCGGCGAGACCTTCGCCTGTGACCATGAGGGCGTCGTCCCGGACGTCTACATCCTGGGCAAGGCGCTGGGCGGCGGCGTGGTACCGGTCTCGGCGATCGCGGCCGACGCGGGCGTGCTCGGCGTGCTCAAGCCCGGCCAGCACGGCTCCACCTTCGGCGGCAACCCGCTGGCCTGCGCGGTCGGCATCGCGGTGGTGGAACTGCTGCGCACCGGGGAGTTCCAGCGGCGCGCCAGGGTGCTGGGCGCGGTGCTGCACGAACGGCTGCGCGGCCTGGCCGGGCACGGCGTGACGGCGGTCCGTGGGCGCGGCCTGTGGGCGGGGGTGGACATCGATCCGGCGCTGGCCACCGGCAGGCAGGTCGGCGAGGCGCTGCTCGCCCGGGGCGTGCTGGTGAAGGACACCCACGGCAGCACGATCAGGATCGGCCCGCCGCTGGTGATCTCCGAGGAGGACCTGCACTGGGCGGTGGACCGGCTGGCGGACGCGCTCAGCGACCTCCGTTAGCGGTCAGCCGCTCCCCGCGCCCGGGGCTGTGCCAGTACACGGAGGGCACCTCGCCGAGGGTGAGGGTGGCCACCGTGTTGCCGAACCACGGCCCCCGGCGCAGCCGCCAGCGCAGCGGCGGGCGGGGCACCCCGGCGAGCCGGGCCAGCCGGCCGCCGGCGAGCCCGGCCACCGCCACCGACGCCACCACGTTGGCCAGCCGCAGCACCCGGCTCAGCGGGTTGCGGATCGGCGAGCACACCACCTGGTAGACCGGCAGCCCGCGGACCTCGGCGAGGTAGGAGTAGTGGACGTCGCCGGACAGCACGATCACCGTCCCGCCGGCGGCGGCCAGCAGCCGGCACATGTCGGTGAACGACCGCCGGAAGGCCGCCCAGTGCTCCAGGTCGACCGCCTGCCGTAACACCTCCGACCAGCGGGCCGCGCGGCGGCCCCAGGCCCCGTCGCACAGCGCCTCGTTCCAGCTCTCCACGTGGTGGATGCCGCTGGGCAGCAGCACCGGGATGGAGGAGCCGATCACCACGCGCCGGCCGTCCGCGTCCATCTGCCGGGTGAACCACTCCCACTCGCCGTCGTCGAGCATCCGCCGGTCGCCGGGGGTGAGCCGCCTGGCGCAGCGGGTGTCGAGCATGATCAGGCGGGTGTCGCCGAGGTCGCGGGCGTAGCTCCAGCGGTTGTGCGCGGGGTCCTCGTCGGCCCTGGCGGCGAACGCGTCGAGCAGGTCGCCGCCGTCGCCCTCGTGCGTGCGCAGCCGGGACAGCAGCGGGTCGGCGGCCCGCTCCCCCGGCGACAGGTTGCCGAGGTGCTGGTAGACCCAGTACGCGCCGAGCCCGGCGACCAGCCTGCGCCGCCACCAGGGCTGCGCGCTCATCTTCTCGCGCCAGGCCGCGGAGGTGTTCCAGTCGTCCCGCAGGTCGTGGTCGTCGAAGATCATCGCGGACGGTACCGTCGAGAGCAGCCAGCGGATCTCCGGCTCGGCCCATGCCTGCCGGTACAGCGCCGCGTACTCCCCGAAGTCGGCGATCTCCCCGGCCGGCTCACCGCCCCTGGCGCGGACGGCCTGCAGCACCTCGCCGCCGGGGGCGTCGGCGTAGACCTGGTCGCCGAGGAGCAGCAGCAGGTCGGGCCACTCGGCGTCGGGGGTCTCGCGCAGCCGCACGCCGTGCTCGCGCAGCGTGTCCACGCCGTGCGAGAGCAGGTGCGCCGCGTCGTGCGGCACGCTGGTACGGCAGGAGCCGAACAACATCCGCAGCGGCCGGGCCCCCGACGGCAGCCTGATCCGGCTGGGCGGGGCGGCGGGGCCGCCGGCGGGCGGCCAGACCCGCTCGCCGTCCAGCTCCACCGTGTACGGCACGCCGCCCTCCGCCGCCGGGGGCTCCGGCCATACCAGGTCGGCGATCGCGTAGTGGTGACCGTGCACGGTGAACGTGGCGGTCTCCACACGTATGTCGCCCGCCTCCACCGCGACCCGCCCGGGCCGCGCGGTCTCCACCCACACGCTCGCGCTGGTGGCGTCGGCGTAGCGGAGCATGGGGCCGACCAAGAGATCCGTCACGGGACACCCCGCCTTCCGGTGCGACACAACGGTACATTCTCCGCGTCGAAGCCTGTCATATTGGCACGTTCCCATGAACACGATCACGTTGTTGGATCAAGATGGGATATCGGCGGCGGGGCAACGGCGCCCCGCCTCCGCCCGAACGACCCGACTCGCGGGGCGCGTGCGCCCCGCCCAACCGGAGGTCTTCATGACCGTCATGGTGCCGCCAACGGCGTCGGCCACCACCATCAGCACCGGCGCGGTTCCCGCGGCCGGTTCCGCCGGCCGCCAGGCCCTCGACACCGCACTCTTCCAGCTCGGCCAGGCGGCCGAGCACCTCGGCCTCGACGACGGCCTGCACCGGATGCTCGCGACCCCGCGGCGTTCGCTCACCGTCTCGGTCCCCGTCCGCCGCGAGGACGGCCGGATGGACGTCGTCCAGGGCTACCGCGTCCAGCACAACGTCTCCCGCGGCCCGGCCAAGGGCGGCATCCGCTTTCACCCGGACACCGACCTGTCCGAGGTCACCGCGCTTGCCATGTGGATGACGTGGAAGTGCGCGCTGGTCGGCATCCCGTACGGCGGCGCCAAGGGCGGCGTCGGCGTCGATCCGGCCACGCTGACCACCCGCGAGCTGGAGCGGGTCACCCGCCGCTACGTCAACGAGATCCTGCCGCTGATCGGCCCCGACCAGGACATCCCGGCCCCCGACGTGGGCACCGACGAGCAGACCATGGCCTGGATCATGGACACCTACTCGGTGAACGCGGGCTACTCGGTGCCCGGGGTGGTCACCGGCAAGCCGACCATCCTCGGCGGCTCGCTGGGCCGGGCGGGCGCCACCGCGCGCGGTGTGCAGATCGCCACGATGGCCGCGCTCGGCGACCGCGACCCGGCCGGGGTCACCGTGGCCGTGCAGGGCTTCGGCAAGGTCGGCGCGCCCGCCGCCCGCTACCTGGCCGACGCCGGGTGCCGCGTGGTGGCCGTCTCCGACGCCACCGGGGCGATCATCGACCGCGCCGGGCTCGACGTGGCGGCGGTACGCGCGCACGTCGCCGAGGCGGGCGGCGTCGCCGGTTATCCGCGGGCCGACGCGCTGAGCCATGCCGACCTGCTGGGCCTCGACGTCGGCGTGCTGGTGCCGGCCGCCCTGGAAGGCGTGCTGACCGCCGAGACCGCGCAAAAGGTCAGGGCCCGGCTCGTCGTCGAGGGCGCCAACGGGCCGACCACTCCGGCGGCCGACGACGTCCTCGCCGACGCGGGGGTCACCGTGGTCCCCGACATCCTGGCCAACGCGGGCGGGGTGATCGTGTCCTACCTGGAGTGGGTCCAGAACATGCAGGCCTACACCTGGAGCGCGGGCGAGGTCGAGGTCAAGCTGCGCGACCTGATGGAGCAGGCTTACGCGGAGGTCGGCGCGCTGGCCGCGGCCGAAGGACTGACCCTTCGGCGGGCCGCGCACGCGATCGGCGTCTCCCGGGTCGCCGAGGCGCACCGGCTCAGGGGCCTTTATCCCTGATAGAGGGGGGCTTTACCGCTCACCCGGGTTGCCGCCGGTCACGTAGGGTAACCGGAGATGTGTGATCACGCGGCTGGGTTCGATGCTGGTTCTCCTTGTTTCCACACTCCCTGGGACGGTGGCGTACGCCGCCGTCCCGGAGGAGGTCCCGCGACGACTCGTCCGCACCCCGGGCGGTGACCGCTTCGGCTACGCGCCGGTGGCCCGGCCGTACACCAGGGCCCTGCCGGAGCGGGTCACCGGGCTGCTGGTCAGCCGCGACCCGCTGACCGGTGCCGAGCGCCGCTGCGGGGCGGCGGTGGTCGCCTCGCGGAGCCGCAGCCTGGTGCTCACCGCGGCGCACTGCCTGTTCGACAACGACGGGCAGGCGCGGCGCTGGTACGACCAGGTGACGTTCGTGCCCGCCTACGGCGGTTCCGGGGCGGGGGGCGCCCCGCTCGGGGTGTGGCGGGCCGCCCGCACGTGGGTGGCGCGCCCCTGGCGCACCCGGTCCTACTCCACCGGGGTGATCCCGCACGATGTGGGGGTGGTGGGCGTCGAGCCGGACGCGTCCGGACGGCGGCTGGAGGACGTCACCGGCCCCGGCCTGCGGCCGGTGTCCAACCGCAGGGGCGACGGCCGGGTGAAGGCGCTGAGCCTGCTCGGGTATCCCTCCGAGCTGGGCTATCCGGGCGATGCGATGTACCGCTGCTCCGGGCGGGCCGCCGAGGCGCGGACCCCGGGGCCGGGGATGCTGGTGACCCGCAACTGCCAGATCGTCAGGGGCCACAGCGGCGGCCCGGCGATCTCGGGCACGACGGTGGTGGGAGTGGCCACCTCGTCCTCCCCCTACCATGATCCGGACGGATTCTCGCTGATCGCGCGGCTGTCGCCGCCGCGGATGCGCGGCCTGCTGGCCTCGGCCGAGCGCGGCATGGCCGCTCACGCCGCCGCCGCGGCACGCTCGCGCCACCAGGCGACGGTGGCCGACAGCGCCTCGCCGGCCGGGGTGGGGGCGACGCCGAACGTGTTCTGGAAGGCCGAGGAGTCCAGTACGAACGGCCGGGCGAACTGGTAGCGGATGTGCTTGATCTCGCCGAGCATCGGGTTGGCGAGGCCGAGGGCGTCGATCATCCACGCCGGGTAGGAGCCGACCTTGGGCATGGCGACCCCGGCCAGTTCGCTCATCCGCTCGGCCACCTGGCGGTAGCTCATCGGCGGGGCCGTGGGGATGTGCCAGGCGCGGCCCCAGGACCGCTCGTCGGTGCCGGCGATGGCCAGGGCGGCGGCCACGTCGGGGATGTAGGTCCAGCTGTGCGGCTGGTCGGGGTCGGCGATGTGCTTGAGCGCCTTGCCGGCCAGCAGCCGGGGAACGAAGCGCTCGCCGAGGTGGGACTGGTCGAGCGCGCCGGGCCCGAAGAAGTCCGAGCCGCGCACCTCGGTGCAGCGGATGCGGCCCGCCCGGTGGGCCGCGAGCGCCTGCTCCCACATGCGGACGCGTACCTGGGCCTTGACGCTTTCCGGCCGCAGCGGCAGGTCCTCGGTCATCGGGCCGGTCGGCGGGGCGTACACGTACAGGTTGCCGAGCATGACATAGTCCGCGCCGGTGGTCTCGGCCGCGCCGAGCAGCGAGCCGGCGATCGGCGGCCAGTCGGTCGGCCAGCGGTGGTAGGGCGGGTTGACGCAGTTGTAGAGGGTGTCGGCGCCCCGGGTGAGAGCGGTGAGCGCGGCCTGGTCGGCGGCGTCGGCGGCGGCCCGCCGTACGCCGGGCAGGTCCGGGCCCGAGCCCGACCTGCTCACCACGACGACTTCGTGCCCGAGCCCGGCCAGTTGCCTGACCAGCTCGCTGCCGACCTGTCCCGCTCCCACGACGACGTGCTTGCCCATGGCGACCTGTCCTTCTCCCTCGGGACCCGAGTAGATCGGCGAACCGTTACGAGAGCAATGCTCTCCAGAAGGTGCGGCTGTGTCAAGAGCAGTGCTCTCGTTTCCTTCTGGTGCTCTGCTAAGGTGGGCCCATGAACGCCGGGCGCACCGCACGGGAGAGAGTCCGTGCCGAGCTGACCAGGGAGATCGCCGACATCGCACGCAGGCGGCTCGCCACCCACGGGGCCACCGGGCTGTCACTGCGGGCGGTCGCACGGGAGATGGGCATGGTCTCCTCCGCCATCTACCGCTATTTCCCCAGCCGCGATGACCTGCTGACGGCCCTCATCATCGACGGCTACAACTCCATCGGCGAGACGGTGGAGCAGGCCGACCGCGCGTGTCCGCCCGGCGACCACATGGGCAGGTGGCTCGCCGTCTGCCGGGCCGTACGCGGCTGGGCGCTGGCCAACCCGCATGAGTACGCGCTGCTGTACGGCTCGCCGGTGCCCGGCTACCAGGCTCCCCAGGACACCGTCGCACCCGCCATCCGCGACGTCACCGTCTACGGCGCCATCCTGGCCGCCGCGCACGAGGCCGGCCGCCTGCGCCCGCCGGCGGGCTTTCCCGCCCCTCCCCGGGACGCCTGGCCCGCCGACGCCGAACGGCTGCGCCGCGTCATGCCCGGCCTGTCCGACGAGGTGATCGCCCGTGCCATCTCGGCCTGGACGGCGCTGTTCGGGGCGGTCAGCCTGGAGGTGTTCGGCCAGTTCGCCAACGCGATCCTCGATCCGGCGGAGATCTTCGACTACAACATGGCCTGCATGGGCCGCTTCATCGGCCTGCCGGAATGACGGCACGGCGGGCGCGGGCCGCCCGCCGTGCCGCAGGACGCGTCAGCGGGCGGCGCGGTTGACCGCCGAGATCAGGGCCTTCAGGGCGGCGGTGGTGGTGTTGGCGTCGATGCCGACGCCCCACAGCACCTTGCCGTCCACATCGCACTCCACATAGGAGGCGGCCTTGGCGTCGGTGCCCGCGCTCAGCGCGTGCTCGGTGTAGTCGAGCACCCGCACCTGCACGCCGACACCGGCCAGGGCGTCGCAGAAGGCCGAGATCGGGCCGTTGCCCACACCCCCGACCTCGCGGATCTCACCGTCGATGCGCAGATCGGCGCCGATCCGGTCCTTGTCCTCGACCTGGGAGTCGGTGCGGTGGGCGAGCAGGCCCAGCCTGCCCCAGGGGGCGGCCGGGTTGGGGAGGTACTCGTCGGTGAATGCCTCCCACATCTGCGCGGGCGTCACCTCGCCGCCCTGCGCGTCGGTGCGGGCCTGGATCACCTTGGAGAACTCCATCTGCAGCTTGCGCGGCAGGTCGAGCTGGTGGTCGGCCTTCATGATGTAGGCCACGCCGCCCTTGCCCGACTGGCTGTTCACCCGGATGACCGCCTCGTAGCTGCGGCCGATGTCCTTGGGGTCGATCGGGAGGTACGGCACCGCCCAGCGGAACTCCTCCACCGGCACGCCGGCCGCCGCCGCGTCTATCGCGAGGTGCTCGAAGCCCTTCTTGATGGCGTCCTGGTGGGAGCCGGAGAAGGCGGTGTAGACCAGCTCGCCGCCCCACGGGTGCCGCGGGTGGACGGGAAGCTGGTTACAGTACTCGACCACCCGGCGGATCTCGTCGATGTCGGAGAAGTCCAGCTCGGGGTCGATGCCCTGGGAGAAGAGGTTCATGCCCAGGGTGACCAGGCAGACGTTGCCGGTGCGCTCGCCGTTGCCGAACAGGCAGCCCTCGATGCGGTCGGCCCCGGCCAGGTATCCCAGCTCGGCGGCGGCCACGGCGGTGCCCCGGTCGTTGTGCGGGTGCAGCGACAGCACCACCGAGTCGCGGTGGGCCAGGTGGCGGTTCATCCACTCGATCTGGTCGGCGTAGACGTTGGGGGTGGCCATCTCGACGGTGGCGGGCAGGTTGATGATGACCTTGTGGTCGGGGGTCGGCTGCCACACCTCGTTGACGGCGTTGCACACCTCGACGGCGTAGTCCAGCTCGGTGCCGGTGAAGGACTCGGGAGAGTACTGGAAGAAGATCGTCGTGTCGGTCATCGCCTCGGCGAGCTTCTTGCACAGCTTGGCGCCCTCGACGGCGATGGCGGTGATGCCCTCGCGGTCCTGGCCGAAGACCACCCGGCGCTGCAACGTGGAGGTCGAGTTGTACAGGTGGACGATCGCCTGCCCGGCCCCGCGCAGCGACTCGAAGGTGCGCTCGATCAGCTCGGGCCTGGCCTGGGTGAGGACCTGGATCACCACGTCGTCGGGGATCATGTCCTCTTCGATGATCTGCCGGACGAAGTCGAAGTCGGTCTGGGAGGCGGCGGGGAAGCCGACCTCGATCTCCTTGAATCCCATGCGGACCAGCAGGTCGAACATCTTGACCTTGCGGTGGGCGTCCATGGGGTCGATCAGTGCCTGGTTGCCGTCGCGGAGATCGACGGCGCACCATCGGGGGGCCTCGGTGATGACCTGGTCGGGCCAGGTGCGGTCGGTCAGGCGTACGGGCTGGTAGGGCTCGTACCGGTCCACCGGCATGCCACTGGGTCGTTGCCGCGGATAATCGCTCACGGTCGGGTGCTCCTCGTGCTCTTCGTCGGGGCCTCGTCGAGATGGCCGACGCGCATGACACGCTCCGCGGCGAGGGAGCCGGCCTAGGAAAGGCCCCCGCCGCGGCACATAAGGAGCAGGCCACGCAGCACGTTATGGAGGTTAGCAGATGCGCAGGTGAAGCCGTGCCGGTCGGCGGGCTAGAGTCCGAAGAGACGAGGAACAGGGGGCGATCATGAAAGACGACGACATCCTGACCCGCATCAACGGCCTGATCGCCGAGGAGCACGAGCTGCGCGCCAGGCTGGCGGCCGGCGAGGTGTCCGCCGAGGACGAGAACGACCGGATCGTGTCGCTGGAGCGCGCGCTCGACCAGTGCTGGGATCTGCTCCGCCGGCGGCGCGCCCGCCGGGAGTTCGGTGAGGACCCGCTCGACGCCGCGCCCCGGCCGATCGACGAGGTCGACTCCTACCAGCAGTAGCCGCCCGGTAATGGTGGCACCGCAAAACGGTTGGCGCCGCCGCGGGTATATGGGATTGCCTATAGCCCATGTCGATTCTGCATGTCGATAACGCGGGCGGCGCGCTCGCCGACGGCTACTACTCGGTGTATCGGGCGGCGCACGAGATCGACGATCCCGGTCCGCTGTCCTCGCCCCGGCATTTCCGCATGTGGGCCCTGATCGGCTGGGACGACGACGCCGAGGCGTACGCCCACGTCCGCGATGGCATCGTGACCGGCGGATACACGCTGGCGCTGCCCGAGCGGGACAACGCGCACCTGGCGCTGATCCCGAAGATGGCCGTCGCCCCGGGGAGCCGCCGCCGGGGCGTCGGTTCGGCGCTGCTCGCGCACGCCACCGAGCAGGCGCGCGCCGCGGGCAGGCGGACGTTGGTCGCCGAGGCCGCGGCGGCGGGCGGCCCGGGGGCCGCGTTCGCGCAGGCCCACGGGTTCACCGCCGCCACCACCGTGATCCGCCAGGTCCTCGACCTGCGTACGGCCGACCGGGCCGCCTTCGAGTCCGCACGCGATCTCGCGGCCCGCCACACGGACGGCTACGAACTGGAGGCCTGGCGAGGCGCGGCCCCCGAACGGCTGCACGCCGACCTCGCCCTGCTGTACGCCGGGATGAACGACGCGCCGACCGGCGACCTCGATATCGAGGACGAGGTGTGGGACGCCGCCAGGGTAGGCGGGCTGGAGCGGCGGCTGCACGAGGCGGGGGCCGGTGGCAGAGCCGTCATCGCCAGGCACACCGCCACCGGCGCGCCCGCGGCCCTCACCCGGGTCTTCTTCGACGACGGCGCCGGCGGGTGGGGCCGGCAGAGTGACACCGTGGTGCTGCGCCCGCACCGCGGGCACCGGCTCGGCATGCTGCTGAAGACGGCCAACGCGCTGACCCTGCTGGACGAGGAGCCCGCGGTACACCGGCTGATCACCTGGAACGCCACCTCGAACGCGCACATGCGGGCCATCAACGAGGCGCTGGGGTTCCGCCCGCTCGACACCTGGCACGAGTGGCAGAAGACGATCTGAGCGGACCGGCCGCCGACATGAACATGCCCTCGTGGGGCGGGAGAGGTGTGGTAGTCCCGCCCCACGAGGGGTGCCGGTCAACGGACCACGGGCGGTGGCCGGGCAGGAACCGGCATTGAAGGGGCCCTGGCCGGGGCACTGGAGGGGCGGCCTCCGGCCCAGGGCCACTCTCGATCTCCTACCGTCGGGCTCTCGCCGTCAGGCTTTCACCGTCAGGACGCGCTCCACAGAGCCGGCACGTTCGGCGGCTCCCAGCCGGGAAGCGATGTGTGCGACTGGAGGCAGGTGTAGGTCGTGCCGCCGTAGGTCACGGTCGCGCCCGCGCTGTAGGAGGTGTAGGTCTTCCAGGTGCCGCCGGGCGGGTCGGTCGGACCACCGGTCGGGCTGGTCGTGGGGCTGCCCGTCGGGCCGGGGCCGTCGCTGTCGGCGAGCTGGAGGCCGTAGACCTGAAGGGCCTCGTTCACCGGCTGGAAGTAGGTGGTGCCACCGCTGCTGCAGTTGCCCGAACCACCGGAGGTCATGCCCTGGGCCTGGTCACCGGAGTAGAACGAGCCGCCGGAGTCACCGGGCTCGGCGCACACGTTGGTGCGGGTCACGCCGGAGACCGTGCCCTGCGGGTAGGTCACGCTGGTGTTGAGCTGCTGGACGCTCCCGCAGTGGTTCTGCGTGGTGGAGCCGGAACGGCAGATCCGCGCCTGGGGCTGCGCGACGGTCGAGCCGTTGATCGTCACGATGCCGGCGTTGTAGGCGTTGACGATGCCGCGCGGCACCCACTGGCTGTTGACCTCGACCCAGGCGTAGTCGTTGCCGGGGAAGGAGGAGCCGCGGAACGTGCCCTGCGCCTGGCGGTTGACGCCCGTGGTGCTGGCGCCGGTGGAGCCGCAGTGGCCGGCGGTCACGAAGCCGCCCTGCGAGCCGGCCTTGGTCACCGAGAAGCCGACCGAGCAGCGGCTGCTGGAGCCGATGTAGTAGGCGTCGCCGCCACGTACGTCGGCGTACAGGACGGGCCGCTCGCTGGACTTGACCACGTCGACGAGGCTCGCGTCGACGCCGGCGGCCTTGATCTTGGCCTTCGCCTTGGCGGGGTTCGGGGTGCGCACGACGACCCGGTTGGTCTGGACGTCGGCGCCCCACGAGGTGGCGATCTCGGCGTTGTTGCTCAGCGCCCGGTCCAGGGAGACCTTGGCGGCGTCCAGCGTGGCCAGGGAGTGCTGGACGACCTTCGGCTCGGCGCCGGCCTCACGGATGACGGAGGACTGCGCGGCGTCGGTGGTCGCCACCACGAGGGAGGCGAGCGGGCCGGTGACCCAGGTACCGGCATAGGCGCTACCGAGCCGGCCGCGGAGCAGGGGTTCGAGCTGACCCGCCGCCAGTTCGTTGGCGATGCGCAATTCGGCCTGCTGCGTGGTGAGGCCGAGGTCCTTCTTGGTCTGTTCGATGTATTCGGGGGAGGGATCCGAGGCCGCCGCGGCGGCCACCTTGACCTGTGCATAAACGGACGCCGGAGCGGCCGGGGCGGGGGCGGGCTCCGGTGCTCCCGCGCCGCCGGCCGCGGCGAAGGCGATGGCCGGAGCGGCCACCAACGTGAGAGCGAGCGTGATGCCCGCCGTCACGGCATTACTGCGGAGCATGTATCTCTCCTTGTGTCGGGGGGTGCGCCGTTAACGTAACGGTCAAGACACCAGGAGCGGCCCTATCAGTTGGAACCTATTACACCGTTATGTGCATCCGTCTATACCGCGACGTTATGGAAAAGTGTGGGGTACTCGCTTTCAGGGCCGCGATGTCAGTTTTTGGGACAGTGACCTGGTCCCGGCCTCGATATCAGGCCGGATCCGGGCATGCCGCCCCCCAAAAGCCAAGGAGATCACAGTGGACGCCGAGCACACCGGCGCTGAGAGGGACCCGAGCGGGAAGGACGGCAAGGTCATCTCGCGGAAGACCCTGCTGAGGGCCGCCGTCATGGCCGCGCCTATCCCCCTCCTGGTTCCCCAGATTCCCGCACTGGCCCGCAGCATGGCCCCCGGGCAGAGCCTGGAGCCAACGCCGTACTGCCAGGAACCCGAAGACCGCACCCCCGCGCAGACCGAGGGCCCCTACTTCAAGCCGAACTCCCCGCAGCGCAGCACGCTGCCGGGCAGCGGCACCCGGCTCGTCGTCAGCGGTTACGTGTTCAACCTGGCCTGCCAGCCGCTGGCCAACGTGCTGATGGACTTCTGGCAGGCCGACAACAACGGCAACTACGACAACGTCGGGTACACCTTCCGCGGGCACCAGTTCACCAACGCCCAGGGCTACTACAACCTGACCACGATCATCCCTGGCCTGTACCCGGGCCGTACCCGGCACATCCACGTCAAGGTCCAGGCCCCCGGCCGTCCGGTCCTGACCACCCAGCTCTACTTCCCGGGTGAGCCGCGCAACAACACCGACACGATCTTCGACCCGCGCCTGCTGATGAACGTGCAGCCGGGTACGGCGACGTTCGACTTCGTGCTGAACATCGCCGGTCAGCCGACCAGCAGCCCGACCGGCAGCCCCACCGGAAGTCCCACCGGAAGTCCCACCGGCGGACCGACCGGCGGGCCGACGACGTGGGCGGCCGGCACGGCCTACACCGCCGGCGCGACGGTCACCTACAACGGCTCGTCCTACCGCTGTCTGCAGGCCCACACCGCGCTGCCGGGCTGGGAGCCGCCGAACGTCCCCGCCCTGTGGGCGCGCTCGTGAGCCGGTTGCCCTGATCCTCCGCCGCCCGCCGTACCCGCCTGGGGTCACGGGGCGGCGGGCGGACGGCCTTCGCAGCGCGGGTCCGGCGTCACCGGGAGCGGATCGGGCGCCAGCCACGAGATCATGCTCTGCTCGACGTACCAGTGGCGCAGATGGACTCGGCTGCGGGGCACGTCTCCCGGCTCCGGGCACAGGACCCGGGAGACCAGCGAGTCGTTGCGGATGAAACGGACGGACCCCGAGCGGGCCAGCACGCTCATCATCCGCTGGTCGTCGGCGATCACGTAGCCGACCACGACCTCACGCCCCGCGGGCGTGGTGACCTCCATCGCGCTCAGTGGCAGGATCGGCACCTGGAGCACCACGACGCCTGTGGTAGGCGGCAGCAGCACGGCCAGCGCCAGCGCCGCCCCGTGCGCGATCAGCCCCGCGGCGAGCCGCGGCACCGGCCCGGTGAGCAGCGGCGCGATCCCCGGCGGCACCGCCAGCAGCAGGAACGTCGGCACGTCGGACTCCGCCCAGGCCATCGCGATGGCCGGGTAAACGGCGACGTACACGAGCACCGCCGCCATGATCGGGACCGCCACGCACATCGCGTGGACCAGTGTCTCGCCCTCCGGACGGCGGTCGCGGACCGTCAGCCCGGCCGCCGACAGCGCCAGCATGGCGAGCACCGGCAGGAACCGGAGCTGCCAGCCGAGCATGGCCACGAACACCGCGAGCACGACCACCCAGTCGGGCAGCAGGTCGGCGATCCGCACCAGCCAAGAGGACCGCCCGGTGCTGACCCGGTACAGCAGGCCGAGCACCCGCCCGGCGAGCACCACCACCGGGACCACCCACACGAAGGTCAGCAGCACGACGCTGAGCATCCCGAGCGGGCTGACGTGCTGCACGAGCAGCAGCAGCGTCTGGGTGTCCTGCCGGCCCGCCCACCAAAGACGCAGGACGAGCAGCGCCACCGGGAAGGCGGGCAGCACCGCCAGCAGCCACTCCTGGTTGCGCGCCCGCCGGTAGACCGGCCTGCGCCCGGCCGCTCTCCCGCCGCGCGGGCTCTGCCGTTCCACCGGCTAGCACACCGGGGCCGAGGTGCCGCGCTCCCAGGGCCAGCGGCGGACCTCCGGCACCTTCGGGCACGGCTGGCTTTCGCGGGCGATGTCGATGAGCCGATTGCCGGACTTCATCGGCTGGATGTGCCGGTCGTAGGCGTCCTCCCAGCGGCGGTTGGCGGGATCGGTGAACGAGCGGTAGAGCGCGAGGTCCACCAGGGTGCGCAGGGCGGTGTTCGTGCCGCTGTTGACCGCCCAGCTTTCGCTGCCTTCGAGGCCGACGTCATGGTGGCGCAGCTTCTGCTTCCCACGGGACTGCCAGACGAACCCCGCCATGATCGCCGCGTCCGTGCTCACCGCCTCGTACGTTCCGTCTTCGAGCCCCTTGATGCACTCCCTGATGCGGTTCATGCCGATCACCTTCGCGCCGGTACGCTTCAGCGCGGTCTGTAACGCGCTCTCGGAGGTGGAGGTGCCGAGCGTGCACACCTTCTTCCCGGCGAGCTGCGACAGGGACGTGACCTTGCCCTTGTAGTCGTCCCTGGTCACCACGGACTGCTCGGTGAGCAGGTAGGGCGAGGAGAACCCGATCCCGGGATTGCCCATCCGTTTCGGCGTGATGCTGAAGGTCGCCACCACCAGATCCACGTCAGAGGGCTCGCCGCGCTCGTTCGTGGCCCGCATCTTGTCGCGGTCCTCGGTCTCGATGGCCAGGAACTCCACCTGGTTCTTGCCGAACCCGAGGTCTTCGGCGATCATCAGCGCGATGTCGATGTCAAAGCCCTCATAGACGCGGGTCTTCCCGTTGAACCACGCGATGCCCGGAGTGTCGTCCTTCACGCCGATCCGCAGCGTCTGTTTGCCGGTCAGACCGGCCCGCTCGCGTAACTCGGCCTCGGTCGGCGGCCCGGTGTTCCACACGATCCAGCCGCCCGCCACCAGCGCGGCCGTGAGCGCCACCAGCCAGCCGTACAGCCTGAACCTGCGCGCCCCGCGCCGCCGCCTGAGCCGGGCCTCCTCGGCGGCGGCACGTTCCACTTCCGCCGCCGACCGCTCGGCCGCCCCCGGCCCTGACTCCGGCTCTGCGGCGGTCACCGCCGGCTCCCCGGACGGAACGGCGGGCGGTAACCCCCCGTCCCCGGCCCGCCCCTTCCCCCATGGTGTGTAGCGTCGCACGGCGCGCTCCCTGGATTCACCGGTCCCCCGGACCGCCGGGTCGTTTCCCGGCAGGCTACGTCGTACCGGTCGTTCGCGTGAGCGTTCACTTATAACAGATCCCACACGGCCCCGCACGGCACCGGATATCGGCCATCCCGCCGAAGCACACCATCTAACGCGAAATACCAGGACCTGTCAGGTACGCCACATCACACCAGCCTTCTGGGGTGTCCGTGATGTTTACGAAGCCGGACGGGTTTCGGCCCCCCACCGAGATGCCCGCACCCTCCCCCCGGCACGGTCCAGGCCGGGCCGGGCCCGCGAGAGCAGTACGGCGAAACAGCCGAGCCGCCGACACCACCAGAACCCACCACCGGAACCGGACGGCCGCATACCCGCCGTCCGGTTCCGGCGGGAATTTTCGATTCAGACCTATATTCCCACATATTGGTCGCCCATTAATGGCGCTGCGCCCCAGGGCAGGATACCTAAGGCGCCTTGCAAAACAGCCTGCTCGCACTAGGATCGCTTCCAGCGCCTCACCGCGCGCCCGCCGATGTGGCCGAACGCCCTCCCGGCCAGCGTCACTGGGGGCGATAATCTCACGAGTGCAATCCGCCGGGCCGACGGCGCCATTCCACAGGTCATGAATCCGGGATGTCTGCCTTTGCGGCCATAATCGTACTACGCGGAATGACCACCAGGCTCTCCCCCGGGTCCACGGAAACGCCCTTGGGGAGCCGGTCGCGATACGCGGCGGAAAGCTCGGTACCGATCACTGCGACATCCCCGTTGTCCAGCTCCCAGATATCGGGGCAGCTCGCGTTGCCCCCGGTCGTGCCCAGCTCGTGAGCCGACTTTCCGAGCCGACGCTTGAAGCCCACCGCCGGATCGGCCTCCCATTTTCCCGCCATAAGGAGCCTCATTTCCACACCGGTTGCCTTCGGATCTTCACCGACTCGGCGAACATCCCAAACAGGAGCGAATATTACGCTCCCCCTCCGGGCTGGTCAATATATCGCAGGCTGCGATTCAGGAAATGTCGAAGTCACACCCTGGTCACCCTGACGACGTCTGTCCAGTAATCAATCCTCAGCATGGAATGAGGCGCTATCCGGTGTACAAGAAGGGCGACCCGCCACAGGGTGTGGCGGGGCGGCTTGGGGGGTCAGTCGTAGAAGCCGAGGCGGCGGAGTTGTTTCGGGTCGCGTTGCCAGTCTTTGGCGATCTTGATGTGCAGGTCGAGGTAGACCCGGGTGCCCAGCAGGGCCTCGATCTGTTTGCGGGCGCGGGTGCCCACGTCCTTGAGGCGTTCGCCGCGGTGACCGATCACGATCGCCTTCTGGGACGGCCGCTCGACGTACATCTCGGCGAAGACGTCCAGCAGGTCGTCGCGGCCCTCGCGGGGGCGCATCTCCTCGACCACGACGGCGATCGAGTGCGGGAGCTCGTCGCGTACGCCCTCGAGGGCGGCCTCGCGGATCAGCTCCGCGACAAGGATCTGCTCCGGCTCGTCGGTAAGCTCGCCGCCCGCGTACAGTGGCGGCCCCTCGGGCAGGTGGCCCACCAGGATGTCGGTGAGTGTGTCAAGCTGCTCCCCCGACACCGCCGACACCGGGACGATCTCCGCGAAGTCGGCCAGCTCCGACACGGCGAGCAACTGCTTGGCGATCTGCTCCCGCGAGGCGAGGTCGCACTTGGTGATCACCGCCACCACCGGGGTCTTCTTGACGGCGGCCAGCTTCTCGGCGATGAACCGGTCGCCCTTGCCCACCGGGTCGGTGGCGGGGATGCAGAACCCGATCATGTCGACCTCGGTGAGCGTGGACAGCACCAGGCTGTCCAGGCGCTCGCCGAGCAGGGTGCGGGGCCGGTGCAGGCCCGGGGTGTCGACGATGACGAGCTGGGCGGCGGGGCGGTGCACGATGCCGCGGATGGCCCTGCGGGTGGTCTGCGGCTTGGCCGAGGTGATCGCGACCTTGGTGCCCACCAGGGCGTTCATCAGGGTGGACTTGCCGACGTTGGGCCGCCCGGCGAAACAGGCGAAGCCGGAGCGGAAGTCGGGCTCGGCCCCGCTCATCGAAGCGTGCCGTCCGGGCCGGCGGTGAGCAGGGTGGCCGCGCCGAGGTCGGCGACCGCGGCGCGGTCGGCCTCGCTCGGCCCGCCGTCCGCGGTCACCAGGGCGGCGGCCTCCAGTGCGGCGGCCCCGCTGGAGACCGCCATCGCCACCGCGACCTGCAGGGCCGACAGGGTCAGCGAGGGCAGCGCCACGTTGGTGGCGGAGTAGGTGCGGCCGGTCTCGTCGCGTACGGCGGCGCCCTGCGCTGCCCCCGTGCGCGCGCGGGCGGCACGGGCCAACGTGATGATCTTGGAGTCTTCGGGGTCGAGCGTCGCCTCAGTCACGTGCTCTAGGTTACTCAGCCTCGCCGGTCATCCTGGCCGTCACCGCACGGGCCAGCGCCTCCGTGCGGGCGGGGTCGGCGCTTCCCATCGCGGCGTGCACGATCGAGATCAGCGTCTGGCCGGACTGGACGAAGACGACGTGCATGTCATAGGGGTAGCCGTTCAGCCTGCCGGACAGGCGGGTGCCCGCGGTGCCGTCGCCGAGTTCGAGTTCGTCGACGGCGGAGGGCTGGTCGGCGAGGGCCAGCGTGGTACCGCCTGCGGGGTTGCGGCGGACCATCCGGGCGCAGCCGTCCAGGGCGTCGCCGAGCGCGTCGAAGCTCGCGTTCGCGCCCGCGGCGTAGCTGGCCACGCTGGCGCCGGCGAGTTCGCCGACGCGGTCGCCGTAGTAGGTGGCCTCGGCGTGAGTGCGCAGCTCACCGGCGGACGGCGGGCGTCCGGCGACGGCGTCCAGCAGGGTCTTGCAGTCGGTGTCGCCGAGCCGGAACGGCGGGCTCCAGCCCTCCCTCGGCCGGGCCGAGAACCCGTCGGGCAGCCCGGGCAGGTCGCGCAGCAGTTCGCGAATCCGGGCCTGTTCCCTGGCCACCGACACGTCGGCGTAGATCGCCGTCCTGGCCCCGCACCCGGCCAGTGCCGCGCACGCGATCAGGGCCACGGCACTCACGGACACCGGCCCGGCGGCGGCCCTCCCCCGGACGCCGATCCACCCAAAGCCCCATTTGACGCACACAGCGCACCCCCCGGACTCCCCCGCCGCTGTCCTTCCCACGCGACAATGACGGCAATCGCCGGGCAGCCCGACCTTCCCCGGATACCGCGCCAAGCCCCACAAAGCATCGAGCCCCACACAGCATTAAAGGGTGTTCTCACCCGCACCGTCGCGGGCGAGAACACCCTTTACATCGAGCCGCGTCACGGCCGCCGGCGACCGCGACGCGTCCCTGTACCCCCCGGAACCCTGACGCCGCGAACCCCTTCCGGCGATCCGGATCCCCTTGCCGCCCGCCGTAGCGGGCGTCGCGTATTCAGAGTGACCCATCCGGCTTGCAGAACACTTGAAAAAGACTTGCCGCCTTCGTCGCCGCTCGCGGCATCTGCCGCGTAAGCAGGGGATTCGCACCCCAAAGGCGGAGATTTCAGTCTTTCTCGGCCCCTGCGCCGACGCGATCCTGGGACGACGGGCTGACCCTGCGCACCACCACCGTACTGATCCGGTTGCGCCGCCCGGCCAGGCTCTCCGCCGTCAGGCGCAGCCCCGCGACCTCCGCCTCCGAGCCCGCGATCGGCACCCGGCCGAGCGCGTGCGCCAGCAGCCCGCCCACGGTCTCGACGTCGTCCACGTCGATCTCCCGGCCGAACAGGTCGCCGAGGTCGCTGACCGGCAGCCGCGCGGTCACCCGTACCGACCCGTCGGGCAGCGGCTCGACCCGCGGGGCCTCCTGGTCGTACTCGTCGGTGATCTCCCCGACGATCTCCTCCAGCACGTCCTCGATGGTGACGAGCCCGGCCGTACCGCCGTACTCGTCGATCACGATGGCCAGGTGGATCTGCCTGGCCTGCATCTCGCGCATCAGCTCGTCGATCGGCTTGCTCTCCGGGACGTAGGTCGCCGACCGCATCAGCGAGTCGATCCGCTGCCTGCCCCCGGCCTCGCCCGCCTCGTGGACGCGGCGGACGATGTCCTTGAGGTAGGCGATGCCGATCACGTCGTCCTCGTTCTCGCCGACCACGGGGATGCGCGAGAAGCCGCTCCGCAGCGCCAGCGAGAGGGCCTGGTCGAGCGTCTTGCCGCGCTCGATGAAGACCATGTCGGTGCGCGGGACCATGACCTCGCGGACGAGGGTGTCACCGAGCTCGAAGACCGAGTGGATCATCTGGCGCTCGTCGGGCTCGATGACCCTGCGCTCCTCGGCCAGGTCGACCAGGTCGCGTAGTTCGGCCTCGGAGGTGAACGGCCCCTCGCGGAAGCCCTTGCCCGGAGTGAGCGCGTTGCCGAGCAGGATGAGGAGTTGCGGCAGCGGGCCGAAGATCCGGGTCAGGCCGTACACGATGGGCGCGGAGGCCAGTGCGATGGGCTCGGCGTGCTGGCGGCCCAGCGTACGCGGCGAGACGCCGACGATCACGTAGCTGACCAGGATCATGGTGGCCGCCGCGACGGCGTAGGCGCCGCCCTCGTCGCCGAGCAGGTCGATGAAGATCAGTGTGGCGATCACGGTGGACCCCAGCTCGCAGCTCAGCCGGAGCAGGAGCAGCAGGTTGAGGTAGCGCGGCGGGTCGGCGACGATCGCCCGCAGGCGTGCCGAACCGCGCCGGGAGTCACGGACGAACTCGTCGGCCCGTACCCGGGAGATCCGCGCGAGCGCGGTCTCAGCGCTTGCGATCAGGCCGCCGATCACTACCAGAACGACGGCCGAGAGCAACCACCCGTTGGCGGCACTCACCGTTCCGGCCGCACCTCCCGCCACGACTTGAGGAGCTCATCTTGTAAACCGAACATCTCGGCGTGTTCCTCCGGCTCGGCGTGATCGTAGCCGAGCAGGTGCAGGATGCCGTGCGTGCACAGGAGTTCGAGCTCCTCCTTCGCGCTGTGCCCGGCCTCGGCCGCCTGCTTGGCGGCCACCTGCGGGCACAGCACCACATCTCCGAGCAGCGCCGGGTCTGCCCCGGCGTCGTCGTCGCGACGCCCGCCGCCGGACCCGGGGCGCAGCTCGTCCATCGGGAACGCCAGCACGTCGGTCGGACCGGGCTCGCCCATCCACTGCTCGTGGAGCTGGGCCATCGCCGGTTCGTCGACGACGACCAGCGACAGCTCGGCCAGCGGATGGATGCCCATCCGTGCCAGTACGTGACCGGCCAGGCCGACGAGCGCGGACTCGTCGACCTCGACGCCGGACTCGTTGGCCACCTCGATGCTCATGATCGCCCCCGTGGGCGCTTGGCGCCCTTGATCGCCGCGGGCTCGCCTTGGCGCACTGCGGCGTCGTAGCGGCCGTAGGCGTCCACGATGTCGCTCACCAGCCGGTGACGGACCACGTCGGAGCTGGTCAGCATGCTGAAATGGATGTCGGTGATGCCGTCGAGGATCTCCCTGACCACCTTCAGGCCGCTCTCCGTACCGCCCGGCAGGTCGATCTGGGTGACGTCACCGGTCACCACGATCTTGGAGCCGAAGCCCAGCCGGGTGAGGAACATCTTCATCTGCTCGGGCGAGGTGTTCTGGGCCTCGTCGAGAATGATGAAGGCGTCGTTCAGAGTGCGGCCGCGCATGTAGGCCAGCGGGGCGACCTCGATCGTGCCCGCCGCCATCAGCCGGGGGATCGAGTCGGGGTCGAGCATGTCGTGCAGCGCGTCGTAGAGGGGGCGCAGGTAGGGGTCGATCTTCTCGTAGAGGGTGCCCGGCAGGAAGCCGAGCCGTTCACCGGCCTCCACCGCGGGGCGGGTGAGGATGATCCGGTTGACGTCCTTGTTCTGGAGCGCCTTGACGGCCTTGGCCATCGCCAGGTAGGTCTTGCCGGTGCCGGCGGGGCCGATGCCGAACACGATCGTGTGCTTGTCGATCGCGTCCACGTAGCGCTTCTGGTTGACGGTCTTGGGCCGGATGGTGCGCCCGCGGGAGGACAGGATGTCCAGGGACAGCACCTCGGCGGGGCGGTCGGAACTCATCCGCAGCATGGCGATGCTCCGCTCCACCGCATCGACGGTGAGCGGGGTGCCGCCGCGCAGCAGCTCGATCAGCTCCTCGAACAGGCGCACCACGGCGCCGCTCTCCTCGGGGCTGCCGGTGATGGTTATCTCGTTGCCGCGGACATGGATGTCGGCGCGGAAGGCGCCTTCGATGACCTTGAGCAACTCGTCCCGCGACCCGAGAAGGCCGACCATCGCATAGTCGTCGGGGATGACCACCTTGGCCTGGGTCTTGGCCAGGGCCGGTACGGGGCTCTTTGATCGTGATTCGTTAAGCTCGGACATGGGCAGGCTCGCGGCCTGATCGCCTCCCGGTTCGGACAGCGTTCTCATCCGTAATGGTAGCCCGGAAGCCCCCGCTCGCGCTCAGCCGTTTTTCGCCCGCCCGCTCCGCGGGTGCGCGCCGGGCTCAGCCCGGCGGCCAGCGCAGATCGCGCCCGCCCAGCACGTGCAGGTGCGCGTGGAAGACCGTCTGGCCGGCGGCGGCCCCGGTGTTGAAGACCAGCCGGTAACCCTCCTCGGCCACGCCCTCCTCGCGCGCGATCGCGCGGGCGGCCTTGAGCATCTCGTCGGCCAGCCCCTCATCGGCGTCGGCCACCGCCCCGGCGTCGGCGTGGTGGCCCTTGGTGATCACCAGCACGTGCGTCGGGGCCTGCGGGTTGATGTCGCGGAACGCCAGGGTGCGGCCGGTCTCGTGGACGATCTCCGCTGGGATCTCCTTGGCCACGATCTTGCAGAACAGGCAGTCGGTCTCCACGGCCAATACCCTAGCGGCAGCCGCCGTTGCCAATCGGTAACCCGTGGCGGGCTGCAAGCAAAGATCCTGCCGGATATTGTGTCTGTGCAACACTTCTGCGTAAGAAACAATCGGGCGAGGCCACCGGCGAGGACACGACTGGGTCATGCCCCCAAACGAACCGGATGAGCGTAGTAAACCCTCCGCGAAGGCCACGCGTCCTAATGATGTGACCACCGAGACCCTCGTGGCCGACAGGTCGCTCGGGGCAGTGCCCGTCGGGTGGGACGCCGACATGGCCGTGACCGCGCTGTACAGCGCGCACTATCGGTCACTTGTGCGTCTCGCCGTGTTGCTGGTCCGCGACAACGCCACCGCGGAGGAAGTGGTCCAGGACGCCTTCGTAGCCCTGCACGGCGCCTGGCGCAGACTCCGCGACACCGACAAGGCCCTCGCCTACCTGCGCCAATCGGTCGTCAACCGATCGAGATCCGTGCTGCGCCACCGCGCGGTCGTGGAGAAGTACGCGCCCAAGGGGCTGCCCGACGCGCCGAGCGCGGAGAACGGCGCGATCGGCGAGCTGGAGCGGACCGCCGTCATCGAAGCGCTGCGAAGTCTGCCGACCCGCCAGCGAGAAGCCCTGGTTCTACGGTATTACGGTGACCTGTCCGAAGCTGAGATCGCCAGCGCGATGGGCATCAGCAAGGGCGCGGTGAAGAGCCATACGGCCCGCGGCATGGCCGCCTTACGTACCGTGTTGGAGCAATTGTCATGACCGAGTCCCCCGACGAGTACGACGATCTCTTTCGTCGTGTGCTTCGCGCGGAGGCGGACGAGGTCGTTCCCTCCCCCGACGGCCTGGAGATCATCCGCGCCCGCATCCAGCACAAACGCGGGCACGGCCGCCTGGTGTGGTGGCGCGCCGCCGCCTCGGTGGCCGGCGCGGTACTGGTCGCCGCCACCGTCGTGATCGCCGTGCCGCAGTTGCGCGGCGGCGACGCCCGGGAGCAGTCGGTCGGCCTGACCGAGGCGACCCGGACCCCGCCGACGATCAACGCGACCTCGCGCGGCCCCAAGGCGCCGCCGCAGGCCACGAGCGTGCCGCCGGCGCCCCCGAGCCCGACGCGGAACAGCGCGGCCCCGCCGACCACCAAGACGCCGGATCGCTCGAAGTCGCCGACGCCGACCCCGTCGGACAAGGAGACCTGCCCGACGCCCAACGGCGACCCGACGGCCGGCGAGCCCGAGCCACCGCGGCCCGAGTCGTCCGGCAAGGGCGCCGACTGCCCCTCCAAGGCGAGCCCGACGCCGACGACCGCCCCCACCACCGCGCCGACGCCGACCGAGAGCGAGCCCACGCCGAGCGGCCCGTGCCCACCGGAGGAGTGCCCGCCGTCCGATCCCGAACCGGCCCCCACCGAGGTGGCCAGCCCGCTGTCCAGCGGATTCGGCACCAACACCGCGATCGAAGACTGACCGCGCCGGGTCACCAGCGCCCGGCGCGGACCGAGAGCAGCGCCGCGGCCACGACCCCGGCCGTCGAGGTGCGCAGCACGGTGGGCCCGAGCACGGCGGGCACCGCCCCGGCGGCGCGGAAGCCGTCGATCTCCTCGCCGGTGATCCCGCCCTCGGGCCCGACCACGACGACGATGTCGCCCTTGGCGGGCGGGCTCATCCCGGACAGCGGCACGCCCGCCTCCTCGTGCAGCACCACGCCCAGCGCCGCCCCGGCCAGCAGCGCCGCCACCTCCGGCGTCTCGGCCTGGTCGGTCACCTCGGGCAGCCGGAACCTGCGGGACTGCTTACCGGCCTCCCTGGCGGTCGCCCGCCAGCGGGCCGCGCCCTTGGCGGCGCGGTCGCCCTTCCAGCGGGTGACCGACCGCGCCGCCGCCCACGGCACGATGACGTCGACGCCCGCCTCGGTCATCATCTCGACGGCCAGCTCGCCCCGGTCGCCCTTGGGCAGGCCCTGGACGACCACCAGGCGCGGCTCGGCCGCCGGTACGTCGTAGCGCCGCCGTACGGCGAGGCGCAGGGCGTCCTTGCCGACGTCGGTCACCACGCACTCGGCGACCAGGCCGAGGCCGTCGGTGAGATCGACCCGCTCGCCGGCGCGCAGCCGTCGTACGGTGGCCGCGTGGCGGCCCTCCTGGCCGCCGAGGTCGATGGTGTCCGCCGCGAGCCGCTGCCTCTCGGCCAGGAAGACCGGAACCGTCATGGCCGCGACCGGCTCAGCGGCCGTTGAAGGCGTCGCGCAGCCGCGCCAGGAAGCCCTGCTGCCCGGGGGCGAACTTGCCCGGCGGACGCTCCTCACCGCGCATCCTGGCCAGCTCGCGCAGGAGGTCTTCCTGCTCGGGGTCGAGGCGGCTGGGCGTCTCGACGTTGAAGTGGATCAGCAGGTCGCCGCGACCGGTCTCGTTGAGGCGCTGGACGCCCTTGCCGTACAGGGGGATGACCTGCCCGGACTGCGTGCCGGGGCGCACGTCGAGGTCCTCCTTGCCGTCGAGGGTCTCGACGGTGAGCACCGTGCCGAGCGCGGCGGCGGTCATCGGGATCTGCACGGTGCAGTGCAGGTCGTCGCCGCGCCGCTCGAAGATCTCGTGCGGCTTCTCGACGATCTCCAGGAACAGGTCGCCGGGCGGGCCGCCGCCCGGGCCGACCTCGCCCTCCCCGGCGAGCTGGATGTGCGTGCCGTCCTCGACGCCCGCGGGGATGCGGACCTTGATCGTACGGCGGGTGCGGACGCGCCCGTCGCCCGAGCACTCCTGGCAGGGGTGCCGGATGATCGAGCCGTAGCCGCCGCACTGCGGGCACGGCCGCGAGGTCATGACCTGGCCCAGGAAGGACCTGGTGACCTGGGAGACCTCACCGCGGCCCTGGCACATGTCGCAGGTGTCGGGGTGGGTGCCGGCGGACGCGCCCGACCCCTGGCACACCTCACAGACCACGGCCGTGTCGACCATCAGCTCGCGAGTGGTGCCGAAACACGCCTCGCGCAGGTCGAGCTCCACGCGGATGGTCGCGTTGCGCCCGCGCCTGGCCCGCGACCTCGGAGCCCGGGCGCCGCCCGCGGAGCCGAAGAAGGCGTCCATGATGTCGCTGAACGGGAACCCCGCCCCGAAACCGGCGCCCGCTCCCGCTCCCGCGCCGGCGTAGGGGTCGGCGCCCAGGTCGTACATCTGCCGCTTACTGGGATCGGACAGAACCTCGTAGGCCTGGGTGACCTCTTTGAACCGCTCCTGGGTGGCCGGGTCGGGGTTCACGTCCGGGTGCAGCTCGCGTGCCAGCCTGCGGTAGGCCTTCTTGATCTCCTCCGCACTGGCGTCACGGCGAACCCCGAGGGTGCCGTAGTAGTCGCTCTTAGCCACTTATCGAACCTCTTCGGCCTCTTATGATGCAGTCAGGATCTGGCTGACATAGCGTGCCACCGCGCGAACCGCGCCCATGGTCACCGGGTAGTCCATACGGGTCGGCCCGAGCACGCCGAGCCGGGCGAGCTGCTGGTCACCCGAGCCGTAACCGGCCGCCACGATCGACGTGCCGCGCAGACCGGTATAGGGGTTTTCCGAGCCGATCCGCACGGTGATCGCGGAGGTGTCGGTGGTCTCACCGAGCAGGCGGATCAGCACCACCTGCTCTTCCAGCGCCTCCAGGACCTCGCGCAGGCCGATGGTGAAGTCGGCCGCCGCGAGGTTGGCGGCACCGGCGATGACCAGCCTCTCGTCGTGCCGCTCGACCAGCGTCTCCAGCAGCACCGAAAGGATGGTCACCATGCTCGAACGGTCTTCGACGGGCATCCGGTCGGGCAGGTCGGCCACGGTGTCGGGCACCTGGGCCAGGCCGCACCCGTCGAGGCAGGCGTTGAGCACGGCCCGCATGTGCGCGATCCGCGAGTCGTCGATCACGTCGGGCAGCTCGATGACCCGCTGCTCGACCCGCCCGGTGTTGGTGATCAGGACCATCATCACCCGGCGCTCGGTCAGCGGCACCAGCTCGATGTGCCGGACCGTGGAATGGCTCAGCGCCGGGTACTGGACCACCGCGACCTGCCGGGTGAGCTGTGCCAGCAGCCGGACGGTGCGGGTGACCACGTCGTCGAGGTCGACCGCGCCGGCCAGGAAGGTCTCGATCGCCCGGCGCTCGGCCGCGGACAGCGGCTTGACCTGCGACAGCCGATCGACGAACAGCCGGTAGCCCTTGTCGGTCGGCACCCGGCCCGCGCTCGTGTGCGGCTGGGTGATGTAACCCAGCTCCTCCAGGGCCGCCATGTCGTTGCGCACGGTGGCCGGGGAGACGCCGAGGTTGTGCCGCTCGGTCAAGGCCTTCGATCCGACCGGCTCGTTGGTCGAGACGTAGTCTTCGACGATGGCGCGGAGGACCGCGAGCTTTCGGTCGTCGACCAACGTGCTCACCTCCCTGCCATCCGCGTCGGTCCCACTCGGGAACGCCAGCGCTGGCACTCTGTGTTCCCGAGTGCCAAGTGTACGGCCACCGTGCGCGGGGTGCGATAACACGGGCGGGTAAGATCCTCCGCCCCGGGCGGAAAAGCCCGTGCGGGGGCTTCGGACGATGGCCGGCGCGTGGTCGCGAAGCCGTCGGGCGCCGCTTTTGCGATCGTCTTTGCTAGCGTCGGCGGACATGTACGGGCGTGACGTGCTCGCCGGAAACTGGCGACGGCCGAAAAAGGGACAGATCCCTCAGGTGCCCGCCGAGCGGGACCTGGTGGTGGAAGATCCCGACAGCGGGTTCTGCGGCGCGGTGGTGGGCTGTGACAAGGAGGCGGTCACCCTGGAGGACCGCTTCGGGCGGCGCCGGGTGTTCCCGCTGGCCCCCGCGGGGTTCCTGCTGGACGGCAGGCCGGTGACCCTCGTCCGGCCCGCCGCGTCCGCGGGCGGACCGGCGCGCAGCGCGTCGGGGTCCGTCGCGGTCCAGGGCCTGCGTGCCCGCGTCGCCAGGGAGAGCCGGATCTACGTCGAGGGCGTGCACGACGCGGCCCTGGTGGAGAAGATCTGGGGGCACGACCTGCGGGTGGAGGGCGTGGTCGTGGAGTACCTGGAGGGGGTGGACGACCTGCCCGCGATCGTCGCGGAGTTCGGCCCCGAGCCGGGCCGGCGCCTCGGGGTCCTGGTCGACCACCTGGTGACCGGCTCCAAGGAGAGCCGGATCGCCGCCGCGATCGACTCGCCGCACGTACTGGTGGTGGGCCACCCTTACGTGGACGTCTGGCAGGCCGTCAAGCCCGCGGCGGTGGGCATCCCGGCCTGGCCCACGGTGCCCCGGGGCACACCGTGGAAGGAAGGGGTCATCGCGGCCCTGGGGTGGCGGCTGGACCCCGCGGAGGCGTGGCGGCGCATCCTGGGGTCGGTCACCGGCTACGCCGACCTGGAGCCCGAACTGCTCGGCCGGGTGGAGGAACTGATCGACTTCGTGACCGCGGCGCCGGGCGACGACTGATCTCCTGGCTCGCAGGGACCGGGTGGCTCACACGATCAGGTCGCGGATCAGGGCGTCGGCGAGGAGGCGTCCGGGCAGGGTGAGGACGATCTGATCGTTTCCGGCCAGCGCGCTCTCGTCCAGGAGCCCCTCGGCCATGGCCCGGTGCACCGCCGGGCGGGCCGCCGGGTCCACCTCCGAGAGCGGGTGCCCGGAGGAGAGCCTGAGCTGGAGCATCAGCCGCTCCACGACCTGGTCGGAGGGGGCCAGCACCTCGCGCGCGTGGGCGGGCGAGACGCCCTGGGCCAGGCGGGCGGAGTAGGCGGCCGGGTGTTTGACGTTCCACCAGCGGGTGCCGCCGACGTGGCTGTGCGCGCCCGGGCCGACGCCCCACCAGTCGCCGCCGGTCCAGTACAGCAGGTTGTGCCGGCAGCGGGCGGCCTCGGAGGCGGCCCAGTTGGACACCTCGTACCAGGCGAAACCGGCCGCGGTGAGCAGTTCGTCGGCGATCAAGTAGCGGTCGGCGGCCACGTCGTCGTCGGGCATCGGCAGCTCGCCGCGGCCGATCCGGGCGGCCAGCCGGGTACCGTCCTCCACGATGAGCGAGTAGGCCGAGACGTGGTCGGGGCCGGCGGCGAGCGCCGCGGTCAGCGAGGCGCGCCAGTCGGCGTCGGACTCGCCCGGCGTGCCGTAGATGAGGTCCAGGTTGACGTGCTCGAAGCCGGCGGCCTTCGCCAGTCGTACGGTCTCGGCGGCGCGGCCCGGGGTGTGCCGCCGGTCCAGCACCCGCAGGACGTGCTCGCTGGCGCTCTGCATGCCGAAGCTCATCCGGGTGAAGCCGCCCTCGCGCAGTACGGCCAGCGCGGCGGCGTCCACCGACTCGGGGTTGGCCTCGGTGGTGACCTCGGCCCCGGGGGCCAGCCCGAACTCCCCGTCGATCGCCCGCAGGACCCGCACCAGGTCGGCCGGTGGCAGCAGGGTGGGCGTCCCGCCGCCGACGAACACGGTCTCGACGCGCGGCACCGCGCCCGTGTCCCGCTCCAGCACCCGCCGGGCCAGGCGCACCTCCTCGATCGCGGTGTCGGCGTAGTCGCGGGGGGAGGCCCCCGGGCCGAGCTCGCCGCTGGTGTAGGTGTTGAAGTCGCAGTAGCCGCAGCGGGTCACGCAGAACGGCACATGCACGTAGAAGCCGAACGGCCGCGCGCCGAACCCGTCGAACGCGCTCGCGGGCAGCTCGCCGGACGCCGGGACGGCTTCACCGTCGGGAAGGATGGCAGGCACCCCTTCAGTCTGCCGCCGCCGGGGGCATGCGGAGGCCATCAAGAGCCTGGGGCTCCAGCGTGAGGAGATGCGGTAAGCGGGGTTACCGGATCGCTACTCTCGGTGTTCCTTGTCCCGGGATATGCTGTGAAGACCCCCTTACGGAGCGCCGATGGACGACATCCACAGTGCGGACGGCCCACCTCCCGACCCGCACGCGCCACCTCCGGAGTCATCGAATCCTGCGGACTCATCGGGCACACCGGGCGCATCACCGCCGCCCTGGCCGCCCTCCCCCGCACCGTCCGGCCCACCTCCCGAGCCCCCTGCGGCCCCACCGCCGTCCGAGCCGCATGCCGGAGCCTCCCCGCCCCAAGGGCCGCCGACGCCCTCTGCCCCGTACGAGCCCTACATGGCGCAAGGGCCGTCCAACGGACCATCTGAGCCGTCCATGCCCGGCCGGCCACCCTGGCCCTCCGACCCCACAGCCCCACCTTCCGAGCCCTCTACGGCCCCACCTTCCCTGGAACCACACACCGGAGCCTTCCCGCCCCAAGGGCCATCAGCGCCTTCTGAGCCGTCCGTGTCCGGCTGGCCGCTCCGGCCCTCCGTCGCGCCCACGCCGCCATCCGGACCGCCCACCGGGCCATCGGTAGCCCCGGGATCGGCCGAGCCCGCGCCGCAACCGCAACAGGCCGCGCCGCCCGCGCCCCTCCAGAACGCCACCCGTTACCTGTGCGCGGGGGCCTACCTGAACGGCCGGTTCCGCGATCGGGTGCTGCGCGAGCTGCTCGATGACCGGTACCGCGCGGTCGCGCCGTCCTTCGGCGGCGTCGATCTGGTCCCGGTGGTGGCCCACTGCCTGCGCGCCGAACGCCTTTCCGTGCTGCGCGACGCCTTCATCACGGTGCTTCTGATCGTGTCCCTGCTGGTCTGGCCCGCCGTGCTGTTCATCCTGCCCTGGGTGCCGCTCGTCCTGTTGTCTGCGCCCGCCGTACGCCGCGGGCCGGCCACGTCCAAAGCCACGCTCCTGCTGGCGACCGGGCTGTTGCTGCCCGTCTGCGGCTACCTGATCATCATGAGCGGCATCGGTACGGGGTTCGACACCGCGCCCGGCGAACTCCCCTCGCCCGGCGCCCTGCTCGGGCCGCTCGTCATCGCCGCGCTGCCCTTCGCACTCGCGATCGGTTACCGCGTGATGTGGTACCTGACCCTGTCCGAACGCCTCAAGCCCGGCTTCCACGACGGGCTCACCGACGACGGAATCGCGGCCCACCGCGACCGGCTGGAGTACATCGCGCGGGCCCAGTGGGGCAACATCACCCTCTACGGCGCGGAGAACCCGTTCGTCGGCGCCGGAGACGTCCACCGATCCTGGTCGATCGCCGTCGAACTTGACCGCCTGCGCCGCCCGCCCGGCCGGTCCCCGGGCTCCGCCGGTTCCGCCGGCCGCGACGATCCGGTCAGAGACCGGCAGGTCGAGATCGACGTCGTCGATCTGCACGACTTCGTGCGCTCCCGGCTGCTCCAGATGCGCGACGCCGTACGCGACCCCGCGCAGGTCATCACGGGCCTGCACATCACCGACCACCTCGCCGTGCGCGGCACGTTCACCCGCCGCGACTGGCCGGACGCCCGCGCTCGTTCCTGGCACGGCTCCCACAACAGCCACCCGCTGATCGACCCCGGCTCCGGGATGCCGCACTACGCGGCCCGCAAGGACACCATCGACGCGGTGAGCCGGCATCCGCAGGGCGGCGTACGCCACTACCAGCGGGTCACCGTCAACGTGGACGGCCAGGAGATCAGGAACGCGGACGGCTTTCTGCTCGCCCCGGCCGAAGATCGGGGGATCGTCGTCTCGGCGTTCATCCACCTCGCGGTGGAGGGCCGCATGCTCTACACCCAGCTCGTGGTGACGGTGTTGCCGCCGGTCGCGGCGCAGTTCCACGAAATCGACAAGCTGCCGGCCCTGCCCAAGCCGATCGTGGTCTGGCGCGCGGCGCTGTCCGGGCGTAACGACCTGGTGGCCGACGTGGTGTTCGCACCGGGGCGGCTGATCCGCACGGCCGTCCAGAACATCCGCCGCGGCCTTCGGCAGCGCAATCCCGCCCGTTACCTGGTCTATCCGTTCGGGGCGCGGGAGAGCGTACGCGAGCTGGGCGCGGCGATCGACGTGGACCGGTTCACCCATGTGCTGGACGCCGACAAGTACACCAAGCTGATCGAGCAGCGGCTGACCGAGGCGGTGCTCGACTATCTGGAGGCCCGCGACATCGACACCACCGCCTACCGGCAGCAGGCGGCGACGGTGATCAACAACGGCGCCATCATCACCGGCGGCACGGTGACCGGCCCGGTCGCGGCGGGCGCGCACGCCCAGGCCAGGCAGCAGCAACATCAACAGCAACAGGGGCAGCCGGGGAGCGCGAATTGAGCGAGGTCAACAAGGGCATCCAGATCAGCGGCGGGAACGTCCAGGGGCCGATGGCGGTCGGTACGGGGGCGCGAGCCGTCCAGCACATCCGCGGCCCGGCCACTCCGCCCGGCGAGGCGGAACGACTGCTGGCCGACATCCGTGACCTGGTCGAACGGTACCGCGAGGAACTGGGCGACCAGGCCAGGCCGGTACTGCGCGAGGCCGACCGGATCGAAGACGAACTTGCCGAGGACGACCCCGACGCCGACGTACTGTCCGACACCCTGGAACGAATGGCCCGCCGCGTCACCGCCATCACCACCCTCAGCCAGGCCGTCGCCGCCCTCACCACCCTCCTCATCGGCTGATAGGGCAGACCCGGTGCCCGGTAACCGCAAGTGAGTGAGACCTGTGGGCTGGGCCGGCGGTGTTCATGCGGGGTGGTGCTGAGGAGGAGGACGCTCCTGGTCGATGTTGCGTTTCTGGCTGTGAGCCCCCACGGGTGAGGGCACGGTCTGACCCCGGGACTCAAGATCGGTCCAGCGGTGGGAAGAGGCTCCGATCGGAAGCTGCGACTCGCCCCACCCACCAAGCCCGAACGCACCACGCCCACACACACATCGCCCCAGCCGGTCACCTCTGAGCACGCCCGCTTGCCGCGCGGGCTGAAGACGAGAGGGCCGAGGACCGGGGCACGGCGGAAAGGCAAAGGGATACCGCCGCCCCAGCTAGCAGGACGGCGCGGCAGCAGGCGGGAACCGCGCGACCCGGCAATCCCTTGAAGCGAAATCGGCCACCAGTCACATAGCCGTCCAGCAGGCCACCGCCCCGGAGAGGTCCGGGCAGCCATGCCGCCCCCCTTGGAGCAGGTCGGCCGCTGGGCGCTCACCTCATGGACAAGATCGCATGGTCAGTGCGCGAAAGAGGCGCAGGCGATCAGGCGGCCTCCTCTTGGACCCAGATGGGGCGCCAGTTGGGAAGCTCGTGGAAGCGGCGCAGCTCGGCAATGCCGCTGAGGATGCCGGTCCAGGCCGGGTAGGGCGGGCGGGCCGTGTCGAACCCGCTCTGCACGAGGGTGAGGCTGGTCTTCCCTCCGGAACCTGCCAGCTCCCATGTACCGACTCCCATCCCGGCTCCCCAGTCGATGGAGAGCCGCTCGCCGGGCACCAGGTCGAGGATCTTGGCCGGCTGGGGGTCGACGTCCAGCCCGCCCATCGCGAAGCGCCCACCTACATGCGGTTCGATCCCGATCGGCATGCCGAACCACGCGGACGCCTTCTCCGAGTCGATCAGCGAGTCGAACACCTCCTCCACCGGGGAGTCGATCTCCACCCGCGCCCACAGCTCCGGGGCGGTGGAGGTGAAGTCGGGCTTCGGGGTGGGCTCGCGCCCCTCCAGGTGATCGACGAGGTTGGCGATGGCCAGTGTCCAGAAGGTATGGAGCACCCCACGGATGCTCTTGCCGGGGATCACGTCCTGGAAGTCGAAGTGGGTCTGCGAGAGCGTGATCAGCGTGACCTTTTCGCTCTCCGCGACCAGGTCGATCTCCACCGTGGTCTCCTCGCCGTCGAGCAGCCACGAGAACCGCAACGCCCGCTCGTCGGCGTAGGCCGGATTCTGGTGCGGCGCGTCACCCTCCGGTGTGTGTCGGCCCCAGAATGCGTAGCGGTGCGGCAGATCGACCTCCGCATGCTCGGCAAGCCACACCCGCATGGCGGCGGGGTCGGTCAGCGCGTGCCGCACCTCCGCGATCGGCGCTTCCACCCGGGCGGTCATCGTCAGCGGCTCGGTCATGGCCGTCCTTCCTCACATCGATTGACAAAGAGAGTCTTTACGTAAAAACCAAGTTTGTCAATATGGCCGGGAAGGAAGCACACACCGCCCGATCGTGGGGGCGCGGCATCGGCCGGTCAGGGGTCCGCCGTGTCGGATCACATGTGCGACATGGCCGGCCTGCACGAGTTGGGCACGGTCAGATCTCGCGGGTGAGATAGGCCACGTTGGGCCGCGTACGCGAGGTCGGCGACATCCCATGCGTGGAGTACGGCCGGTCACGCGTCGCGGGGAGCGGGAAAGGGAGGTCTCCTGCGCAAGGCGGGCTGGGTCGGATCACATGTGCGACGTGGGCGGGTTAGATCTCGCCCGTTGGGGCGGACAGGTCACGCGTCGTGGGCGGGAAGGGGAGGTCTTCAACGCGAGGCAGGCCGGGAGGGGGGATGGGATCGGCCGGCGGCCGGGGACTACGCCTCGCGCGCTAGGGCGGCCGGTCAGGTGCCGGGGGCAGGCGAACAGGGTGAGGGCTCCTGCGTGAGTTGGGCATGGTCAGGTCTCGCGGGCAAGGCAGGCCAGGGAGACCTCGTACGCGAGGAGACCGGTAACACTCATATGCGGCGTGGCCGGTCAAGTCTCGCGCGAGGGCTGGGCCGGGCAGGCGTCGTGGGCGGGGGTGGGGTGGGCAGGGTGAGGCTCCTGCGTGAGTTGGGCACGGTCAGGTCTCGCGGGCGAGGCAAGACAGGTAGACCTCATGCGTGGAGTACGGCCGGTCAAGCGTCGCGGTGGGCGGGCAGGGGAGGTCTTCAACGCGAGGCAGGCCGGGCTACGCCTCGCGGGCTGGGGCGGTCGGTCAGGTGCCGGGGGGCAGGCGGGCAGGGCGAGGGCTTCTGCACGAGGGGGGCAGGTACGGCCGAGGCAGGCCAGGTCGACCTTGTACGCGAGGAGACCGGTAACGCTCAGGTGCGGCGTGGCCGGTCAGGTTTCGCGCGTGGGGTGGGCAGGGTGGGATCTGCCGGGCGCAGGCGGGCATGGTCAGATCTCGTGGGCGGCGCGGTCGGGTAGGCCGTGTTCCTTGGCCACGGGGTTCCACAGTTGGACGAACTGCTTCTTCGCGGCCGTGGCCTTGGAGGAGGAGGACAGGCCGGCGTTGTAGTCGGGGTCCTTGGTCCAGTCGGCGTCGCAGTCGCCGGCGCGGCGGCGGGCCCAGGTGAGGAAGCTCTCGTCGGCGTCGAGTGATGCCTGTAGGGCGGTGGTCAGGCGGTTCTTGATGGTGTCGCCGTCGGCTACCGCGCCGAGTTCGAGCGTGCGTACCTGCTCGACCTGCTTGCGGCGGGCCTCGGTGACCCGCTCGATGGTGCTGATGGCCGAGTCGGCCTCCTCGCACTGCCGTACCTGCGTCAACGCGGGGCCAAGGCCGGACCGCGCGCCGCCGCTGTCGGACAGCAGGTCGTCAACGGCCTGGGCCTGCCCTGCCGCGGTCGTGCCGCCTCCAGGGTCCTGCGGTGCCTCGGACGGCTCGCCGGACCCGGTCTCCTGCGGATCTCGCGTACCGGTTCCGGTCGCCTCGCCTCCGGCCGTGGTCGGGGCACTGACCGGCGTCGCTTGCTGGGGGGTTCCGCCGCGCATCAAGAACCACATGACCCCTGCGGTGACCACCGCGGCCAGCACGGCCGCCAGGAGGGGCCACATGACCCGCCGTCGCCCCTCGCCGCCTCGCGGTGGCTCGCCGTCTGCGCCGTCTCCGCCGTCCCAGACCTCGGGCCCTCCCCCGAGCCAGCCGCCGTCCGCCCCCTGCGCACCACCACGTCGTCCTGCCTCAGGTCCTCCTCCGAGCCAGCCGCCGGACCCCTGCGTACCACCAGGCGGCCCGGCCTCCGATCTCCACCAGGACGCGGGATCGACCCCTTCGGGGCTCCACCCCGGAGCAGACGCGCCACCATCGGGCCCCTGCCCGGGCCCTCTGCCCGTCACCGAGTTCCACTCCGGAGCGGAACCGCCGCCGGTTGGTGAACCCGGGCCCGGCGCCGGAGCGTGTCCGCCGCCGAACGTACCCCATCCGGACGTCTGATCGCCCTCGCCCGCCAAACCCCCACCGCCCTCCGCAGCCCACCCCGACGCCGAACCCCGATCGCCCTGCGCGTGCCCTCCAGGCCCCAGGGCCCTCGTTTCGCCTGACGGCCCGCCCTCCGGCCCGGCCGCTCCTTCGGCGCGGCCACGGCGGGGATCTGAGCCGGGCTCGCCGCCGATCGGAATGATCGCCGCGCCGCCCCCGCCGGGCATGGTGGGCGGGTCGGGGTACTGGGCGGGCCCGGGCTCGCCCTGCGACTCCTGACCGGCCGGGGAGCCGCCCGGTGGGCCGGTCCCCTCCCACTCGGCGGGACGGATGGACCGTAACGGCTTCTGCGCCTCGCCAGGCGCGGGCCGCTCCTTCGGGTCACCGGGTCTGCGGAACCCGGGTGGCGGCAGCCAGCCCCCTGCCGGGGTCTGCGGTCTCGTCCGCTGGGTCCCGTCCTCGGCGGAGGGATCAGCGGAGGGATCGGCGGGCGGGCGGGAGTGCCTGCCGTACGGGAAGGAGTGCCTGGGCGCCGCCGGGCGTTCGGTGGCGGCCGGTCGATCGGTGGAGGAGCCGAAGCTCTGGGGTACGGCGGGCGGCTCCGGCCGCCCTTCCGCGCCGCCCGGCGGCTCAGGGCCCGCCCTCCAGCCGCCCTCCGGCACGCCATGCCCGCCGGGCGGGCCTGGTGGCGCGCCGCCCGATAACGAGCCCGAAGGAGCGCCGCACCTGGGACATCGTTCGAGATCCCCGACGTTCACCCCACAGCGGCGGCACGCTTGCTGCTCGTCCATTCCGAAGCTCCACCCCCCAGCCGGGCGATGGCCGGACCCCATGATCCGCCCACCGGGATGAAACCACCCGTGTAACCGTACCTGCGGGACGTCTGAGCTGGTAGCTCTGGCCGCTCCCTAAACCCGAGGCTAGCCGAGGCGGACCACCCGGCGGTGGATTATTTCGCCAAGGCCGTTGACGTGAGTGCCCCCCGGTTCTACGATCCGGAACAACTTTAAGGAAACTTTCCTAAAAGTTGTGCAGCTCGCAGCCCGTCCACCCCCCGCCGAGCCGTGGAGTTCACGTGGTCCGATTCCTCAGGCACCTCACCGTCGCCGCAGCAGCCCTCGGGCTCGCCGCGACCGCCGCATTACCCGCCCACGCCCAGCCGCAACCGCTGGGGCACGACAGGCACGGGCACCACGACAAGTTCAAGCGCGTCGGATACTTCGTCCAGTGGGGCATCTACGCCCGCAACTACCACGTCAAGGACCTGGAGGCGAGCGGCGCTCCCGCCAAGCTGACCCACATCAACTACGCGTTCTCCGACGTCAACGCCAAGGGACTGTGCGCGTCCGCCGACCCGTGGGCCGACTGGGACCGCCCGGTGCCGGCCGAGCTGAGCGTGGACGGCGTCGCCGACGCCCCCGACCAGGTACTCAAGGGCAACCTCAACCAGCTCAAGAAGCTCAAGGCCAAGCACCCCAAGCTCAAGATCCTGATCTCGCTCGGCGGCTGGACCCTCTCCAAGTACTTCTCCGACGCGGTCCTGACCCCCGAATCCCGTAGCGCGTTCGCGGCCTCGTGCGTCGACCTGTGGCTGAAGGGCAACATCCCCGGACTCCCGCCGGGCGCCGGGGCCGGCGTCTTCGACGGCATCGACCTCGACTGGGAGTGGCCGGGCTCGCCCGGGGCCGAGGGCAACGTCGTGCGTCCCGAGGACAAGCAGAACTTCACGCTGTTCATCGCGGAACTGCGCAAGCAGATGGACGCGCATGACCGCCGCTCGCAGATCACCGCCTTCCTCGCCGCGGCGGCGTCCAAGATCGACCCCGGTCTCGAAGTGGCCAAGGTCTTCAAGCTGCTCGACTTCGCGACCGTCCAGGGGTACGACCTGCACGGCTCCTGGGACGCCAAGACCGGGCACAACGGCAACCTGTACACCGACCCGCGCGACCCCTACCCGGTCCGTTACAGCGTGGACCAGACGGTGCGCGACTATCTCAAGCGCGGCGCGCCCCGGCACAAGATCGTGGTCGGCGTCCCGGCGTACGGCCAGGGCTGGACCGGAGTGACCGCCGGCGGAGACGGCCTGTGGCAGCCCGCCACGGGACCGGCCCCCGGGAGCCAGGGTGCGGGCACAGAAGACTACAAGCTGCTGGTCAAGAAGCCCGGCAAGCACTTCAGGGACTTCCGGACCGGCGCGCACTGGTTGTACGACGGCAATGAGTTCTGGTCCTACGACGACCCGGCCTCGCTCACCCAGAAGGCCCTCTACATCCGCGCCAAGCGGCTCGGCGGCTCGATGATGTGGTCGCTGGACCAGGACGACGCCAAGGCGTCGCTCACCTCCGCCCTCTACCGAATCCTCCGCTAGGTCCGCCAGGTCCGGCAAGGAGGAATCCCCTCAGACCGGGCGGGGTCGCGCATCCTGGGGTCAGTGCGCGCCCCCGCCCGCTTCATCCCGGCCCGTCGCCGTCACCCGGTGGAGCGGCCGGCCGCCGTGGTTCAGCTCGCACTGGGCTCGCCCCCCTCCGGAATCAGCGAGGCGAGCTGGAGCACCGGCTCGACCATCGCCTGCCGCGCCTCCTCCGTGCCGGCCGCCCCGCGCTCGGCCGGCCCGAAGCAGGACGCCGCGGCGTCGAGCACGGCGAACAGCACCGTGGAGTCGGGGAAGGGCACCTCGACCAGGATCGTGCCATCGTCGGCGACCTCGGCGAGCTTCACATGGTCGCTGAGTATCCGCTGGATCTCCGCCGCCATCGCGCTGCCCAGCATCGCGGCCCGCACGAACCGCTCGGCCGCCTGACCATCTCCAGTCACAATCGAACCTCCCGTTCGCACACAAGTTCGATCAGACGGTACGGCACGGCACCGACAATTCCGTGAAACACGAGGATCCCGGCGCTGGAACGGCGGGCCACCACGACACCCGCGAACCCGGTCACCGGGGCGCCACCGGCGACGGCGGACGGCGAGCGGGACGCTCCGCCGTACCGGAGCCGCCGCCGTCCGCCCCCTGGAACGGACAGCGGCGAAGGGCTACTTCTTGGCCTTGTCGACGGCGGAGGAGTCGGTGGAGAGCGCGGCCACGAATGCCTCCTGGGGGACCTCGACGCGGCCCACCATCTTCATCCGCTTCTTGCCTTCCTTCTGCTTCTCCAGCAGCTTCCGCTTACGCGTGATGTCGCCGCCGTAGCACTTGGCCAGGACGTCCTTCCTGATCGCCCGGATGTTCTCCCTGGCGATCACCCTGGACCCGATGGCCGCCTGGATCGGCACCTCGAACTGCTGCCGCGGGATCAGCTCACGCAGCTTCTTGGCCATCTCCACGCCGTACGGGTAGGCCTTCTCCCGGTGCACGATCGCGCTGAAGGCGTCCACCGCCTCCCCCTGCAACAGGATGTCGACCTTCACCAGGTCGGCCTCCTGCTCGCCCGAGGGCTCGTAGTCGAGCGAGGCGTAACCGCGCGTCCGGGACTTGAGCTGGTCGAAGAAGTCGAAGATGATCTCACCCAGCGGCAGCGTGTAACGGATCTCGACGCGGTCTTCGGACAGGTAGTCCATCCCGAGGAGCGCGCCCCGGCGCCCCTGGCACAGCTCCATGATCGCGCCGATGTGGTCGGAGGGGGCCAGGACGGTGGCCCGGACCACGGGCTCGTAGATCAGGGCGATCTTGCCGGCCGGGAACTCCGACGGGTTGGTGACGGTCATCTCCTTGCCGTCCTCCATCACCACCCGGTAGATCACGTTGGGCGCGGTCGAGATCAGCGAGAGGTTGAACTCGCGCTCCAGGCGTTCGCGCACGATCTCCATGTGCAACAGCCCGAGGAACCCGCAGCGGAAGCCGAAGCCGAGCGCCGCGGAGGTCTCCGGCTCATAGACCAGGGCGGCGTCGTTGAGCCGCAGCTTGTCCAGGGCCTCGCGCAGCTCGGGGTAGTCGTCGCCGTCGATCGGGTAGAGGCCGGAGTAGACCATCGGCCGCGGGTTGTCGTAGCCGCCGAGCATCACCTGCGCCGGGCGGGCCGCGGAGGTGACGGTGTCGCCCACGCGCGACTGGCGGACGTCCTTCACGCCGGTGATCAGGTAGCCCACCTCGCCCACGCCGAGCCCTCCGGCCGACACGGCGGGCTCGGGCGCGATGACGCCGATCTCCAGCGTCTCGTGCTGGGCCGTGGTGGACATCATCAGCAGCCGCTCGCGCTTGCCCAGGTGGCCGTCGATGACCCGGACGTAGGTGACCACGCCCCGGTAGGTGTCGTAGACGGAGTCGAAGATGAGCGCGCGGGCGGGCAGGTCGGCCCGGCCGACGGGGGCGGGCACCTCGGCGACGACCTTGTCCAGCAGCTCGCGCACGCCCGCGCCGGTCTTGCCGGACACCCGCAGCACGTCGCCGGGCTCGCAGCCGATCAGGTGGGCGAGCTCCTCGGCGTACTTGTCGGGCTGGGCCGCGGGCAGGTCGATCTTGTTGAGCACCGGGATGATGTGCAGGTCGGCGTTCATCGCCAGGTAGAGGTTGGCGAGCGTCTGGGCCTCGATGCCCTGCGCCGCGTCGACCAGCAGGATCGCGCCCTCGCAGGCGGCCAGCGAGCGCGAAACCTCGTAGGTGAAGTCGACGTGGCCGGGGGTGTCGATCATGTTCAGCACGTACTCGACGCCGTCGACGTGCCAGGGCAGCCGGACGGCCTGGGACTTGATGGTGATGCCGCGCTCGCGCTCGATGTCCATCCGGTCGAGGTACTGGGCGCGCATCTGGCGTTCGTCGACCACACCGGTGAGCTGCAGCATGCGGTCGGCAAGCGTCGACTTGCCGTGGTCGATGTGCGCGATGATGCAGAAGTTTCTGATCACCGCGGGATCGGTCTGGCCTGGCTGGATGCGCACCGGAGTCCGTTTCGGCTGGGCTGCTGAGAACGGGGATGCCCGGGATCTGCCCGGCCCCCCTGCAAGTCTAGCGACGGGCGCGGTGCGCTCCGCCCACCCCATGTCGCCGCATACGCGGCGAATACCCGCTTTGACGGGAATCACCGGGCAGCGCTGATAATGCGTAATGCGAGTGACAATCGTGGCGCGCCGCGCGTTACGCCTCCTGGCCTGGCTGCTGACCGTGCTGCTCATCCTGGTGGCCGCGTTCGCCGCGGCGCTGCGGACACAGTACTCCAAGGCGGCGGCGGACTGGGCCGCCACGACCGGCCATGACGCGATGTGGCTGGGGCACGCATGGGTGGACGGCCGGCGCACCGAGCGCGACGTGGAGGCGCTGGCCGTACGGCTGCGCGGTACCGGCATCCGGGACGTGTACGTTCACTCCGGCCCGTTCGACTTCGACGGCACACTGGACCCCGCCAAGTACCCCAACGTACGAAATTTCCTGAAGTGGTGGCGGGACCACCTCCCCCACGTCCGCGTCTCCGCCTGGCTCGGCCAGTCCGTCAAGAACGGCCTCGACCTCGACGACCCCGGCGCCCGGCGGCGGGTTCTGGACGGCGCCCGCGACATCATGGCCACCGGTTTCGACGGCGTCCACTACAACTTCGAGCCGATCGGCGACGGCGACGCCGAATTCCTCGACCTGCTCACCCGCACCCGTGCGATCGTCGGCGAGCGCGGCCTGCTGACGACGTCGGTCCCCCAGGTCGAGCCGTACTCCGGCCTGCGGCCGATCGCCCGCGCCCTGCTCGGCCACGACAAGTACTGGTCACGCGGCTACCTGGCCCAGGTCGCCGCCCGCACGGACCAGATCGCGATCATGACCTACGACGCCTTCGCGCCCACCCGCGGTCTCTACGGCGGCCACGTCGTCCGGCAGGCCGCCATCGCACTGGATCTCATCCCCGAAGGCGGCGCGAGCGTCCTCATCGGGGCTCCGGCCTACCACGACCACGGTGTGCCGCTCCTGGACGCCGCCGAGAGCGTCGCCGACGCCGCGGAGGGGGCGCGGATCGCGCTCACCGAGTACGGCCGGCGCAGGGAGCGGTTCGGGCTGGCGCTGTACGTCGATTTCGCCGCGACCGAGCAGGATTGGGCCGAATACCGGCGGCACTGGCTGCGCACCGGCTAGACTGTGACCTGGAGATGTCCCGGAAGATCCCTGGCCGGTCCCCAGCGACGGCAGGTCCAGGAGATCCCAGGCGATTCCGAAGACCCAGGCCGCTGATTTGAGCTGCGCACCATCCGGTTGGTAACCTGTTCAACTGCGTGTGGCGCGCCCTCTCATCTGCCCGCGCGCCCCATCCAACCGACCTGCAGACCGAGGCTCCTTCGTGGCGAACATCAAGTCCCAGATCAAGCGCAACCGGCAGAACGAAAAGCGCCGGATGCGCAACAAGGCTGTCAAGTCGTCCCTGAAGACGGCGATCCGCAAGTTCCGCGAGGCTGCCGACGAGGGCAGGACCGAGGAGGCCGTGGTGCACATGCGCAGCGCCTCCCGGCAGCTCGACAAGGCGGCCAGCAAGGGCGTCATCCACAAGAACCAGGCGGCCAACCGCAAGTCGGCGATCGCCAAGCGCGCCGCCGCGCTCGGCGCCGCCGGCTGAGCGACCCGCCGCCGATCCCGGCCGCACGCCGCACTCCCCATCATGTCGGGGGTGCGGCGTTTTCGCGTTCCCGCAGGCCGGTGCGACATCTCCGTAGCGGATGGATAACCCCCGCTCGTCATAGGTTTGTCACAGTTTCGATATCACATCCGCATAGCCAGGGGGTATCGGCTGAGCAACCGTGATATCCGCCCTATTGCCCGATCCCGTCCTGCTCCTCAATGGTGCATACGGAACGTGAGACAAGCGAGCACCACCGGAAGGCGGATCTCATGCGGGGGAGGGCGCCGCTCGTCCTGCGACGCGCGTTCAGCGAACCGTTGCTGCTGCTCGCCGCGCTCGGGTCGATCCTGCTGGCGACCACCACCCTGGTCGCGCTGAGCACGTACGCGTCGTCCGTGGTCGACATGGGCGTACGCCGCGCCGTACAGAACGCCTCCTCGCTCACCACCGCCACCCGGCTCACCTCCACCGTCACCAAGGACGGCTTCCCCGCCCTCGACGCGGCCGTCAGAGACCGGGTGACCCGCGCCTACGGCGGCCTCCCGGTCACCGTCACGATCAACGCGCTGTCGGACTCCTACGCCATGCCCGGCCAGGAGAAGCGGGAGACGCCGGATCTGACCAGGTTCGGGGTGTTCGAGGGCATCGACCGGCACGCCCGGATCGAATCGGGCCGCTGGCCCTCCCCCGCACCCGAGGGCACGCCCGTCGTCGAGGCCGCGCTCTCCCAGACCGCCGCCCGAGGCATGGGCCTCGGCGCGGGCGACGAGATCACCGTCGCCTCCCGGCTGCGCGGGCGCGAGCCGATCCGGGTGCGGATCGCGGGCGTGTTCGCGCTCAACGACCCCGCCGACGAGCGCTGGGCCGCCCAACGCCTGCTCTCCGCCGGTATCGAGGCCGGCGAGTACACGACGTACGGCCCGCTCGTGGTGCCCAAGGAGACCTTCGCCGGCCGCTTCACCACCAGCGTGGCGGCGACCTGGCTCGGCGAACCGGACCTGCGCACGCTCGCCCCTGACCGGCTCGGCCCGCTCGCCGCCTCGGTCGGTGCGCTGACCCGGATCGACGACGCGGCGCTGCCCGGCTGCGCCGACTGCGCGGTCACCACGAACCTGCCGGTGATGTCGGCCCAGCTCACCACGGCCGGCCTGGTGGCCCGCTCCACCATGCTGGTGCCCATCCTGCAACTTCTGCTGCTGGCCGCCTACGCCCTGATGCTGACCGCGCGGCTGCTCGCCGACCACCGCCGCATGGAGGTCGCGCTGCTGCGTTCGCGCGGCGCGGGCACCGTACGGCTGGCCGCGCTGGCCGGGGGCGAGGCCCTGCTGGTCGCGCTGCCGTGCGCGATCGCCGCGCCGTTCCTGGCCGCCCCCCTGCTCCGGCTGGTCGCCTCGATCCCGTGGATCAGGGCGTCGGGCGTGCAGCCGTCCTCGGCCGCCGGGGCCGCCGGGTTCCTGGTGTCCGGGGTGGTCGCACTGGCCTGCGCGGTACTGCTCGCGCTGCCCGCCGTACGGGGCGCGCGACGTACGTACGTCGAGGAGCAGTCGGCGCGGGGCCGCGGCGACCGCAGCGGCCTGTTCCAGCGGGCCGGGGCGGACGTGGCGCTGCTGGGCGTCGCGGCGCTGGCCATCTGGCAGCTCCAGCGGTACGGCGCGCCGGTCACCCAGACGGCGGGCGGGGGCCTTGGCATCGACCCGCTGATCGTCACCGGCCCCGCGCTCGCCCTGCTGTGCGGGGGGATGCTGGGCCTGCGCCTGGTCCCCCGGGTGTCGGCGCTGGCCGAGCGGATCACCTCGCGACGCGCCGGCCTCGCTCCCGCGCTCGGCGCGTGGCAGGTCAGCAGGCGTCCGATGCGCTACTCCGGGCCCGCGCTGCTGCTCACCATGGCCGTGGCCATCGGCGTGGTGTCCATGGCGACCGCGGCCACCTGGCGCGGCTCCCAGGAGGACCAGGCCCGGCACCAGGCCGGGGCCGACCTGCGGGTGGCCGGTCCCGCCGAGGCCGCCGAACTGGGGCCGCTCGGCCGCGGCACCGCCTACGCCGCGCTGCCCGGCGTCGCGGCGCTCAGCCCCGCCTACCGCAGCAGCGCCGAGTTCGGCGGCAACCAGGTGACCATGCTGGCGCTGCGGGGCGACCGGCTGCCCGCGCTGCTCAACCTGCGCCCCGACCTTTCGGCCGACCCGCTCCCCGCGATCGCCGCCCGGCTGACCGCGAACCGGCCCGCGACGGCGGCGCTGCCGATCCCCGGCGAGCCACGGGAACTGCTCCTGGACTTCCGCGTGGAGGCCGCCTCCGGCCCCGCCGAGGCGCGGCTGACGATCGAGGACGCGCTCGGCGTACGGCACGACGTATGGCTCGGCCCGCTGCGCGCCGGGGACAACGCGATGAAGGCCGACCTCGCCGCGCTGGCCGGGCGTACCGGAAGGCTCGGCCACCCCCTGTCGGTGCGCGGGTTCACGATCTCGGTGCCGCAGGGCGGCGGGCAGGTCACCCTGGCGGGCGTCCGCACCGGCGACGGCGGCGCGGTCGCGCTGCCCGCCGGACACCGGTGGGGACACCAGGCCGCCGACGGTCTCACCGTCGCCGCGGACAAGGGCCTGTTCAGCGTGTCGGCCCAGCCGGGCGTCGAGCGGGTGACGCTGCTGCCCGTCGGCCCGGACGGCGCCGACCTCGGCGCGATGGCGGCCCGGCCGTTGCCGGTGCTGGTCACCCGGGACCTCGCGGTCAGCGAGCGGCTGGCCACCGGACAGCAGACGACGGTGACCCTGGACCAGCGTCCCACCCCGATCTCCGTGGCGGGCATCGTGGACACGCTGCCGGGCGCGGCGGGGCGGCCCGCCGTACTGGCCGACTGGGCGACCGTGCAGGCGCGCGACATGATCGCCGGGGCGCCGTCCCGGCCGGCCACCGAATGGTGGCTGGACGCCCGCGGCGGCGACACCGCGCCCGCCGCCGCGGAGCTGGCCCGCCATCCCGAGTGGGACCAGACGGTGGTGGACCGCGCGGCGCTCACCCGCGAGCTGCGCGATGACCCGCTGGCCAGCGGACTGCAGGGGGCGCTGATCCTCGGGTTCGCCGCGGCGCTGGTGTTCGCGCTGCTCGGCTTCATGGTCAACGCGGCGGTCGCGGCGCGCGAGCGAGCGGCGGAGTTCGCCATCCTGCGCGCGCTCGGCATGAACTTCCGGCAGGTCCTCGGGCTGCTCGCGGTCGAGCAGGCGTTCTTGATCGGGCTGTCGCTGGCCGCCGGGACCGGGCTCGCGGTGACGGTCGCCCTCCTGGTCGTCCCGCACATCGTGGTGACCGGCCAGGCGACGGCGGTCACGCCCGCCGTCACGCTGGACATCCCGTGGCTGCCCACGGCCGGGCTGCTGGCGGTGGTGGCCGCGCTACTGTTCTTGATCGTCGCCGGACTCGCCAGGACCCTGCGCAGGCAGGCCCTCGGCGGTGCGCTTCGGGCCGGGGAGGACCGGTGAACGTGCTCGTGCTCGCCACCCGCGTGCATCGCGGGGCGGCGGCGGTGCTCGCCGTACTGACGCTGACCGCGTCGCTGCTGATCGGCGGGCTGCCCCGCGCCGTGCAGGGCGCCTACGACAACGCCCTGCACGAGGTCATGAACTCCGTCCCGGCGCACCGGACCGACCTGGCCGTACTCCAGTCGGTCGACGCGGATGTCATCGGCGACGCCGAGGGGTTCGACGCCGCGATGGACCGCTGGCAGCGGCTGCTGCCGACGGACCTGCGCGCCGTCGCCGACCTCGGGCCCGGATCACGGACGCACGCCGCCGCCACGACCGCGCAGACCCCCGTCTCCGGGCGCATCGGCCCCGGTCACCAGAAGCACCAGTACGTCAACATCGGCTGGCTGTCCGACGCCGACCGCCGGGTCCGCTATGTGGAGGGGACCGCACCGGGGCCGGTCACCACCGCCGAGCGGCCCGGCGGGGAGCGGATTTCGCAGTTCGACATCGCCCTCACCAGGGAGGCGTCGCAGCGGATGGACATCCCGGTCGGCACCACGCTGGTACTCGGGCACAGCGACATGATCGCCGCCCGGGTCACCGCGATCTTCGAGCCGGTCGCCCCCCGCGACCGGTACTGGGACCACAACCGCGACATGCTCGCCGTCAGGATCGAGTCACAGCCGGGCAGCGACAACAACGACACCTACATCACCGCGCTGACCTCCGCCGCGACCCTGGCCGAACTGGACGGCCGGGCCCGCCAGCTCACCTATCGGTGGATCATCGGGGTCGACTCCGCCGCGATCGACGCGCGCAACGCCCGCCAGGTGATCGACGCCACGTCGGTGTTCGTCGACAAGGCGGGCACGCTGGCCATGGGCCAGACGATCGGCCAGGGCGTACTGCCCGGCGGCGGCTCGCCCGGCCGGGCCACCACGGGCCTTGCCACGCTGCTCGGCGACTACCTGGTCCGGCTGGGCAACGCCGAGTCGCTGCTGCTGCTCATCCTGGCCGGGCTCGCCGCCGTCGCGCTGGGCGTGATCGCGCTCGCCGTGCAACTGCTGACCGAGCGCATCCGGCCGACGCTCGCCCTGATGCGCGCCCGCGGTGGCTCCCTGGGCCAGGTGGTGGGCACGGGCGCGGGAGTGGCCGCCGCGGTCGCGGTGCCCGCCGCGGCCGCCGGGTACCTGCTGTCGTACCTGGTCCCGGGGCCGCTCACGCCGATCTCGCACATCGGGCCCGTGGTGCTCGCGCTGGCGGCGGTGCTGTTCGCGGCCGGGCGGACGGCGCTCGCCCATCGCAAGCCGCTGCACGACCGGCGCGACGACGTGGTGAGCCGCCGTCCGTCACCGCGGCGGCTCATGCTGGAACTGGTGGTCGTCGTACTCGCCCTCGGCGGGGCCTACCTGCTGCGCACCCGTGGCCTGACCACGTCGGTCGCCGAGCGCGGGGCCGACCCGTTCCTGATGGTCGTGCCGGTGGCGCTGACCGTGGCCGGCGCGCTGATCACCGTGCGGTGCTATCCGTATCCGCTGCGGGCGATCTCGGCGCTGGTGGACCGGCGTCCGCGGGCGGTGGCGTTCCTGGGGTTCACGCTGGCGGCGCGGGCCAGGTCGTTCAGCGCGCTGCCGGTGCTCATCCTGCTGCCCGCGCTCACCGTCTCGGTCTTCGCGGCGGTGATCTCCAACGGCCTGACCTCGACCCAGCGGGAGGCGGCCTGGCAGCGGGCCGGCGCCGACGCGCGGATCGACAGCGCCGTGGCCATTCCGCCCGAGGCGATCGAGCGGGTACGGCGGGTGCCCGGCGTCCGTGAGGTCGTACCGGCCGCCAAGGAGTCGGTGCAGATCGGCAGCGGCGGGGTGTTCGGCACCGGTTTCGCCGTGGATCTGGCGGCCTACCGGAAGATCCTGGCCGGGACGCCGCTGTCGATGCCCGCGCCGCCGGAGGCGGTGCCCGCGCCGGCCGTACCGGCCCTGGTGAGCCCCGAACTGATCGGCAACGCCACGCTCCAGATCGGCTGGAAGGCACGGCTGACCGTGGTGCCCAAGGGCACCGTGACGGCCCTGCCCGGCGTGTACGGCGAGCCGCGGGGCCTCGTCGTCGTGCCGCTGGACGCCAACGAGCGGGCCGGTTCGCGTACCGAGATCAACACGCTGCTGATCGGCGGCACGAACCTGGACCCGGCGCGCCTGACGGCCGCCGCCGGGCTGTCGGTACCGCCCATCGTGACCACCGTGAACGGCGAACTGAGCCGGATCACCTCCACCCCGCTGGCCGGGACCGTCCAGACCACCCTGCTGGTGGTCACCCTGGCCCTGGGCGGCTACGCGCTGCTCGCGGTGATCATCGTGCTAGTGATCACCGGTGCCGAGCGGAGCACCGCGCTGACCTACCTGCGCACCCTCGGCATGTCCGAACGGCAGGCCCGCGGCCTGACCGTACTGGAGATCGCCCCTATGATCGTGCTGACCGCGCTGGTGGGGCTGGTGCTCGGGCTGGCCCTGCCCGCCGCCCTCGGCCCCGGCATCGACCTCAGCGTCTACACGGGCGACGTCCGGATCGAGGGCTACCCCGTCGATGTGCTGACCCCCTCCCTGCTGGCCATCGGCCTGGCGGGAGTGGCGGTGGCCGGCGCGTTCGCGCACGCCGCCATCGCCCGCCGCCGCTCGCTCGGCTCCGCGCTCAGAGTAGGTGACTGAATGACGACCGAAACCCCGTCGCTGTCGGATCTTGAGGCCCAGGCCACCCGGGCCCGCCCCGCCTTCGGCGAGCACGCCCACATCCTGTGCGACAACCTGGTGCGCATCTACAAGACCGAGGGCGTCGAAGTGGTCGCCCTGCAGGGCCTTGACCTGCTGGTGGAGAAGGGCGAGCTGATCGCCGTGGTCGGCGCGTCGGGGTCGGGCAAGTCCACCCTGCTCAACGTGCTGTCCGGGCTCGACGTACCGACGGCGGGCGTGTCCAGGGTGGCCGGCATGGACCTGCTGTCGATGAAGCCGAAGGACCGGCTCAGGTACCGCAGGGAGGTGGTCGGGTTCATCTGGCAGCAGACGGCCCGCAACCTGCTCCCCTACCTGAACGGCCAGGAGAACGTGACGCTGCCCATGCGGCTGGCGGGCAAGCGGGCCTCCCAGTCCAGGGCGGCCGAGCTGCTGGAGCTGCTCGGCGTGCCGCACTGCGCCACCCGCCGCCCCGGCGAGATGTCCGGCGGCGAGCAGCAGCGGGTCGCCATCGCGGTCGCGCTGGCCAACTCCCCCGAGGTCATCCTGGCCGACGAGCCCACCGGCGAACTGGACAGCGACAACTCCGAGGAGGTCTTCGCCGCGCTGCGCGGCGCGAACCGGGAGCTGGGGGTCACCGCGGTGATCGTCACCCACGACGACCTGGTCTCGGAGCAGGTGGACCGTACCGTGGGCATCCGCGACGGGCGGACCAGCAGTGAGACGCTGCGCCGGGAGTCGGGGGACGGGGGGCTGATCGCCGAGGAGTACGCGGTGCTGGACCGCGTTGGGCGGTTGCAGCTTCCCCGCGACTTCATCAACGCGCTGAACATGGAACGCCGGGTGCGGCTGGAGCTGGAACGGGACCACATCGGAGTGTGGCCGGAAGCGTCGGGGGGTGGCGAGGATGAGTGATCCGCTGGTCGTCGTGGAGGGCGTCCGCAAGGTCTACCGGAACGGCCCGAATGAGGTCGTCGCCCTCAAAGAGGCCTCTTTCCAGGCGTTTCCCGGCGAACTGATCGCCGTACGCGGCCGTTCGGGCTCCGGCAAGACCACCCTGCTCAACCAGGTGGGCGGCCTCGACCGCCCGGACGCGGGCCGCGTCATGGTCGCGGGGCAGGAGGTCACCGCCATGCCCGAGGACGGCCTGCTCGCGCTGCGCCGCGACGTGATCGGCTTCGTGTTCCAGTCGTTCGGGCTGATCCCGGTGCTGTCGGCGGCGGAGAACGTCGGCGTGCCGATGCGCCTGGCCAAACTGCCCGCCGCCGAACGCGACCGGCGCACCGCCATGCTGCTGGCCCTCGTCGGCCTGGAACGGCACGCCAACCAGCGCCCCTACGAACTGTCCGGCGGCCAGCAACAGCGCGTCGCCATCGCCCGCTCCCTGGCCAACCGCCCGCGCCTGCTCATCGCCGACGAGCCCACGGGACAGCTCGACTCCCAGACCGGCCGCCAGATCATGGAACTCCTGCGCGCCCTGGTACGCACCGAGGGTGTCACGGCCCTCGTCGCCACCCACGACCCCAGCCTGATGACCTTGGCCGACCGCGTCCTGGAAATGCACGACGGCGCCCTCACCACCCCCGAGCCCGCCAAAACCTGACCCAGCGGCCACCGGCAAGCGTGTGGGTGCTGGTGAGAATGACAGCTGGCTTTGTTGGTGGGAACCGACAGCGAATGGATGCGGGAGCTGACAGCGCACGCCCAGGCCGCCCCTCCTTGTCGCTGAGTTTTGCCAGCGGTCCGCGCGGGGCCGGGAGCTGGACGTACGCCGGCCAGTTGCTCCCGGCGCTGCCGGTTCTCGCCAACATTCCGCCGAATCGAAGATCGCCGAGCGCTGCCAGAACTCGCGAACATCCGCTGCTACTCCGCTCTGACATAGCCAGACAGCGCAGCGAACCGCAGCCCGGCCCGGCCGTCCGTGACCTGTTCCCCGACGGCCTCCATGACCTTGCGAGCAACCCCCGCCTTCCTGTTCTTCGTCCTCGAGGCCACCGTCCGATGCCGGCTCGGACGGCTGAACCACTGCTCGGCAGCACAACCCAGCAGCCTGCCCGACTGTTGTCACAGCCGACCTGCAAGGGTCGCCGCAACTCAGGTACCGGCCGAATACGCCTCAGCGGGTCGCGGCACGGCACGCCACGATGGTCTGGACAGCGTGCTCCAAGGCGTACGCGGGGTCGGCGCCGCCGCCCTTGACCTGCTCGTCGGCATCCGCGACCGCCTGGATCGCCCGGGCGATGCCGTCCGCGCGCCAGCCGCCGAGCTGACGCCTGACGCGGTCCACCTTCCACGGCGGCATGCCGAGGTGCGAGGCGAGCTGCCCGCCGCGCAGGTTGCGCGGGGCCCCGCCGACCTTGGCGAGGGACCGCAGCCCGCCCGCGAGCGCGCTCACGAGCAGCACCGGGGCCACTCCCGTGCCCAGCGCCCACCGGAGCTGCTCAAGCGCGTCGGCGAGCCGGCCCTCGACGGCCGCGTCGGCCACCGTGAACCCGGTCACCTCGGCCCGCCCCCGGTAGTAGCGGGCGACCGCCGCCGCATCGATGCCCTTGCGATCGGCGGGCGTGTCGAACGCGAGCTGGCTGCACGCCGCCGCGAGCTCCCGCAGGTCGCTCCCGACCGCGTCCACCAATGCCTGCGCGGCATCCGGCGCGATGGTCCGGCCCGCACGCCTGATCTCACCCTTGACGAAGTCCAGCCGCTCCCCCGATTTGGTGATCTTGCTGACCGTGAGGACCTGGGCGCCCGCCTTCTTCACCCCGTCCACGAGGGCCTTGCCCTTGACCCCTCCCGGATGGGCGAGCACGAGCACGATCCCCTCGGCGGGCCTGGCGGTGTACTTGACCACCTCGGCGATCACGTCCTTGCCCAGATCCTGCGCGGACCTGATCACGATCGCCGCCCCGTCCCCGAACAGCGACGGCGACGTCAGCCCCGACACCTGCCCGGGCTCGACCTTGGCCCCCACGAGATCGTGCAACTCCAGCCCCGGATCCACCTCTCGCGCCGCGGCCACCACGGCGCTCACGGCACGGTCGGCGAGCAGTTCCTCATCGCCGAGCACCAAGGTCACAGGGGCAGGACTAGTCGCGGCCATGCTCAGAGCATCCCACATGCGATTGTCTCGCCGGGCGGGCTAGGGCGTGTATCGAAGTCTTGTGAGGCGGGCTGCCGCTTGGGCGAGTCGTAGATCGACAACGAATGAGGTCTCCGGTAAGAGGGTTGATCGACCAAGAACAACCTGAACACCGGAGACCTCGTGG